>CAZRKN010000026.1:0-55223 GCA_964600805.1 uncultured Bacteroides sp. | reverse complement strand
TTTAGAAACAAAAAATGCTGTATTTATGCGGCTTGTGGCGTTTCGCAAACGCCTAGAATAACTAATAGTGTAAGGAGAAGAGTATGAAAGCACCATATTATATTGCAGGAATATATGTAGAAATAACATCCATATGTAATTTAAAATGTATTCATTGTTATAATGATTCTGGAAAAGAAAAAAATGAAATATCGATAGAAGGTTTTGAAAATATACTGGAAACATACAGCAATAAAGAGTTTTCACTCTCTATATCAGGTGGAGAGCCGCTTCTTCATCCAAAGTTTTGGGAATTGATAAAGTTGGCTAAAGAAAAAGGTATTTCGGATATTTTGATAATAACCAATGGGACGCAGATTACTGAGGAAATAGCTAAAAAATTTGTCGAGTATGATATTTCAGCTCAAATTAGTCTTAATGGGATTAGTGAAGAGGTTCATGACCAGATATGTGGAACGGGCGCATTTAAGAAAACTATTAAAGGAATAGAAAACTTGATTAATGCCGGTCTTGAAAATATTGTAATACGTTCTATGATAGCAAAATGTAATAAATCGCAATTGCTGGAATTTATCGATACAATGAGTAGGAAAAAGATTTCGACTATTTCGTTTGGAACTATTTCTGTACAAGGGCGAAGTACTAATAATAAAGATTTGCTGTGTATGTCAACGGAAGAAAATGAAAAAATCTTGGAGATGTTGAAAGAACATGAAATAACCAAGGCGGCAAAGGAGAAAGGCATAAAAATAGATTTACCGGGAGCTTCTTATAATTCTGGATGCCCAATATTGCATCCGAGTGAAGAAAGAGTTCCAATTGTACCACGAATAGATGCTAAAGGAAATGTATATATGTGTCAGAGCTTTGATGGTGAGGTTTATTCGTTTGGTAACATTTATAAGAAAAAATTAACAGATATTATGGATTCATCGGAATTTGATAATTTTATTAAATTTTGTCAGATGAGCTTGTGTTATATGAATGATTGTGTTTCTTGTGTATGGCAAAATGTGTGTGGCAGAGGGTGTATAGCTGAAGCTGCAAATCGAGGATCCTTACAATTTACAGATGGGCATTGTGGATATAGGAGTAAAAAATTTGCAGATAAACTGATTAAAGAGCAGGCGTGGGAGTAAATGGGCAATTACACAATCGTATATAAACTAAATATAAAAAGATATGGAGGATGATAATATGAAGTACTCAGAGCCAACAGTAACAACGAATAACGCAAGATGGTTTGAGGATGCTGTGTGTAACTCAGGTCATGTTTGTGATGCAGGTACTTTTACTTGCGGTTCTTTTAAATGTAAGAAAGATTTCACATGCAAAAATACATTTACGCAGCCGTAGTTAAGGAGGTAAGAAAATAATGAAGTATACAAAACCAAGTATTATGAATCCTACAGGTATTGAACCAATGGGATCATGCACCAACGGTTATACTTGTAAAAGTTTTTATTGTGAGTCCGGATGTTGGGATTGCAATACTCAATTTAAATGCACTAGTCATTCAACAATAAAGTGACAAAATAAAACGATTGTGGATTGTATATGTGAGGGAGCATAGTCTCCCTTGCATATTTTAATTATGGGGCGGATAGACCAGGTTGAGAGTATTTTTTTTCTCGTCGGAGTAACAGAAATGTGCTCAACTTTAAAGCGTTTGCAATGTAAATAGAGGTAAGAAATTGGAAAGATATTGGGGATTGGTAAAAAAAGTATTTCGGTGTAGTTCTTTTAGTATAATAATTGTTTTTGTACTACAAATCATAAATAACTGTATTTACCCATTAGGGTCAATATTGTTAAAAGTGATGATTGTACAAGTTAATGAAATGAATTCTAAAATATATATAAGTATAATATTATTGGTATTTATATACATTTTAAAACTTATTTTTAGTGGGCTTATAAATATATTGTTTGACAAAATGCAATTAACGATCTCCTGTTCATTATATAGGGACTTGTTTTATAGCATACATAGTAAAGCATTGACAGATTTAGATAAAAGTGATTTTTTGCAAAGAATAATATATAGCCGCGAAGCAATTGATAGTGAGATTAGGAATCTGATTTTTTCTGTTAGTAGGTTAATAGGGGAGTTTGTTGGGGTAACTATTACAGCACTTTCTGTTTTTTATGTTAATAAAATTATTTTGGGTATTTTTATAGTTTCCTGCATAATTCAAAATATATTTATAGGAAAAAGTACAAATGAAAATATAAAAATAATAAAAGAAAAGAAACCAATAGAAAGAAAGATTTCGTATATTGACAATTTGTTAACAAATAAAAACGGTATCAAAGAAAGCAGAATATATAAAAGTGAGTCTTGGATGTTGAAAAAAAGAGAGAACTTTTATTCTGAAAAAACGAAAATATTATTAAAGTATTCATTTAAGTGGACAATAATAAATATTATTTGGTCGATTTTAATGTATGCACTTGAGTTTTCTATATTAATATATCTGTTTGAGGTGTATCAAAGTGGTGCATTGACATTAGATGATTTTATTTTTATAGTTGAAAATCAAACAATATTTGTTGTTAATTTCAGTAGTCTAATCAAACAAATTAATGACTTTAAAATTAAAAATTTATATATTAGTTCCTATATTGATATATGCTTTTCAAAAGAAAATATTGAAAAAGAAGCAAAGAAGCAAATTGCTGAAGATAAGCAAAAAGTGTTAGAACTGAGTAATGTAAGTTTTTCATATGGTTCCAAGATGGCAATTAAAAATATATCTTTTTCGATTGAGCGTGGAGAGAAAATTGCTATTTTCGGAGAAAATGGTTCTGGAAAATCGACTTTAGTTAAGCTGTTATTAGGATTGATTTCTCCAGATAAAGGGAAAATATGTTATAGCAATAGTGGAATGGGTGTCATACTTCAAGATTTTGGGAGATATAGTTTATCTGTTAAGGAAAACATCTCTATAAATAGAGAATTTAATGATGAAATTGTATGTGAATTATTATCTTCTTTGGGGGGTGCCAATATAATAGCAGGATTACCGAAAGGTATATATACAAATATGGGGGTGGAATATTATGAAGATGGAGTTGACTTTTCTGGAGGACAGTGGCAAAAACTGGCTCTAGCTAGAGGGATGATAGGTGAAAATATGCTTTATATTATGGATGAGCCATTTTCAGCACTAGATGCATTGACAGCAAAAGTACAATATGATTTGCTTTTGAGCAATTATAATGTGGAGTCATTCGTAATAGTTTCTCATCAAATGGGATTGGCTAACATGGTAGATAAAGTAATGCTGCTTGAGGATGGTAATATTATAGCATATGGTACGCACAATGAATTGATGAAGAACTGCAATAAGTATAAACAAATGTATGATGCACAGTCTAAATACTATGAGAATTGAAAGAAAATGACAATGAGTATAATAAAAAAACAAAACATAAAATACATAAAAATATTTTTAGAAAAGAAATTGTTGATTTATGAATTAGTAACTATCTTTCTTGGTATAATAACGTCAATGATCACACCAGTTATTAGCGTGTGTTATAAAAAAGTTGTAGATAGTATTGCGGTAAATAATGACATAAGTATAATTTACAATGTGATCTTTAATTATATAATCATACAAATTCTTTTGGAAATCTTAGAGAATATATCATTATATATAGATACAAAAAAGGAATTAGAATTGAATCGTTTTTTTTCCAGCCAAATATATAAGAAGATAAGTAGAATGCGACTGGAATATTTTGAGAATGCTAGAGTATTTGATTTAATAAATCGTATTTCTCAGTATGGTGCAAATAATATTTTTGATTTTTTTGAATATCTGAGTGCGTTTATCTCGCCAGTTGTTACCATAGTAACATACTCTGTAATAGTTTCTGATATTAATGCGTTTTTTCCTATTTTACTGATTGTAAGTAGCGTACCCAATTTATATTATCAAATTAAGCTAAATAGAAATAGATATGAAATTGTAAAAAAGGACACAAAAAAGAAAAGGCTAATTCAAAATTTTGTAGATGTGTTATCGACTAGAGAATATGCTAAGGAAGTACGCTTTTTCAATTTAATAGATTATATCTCAAATAAAATAGAATTGCTTCGAATTGATGTGTATCGAAATAACCTAAAAAATGAAATGCAACGCATTAAGAAAAGCTGTATATTACAAGTTATACAAAATATTTCATTGATAGTTTGTTTAATGTATACAACGAATTTGATTTTTCAAGGTAAAACAAGTATAGGTAGTTTTATTCTTATTTATAATGGCTTAAAATCCGTCACACAAAATATTGATCTTTTTGTTAACAATCTAAAAAATATAGATGATTTTTATTTATACATTAAAGATTTGTTTGATTTTATGAATATAGAAGAAAATCCTAGCGATGATATTAAAATAATTGAAGAAATAAAAGATATAGAATTAGTAAATGTATCTTTTAAATATCCTAATTCAGAAGTTAGGGCTGTTAAGGGGATTTCAACGCATTTGCGTATGGGTGAAAAAATAGCAATAGTTGGGGATAATGGAAGCGGAAAGTCTACATTAATTAATTTATTGCTAGGTGTATTTAGTCCATCGGATGGTCAAATATTGATTAATGGTCAGAAGTTGCAGGATGTTTTACAACAATATTTAAGACTAACTGTTTGTTTATTGCAAAATTTTGTAAAGTATCAGTTTTCTGCTGAAGATAACATTATTATAGGAAATGGAGGAGTTCAGGATAAAACGATTAAGAATGACGAAATTTTAAATGGAATTATAAAGCGGCTCCCAAATGGTAAAATGACCATGCTTGGCCAACTAGATGAAGGCGGGATTGATTTGTCTGGTGGAGAATGGCAGCAAATAGCTCTATTAAGAACATTTTATAAGAAAGTTTTTGATTTAGTAATATTAGATGAACCTTTTTCCAATGTTGATCCTATCAAATCCGAAGAAATGATAAACAAAATATTCAATGATGTGATAGGTAAACTCTTTATACTTATTACGCATAACATGGGACATGCGAAAAAGTGTGATAGAATTATTGTGTTGAAAGAGGGAGAAATTATTGAAGAAGGAAATCATGAAACGCTTATGGAGAAGGAAGGATATTATTATGAATTATATCAATCTCAGGAAAAACAATACAGTGAATTAGTATAAGCCTTACAATAACACTAGCTCGACCGATAATAAATATTTTATGGATAATGTTTTTGCATAAAATAATAATCTTTTTTTGCTCCACTTTATATAATCAAGTGTTTCTCATATAAAATTGATGTTTTGCCAAACTTTTAAACTTTGTTGAAAAACGAGGTTAAATCATGGATATTTTGTTGTATTAGATACGAAAATAGTGGAGGAGATGTTTGCAAAAAAGTGACATATTTCTTTTCGCGAACTCTGCAGTTACCCTCTCGTATATTGTTATAATCCTTCCTATATGCTTATATACGGTGGAGAAACGCCCGCAAAAAGAGGAAAGAGAGTCATTACAAAGAAAGCTGAATACGGTAGAAAAGCTCGCATTCGTATGCTATACTATAGCAAGGATTTGAGCGGCGGCGACTTGGCACGCAAACGCTAAGTCGTCGTTTTGTAATTATTACGGCGTTATAAGTTACATTAGTTTTTGGGAAAATCTTGATAAGCACAGGTATATGATAAGGTTCTAATTACGAATTTTTGTAGCCGAAGAAATATTTCTAAAATCTTTGTAAGATTATTTCAATTGCGAAGTCTTATTATTGAAAGGAGGTGGTAGTGTAATGGAATTTGAACAGATATACAGCACCTATTTCAAGCCGGTATATCACTATGTATGGGAACTTTCGGGTAATGAGCATATTGCAGAAGAAATCACTAGCGACACTTTTTTTAAGGCTATGAAGTCCATAGAGAAGTTTCGTGGCGAATGCGATATGCGTGTATGGCTTTGTCAAATTGCAAAAAATACCTATTTTTCCTATTTAAAGAAGAATAGCAAAATAGCGAATATTGATGAAGTAGAATTGCAGAATATCGCAGCTCCGGATGCTTTTATTGATGAGCAGATAGATATGCAGGAGGAAGCTAAGCGAGTCCGAAAAATCTTACACACAATATCTGACCCTTACAAGGAAGTTTTTATGTGGCGTGTCTTTGGAGAACTGTCATTTAAGGAAATAAGCGACCTATATGGGAAGACAGATAATTGGGCTTGTGTTACCTACCACAGGGCAAGGAAAATGATACAAAGCAGAATGGAGGAAATTGATAATGAAAAAAGAATGTAGTATTGTTCGTGATCTTCTGCCGCTATACTTTGAAAATATGTTAAGTGAAGATACAGCGGCGTTTGTAAGAGAGCACATTGAAAATTGCTCTGGGTGTGCCGCAGAACTGGAAGCCATGAAATCAGGAAAACAGATTGACGAAGCTACTATCTCGCAGAGGAAACAGGACGCAAAAGTAATACTTGTGGTAAAAAAGGAGATAATCAAAAAAATTGTCAAAATGGTAGCTGGTATATGCCTTGTATTTGCGTTTTTGTTTATTGCTGTAATGTTTTATACGAGTATTAGTTACCCGGTTACGAAAGATAATGTTGCACTATCAACGGTAGCAGATGGCGGATATACTTATATCATTTTGGATACTGAAGCTGGGAAATCGCTTTCTTTTGATTCAAAAACAGAAAATATTTTGAACGAACAAAATGAAGTATGCGGTATAAAAATCACTTTATATAATTTGCAATATCATAATAATTTTGCGCAAAATAACAATTCCGTTATCTGGGGATGCCCTGCAGATATTGAAAATGGCTATATGGAAGTGGTTCTTGAATTGGAGAATGATACACTTCAAATATCTAATCGTGAATAAATTCTGTGGTTATAGAATCGTAGACAACTCTTACATTGAAGTTTGGTAATCAGGGAGGCTGCTGCATTAGCGAATGAAAATTCGTGAAGCAGCGGCTTTCTTTTTCAGTAGGTTAATGTGTTTGGTTATATATTGAGCTTGCACCGACTTCTGGCTTCCTTCAAGGTTTGGCAGTAATCGATTTACAGAAAAAAAGAGCTGTGCATGATTAATGCGACAACTCCATTCTTTTTTGTAATGGTGTAGAGAACTGTTCGGACGTTGCAAATGAGTTTATATAGAACTCATCCTGGCAGATCAGGTCCAGATATTTACTTATAGGGAAACGCGATTTCCTGCCAGAGTATCCTGATTTGCGTATGTAGTAGTTTGTCATGTCCATTAGGTATTCTATGTCATCTTCTTGATACGGATATTCTGTGTATAGGATTTGGCGCAGCATACATAGGGTCTTCGGCTTGCAGTGGTAAAACCCGGACTTATTGAGAATTACACGTTCTAATAGCCTTAAATATTCAGCATATAGGAATTGAGGAGCTGCCATATGATCACCGCCTTTGTAATACTTTAACTTCAATTAAATTATACAATAAAATCTTTTATAAATCAATAAAATGTATTACAGGCAAAAATTAAAAAATGCTTAAAAATAAATAAATATCAGTGTAATACATAGTATTGTAATACATGAATATTGATATAGAATTGAAAAGTGAATTATGGTATTACAGTGTAGTGTAATACTTATTGTAAAAAGCAGAGAATGATGTATAATAAAAGAAAAAGATTCTGGGAGGATATAGAAATGTCGGGTACTGAGAAAAAGCCAAAGGCGCCAACGCCGTTCCGGATAGAGCAGGAAACGGCAGACAGGTTTCGGGAGATAGCGAAGGAGTTTTCAAATCAGGATGCTGCAATTAATGCATTGATGGCAGCTTTTGAAAGAGAAAAGATAAAGGAAGCAAATCCACAGTTTTCGGAGGATATGAATCATTTCGAGCAATATCAAAGATGCTTGTCGGCAAAGTTTGCTGATGTCCTAAAGGCGTTAGCAACGGCAGATGACAGAGCAAGGGTGGATGTGCAGAAACTTTTAGACTCCAAGGATACTATGATCGCCGAGCTACAGGAAGCCTTAGAAGGAGCCAGAAAGCATAAGCAGACATATGAAGAATTGTATAATGGGGCGGAAAAAGAGAAAAAGGCTATTGAGGTCAGCCTGCATAATGAACAGATGGAAACAGAAAGACTAAGGAAGGAAATGCAGGAAAAGGCGGATCAGTATGCCTCCACATTGTCTGATAAGGAAAGGCTGAATGATATTATGAGCCAGAATGTATCAGAGCTTCAGGGCAAAATAAGAGAATATCAGGAATATCCAAAGCAAATGCAGAAGAAAGATGCCCAGATTAAGGAGCTTAATATAAAAGTGCAGGAACTCGTAAATCAGATAAAAGATGCAGAGTATCAGCATAAGATGGAATTGCTGGATATTGAGAGGAAATTTGAAAAGGAAAAATCCGATATAAAAGCGCAATTTGATGAAAAGCAGCAGACTCTCAGGGAAAAATATGAGAAAGAGATAGAGAAGCTAAGGCAAAGACTAGAGGATGGTCAAAAGAAGTGATAAGCGGTATTTTCGGCTGTCTATTATTTTCATGCTTATAATGTCTGATATTTTTAACGAGATTGACAAACACACATTATTTTTATATAATTTAATGTGTGATAAGTCAAAGGAGTGATTGCGGTGAGGACCAAGAATACAATAAACTCATTATTGGAAAATTCGCCAAGCGGAACAATAACTGCAAAACAGGTGACAGAATGTGGAATGCATCGAAGTATATTGCAAGAGCTTGTAGAGGCTGGGGATTTATATCGTTATGGACGAGGACTCTATATACGGAGCGACACATGGGAAGATGACTTTTATCTGCTGCAATGTAAATATGGGCGAGGTATTTATTCCCATGACACGGCATTGTATTTACTCGGATATTCAGACAGGACACCGGCAAAATATACAATGACGTTTCCTAAAGGATATAATGCCACTTCGCTTAAGCAGGAAAATATTGTAATCAAACGAGTTATACCAGATAATTATTCATTAGGAATTATTGAAATAAAATCACCAAGCGGAAATCCAATCAGGATATATGATCTTGAAAGGACGTTGTGTGATATTGTGCGTGGAAGTGGTAGTGACATTCAAGTGGTAAATGAAGCAATGAAACGATATGCAGTCTCTAAGGAAAGAAATATTCATAAACTGATGAAGTATGCCGAACAGTTACGGGTGGAGCCCAAGATACTGCGTTATATGGAGGTACTGTTGTGATAACCAAAAATCCGATGCAGCTTAAAGCGCTCATTAAGAGAAAGGCGGCTGAGAAAAATATCTCAGCTCAACTTGTCATGCAGAATTATATGCTGGAACGCTTGCTGGAAAGAATTTCCCTTTCCCCATACAGAGAGAATTTTATATTAAAAGGAGGTTTCTTGATTTCCGCAATCGTTGGACTGGATACACGGACAACTATGGATTTGGATACGACAATAAAAGGTTTCACACTAACCCATGAATCCATACGGGAGATTTTTACAGAAATTTGTATGGTTGAAGTCGATGATGATGTTGAATTTTCGATAGAGAATATTTCGGACATACGAGAAACGGATGATTATCCGGGGATACGTGTTTCACTTAGAGCGAACTATTCTCCAATCAGTGTACCTCTTACGGTGGATGTTACGACTGGAGACATTATTACTCCTAGAGAAATTGAGTATACATTTAAGCTGATATTTGATGATCGGACGCTTAGTGTTCTGGCTTATAATCTGGAGACGGTTCTGGCTGAAAAAATTGAAACCGTGCTGTCACGCAGTATAGCCAATACACGCCCAAGAGATTTCTATGATATACATATTATTTATGTGCTGCGAGGTGCGGAATGCGATAAAGATATCTTAAGACAGGCATTGGAACGGACAACTGAAAAGCGGGGAAGCGGTCAGGTGATGCAGAATTTCACCGATATCATCAAAGAAATCAAAGCCAGTTATCAAATGCAGAATCTTTGGAAAAAATACCAAAATAATTTTGATTATGCAAGGGATATTTCTTTTGAGGAAGCATGTAATACAATTCAAAGTATTATGGGTGAAGTCATGGCATAGAAGGGGCGAAAATGAAGAAATTATTCATTATTGGAAACGGTTTTGACAGGGCGCATGGATTACGAACAGGATACGAAGATTTTCATAAATATTTAAAGGAAACATATTCTGGTGCAGATGAGAATGTATATCAGTTTCCTTTTGTATTTCAGGATAAGGATGGAGGATTTGTTTGCCGTGATAACGAGGCAGTCGGCTTTTTGATGAGGATTATAACACAGGCAGAGCCTAACTCTGAACAGTGGAGTGCTTTGGAGGAGTCATTGGGAGTACTTGACTATAGTGAAGTTTTTGATGGTTTAATAGAGCCAGTTGATAATGAAGGTGACGTTGATCTGTGGGCCAATGCATATCAAAACGAGGATGCAGCAAACGAATTATCTGTAGTTATTGAAAAACTTTCGGATTATTTTACTAAATGGATTGAAACCTTAGATTTATCAAAAACAGGGCAGATTGATTCTTTTAAAAAATTAATAGAATCAGATGATATCTTTTTGAATTTTAATTACACGGAAACATTGGAAGTAGTTTATCAGATAAAAAATGAAAATGTTTGCCACATACACGGGAAGCGGGGAGAAACGCTAATTTTAGGGCATGGAAGAGATGAAAAAGAAGATGAATATTCTCGTAATATGAGCCGATATACTGGGGCGGAAGGTATATTGTCTGAGATACACTATATGTTAAAAAAAGATACTGGCAAGGCGATATATAAGCACGATAGATTTTTCCGCTCACTTGATCAGGGAATTGATTGCATATATTCACATGGTTTTTCTTTTGGGGAAGTTGATCAGCCCTACATAAAAAAGATATGCGATATTTTGCCGACGGAGAATATTACCTGGTACTTAAATGATTTTGATAAAAGCCAGCTTCTATTATTTGAAATACGGTTGCGTTCTGCTGGATTTAAGGGAAAGATTTCAACATTTTCAATATAATATTGAGACTATAAGGAATGCAGGAGACTCTTAGGGAGAAATATGAGAAGGAGATAGAGGAGCTAAGGCAAAGACTGGAGGAAAGACAGAGTAAGAACCGATAGATTTAGATATATTTGCAATATTTTAAACATGGCTTATTTATTGTTTCAATATCAATAGCAAAAAGAGATTCCTGTCTGGTCAGGAAAGTGACTTGTGGGCAGAATAGAGGATTCCAGAGAAATTGATTGTATAAAGACATAAGGAGATATTTCCCTATGTCTTTTGTATTATAGTGGAAAAGGTTGCGGAGAAAGGCATGGTTATGGTTAATTTTTTGAGCTATGAGGATTGATTGGATATGGTTCTGTAGGAATACCTGAATATATAGGTCAGAAGTGGCGATCAATTTATGTGTGCATTTTTCTCCTCTATGAGGTGATCATACTACATCATAGAATAAAAGAGGAAAAGTCGTTACAAAGAGGAAATTCGATTGTAAAATTTGAAGGTCTTCTGCAAAATGGAAACACGGTTTGTAATTCATCGAATAGTAGTAAAAATTAATTGCTAGTTGTAAGGTTGTACGTCAGAACGAAAAGTTGTACAAAGCGTGGGATTTATTGAATAGATGTGAACAAAGTGATATTCTTTTCAACGTAGATGCGGATAATTTCAGAGGAGGATATAATATGCGAATCATACCAGAAAATAATCAAAACAAAAAAGAGAATAAGAATAACGAGTTAAAGGTCAACGGATACATTGGTGGCTGCTGGTCAGATTGCCATGTATATTACCAGAATACGAATTCAAGTAACGGTTGCGGTTGGGATTGGACCGCTTATCGGAATTTCTTCTCATAACATTTCGTAACATAAAAATTAGTCACTTAATATCCACATCTATTATTAAGTTATTTCTGTGTGGAATGCGCCAAATATATGTTATTACATGTATATTTGGCGATTGCCACATGAAATAATATATTTCTTTATTCAAAGCATATGAGTAGCGTTTCGCTAATTACAATAAAGTTTTAAATTTAATAAAGAAGGGATAGCAGGATGCATAATAACGATTATATTATTCTCTCTCCAGAGCATCGAGTGTTAGAAAATGATAAGAATGTGATCATCGGAAATATTGTTAAAGGTAAATGGTTTAAATGTAAGAAAGAAGCTTACGAGTTCTTGATTGAGTGTATAAGTAAAAATATGTTATATGAAGAAATGCTTAATAAGTGTGAGGACCAATATACTAAAGACTATATTGTTAAGTTTATAACTCTTTTAGACGAAATAGATGTTATTGAAAAAGCAAATAATAATATGAATCAAAATGTAATAGAAGCTGTTTCGATTATATTAACTAATGGATGTAATTTGAGGTGTAGTCATTGTGTCTCCAATTGTGGAAGCTTAGAAAGAAAAGATTTGTGTTTTGATACAATAAAGAATGTTATAGATTGGTGTGAGCGCAAATCTGTTAAAGAAATAACATTAACAGGCGGCGAAATCTTTATAAGAAGTGATATAAAGGAAATATTAAAATACGTTCGTCAAAACTATAGTGGGAAAATAGTGGTTATAACTAATGGAACCTTAATTACCGAAAATATTATGGACATTCTAGTAAAAAATGTAGATCAGATAGATATTAGTTTAGATGGATATGACGAAGAGAGTGTAACGAAGATTAGAGGTAATGGCGTATTTAAAAAGGTAACTGATACAATAGAGCTACTACATAAACACAATTTTACAAAGATTAGTCTTTCGATGGTGTTGACAGGAGAGAATAGAAAACACGTTGAAGATTTTAAAAACTTATGTAAAGCATATGAGGTGAAAGAGTTATTAAGAGTGCTTAGTCCGGAAGGAAGGGCGGCTGAAAATTTTGAGAAATTAGTGGATAATAATTTTGAGAAGGGTAGCAGCAACATTTCTGAATACAGTTTTAAGTGTGTGTGTAAAAAGCTGAATTCTGAATTAAGTATTGATGAAAATGGGAATATTTATCCTTGTGTTCTGTTGCAGAAAGATGGACTTCAAATCGGAAACGTAAAATATATGGATAGAGGTCTGAAGATAATTGAATGTAATGATCCGCTGATTGATAGCATTGAAAAATGTAAAGATTGTAACATTAGGTATTTTTGTGCTACAAACTGTTTGGGACATGACATGTCCGTTTTTTATAATGAAATGGCAAAACATTATTGGTGTAAAAGAGCAAAAGAAGCGTATAGTGTCGTTTGGGATTAATACTATGAAAACTAAAATTAAAATTGCAATAATTGATAGTGGGTTTGACGAAGTGTATTGTATTACAAGAAACCGTATTATCAAACGGTTTGGCATTAAAAACAGCATTATTAGTAATGACATTCAAGATGAACACGGACATGGTACAGGAGTTACAAAAATAATTGATGACATCGTTGAAGATATCGAATTTGTTATAATTAAAATTTTAGATAAAAATTGTCAAGGAACAGATGAGCAGTTAATTACTGCTCTAAAACTAGCAATTTTGGAGAATGTAGATATAATAAATATCAGTTTAGGAACTACAAATAAATATGCTGTTACATATATAAACAAGTTATGTGCAATTGCATATGAGAAAGATATTACAATCGTAACCACATGTCCTAATGATTATTTAGAAACAAGTTGGCCATATAATAACGAATCTGTTATTAAAGTTAGGGCTAATTCTAGTATAACAGATAATAGTGTTTACTATGATAAAAATAATGTATTCTGGTGCAAAGGTGTTCCCCATATTATCCCATGGTTAAATGGAAATTATATATATTCTGGAAGTAATAGTTTTTCTACACCATATATTGTTGCAAAAATAGTCAATATTCTTAAGAAAAATAGTAAAAGAGATTTACTACTAGAATTAAAAAAGAATAGTTGCAATTTTGAGGAATTAAAATATTTGGTTGTAAAAAAGGAGGAATGCAATTATCCTCAATTACTAATAGACATTCAAGAAATAGTTTCGTTTTTATTAAAGAGAAATATTACATTTACTAGATTAACACTTCAGGGTGTGACTCCGGAATTAACAATAGAATTGCTGAAAATGGTTGAAGAAAAACTGGGAGTAAAAATCAGATATTCACTATACAATTATATTGATTTTGAGTATATTGAAAATATTACAAATAAGATTATGTCGAGCTAGGCAATTGCGAAACTCAAAATGCGGTTGAAGTGGATGGATTTTGATTTTTAACGAAATTACTGGTTTTTTAAGTAATAATCCATGAATTTAAGAGCATAAAGTGAAATTATCCATATAACCACAGCATTTTTACATGATAAGAAATTGTGTTTTTAAGGAGATAACATCAAATTGCAAATAGAGTACCCAATATTTCAGCGATTTTAGTGTTTCGCAGACACCTATCTATACCAATTAAAAGCGAGGAAAGATATGGAAATTTTAAAAACAGTTGACTTGACTAAGCATTACAGTAGCAACAGTATGGTAGTCAAGGCTGTCAATAACGTAAATATTAGCATAAAAAAAGGAGAATATGTTTCTATAATAGGACAATCGGGGGCGGGAAAGAGTACCTTGTTAAATCTGCTTGGAGGATTAGATAAACCGGATTCCGGCAAAGTGTTTATAAAAGGTATTTCTATTTATGATGAGGGTAAAAATTTAACTGTATTCAGACGTCAGAATATAGGTTTCATATTTCAAGCTTTTAATTTGATTCCGTTTTTGAATGTATGGGAGAATATCATTCTTCCCGTGGGGGTAGATGGGAGACCAGTTGATAAAGCATTTTCACATGAGCTGTTAGAGAGTTTGGAACTCTCATCTAAAAAGAATAATTTTCCTGAAGAGTTATCTGGCGGACAGCAACAGCGAGTGGCGATTGCGAGGGCATTGATTATGAAGCCTTCGATTGTTCTGGCGGATGAACCAACCGGAAACTTAGACAGCAAGACTGGCAACAAGGTGTTTCAACTATTATTGGATGTATGCAGACGGTTTGATCAGACCCTGGTAATTGTCACGCATAATGAAAAGATTGCACAAGAAGCAGACTCAATTATACATGTAGTCGATGGGACTGTGGTAATAGAAAAATAATAATGGAGTTGAAACTATAATGCAAAGCAAAACTATGTGGAATCTTGCTGTGAAAAATATATTATATAATAAACGTAGAAGTATGATGATCATATTCACAATCATATTGTCCGTATGTCTTGTGTTCAGCGTAATCACATACTGGAATAGTTACAGAAGCGTTGAGAAAAAAGAAGCCCTAGAGAAAGAAGGGGCTTATCATGCAGAATATAAGGGCTTGGACACGTGGCAGATAAAAAGGATAGAGAAAAGCAATGATATACGCGAGTATTATATAGCGTACAAAGCAGAAGATGTAAGAATAATTAATGAAGAATTTGTTAGCAACTATATATTACCTCAGGCGGTATCTTTCGACGATCTAGGCAAGGTTTATAACCTATATAAAGGTCATATGCCGCAGGGAGAAGATGAAATCGTAATGGATAAGTGGGTCATGGAAATCTTAGGATTATCTCCTAATGTTGGTCAGGAGATTCATTTGCTTCTCAATATAAGAAGCGGAGACACGAAGGAAGAGTACCAAGTGGAACGGAGTTTCCAAATTGTAGGTATATTAGGCGATATAGAATCCTTAAGGGCAAATAATACTTCTTATGTTTTCTTCAGCGATGATTTTTTGAACAATATATCAAAGGAGATATCCTGCAATGTGAAGGTTCTCCTGAAATCAAATTTTAGATGTAGAAGCCAGATTGAAGATTTTGCAGTTAATATAGGAGTTCATGAGGAAAATATTTATTATAATACGGCCTACTTGAATGCGTATGACGTTGAAATAATTGATCTTTTTGGGGTGACAGCCATAATAATCTTTATCCTTTTTATATCCGTAATAGTTGTGCTTAACATTTACAATATATATTCCAGCCAAACCATAAAGATATATGGGATATTCAAAGCAATAGGAATCACGGATTTGCAGTTAAGGATATTCAGTTTTTATGAATCGCTAGTTTTAGGAACTTTGGGAACCATAGCTGGCATAGTTATCGGAATAGTCGCGAGCTATTGTGCGGTTCCTTTTATGAATAGGATAAATCAGGGTTTGACAGATATTATCCTGGATGTATCGGTAGTTTCGTTTCTGACTGCAGCAGTCGCAGGATATTTTGTTGTATTGTTTGCGTCATGTTGGCCATTACGAAGAATTATGCAGATACCGGTGGCAGGAGCTTATAATTATAATCCTATAAATATAAAAAGTGCGGATAAAGGAAAGTTGGTAGAAAAAATAAGCATAAAATACTTGGCGTATACTTATAATGCCAGATACAAGAGGAAGTTAGTCTTTAACATTCTTTCTGTTGCCTCAACATTTTTACTATTTATTGTTGCAAGTAGCATTTTGGGCAGCATTAATTCAGATAGAATGACGGACTTGATAATAGGAGGGGATTTCAGTATACAGATTTCGGATACAGTATCAAGAAGTGAGGGGCGTATAGATTTACTGGATGCGGACTTCCTTAATAAACTGAACAATTTCGTTGAACCAGAAAACTATCACACTATCATGTATGAGCGCGTACTGTGGGCGGAGCAGTCGGCAGAAAACCACATTGAATTGCCAGAGGAATATGTAGAAATGGGGATCGGATTTGGAGATATTGCTTCTATTCTGTATGGATATGATAATGAATTTTTAGAAGGAGTTGAAAAGTATATAGATGTCGGGAAATTTGATCTTGAAAAGATGGAGTCAGGAGAGTATGTAATCGTTGTTAATGACGGTGTATCTAATATTTCTCCAGGAGATGAATTGTACCTTAAAAGCTCTGATGGGAACGAATTTGAGGTGATTGTATTAGGCGTTGCATCTAACAATATCACTTATCGGGGATACAAGGCATCGGGATGTGATATGATCGTCCACCAAAGCCTGTTAGAGCGCTTAGGAATGGACACGCGCATACAGAGGATTGTTGTATCATCAAGTATCGGGGAAGGAGAACAACTGGAAACGCTACTACGGGAAATGATAAATGAGAAGGACGATATAACTTTGGTTTCTTATATGGATTTGCGAATGGAAGTTGAAAAAAATAAAGGTGCGATTTCTGCAATTACTTATGGTTTTTTGCTGATCCTTTTCATAATAGTGACATTTAACTTAGTCAATACAACATTCACGAATATTCTGTCAAGAAAAAGAGAGCTAGGCATACTAGAAGCAATAGGACTTACGGCGCAGCAGGAAAATAAATTGTTGCAATTAGAAAATTTATATATTGTGGGGGTCTCGTCCGTAATTGGGATGGTAATAGGATATCCCGTGGGCTATATAGTGTTCCTTATGTTCAAAAGGCAAGCGAGTTATGTTGTATATTATTTCCCTATAACAGAAAGCTTGCTGTTGGTGTCGGTGCTCTGTCTTGTGCAATTGATGATTACAAATCGTTGCAAAAATCTATTAGCAAAGCAATCTGTTGTAGAAAAGATAAAATATAAGGAGTAAAGAATATGAAAAAAATAAAAATCCTAATTTTGGCGGGGGTGGCTTTGGTAGGAATGTTTTTTGTTGTCGGACGTATTCAAAACTCATATAGAGTACCTGATGAATATACGCTAATATATGAGGGAGATAACAAAAAGGACATATGGATAGATATAGCGATACAGAATAAAGATGGTCTTTTGTACCTTGGTAGCATACTTCTTAAGGATAGTGAGCCAACAATGCAGGATGTTGTTGAAACCCTTAATAATAGTGATGTGGGAGTATTGATTGCTGTTGACAATAATGGAATTATAGTATCTGTTAACGAATATTCAAAAAGTGACATGTATAATTGGAACGTATATATAAATAATAAACGAACTACGCAAAATAATATTAGTGAAATTAATGTAAAAGATTATGACGGCATTACATTAATGTTCGAGTGATCTGAAGCACGAGTACAAGAATAGAAGGATGTATAAATGGGAAAATATAAGTTTTTAATTCCTGTATTAAAAACGATACGTGAAAAAGTAAGCAGAAGATTGTTAGGAATAGTAATATTAACTATCATTATATCAGTTACAGAATTAACAATTCCATATATGACTAAACTCATTTTTGATAAAGGAATACAGGAAAAAAATATATCGATATTCATCAGATTATCGTGTATAACAGTTTTTTTATATGTTATAAAATCAATTATAAACTTTTTTTGCAATAAACTATATATAACAACCAGTAATTATGTCGTCAAGACTATAGAAAGTGATATAGTTAATAGATTGATTAAAATGCCATTAAGCTTTTATGATAAATATGAAAATGGTTATATATTATCTCGCATGAATGAGGTTGAGAATATAAGGAATCTATTTTCGCCAATGATATTAAGAATAATTATTAGTTTTTTATCTTTTTTTGGTGCAATAGTAATGCTTATTTCAATTGATTACAGAATACTGATTCTTGTCGGATTTCTTACTCCGATACTATATTGTGTATCTAAAAGAAACACTACGCAATTAAAGGAGATGGTTACTCAGCTTAGAGAAGCTATTGCTTTGAAATTAAGCAATCTTCAAAATACAATTAGTGCTGTGCGTGATGTTAAAGGGCTTTGTATAGAAAGTAGAAAAGTTAAGGAATACCAATACTATATTCAAGAAACAATTAATCAGTCAGTAAATCAAAATATAAAAACATCGGCCGCAAATGAAAGTGTAACGCTTTTCTCTGGTATTGCTGACGTATTGACGTTATTTTTGGCAGGTTTTTTGATAATATCAGGTAGGCTTGGAATTGGAGATTATATTGCTATTGTTGGTTATATGGGAAAAATATTCTCTCCTGTTCAGCAGGTTGCATCATTATCCATTACAATACAACCAGCTCTATCTTCTTTAACAAGGCTTTCATTCTTTTATTGTAACAATATAGAAGACGATTTTTCTGGGGAAAAAGATGTAGATAAAATTAAATGCCTAGAATTTAAGAATGTAACATTTTCCTACCCAGAGAGTGATAAAGTTATTTTAAGTAATTTGTCGTTTATAGCTGAGGAAAACGATAAAGTTGTAATAATTGGTAAAAATGGCTCTGGTAAAACATCAATAGCTAATTTAATAATGCTATTTTACAGTAATTACAGTGGTCAGATTTTTTTTAATAATAACGAATTGAAAACATGCAACATAAAGAACCTTCGCCAGAAAATAGGAATAGTATCTCAAAAAATATTACTTTTCCCAGGAACAATAGAAGATAACATTACTATTGGAGTATCGAATATAACAGAAGATTTTTTGAATTTTGTGATTGATATTTGCGATTTGAGAGAAACCTTGATATGGGCGAATAAATATAATTTTCTTATAACAGAAAATGGAAAAAATTTATCGGGCGGTCAAATTCAAAGAATTGCTATTGCAAGAGCAATAATCCGCAAACCTGATATTTTAATTTTAGACGAAATCAATAATAATTTGGATGAGAAAGCCCAAAAAATGGTATTTAACTTAGTAGAAAATTACTTTTCAAATATTATCACTATAATTATCTCGCACGATATAAAAATGCAAAAATATGCGACTAAAGTTATTTCATTACAAGACGAAGAATAAGGAGAATGGACAGATGTTAATAAATTTGTATGTCACTACTAAATGTAATTTACGATGCAGCTATTGTTATGTGGACAAATCAGAACAGAGAGATATGGATAATTGTTATATAGATTATATTCCAGCTTTCATTAATAAAATGATACATGCTAATAATGATAATATGGTAATAATTAATTTTTTTGGAGGTGAACCATTACTTAGGAGAGAATTTATTGAAAATATTATTACCAAAATTGAGGACGAAATAACTGTAGATAAGAAATATATAATTACAACAAATGGAACATTGTTAACAAAGGATAATGTAGATTTTCTAAAAAAGAACAATTTTAGCATTTCTCTAAGTGTTGATGGGGTTCCTGATATACATAACAGGGAAAGAAAGCTTTATAGTGGTGAAGGATCATGGGAAATAATAAAAAGCAATCTTGAATATACTTTACAAAAGTTCCCCCATATTATGGCTCGCATGACATTCAATTCGCAAACATATAGAGATTTGGTAAGCAACATTGATTATCTATATAAAATTGGATTTAGAATAATTAAAGCTATTCCCGATTTTTTTGATTACAGATGGAGCGAAGAGGATATAGAAATACTAAAAAATGTACTGCTTGAAGCAAAGAAATTGAATACGGAACAACTAGAGCCTAAAGGTGTAAAACTTAGTCTATTTGATGTTGAGATAAAAAAATGTGGAGATTGCACAGGGGGATGCCATGAGTTTTCTATTGACGTACATGGCAATATATTTCCGTGTACCTTTTCTGTCGAATTTCCTCAATTCAAAATAGGGAATATTACGGAGCTTGATGAATACATAATTCCAAAATACCATATTAATGAAGAAGATCGTAAAGCTTGTTCAGGGTGCAAATATTTTGAATATTGCATCAGTGGAAGGTGTTTATTTGTTAATTATAAAATGAGTGGAAAACTATACGAGCCGAATGGTTTTTTTTGCTCATATCAGAAATTAATTTATCATATAATAGAAGAGGCTTAATGTAAAATAGTGCTTATAGAAATAATGGTGAAAAAAATTCTGCAAAAGCCACGGGCAATCAATGCTTGTGGCTTTTGTTTTGCAGTGCAATTTTTATAATAAACCAACTGTTGTGCAAGTGTATCCTAATTGCCTAGGTATATAGAAAACAGATAATCTTTAATCTATTGCATGATGTTAAGACTTCATACATAAGAAGTTGTGATGCCTACCCGATTTCTTGCATAGAAGGCTATCATTGCTATTTTATTTAAAATGAGATAGAATGCCGTATTGCCGTCAAATGTCCGTCTTCTTCCAGTTCGCATGAATATATTGAATCTAGGGGCGGGGAGGATGTCAGCAGGCTGTCCGGACAAAAATATACGGGAAAGCTTTCTAATAGTGGCACGTTCTGTATGTGAGAGTATAATGTCAGTGCCATTGACAGATTTTCCGTCAGGTAGATAACGAATGGCGCAAAGTATTCATCAGAGTGCCTTTGGAGCCAGATGTGCAGCATTTTAAGCCGGGTAAGGCTGTTTTTTACCCAGTTCCCGTACTCCCTGCAGGAGAACACGAAAAGCCAGATATGCTCTTTTTCTTTGAAAACGGGATGTGTTGCATCGCAGCAAAGAGCGGCATCGATGGTAAAAGGAGTAGAGCCGATTTTTGTGCCTTTTAAGTATTGTAATGAGTCAATGCAGGTGCTGTAATGCTGCTGGAACCGTATCAGGAACTGGTTTAACGATGCAAGCTCCAACTTGCGTACGGTGGAAATGGATGCAGTAGCCGCCTGATGGCAGTCCGGGGTGATGGATGCCATATATGTATGCGCTGCCTGGGATAAACAGTACAGGCGGAGCGGAGAGGCTGTAGCCGCCGCTTCGTCTGTTTGTTTTGATGTATCTGTAAAGGCATAGCGTAAAATAATTCCGGCTTTTTTCAGTTTATTCAGGTTGTTTAGGTATGAGGGCTTCTGATAGCCCTGATGTAGTGTGTGGTTAAGCAGAAAAGCTATATTATTGGTGTTTGTGTATGGATAAAAGGCCAAAATCTTCATTATTTCAATGTCAATAAGATTGATAATCCGCTTTTGCAGTAAAAGCGCTATCTCAGAGTGGCTGCAGTTTTTGTTGCTGTTTTCAAGCATAAGCTCCCACCCGGGGTTCATATGGAAAGGTGTCTTGGCAGCAAAAGGTTCCGTTTCTGTTATTTCTTTATGATTCATAAGTTCTCCTTGTATTTTATAGAATATCATCAATATTTTCGCTGCCATCAGGCAGAGAATCTATGGGTGTTTGGTGGGTATTCCCAGAATTGTCCGATATGGGCTTTCTGACTGCGCTCTGGAAATAACTTAATGGCGTTCCGGGAAGGAAGCTATAGCTTGTTTCCTGCTCCTGAGTGGGTATGATATCGTCAGGAATATCAAGATCATCCGGAATAGGGCTGTCCGTATTGACAGTAACCGGATAAAGGATAATATTGTCTCTTTTTATGTTCTCCCAGTCAGTGGGTTTTAAGAATTCCACAATTCCATGTAAAGCGGGAAGAGGACGCCCGTTTCTGGTTGTAAAGAAGGTAACTTCCTGGAAATCCTTCATTCGGATGTCTATTTCCTCAAGGAAATTTTTCTGTGTCATCATTTCCCGGCTGGAAAATGAATAATGCGGCGAGCTGTCAGTGATGGCAGTCTCTGTTGTTGACTGCTGTACTTCTGCCACATCATGCACGCCTGCCAGGGCAGAGAAAATCTCCATATCAGAAAGGGAGGACCGCCCGAATACAATGATATGGGCGCACCCAAGAATGACGCCTTTCAAATATTTGGTGATTTCGTTCTTTTCCATCTGATCTAATGTCTGGATTGCAACAGTCATTGCGACCCGGAACTTACGGAACAGTGAGAAATTTTTCTCGAGTGAAGGATGGATCAGCACGGGAAGCTCGTCTACATAGAAAAAATGCGGGACTCGTGTAAATTCCGTTCCCGGGCGGGATAATACAGCATTGTTGAAGGAAAGCAGAAAGAACAGTCCGAATGCAACGGCATCCGTGTCGCCGCTGGCAAGATTGTAGTTACATACCGTAACTTCACCATTGGCTAATGCCCGGTCGAAATCAATGCTGTTCTGTGAACAGAAAATCTCCCTGTTGGCAGGCATCAGCAGGAACTCATTTATAATGTTCCGGGTACCGCGGCTTTGATCCTCCATCTTATCCCTGCCTTTTCCGAGAAGGTCTTCACGTATGTACTGGATAATAAAGGCGTATTGTTTTGTGCTACGGTCCAGTTCTTCCAGTTTATCGACATACTCCGTTAGTAAATTAAAATTGTTGATGATTGCCTGTAAATCCGTAGGCGTGGCCTGGCGCCTTCGCAATATGGGTACGGTTGCCATCACCAGAATGGCAAGATTGGCAATCATCTGTCGGTTTAGGCCGGTAAAGTAAGAATCTGCTTTTCCCTTTAAATCCGTTATTGCCTGCATGACATCGGAAAAAATGACGGCTCTCTTTACAATCATTTGGTTTTTCGCTTCATCTTCCATATGTGTAGGGATATAAAATGGATTTAGACCAATAGTGTTCTTTTTGTGCTTTCCGTCTGCATCGCGGACTGCATCTATCCGGTTGTATGGGATGCCGCGCGCATCACACAGACGGCATACATCGTCTGTTAAGGAATCATCCGGAGCAAGCACGGTAAGGCCGCAAATGGGATAATTCAGGCGGATATTTTCCAGCTTCTCCTGTATATCCTTAAGTTTGTGTTCAATGTCTGTGGGTGATATATCTTCCGGCTGTTTTACAATAGGAATGCAATCGTTGACGGAAAAGCTGCGTGTATTGGCGGGAGGAGAGTATGTGATAAGACCGGCAGATTCCAGTTGCTTAACATGGAATTTCTGCATATCCTCTGCTTTGCACCGCATATTTAAGTCATCCCGGATAGCGGGCAGAATTGTGGAGGACGTTTTTCCGGTGCCGGAAGTTCCGTCAATCAGTGTGTGCAGGAAACGGTCTTTTGCGTATACAGTAATGTTTTTCCCGGTGTTTATGTCCCGAACAATATTCATGTTATAGGCAATCTCATTTTTTTTCTGAGATTCCGGCTCTATGGAATGTGTGCCAATACTTGTTTACGGCATGATGGATCCCGGAGGGCAAAAAAGACCCCCTTTGATAAGAGGAGTCCGATAGGTATAAGAGGCAGCTGCGTTACAATACGTCCAAGCAGTAATACCATATTTTTTGTAAAAGCTTCATCCACAGGAAGACGTAAGATTGCCGGAAGAAAAATACGGGACAATCCGCAGTAAATCAGTGAGAGCAGAATCAGGAAAGCGGAGGATAGCACGCTTCCCAGGCAGAGCAACTTTATCTGATGAAAGTTATAAAAAGAATACTTTGTGCCATAGAGATAAAGCAGTATCGGAGCGACCATCCAGAATACAAGGTATACCGGGTGCAGGGGGATAAAACTGTAATCCAGTCTGTAAAGGGAAACAAAAAACCTGAAAATAAAATGCAGCATATGCAGGAATAAGATCAGGTATCCGGCATTAACAGGCAGCATAGCGCGGTTTCCCTTTAAATTCTCCGTGGCCTGTTCTCTGATACTTTGAATATAACTTGTAAGGGAAGACATTTTGCTCAATATAGTTCGCTCCTTTCTGTAAGGGATAACTGCCCGGTAAAGTCATCAAAATCAATCATGGCAGGCAGCCAAAGGTTTTCCTTTTTAAAATAGGCGTTTTGCAAGGCAGGTGTTTGGTACAGGTCTGCCTTTTTGTCCAGAAAACAGATATGCACACAGGCGTTTTCCGGCCTCTGAAGGATATTGGACATCTCAGACATAAACTGGACTGCATCCTTTCGGTCTGAAACCAGCAATATAAACAGGCAGTCCAGTACCTTCCGGTGTTTTCGTAAAAAAAAACGGACGCGTTCGCGTCCACCAAGGTCATGAACAATATCCTCGAATATGATTACGGATTGGGAAGAATCCGTATTTTCAAAAGTGTTATAAAAAAAGAACCGAAGCTCCCCTGTATCAGACAGGTATCGGGAAAAATTGTATTTCCATGCCGCTAAGTTCTGTAGTCCCATATGGAATAGGATTTGCGGAAACCATAGCTGTAAGCGATATTCTTCCTGAAAAAGAAAAGGTATGTTATCTGCTAGCCGGTGGTTTGGAATGGCATACAAACGCATACCCTGTCTAATGCGGTAATGCAAAGTGGCGTAGTGGCGGTTATCCAGTATGCTGTAAAATTTCTGCTTCAGACGTTTCAAAAAAAGCGCGTCCTGATTGGAAGTGCGCTCGTCCTGAAGGGATGTATCATATAGAAATTCTTTTTTCATAAGGACCGCATCGTTTAATGAAATATCGGGATATTGCCTGCACAGATTCCTTAAAATCATTTTGTCGTTTCCTGACAGCAGAGATAAATAAGGATAGCTGCCATTCTCCATAATGTCGCAGAATGCCGTAAAATGTATTGTTTTATCCTGTTCAGCCTCCAGAGCCTGCCATATGCGGATTGCCTTTAGCAAGATACGGTATACGGAATAGGGTGGTTTCTTTATTGGTGGCGATTTTACTTCCGTGTTCAATGTGAAAACAAGGGCGTTTTTCATTGCATTCCCGCCAAGAAACAGATCCGAATCCATATATTGTGACAGCTTATTTTCTAATGCGGCATCTCCCTGTGTACGGTTATCCAGTTCTATGTAGTAATTGCCGTATCCTGTCTCAAGCAGCCCGTCACAGCGGGGAGTCTGCTGTTTTTCCGATGTTGCCTGATAGCGCGCCTCCAGTTGCCAAATGGGGAGATTTTCAAGGTATGGGCAGGAGAGATAAGTAAAGTATAAATCATTGGTATGGATGCGGTGAGGGAGCTGCTGCTGGCTTGTCGGGGGTCTGCGCTCAAGATCAATCTGCTTTATACATAGAAAAGTGCTGCTAAAAATCTTTTCCAGACGTGTTTTTCCTTTGGCAGTCAGGATGAAATACCTTACGCGGTTAGTATTTGGCAGGGTCTTACCCGTTATATATCCTTGCTCTGTGAGCTTTTTCAGGCTCAGTCGCCCTCCGGTGGAGGAAATGCCGTGAAGTCCGGAAGTTGATAATTGTTGGTAGGTTAATGTATTTGCCTGGGCGAGAATGAAGAGGTCGCAGTCGCTTTTCGTCAGGGAAAGCAGGCCGGCTTCCTTAATCAGTGTATCTTTAAAATTTTGTGTGTTTTGCATTTGTTTAAGTTCTCCTTTCTGTTCAAAATAAAAAGCCGCAGAATCTGCAGCTTAAATAACCTGTCGCCAGGGATTTGATCTGTATTTTGTCCAAAAGGAGCTAAATGCTAATAATAACAAGGGTATTTTATCACATGAAAGTTATAACTGGCAAGATATAAGTGATATTTTATAGTGTGCGAAAATGATAAAAAGATTGTGAGTTTGTTTCTTCTACTCTACATGGGGACAAAAAGTTGTACATTGTTTCAAATAACTTGTGTAGAACTCTAAAAAAAAATATAATATGGGTAATTTATTTAGCTGTAGAAAGCATTAATCATAACTATTACTGTAGTAGGAGAAAAAAGTGTCGTTATTAAGATATATCTTTGGATATTTTAGAATAAATAAGAAAGTGTTTGTAATAATAATTTTTGCCAACTTTTTAACGTTCTCATTATCTCTCCTGCTTCCATATTTAAATGGTTATTTTTTTGATATGTTAATACTTGCACCAAGTGAAAAGAATATTATCCGATTTGGAGTAGCTATAATTATACTTGGTATAGTTTCGTCCGTTTTAACTTATTTATTTAGGGTTTATAAAGCAGATATTAAATCAAAGCTTATGTTCGAAATGTTTAATGATATAGTTTATCATATACAATGTTCTGATTACTTGCAAAGCAGTAAATTTAACCCTACATATCTTCATCAAAGGGTACATACAGATGTTAATATTTTGTGGACATTTTTTTTTGAAAATATAATAAATGCGTTATTTCAAATGATTACAATATTTTTTGTGATGGTTGTGATAGGTAAAATAAGCATTCCATTGTTTGTTTTAACAATAATACTTATTCCAGTTTATGTATTTAGTTATATACGAATGAAAAAACCACTTTATGAAAAGGGACTACAACTTAAAAATACACAAACCAAATTTTATAAGATGATGAATGAACAATATGAGTTTGTCAAAAATATTAAGCTTTGGGAGCATTATGAGGAGAATGAGAGAAGAAGGAGAGATAATTTCAAAAAGTATTTAAAGGATTTTATGAATTATAATAGATGGTCCTCATTTTATAATTGCTTAGAAAGTGACATTTCCCTTTTTTTTCGAGTTATAGCTTTAGTGGTAGCAGGGTTTCAGATTTTATATGGTAATTTAACTATAGGTACATATACTATTGTGGCTGTGTATTTTGGTATGTTAATTCAAAGTTTGAAATTCTTCTTTTTTTTTGGACAAGCTTACCAAGATGCAAACAATTCTTATATGCGTATATTAGAAGTGCTTAATTTGAGGAAGGAACAATGTGGAGCTATTCAAGTTAAAGAAAAAATAGAATATCTTAATATTGAACATATTAAATTTTCATACGGCAACAAATTAGTAATTGAAGATGTGAATCTTCAAATAAAAAAAGGTGTAAATATAATTCTTGGTTTAAACGGGAAGGGGAAGACAACGTTGTTGTATATCATCTGCGGTTTGTTGATTGGATCAGGAGATAGTAATGTTAAATTTAATTCATACAATTTAAGGGACATAGATGTTAATGACTTGAGGAAAAATAAAATTGCAATATACATTCAAAACCAGAGAAGCATGGATGAAACAGTTGAACAAATGTTGTCAGAATATATAGGAAGCGATTTGTTAGAACTAGAAGAAAAGATTTACAACAGGGGATTAGATAGATTATATCTAAGCAAGAAATTTCATATACATAATTTCTTAAAATGTAATCTTAGTAGCTTATCTGGTGGTGAAGCTCAACGAATTCATCTGTTGCCGGTTTTTTTGAAAGATGCAGATTTGTTGATTTTAGATGAGCCTACTTCAGATCTGGATGCTGATACAAAAAAGGAAGTTGTTGATGTTTTGCAACGTATAAATGATAAAATCGTTCTTATAACTACTCATGAAGAGCATTTATATGAGAACACCGCAAATTTAAATATAATCAATTTATAATTGGTAATAAAGAATATGAATTGATTTATTATATTAATGTAAAAAAGGAGGTTGGGTCATGTTTATTGATAATCTAGGAACGCTAGATAAAAAAATGTTATTAGATAGTGTTCCGAAGTTCGATGAAGAACAGCTATATTATTTTAGACGTGAGGAGGGTAATTATATTTCATTTGCTGTTAAAAATGGTAAAACGCAAGAATTAATGATGAATTGCTCAGCATGGGAAATATTGCAACTGTGCAATGGTAAAAAAAGCATATTGGAAATTGAAGAGGAATACAAGGAGCGGTATGCTTACATGAATAGCAATGCAAATTTCTTGAAAGATATCATTACTACATTATGCGTGTTCGATAAAATATGGTTAATATCATGGGGAAAGGGAGGTTCACCATTTATGCTAAGTGCAGAGATTGGGTTAGAAAATGGATATACGTTAACATGGGCAAAAGAAAATGAGATTAGGGCTATTGTTGAAACATATGAGAAGTATGTGGGGTACTCTGGTTATTACTTATATAATTGTCCTAATAATAAGTTCAAAGGATTAAATGAATATCAGAAAGAGACATCGGTGAGAAGTAAATTATTTTTCTTTAAAGAAGATTTTTTTATTTTAAAAAATAAAGAAAGAGAAATTGTGGGAGTTATTTCGGTGGGTAATAACCATCCAGATACCGACATAGTTGAAATAACAACATTAATTGTGCCGGATAGTATGGTTGAAGCGGTTCTTTTGGGGATGGAGAAGATATTAAAGGAAAATTCTTTGTTTGATTTGAGTAAATTAAGACTAAAAGTAATTAGTAGTGATGAAACGCCGATGGATTACGCTTCCTATGAAAACTGTGGATTTATTAAAACGGCAGCTTTAAAGAACGAGTATGGTAGCGGTAGCGATTTAATATATTTTGATTACTTTTTTGAAGGAGTTGACAGGGATGAATAAAGGTGCGAAATATACAGTTGGTCCATATCAGTTATCGTTGGATATTACAAATAAATGCAATCTAAGATGTTTGCATTGTTATAATAAAAGTGGAGAAAACAATGTAATGAATGATGAATTATCAGATGATGAGGTGAAAGATTTTGTTATATCCTTAATGCCTATGAAATTATTGAATTTATGTTTTTGTGGTGGAGAAACCTTGTTAAGAAAAGAACTTATCTGTGACTGTGCCAGAATGCTTTCGAATAGTGGGATACGTACTGCTCTTGTATCAAATGGGATATTGGCATCAGAAGATGTAATACGGAATTTATACTTTTCGGGTATTAAAAGCATTCAATTTAGTATTGATGGTTGTCGCGCTGAAACGCATGATCGATTAAGAAATCAACAAGGTGTTTTTGAAAAGGTAATAAAGGCCCTAGATATTGTTAGAAAATATGATATGGAAATTTCTGTTTCGTTTGCCCCAACATCTTTTAATGTTGAAGAATTGGAAGAATTGCATAGTTATCTGGAGTCGCTTATTTATAAAAACAAGATGGAGTTGAGATTGCAACCACTTATGCCTCTTGGAAGAGGGAATAAAAATATGGAAGAAATTTGTCCAACGGAAGAACAATATCGTAGATTGGTATATACGGTGAATAAAATCAATCATAATGATCCAAAGGTTAAGGTTGTGTGGGGAGATCCGATTGATCATTTAATACGTTTCCCTTACTTAGAGGATTTACCTATGTATTATACAAGTATTAGGTCAAACGGCGATATTGTGGTTAGTCCATATCTTCCATTGGTTGTTGGAAATATTAGAAAACATTCATTCAAGCAATATTGGGTTGGAGGGTTGCAATCCATATGGAAGAAAAAGATTCCGCAGTATATGGCGTCTTTCATTAAGTGTATTGATGATATGGGTACATTAAATGAGAAGTTACCAGAGACATTTATGAATGATATATATATAGATATGTTAGAAGAAGATTTGGATGACATGCATGTTTTGTATAATAAAATGGCGAAATAGATTTCATCTTTTATTAACATATAAGGAAGTGTGTCTTAGTGAGAAATATTGGATGAGATAAATTAAGGTGAAAGGAGGGAAAATCATGGCAGATATGAATAATGCATTATACGAACCACCAGAAATTCTTGGACTTGATGGGGATAATCCGGCGGCTACATATGGTGTTGAGTGGATTTGGGAAACTTATTATGTAACATATGTAAATGGTGCGGTTGCAGCAGATACTGTAGTTGTTACTTTCTGCATCTAACCAAATTCGCATTGTGTATTATGAATGCATGATTATGAAAGATTCTCGCTTATATTATTAATGTGAGAATCTTTCATATGAGTTTTCTACTATTAATTATACAGTTATAAAGACGATTGATATGATTATAGGGCACAGTTTTGGCAATAGCTTTATTGTATGTTATCAAAGTCAAAGAGAGCTAATATTAGGAAAGGAATTATATTATGTATGAGACCGAAGGCATATTAATCTTGTCAGATATTAGAAAGAATTATGGGAGAAATTGTGTTTTAAAAGGGATATCGTTATCTTTGCAACGTGGGAAAATTTATGGGTTAATTGGTCAGAATGGTGCAGGAAAGACAACACTTATGAGAATAATTGTAGGGCTTGTATTTCCGGATAGTGGAAACATTCAACTTGACAGCGTTGTTAGAAAAAAAATTGGCTGCTTGATTGAAACTCCAGCATTATATCCCAATTTGACAGTGGAAGAAAACTTAAATATCATAAAAAATTTAAAGAATATTGATCTTACCGAATCATTAAAAGATATTATGGATTTGCTTGAATTGAATGATATCTCAAAAAAAGTAAAAAACTGTTCGATGGGTACAAAACAAAAAATTGGAATTGCATTGGCATTGTTGGGAGAACCACAACTATTGGTGTTAGATGAACCATTAAATGGTTTGGATCCTATTATAGTTGTGCGATTACGAAAGTATTTACAAAAAGTGGTAAAAGAGAAAAATATAACAGTTCTTATATCTAGTCATATTTTAAGTGAAATAGACAAAATTGCGTCTGATTATATATTAATTAATAACGGGGAAATCAAGAAAATAATTACAAGAGAAGAAATTGAAATAGGTGGAAAGAATGAAAATTTAGAAGATTTATATCAAGCTTGGTTAGGAGTGGAGGTGTATGATGAGAAGCATAATTGGTAGTGAAATTTATAAGATAATAAAACAAAAGTTTTTTCTTTATCTTATTGGCGGTGCGACAGTTTTAGCTATAATAACGATAGGATTAAATCAGATGCTTGCGGGCAGTCATCCTCAGATAGTGAATACTGGAAGCAATATATTAGTTAGCTCGTTAAGTAACATTAGTGTTAGTATTATTTTGTGCACTATTTTCATACATTTTCATATCGGCAAGGAGTTTACGAATCGGACTATAACATCAATGATTGAAAGTGGATTTTCAAGAAGAGATATATATTTATCTAAAGTAATAATATGTGTATGTTTTTGTGCGGTTTTGATACTAGTATATCCAATTGTATCTAGTGTTGGTACAACATGTTTGAGGGGCTGGGGGAACGACGCTTCAATTATATATATTGTGCGAGATGTTTTAATTTTTTTGTTTATTAATTTTTTCATATTGGCATTTTGTATATTATTAGATTTTATAGTTGAATCTAAAAGTATTTCTCTTATAATAAATATGCTTGTGGTTGGTGTAGGAAGTGAAATACTTATTGGATTATCAACGGAACTTCCTGTTTTGGAGAAAATATTAAATTTTATGCCAATAGGTAAAATAAACCTTATAGGCGGAACAATGGCGAAAAAAACTGATTATGTAACAGCGCTAGTATCATCTGTTATTTGGAGTGGAGTAATTTTGCTAATAGGATATTATAGGTTTAGAAAGTTGGATATCAAATAGTAGAAAGGATGAATATAATGAAGAAAGAATGGACTAAATATGATTTTGCCAGTGCAATTATCGCTGGCACGCACGTAATTTTAGGAGTTGTTTTGTATTTTATATTAGATAGTGAAATTGCGATTCAATGGCAAGGAACTGTTCCGACCTCTATAGTGAGTAAGAATTATATTTTTCTGCTTCCTTTAATTGCACTCTTTTTTTTAATTAGTGGGAAAAATATTTTGCGATATGTGGGTTATAAATGGTTTAAAAATGTTGAGCAGATACTGATCGATTATACAAATATGTTTATGCAGATAATATTTATTACATGTCAACTATATATTGCGTTGTGTTTTTATGGTTTGAGGATTACAATTGGAGGAATAATAATTATTGAAATAGTTATAGGGATTTTTTTCGGAATGAAATTGAACAAAAATAGATAGGGGTATTAATAATGAAAATTATATTAGTAGCATTGCCGCAAAAAGTAAATCGTGTAACATTTGAGGCTGTTGAAATTGCACCACTAGCATTATATTTGTTAGCAGCTGTATTAAAACAAGAAAATCATATAGTTAATGTTGTTGATCCATGTGAGTTCTTACAATTTCAAGGCAATGAAAATATTGATGAACTTTGTGCAGAGTATGTAATGAAACAGATTATTAAGAACGAAACGGATTTAATTGCTTTTTCTGTGAATTCCTTTAATTGGTCTAATAGTAAAATTATTGTCGATATTGCAGGAGAAAGATTTCCGGATTTATATATAGCTTTAGGTGGATTACATGCCACTATCTTTGCTGAGCATGTATTGTATGTATCAAAAGCACAGGTTGTTATGCGAGGTGAAGGGGAAAAGATTATAGTGAATTTGTGTGATGCTCTGGAAAAAGGGAAAGCATTATGCACGGTAAAGGGAATTACATATAAAATGGATGGATGTGTTTTTTCGAATGAAGATGAGGAGCCACTAACAATTGAAGAGATGAAGGCAACTCCTTTACCGAGTTATGAATTGCTTCCAGAAAACAATCCATACACGCAAATGCCGGTAGAATCTTCAAGAGGTTGTTATTATAGTTGTGCTTTTTGTTCAATTCCGCATAGGCATAATTGGCGAGGATTGGATGAAATTACTGTAATTGAACGTACAAAACATGCGATGAAGTTTCAAAATAATATTATTAGGGATTCGCATATTTTATATGTAGATGATTGTTTTACTGCAGATGGCGAGAGAGCAATTAATATTTTTACTAGACTGAAGCAATTATATGGAAGCAGCCATAAATTTTTTATTGAAGCAAGAATTTCAGATATTATAAGGAATAATATATTACAGAATATTCCGTCTGAAATGATTTATTCAATGCAAATTGGTGTTGAATGCGGTTACAATGAGGGGTTAAAAAGAATACGCAAAGGGCTTACAGTAGAACAATTATACGAAGGATTGAAAATTATCAAAGAATATAAATTTGAGCATCATTGTTTTTTGTCGTTTATTATTGGATTTCCTTGGGAAACTATGGATATGGTTAACCAGACTCTGGACACGATAGAAAAAATTAGTTCAAAATACCAGATTGTATGTAATTTGAATTGGTTGCTATTTTTACCATCAGATTTATGGAAAGAGAGGAAGGAATACAATATTGATTTAGAGAAAGATATATTTGATCAGATTTTATGGTATGGTAATAGTGAATATTTCTTTCAGTCACATCCTTTGATTTGTATGGAAGATATTTTGAAAGTTGAAGAACGGGTGAGAATAATGCAAAAGAAGGGACCAGTGGCATATCGACGAAGTATTGGATTGGAAAATGGTTATAAATAACCCATTTCTAAACATTAATAATTTTTCAGGAAAAATATGACTTAAGGATACAGATACTAGTAGAGGGTGTTTTATTTTGTATCAGAAACGCTTGAAAATATAATATTTGAATGGTCTATCTATTTTAGGAACATTCTAATAGATGTGGAAGGAGTACATCTTTTGCCTTTCATGTTTGATAATGGGAAGATATATTATGAATGCAGATGTTGTTTTGGTTGATAGTTTAAGTTATAGCAATGTAGGGATTAAACCTCAGATTGGATTACTTTCTCTTAGGCAAGTACTGGAGAAAAATTATACTGTAGAAATAGTTAATTTTGATTTTCTATGGTCAAAAGGTATTTTGATATTATCTCAAAGTATGGAGGAAACCTTATGTAATTGTGCAGATTATATTATAAAGTTTCAACCTAAAGTGATAGGGTTATATACAATTTGTGATTCATATCCCTTATCCGTTCTTCTTGCAAAATGTTTAAAAGAGAAGGATGAAAAAGTTATTATATTATTTGGAGGGCCACAAGCTTCATTGACGGCAATAGATAGTTTAGAGAGTTTTTCTTTTGTTGATTACATTTGTGTTGGAGAAGGTGAACGAGTAATAAACTCTCTTGTAAAAGCAGTGATAGAAGGCAAGATTCATGAGATTAGAAAAGTTCCTAATCTTGTATACCGAGATGAAGGAGAAATAAAATGTAATCCTTTGTCACCGATGATAACGAGTTATGATCTTTCAAAACATACGGTAACTAATTACCAGCCATTCGAAAAACTATTTAAGGGTTCTATGAGTATAGAAGTAGGGAGAGGATGTCCATTTAGTTGTACGTTTTGCTCCACTTCGTTATTTTGGGGACGTTGCTTTAGAATTAAATCAATAGATGAATTGATTTTTGAAATGAAATATTTTCATGAAAAATATCATATTTTAGAGTTTAATTTTGAGCATGATATGTTTACTCAAAACAGAGAATATATTATGTCTTTTTGCAATCGAATCATTGAAGAAAAATTGCCATATACATGGACATGCTCTTCAAGAATTGATATTTTAGATGACGAGATTATTGCTCTTATGAGAAAAGCAAAATGTACAAAGATGTATGTTGGTATTGAATCAGGTTCTCCGTTAATACAGCATTTGATACATAAGAATTTAGATATAGAAAAGGTAAAACATAATATTGTGTGTTTACATCAAAGTGGGATAGAGGTTATAGCTTCTTTTATTTACGGCTTCCCTGAAGAAAAAGTAGAACATTTGAAAGAAACATTGGATTTGATTTCTTATTTTTATTTTCATGGAATATTTGATATTCAATTACATATGTTTATTCCATTGCCTCAAACAGAGGAACTAATGAAAGTAAAGGAGCAATTAGTATTTGATGAAAAAGGAATTAGTATAGGGATTTATCATCCTTGTCTTGTAGAAAAGGCGGTTCAAGAACTAATTTTGTCGTATCCTAAGGTGTTTTCACAATTTTATACTTTTTCATCCGAGGTAAGGAATGATAATGTTTCTTTAGGTTTGTTTATCATGTATATATCTAATTCATATAAAATATTTCCGTGTTGTTTAAATTATTTAATTAAAACATATGGATTGTATGAATTATACCAAAAGTGGTATCAAGACTTTGAACAACTCATAATGGAAACTACACTAAAACGAGAGACAAAGAAATTTGAAGATAAGTATCAACATCCAAGTACCTTTATTTCTCGGTGTATTTCAAATGAAGTAAAATCCCTTACAGATCATGAATTTAAAAATTATTTTGATGCTGAATCTCAGTTATATGAGTTTTCGCTTAGCAAGAAATCGGTAGAAGCATTTGAATTTAAGTTTGATTATTTTGAAGCATTAAAAAATGATAAATATATAGAAAAGGAGTTTTTTTTTATTTTTAAAAAAAATTGAAATTAGGTATACTATTAGAAGATGTGTTATTGTATTATACAGATGAATTTTTAGTAAACAATGGGTGGTGGTATTCGAATTTAAATATTTTTGAGGTAAGAAGAAGCTGGATATAATTAGGCAATCTTTTGGACATAAATGAGATATTTATTTCCTATATTTTGTCTTTGCCGCGGTATAGAATCAACTATATCTAGTATTCTTTACTAATGCTTCGTTGATACAGCAACGGCTTGACAAGAAATCTATTACTTTCATAAATGATGTCTAAGTAAAATCTGGAAATTAATATGTATGGAATAATGGTGCGCCCCTGACTGAAATTACGACCCTCTATGACTTCTATATTCAAATGGATAACTGAGTTATTTTAGTTTTGTGATACTTATTAAGTTTGCGTTGAATGAGTGTTGAATAATTGATAACTATTAGAAAACTTATATTACCTTTATAAGATATTTTTGACAAGTAAGGCTTTATATAATATAATATCCTAAACATTCTTTATTATTCACATAGCCAGCGTATGCTGACAGAGAGATCAAATTCCTGGGAACAGGTCTTTTTGTGTATGATAAGGGTGCGTCATAAAAATATTGCGTCTACAGATTACTGTAGGCGCTTTTTTTATGAAAAATTATATAAAAGGAGGATAATCTTGAAAGAAAGAACAGTAAATGGAATGCCCATACGGGAAGTATGGGAAAAGCTTCAGGCGGAATTTCCTTCGGATGTGGTAAAAGAGCATCCGTCGACAAAAATGGCGTACATTCCGGTTGAAAAGATTGAAGAGCGCCTGAATGACGTGGTTGGTATGGGAAATTGGGACTTTGAACTCATAGCCCCCGTTCAGGTGTGCAGTTTCGGAGCTGATGGATTTGAAAGTTGTATTGCAAGTGGAAAGCTCAGTATTTATGATGATGAGCATGTACCCATTGTACGCAGTACTGGTGGGGCGGCAGATGTCATCTATCCTAAAGAATCAACACGCCCGACATCTGTTGCAAATTCGGTTGACTCTGCAGTGCAGGACGTTTTTAAACGATGTGCAAAAAGGTTCGGGATTGGCATGAAAGGAAAAGCAGCAACCGGATCCCAGCAGTCCAACCGGGAATCACAGAAAGAAGTGGTTGTGAAAGTGACTGTCATGGAGCCTTTTAAAGCCTTGCCGAAAGGCGGTGTCAAAGCAAAAGTATGTTGTGATGGGGAAACTCTTGAGCTTTTCATCTGGAAAAAGCAGTGGGATGATCTTCAGAAAGCATACGGTGAAAAATTTCAGATTGGTAAAAAACTGAATGAAATGACTTTTCGCGGAATACGCAAAGAATACCGTGGGAGTATGCAGCTGGAATTTGTTTCATTTGACAAGAAAGGCGCAGCATGATGAAAGGAAGTCAGTTTTTTAGAAAGCATGGGATAGAGCCATTTGATGTCTATGTCAACTATCATTACGCTTATGCGCTCTATGTGCTGTATTTGATTGCGGCTATGCAGCTGGCGGAGGATGTAGAAGACGGGCTCTGCGTTGATGAACTGGAAGCAGTGATATTGCTTGAAAATTTAAGCGAAGCGGAGGAAGTGCTGAAGTATTACCGCGAACAAATGAATACGAAATTTGCCGGGTTTGACGTTGCAGAGAAAATAACAATGAAAGGATGCCGGCTGGAGCAAGGGAAAATCGTGGGCAGCATGGAAGATGCGGCCCGGATAGCAGGAATGTGGATACGAGACTATCATGACAACAGGGTGAACCTGTTTATTTATGAAGTAGGTATTTACATTCTTTTATTTTTGCAAAAGGAGATTGATTTCAGCTTTTTAGCTAGAAAAAAGGTGTAAGAAAATGTATATCATGGACAAAGATTTGAAATTACAGGATTGGGAGTTCAGTCAGCGGAAATATTTGCCATATGAGATAAAGCTGAGGCTCTCTGCTACACGGATACGGGAATGGTATGAGTATTATGGCGGAGATGTGTATATCAGTTTTTCCGGCGGTCTGGATTCAACAGTGCTGGTACATATGGTGGAGCGGGTTCTGGACCGGTCCATACCAAAGGTTTTTGTGGATACGGGCTTGGAATTCCCTCAGATACGGGAGTTTGTCCGCAGTTTTTATGATGTGGAAATCCTGTATCCGGAAATGAATTTTAAGGATGTCCTGCTCACTTATGGCTATCCGCTGATCAGCAAGGAGGTCGCTGCAAAGATACGAAAGCTAAGGCATGGAAATCTGTCGGAGCGCTACCGGAATTATCTTCTGCATGGAGATGAACGGGGGAAACTTGGTAAGCTGTCAGAATGCTGGAAATTCCTTATAGATGCACCGTTTGATATAAGCGAATATTGCTGCATAGTCATGAAGGAAAAACCGTTGACTGAGTATTCAAAAAGAACCGGACGGGTGCCATACATAGGGATTACGCAAGACGAAGGTTTTATGAGGCAGAGACAGTATAACCGTACAGGGTGCAACGTGTATCATGCAGATAAGCCTAAATCACAGCCACTCGGTTTCTGGCCGCGGCAGGATATCCTGCGGTATGTAGTGGAGAATAATTTAAGAATATGTCCTGTGTACGGTAAAATCTGCGGTGAAAAAGGAGCCTATTACAATACGGGCGAGCAGAGGACAGGCTGTATGTACTGCGCTATGGGATGCCATTTGGAAGAACAGCCGAACAGATACCAGCGGCTTAGGGAAAATTATCCAAAGATATACAGGTTTGTTATGGAACCCATGAGTGCAGGCGGATTAGGTTTTGATTACGTTTTGAACTATTGTAATTTTGTTCACTAAGAAGGAGGAAGAGTTTTGGCTATTATTATTGATGCAAAGCGGTTTCAGAAGGAATTATCGAAGCTGAAGCCCGTGGATATCGGTCAGCTTAATGAGAAAAGTCAAAGACTTCGGACATTGTTTTTGGTATTGGCAGGAGATAAGAGAGTCATTAATGAACTTAGCCTGGAAGGAATGGCAGACCTGTTTAATGAGACGCCGGAAATTTTGAGTCTTTATGACTTGTGTACCGAAGATTATTTTGATGCATCGAAGTTGGTTGATTACAAAATAATCAACGGAGAGCATTGTAGAGTAAAAGGAGGATGTGGTAATGCAGGATATAGCGATTTATTTAAATCAGAATTTTAACCGTTCTCATGGTTACGATTGTGCAAACGTTGTATTTACAGATGAGAAAGGGAAAAAAAGCTCCAAAATGGTCGAAATAGGTTCTCTGTTGAAAGCTTTTAAAAGAGCGGTTGTTGAAACAGTAGATATGGCGCCTATTGGGGAAATCCCGTTTGGATATTACAACGGTGCGGTTGGTATTAATAACAATAAATTAAAGGCGGATATCGTAACTGTGCTGCCTGCGAGCATGCAGATGATGCAGTATGAGAATACCCAGTACGATGTCTGTGTGCCGTCGCTTGTGTTTTCGTTTCATGTGGATAAAGGAAGGCTGGAAAATACGAGGGTTTTTGTTTTAAAAGATGAGAATCCGACGGAGAATAGTTTGCTTTACAGATATCCATTTGGAAATGTATCCGATGATGGGAGAGTTTGCTGGGGAAATAATGTATTTCCGGACATTCTGGAAATAAAAAGACTGGAAATGGTAATGACGTTGTTTATACAGAGTCCATGTAACTCGGATCTGTATGAGTCGGAAAAGTGTATCGGAGTGAAGGGTGTACCGTTGCGGGAACTATTTGAGCAGCTCCATAACAAACAGAATTTCCCGGATGAATACCTTATGCCAATAAAAAAGCAGAGAGGGAAAATGTGCCTGAAAGATTTAATGACATGGAAAAAATAAAAGGAGGATATAATCATGAGCAATAGCAGTTTAGCAGAATTATTTGGAATCAACAGTGAGGATTTGACTAACAGGAAAAAAGGTGCAAAAGGAAAAAGCAGTGAAAAAACAGCAAAAAAAGAAAAAACACCCGCAAAGCAGGGTGGACGCTATCAATTGCCCGTGCGGATCAGAAGCGGATACATTCAGTGTACGCTTACAAAGGAGCAGTATGGAGGAGCGACTCTGGGCGAAAATGAAATAAAGACAGAGCTTCGTAAGCTGTATCCTGAATTGAGCGGGATTCAGTTCAGTCTTGTAAAGTTCAGCAATGAATTTACAAGGCTTCATGAAACAATGGAAAAGCTTTCGGAAAATACAGATGCGGATGATGAGAAAGACCGAACTGAAGAAGATGAACCGTTAGACATTGCGGAAGCTGCGCCTGAAGAAGATTCTGAGAATGAAGATGGTGACGAGGAGCAGGATGACGAACTGGACGCTGAGGAAGAAGCTGCGGAGACAGACGGCGGTGCTGATGACGGACATGCAGATGAAAAGACCTGCCAGAGCGGAGGCTGCTGGGTCAAGCTGGACATTCAGTACCAGGAAGTAAAAAAGGATCAGACCATAACATTTCCGGTAACCGTTAAAGTCGGGAAACATGAACTGGAAATAAAAGAAAAAGTGTCGCTTGAAGAAATAAAGGCGGCATGGGTGAGAGAGTATCCTGAATATGCGGGTTGTCATTTCTGTTATGATGAGAGAAACAGTCTGTTGTTCCCATATATGCTGGGCGGTACCGAGATTAAGGGCAAGAAGTATACGCTTCCTGTCCAGATAGGATATTTGGACCAAAAGGAAACATATACGGGCGCGGATTTTGGAGATGCAGAGCTGGAACAGGTGACTCTGGCGGAAATCCGTAAAGCCTATGGGAAAAAGCATCCGGAGTACGAAAACGGAATGTTCGTTTACAATGCAGAAATAAACCTTCTGTTCCCTGTACTGGAGTTTAAAAGGGAGATGGCCAACGAACGGATTGGTCTGCCTATTCTTGTACGCGGATCCGGCTTTACAATGACGGTTGAGAAAAAAGACCTGAAAAATGCAGAGTCGGCAACATTGGAAGAAATCCGTACAGTGATAGAAGACATTTATCCGGAGTTTTCAAAAGAGCGTACGGAAATGCATTATGACGAAAGGGGATTTGCTATTCCGGTACTCAAAGGCTCCCGGAAAGGTGTGCAGATAATGAATGTGCGCAAGAATCAGGGTTTTTTTATTGTAACGGGGCGTGATGGTTTTGTTTACAGAATTGAGCAGATGCCGTATGGCTGCTTTGACTGCAGGGAAGATGGTTCTGATGTGGATTTCAGGATGACGGAAAGAAAGATTCCTTACGGGATTTTGATGGATGTTGTTGCCTTTTTTAAGAGAAATCCGCGCAAGGAAGCTGCTGCGCAGGTTTTTTTTAACATGGAAACGGAAGAATATGAAATATACTATCCGGAACAGCAAGTGACGTCTGCAAGCGTTGTTTTTACGCGCAACCATGAAATGGAAAATGACAAAGTATTGGTAATGGATATACATAGTCATGGAACCATGAATGCCTTTTTTTCGTCAATAGATGATAAAGACGAGAAAGGTACGCGTCTGTTTATGGTATTTGGTAATCTTGACAAGAAGGAAATTACCCATAAGCTGCGTGCCGGCATTGCCGGAAATTACAAAATGCTGAAGCTGAGTGATGTTTTTGAAATGGAGGATAAGACAAATGAAAAGTGATATTGTCATTGTTGGATGTGGCGGCACAGGAAGCCATTATATCAAGGAGCTTGGAAGATATCTTTATGGAAACAGATGCCTGCGGAACGATGAAATACGTATAGTTCTGGTTGACGGTGATCTGGTAGAGAACAAAAATCTGGTAAGGCAGGCTTTTTTGCTGCAGGATATAGGGTATAACAAGGCGCAGGTCATGGCTGAGATGCTTTCTCAAGCGTATGGTCTTTCCGTAGATTACTATGACGGTTATATTGACTGCGAAAAGGACATAGAAAAGCTTGTGAGGGATGACTCGCTTGTTTTTCTGGTGGGGTGTGTCGATAACCATCAGTGCAGGCAGAGTATGCACAGTTTCTATATGAATAGGGAACATTGCATCTACATGGACAGTGCAAATGAATACCAGTCAGGAGAGATCGTTATCGGATCGCGGATAGGCGGGGTAGAGATGTATCCTGACAGGGCGGCTTATTTTCCGGATGTGCTGCAGGAGGGGGCTGTAAAAAGGAGCGAGGAGAGCTGTGAGGTCTTGAATCAGGTGGAACCACAGCATCTCTTAACGAACCAGTTTGCAGCTTTAATCCTGTTGGTTAATACGATAAAATTTCTTTCAAATGACTGGCCGGGTGGAATTGTTTTCTTTGATGCGTTCAAGTGCTATTCAATGGATCGAACGCCGAGGCAGGAGGCATCATGAACTTGGAAGATATTCTTGCCATTGATACGACCCCGATTGATGAAGAAGTGGTATGCGATATAAGTAAGAAATGGACTTACGCATATGCAATATCAAGTTTGTCAATTGAGAAATGGGTGCGTTTTCTTCTGCTCTACCGGTATATTGAGAAATTTGTTATGGATATGGATATGTCTATCTCGTTGCCGATTGTCAAGTACTGCCCGTCAGAAAAGGAAAAAGATGTGAATACTGAGAAGTATCTCTTGCAATGGCAGAAAGGAGAGTTTGCCAGAAATCTTTTTATCCGGATAATGACGGAATGCAACTGGCAGTATAGAATTATGGCATACAAAGGGAGTACCTTGACACGGCTGCCGGAGATGGCGCCGTGTAAATTGGAAGAGTGGAAGAGTGCTGCAAAACTGATCAGAAAAATGAAGAAATGCATACAGCCGCTTCGCAGCGATGCAAAATATTATATTTTCTGGAATTATAATCTGGGATGGTATCTGCAGTTCAGGAAACAAAATCCCCGGAAAGTTAAATTGGCTTTTGCAAAAGGGGATAAAAAAATTGAGGAATTGCTTAAAGAGATATGCAGGCCATTATGTATAACATTTGAGGAAGATTTTTGTATGCTTGATGCTGGTCAATATTTACTGGGGCTGTTTGAAGGCCGGAACAGTAAAGGTGATGTGAACTTTAGGATGCTAAATTGTTTATTTTTCATCAGGATTGTAGTGCTGGATAAACTTCTGGAGTATGCAATGGAATTATTTAATAAGTAAAAGGAGGACAAGGTGTGACGCTGGAAGATATTATAAAAATAGATACCTGCCCGTTTGATGATGCTGTGCTAGATGAGTGCTTGGGATGTGATAATTATCCTGCACCCTCACTCCGGGCGAACTTGTGCAATCTGATTTTGCGGTACTTGAACCTTTTCTGGGAAAAGTACCAGCCGGAGTTCGCCAGAACGTATGTTCCAGAAAGATTAGTGGGCGCATATGACGATGCACAAGAGGATTATTGTTTTTGGGCCGAGGAAGCGTCGGATATTATGCAAACGGCTGTCAATGTTAACGGCTGGAAATGTATCTGTTTAACCCATGATTCAGGAGACATTGAGATTTACAGTGATACTGGGTGCGATGGGGATACTGAAACAGAACAGTTTCATAAAGCATATATGAAATTTCTGGATGAATGTGGTGTGGATGATTTCGTAAGAAAATTCTATGAGAATGAAGAGGAATTAATGAGGGACGCTGCAAACTATACGGATAGTGCCACTCTTGGAATCTTATTGAATGATAAGCTTACGTCATATATCGCGCTTAAGAAACAGAATCCGGATCTGATACAGATGGTGTGCAAGGAAGAGGATCTTCATATAAGCAGATTGGAGCATGATATATGGATGCCGTTTTGGGTCTGCTTTGCTGAAGAGAAAAAAGAATGTGATGGAGAGGAGTACGGTATTTTTTTGTTAGGCAGTGATGGTTACAATTATTATGGTTTTGAAAATTTTGATCCTAACTGGGTATTCAAGACGTTTGTTATGGATCAACTTCTTGATATCGCATTAAAGAAACTGGAGGCTTATACTGCCGCCCAGAAAATGGTGGCGTAGATTTTAAGGGGCGGCGGAAAGCTGCCCCCGTTTTTTTATAAGGAGGAAAACGTGGAACATATAAGGAGTAAGGATTTGATTGCGGGATTGGAATGCGGCAGAAAATATAAACTGCAAAAACTTTCACTGAAAGACCATAATGCAAGGAATCTATGTTTTAGTGAGGCAATCAGAAGAATGTCTGCGGGAATTGCTGCGGGAAAGGAAAGAGATGTCATTATGGAAGAATTGCAGATGTATATGGAGGAGGCGTATCAGGAAGACTGGTTCGCCCTTTGTTGGCAGCGTAAAAGGGTGATTGCTCATGAGATTGCGCTGTTTGACCGGTTCTTAAAGAATTTCCCAATCCCTTCATCGTCGAGAATATCAGTAAATACAATGGTATCTTTGGAGATGCCGTTGTGCCACGGTGAAATAGACGCAGCTGGCATTTCAGGAACGGCAGATCTGCTGTTTGAACAGTCTGACGGAAGTATAGTTGGCGTTATTATATGCAGGAACTTTTGCAAACCGTATTCATACAGGGCGAGGAAGCTGCAGCATAAAGTGGAGAACAGTCTGGAAATGTTGGTTCTGATGGAAGGTCTTAGTAAAAAATATCCCCAAAAGGATATCAGGGTAATGATGGTAAGGCTTGCATCTTCTGCTGACAAACCGGATAAACTTGCCGGGTTCGAGGAGAAGAAAGGTGACAATATCATTCAGATTTCCAGCAGGGAATATATAGAGGGGCATCCGGAAGGCGCACGGGAGCACATACAGCAGATTATCGGGCTGGCAGAGGGGTGTTCCTGTGAGGGTTGTTTCTATGAAAATATTTGTAAACCTCCGAATATTGTTCTTTTGAGACAGGAGGAAGAAGTACATGTAAAGAAAAAAGAGATTTCTTTTTCTGAAGAACAGGAAAAGGTAATAAGCCATGCGGAGGGTCCCCTTCGTGTGTGCGCAGGTCCCGGCAGCGGAAAGACGGCTGTTTTAGTGGAACGGATACGAAAGCTGGTAGAGTCGGGAGTCCCGGCAGAAAAAATCCTTGCAATTACCTTCACCAAGAAAGCAGCGCAGGAAATGCAGGAGAGGGTGCAGACAGGGCAGGGTGTCAATATTTATACGCTCCATGCGCTGGCATTTGCAATTCTTACCCAGAATGAGTTCCTGACAGGTCCGGTACGCCTTGCAGGTCTTGTAGACTGTAAGAACCTGCTGATGAAAGTCCTTGACCACGCGCCCCTGATTTCCGGGGTCAGCTATGAAGGGCTTACCATGCGCTTTGGTCTGATTGCAACACTGTTAAAAGATTTTGAGTTTATTAACAGGCATGGGATAGAGGCGTATTCTAATGCGTATAGTAAAAAGGACGTGGAAGGAATTATAAGAGTCAAGAAGCTGTATGATGCTGCCTTTAAAGAAATGGGATACATTACCTTTGACGATCAGGTGAGAATGGCTGTAGAGCTGCTTAAAGAGCATCCGGGTATTCTGGAAACGCTGCAGAATCAGTATGACTATATAATGGTGGACGAAGTGCAGGATCTCGATGATGTCCAGGCTGAGTTTGTCAGGCTGTTGGTGAAGGAACCGGAAAATAATCTGATGATTTGTGGAGATGCAGACCAGTCGATATATGCCTTTAGGGGCGGAAGTAACCGATTTATGCTGAATTTTCCAAACGTATATCCTGGGACGAAAGATATTCTGCTTTCCCGTAATTATCGTTCCTCGGAAGAAATTGTTACAATGGCATTAGGCCTGATAGAAAAGAATAAGGAGCGGGTACCAATGCAGCTTGCAGCATCTTTTTCCACGGGAATACAGGCAATCCACATACCAAATTTCAATGACTGCAGGTTTGGGGCGCTAATTAAGGAAATACATGGAAAGGGATATGCGTATTCGGATATAGCAGTAATTGCTCGGACAAATAAGGAGCTGAATAACCTGTGTAAGATTGTAGATAAGGATGCTGCTCTGACCGGAGTGGCAGTTCCGCTTGAACGGCCGAAGTTCTTCCTGCGTGAAGACTGCGTTTTCCAGATGCTTTTGGACCTATTGGAGCTTGCAGTAAAAGGGATGCGTCAGGATAAGGCGTTGTTCCGGCTTTTAAGTATTATGGGCTGTACCGTGGAAAAGGTGGACAGAAAGCTCAGTATCTATGAGGACCATGTAAATGAAGGATTGATATATGATTTCTATGGGGACGAATCCAGCAGATATTTTCTGGAAACACAGGAGCCGCTGAAAAAGGCATACGGTTCTATCTACCGTGCCATGCAGGTGTTAAAAAAGCCATTAAAACAAGCGCTGTCGGAGCTGGAGCCGTTTTTCTTTCCAACGGAAATCTGCACGAAGGAGATACTTGAAAAGATAGAGGACATAATGTATGAGAAGAAGATTAAGCATTACAAGCAGTTATATGAAATTATGTCAGCAATGAAGATCTTTGAAGATGACACGAGAATTTATTACAGCACAGGAGAACGTTCCCAGGTCCGTATGCTGACAGCCCATGACGCGAAAGGAAAAGAATTTCCGGCGGTAATCATCTATGGGATAGACAATTTTGAATGCGGTGATGTGGAAGAGGACCGCAGGCTTTTATATGTAGCGGTAACCAGGGCGAAAAGGGTATTGTTTATTCTGGAGGAATATCCGGGGAAAAGCAATTTCCTAAAGGATATTGAGAAATACATTTCAGTAAATAGGAGAGCGCGGTATGAAAAATGAATTGATTTATGGAAATGAACCTTACCTGCTCCATGCATATAGGGCAGAAGTAGTCAGGGGGATCTCAATGCCGGAGTTCAATCTTATGGAGGCGGAGCAGTTTACGCAGACAGAGAGAGATTTTGCAAAGCAGATGCCCTTTATGGGAAACCGCAGGGTTCTGATTGTGTCTATGGAAAGATTGTCGGCAAATGAACTTTTGGAAAAATACCTGAAAGAACCAGCGCCGAAGACGGATTTATATATATTTGCCGGAGAGATAGACAAAAGGCTATCATTGTATAAGAAATTCCCTAAAGAAAGCATAAAGTAGCTGGATAAGGATATAGGAATGTTGCAAAAATGGATTCTGGGATACATCAAAAGGCAGAATTGCAAAATTACCAAAGGAGCATACGAAGAATTCCTTATGCGTATTAATTATGAAATGGAGGACGTAAACCTATATCACGTAAAATCAGCGTTGAACCGCCTGTGTACAACACAGGATGAAATAACGACGGAATTAGTGCAGCGGCTGGTGCAGTTGAATGAGCGGGAGGATATATTCAAGCTGATATGCCTGATAGACAAAGGGATGGCTACAGATTTATTCCATCAGGCGGACTTGATAATCCAGAATGGCGGACAGAACGTGATAGGTACGCTTTCACTCCTGCTTAGGAGTTACCGTATTCTGTATAAAGTTAATGTGTGTGGCTGTTCGTTACAGGAAGTAGGTGTCCATCAGAGGACATATATTCCAAAGATGTCGCTAGAGCAGGCAGACGTAGGGATTGACATTATTCAAAAGGCTGTAAATGGGATAAAAAACGGACATTATGCACAGGATTTTGCTTTCCGTTTATGTTTGTCGCAGTTATGCCAGTTAAAAAAACAATAAACTTATTATTTGATAAGAGTTCTGCATTTCGTATTATGAGAAGTGTAGAACTCTTTTTTTATTGCAAAATATCAGTCTGGTAATGGGGTTTCGTATTCATTGCACACTTTTTCTAATTCTTCGAAAGTACTGGCTCCAAGGTTGCGGAACTGCCTAATCTCTTTAAGGCTGTACTTAGACAGTCTTGATAAGTAATAAACTTCATTATCTTCTAAGATATGTAGTAGTCTTTTAGTTATTGGAATGTCAAAAATGAAGATTTCGCCGTCAGGGTGGTGCAAGCATCCGAGCGGCATTAACTCATATATTATTTTTTCAAATTCGTGGCGTAGGAGGTTCAGCTGTTCTAAAGAAGAAAAGGGAATCGAATCAACTTTTGATAAATCCTTGATGCCTATATCTTTTAAAAATTTTTTTGTGCTTTTGGAAATGGGATTATTTTGAATTGCGTTCATGTCCATAAATATAATATCCTCGATTTTTATAAATTGCTTAGTTACAATTGGAAGTATTCTAATTTTAAGAGAAATATATTTCAAAGTCAAGGATCATAGAGGAATGCTTGAAATTTTGACAATAATTGACAAAAACGGAAAGAGTATTATAATATCTATTATAAATTTTTATTGTTTATATAGTAAGTGGCTTATGCTGAACACCTGTATAAAATAATTCCCAGCAATGGGTTTATTATAGATATTACGTAGATGACATCTGGTTGTGCCAGATGTTTTTTTATGGGAAAAGGAGGATATGAGTTACAGAATACAATTATATACGCTATAAGTACTTACGGCAGAAAGCGCAGGATAAGTGTGCGTTTTCTGCCATTTTTTATTCAAAAACAGGAGGAAATCCGTATGGAAGGAAAAGACCGTTGTGAAGAAAAATCGAAGTTCGTCTGTTTGTCTAATGAACAGATGAAACGGATGCTTACGCCATTTTATGAAACAGTGGCGTCAATGGCTGGATATGAGGTTAAGCAGGAGGATATTTTTGACTGCACTAAGGTTAATGTAGCTGCCAATGTGCAGGAGAATATCATAGTCGCTTATCAGGAAAAGGACACAAGCCTTGAAAAAAGTAATGTAATCAGCTTACTTTTGATGGCAGGTCCTAAAGTAGATGCCAGATTACCGGATAACACAGTGGAGATTTTTGATGGCTATATTTGTAAAAAGGAAGGAGCTTAATTTATGAAAGAAAAGAAACTGATGTACCAAATTGGCGGACAGATGAGGCATGTGCAATTATACCCTGTTCATTACTTGTTTAACAGGAGTCTGGGGGTGTACATATGTAAGGCGGGAAGTGGCATTGATGATGAAGATTCGTTTGTAATTACCTGTTGCCTTGATGCGCCGCAGACAAAAAACTGTGCGTATATTGATGTCAATAATTGTGGAGAGGATATCGTAAAGTGGCTGGAAGAGAACGGTCTGGGAAAAGTAACCGGGCGTAAGGTTCAATCGGGTTACGTGGCGTATCCGGAGTTTTTGTTTGATGAAAGCATACTGCTGGAATATACAAACGAGTTTTATGCGCAATATCTGAAATGGCAGGAGGAGTTGTGCGAGGATCAGGAATTCCTTATCCGCAGCTGTGAAATCTGCAGTAAGGAGTTCCCGTTGATCGTAAACAAAAAAGCGGCCGCAATGTACCGTGAATATCAGGAGGGAGCGCCGTATCTGATACAGGACATTTTTCCGGAATTAAGCAATGGAGAAAGAGGACTGTTGGCGCGTGGACAGGGAATATGTGAAAGCTGTTTATGGATATGTTTGCTATGTTCCCGCATTGAAGATAAACGGAGTAGTTAGGGCGTCTTAGGACGCCCTTTTTTTAACAAAAGGAGGTTATTATATGGAATTGACATCATTAGATCAATACGTGGACATTTCGCTGTTGCTGCAGATGAAACATCTGCTTTTTATACTATCGAGTGAGGATAAGCAGTTTACGGAGAAACAAAGAAACAGTTTGTTCGGGCAGTGTGTTCCTGCAAGCTCCATGGGAGAACAGTATGGGTTGAATTATCCGGGAGAAGTATTGGAGCGGTATGAGGAAAGATGTGGCGGCGGTGAACGTCAGATGAGGGGGATTATGCTGGCTCTGGCCGAAGGGAAGGATATGCTGGAGGGTTCCATGTTTGTTGGAAGGCAGTTGGAGCAGTTTCTGTGAAAAGTAAGGCAGAGGGCAGAAGAAGATTTTTATCTAAGCTGCGCACTGTTTCTTTTTTCGGACAAAGAGGGAGAAAAAAATCGGCTGCGTTCAAAGATATTTTAGTATCCTTTCCGTGAAACTGCGGAGGCAATCCTTGCAATATATACATTGCGGGATGAACCGGCAGTATGGGAATTTACGAGAGAGCTGGCGGTACGTTTTTTTGGTAAGGAGAGAACGATAAAGGCATATGGAAACATAAGGTTTTATGAATGGTTTCTGGAACAGTTTTATTATGACATTCGGAAGTACAGAAAGCAGGATGCAAACCATTTAAAAAGCCTGTTGGAGCTGCCTTGTAAACATGTAAAGGAAGATAGTACCTCGTGGAACAGGCTTTTGGAGACGGGATATACTGAACAGGAAATTCTATACCTGAATATGTCGTTGCCGGAAAATGCAAAAATGCCTGATGTGCTGGATCGAAATTCTATCACTATGGAGAGAATGGCACTCACAGGAATCCAAATGATTTTTAATTCAGAACATATGGATGATTTGCATCTGATGACACTCTGTAAGGCATTGATAATAAGATACATGAAGTACAAAATATGCCTTGAAGGGAAAAAGGGTATTATAGAAAGTTTGTCGCAAGAAGTTTCAATTAAGAATCATGAGATATATAAATATCTGTATCAGGGCAGGGAAGAGATGCACATTCCGGAGGAATGGTTTTATGTAGATTTCGGAGATGAAAACTGGTGTGATATTGCAACATGGATGAATCCGGATGAATTTGAGTACATATTTGAAAGAAGCATCTGCGATCATAGGAATCCGGACATAGAGCAATGGCTGCTGAATTATCAGAAAAGTGCAGGTAAAAGCTATATGGATCTGGTCTGGACTAATGATACATACGAGGTGAAAAAGACTTTTAAACTGCTTATTAAAGAGAAAAAGTGTGATACTGTGGAACTTTTTTAGCAGTACGTTGAGGATGGACGGGTTTTGTCTAGTGATGAGATCAATGAGAAATGGAAGATTATTAAAGCGAATATCATGGACACCATGAAAGAGCTGGATCATCATGAAATATACCGCTTTTGGGAAGCTTTTGACAAAGAGTATGGGGTATGCGAACTTGGGAATTTCATGGGTAAGGATAAGATTGTACTTGATGATGTGATAATCGAATCCTCTGGTTATTACAGGTCGCACTATATTCAGCGGCTGGATTTTAAAGAGAAATACCTGTCACTTGATGAACAGCGGAAACTTTTCGTATGGGTAGAACAGATATTATACAGAGAGCGTCCATCGCAATACGAGGATTTTCTCTATTCATTTTTGACGGACGATTCAGCAAAAAGATTGTTCCCGAAGCAGAGTAAAGAGCTGTTTTTTGTGATCCGGGATACTATGGAAGATGGACCTCAAAAGCAGCAATTATGCAGGCATTATTATACGGATGAAGAATGGGAAGCATACCAGAATGAAGAAAAGCGGCGTGACGAAGAGAAAAAGCGGAAAGAGAAGCAGGAATCTCTGCGTATATGCAGGGAAGAGATAGGGCAGGAGCTTTCAACTGCCAAGGATTACTATGAGGTTTACGATATGCTTTCCAAGCGCTTTTCGCAATTACGGTGGAGTTGTGATGAATTTTTTGTGTGCCTGAACATATTTAAGGATAACATGAAAATATGTGCCAAAATCGGAAAAAAGGCTGCAGGCATTATTGCAGAGAGTATTGTTGATAAATTCCGTTTCGGCAAGCTGGAATGGTGTGAGGTACAGGAAATAATAAGTAAAATGGAGGTAGTTGATGATGGAAATTCAGAAGATTAAGCAGCATAGAGAGTGCTGTCACTTAATTGTAACCGCAGGACTTGATGAAGCGTTGACAAAAAAATGCAGTGTAGAAGATTTGATAGCGGGATGCAAGGATATCATTGATATGGGGATATCAGAAGCATGCAAAGGGCTGTCTGGTATCCAGCAGGCACTCCTGATTAATAATGAAGAATTGCGTAAGACTGTTTCGCAACTGTTTCAAAAGGGAATTTCTACACGGAGAGTAGGTTTTCTTTTAGGGCAGATGGATAAGGAAGAAATATTTATATATTCAATAGAGAAGCTGTATGATGTTTTGCGAGATAATATGGTCAGTGATTCATATATCGCACTATATCTGAGGTACTATTCGGATATGGGCTTGCATAATGAAGAAAGACTTCGGCTATGCAAAGGACTGGATAACTATTATTCGCATCAAGAGCAGGAAGGCGAAGAAATAATTCGTCTGCATGGAAAGCTTTTCTATAATGATGTGGTATCGGGAAATATGCTTTCAAATATGACCGATTGTTATATGGAGTGTCTCTGGGGCATGGCGCGTAATAAGAAAATTCTGAAAATTCTGGAAACAATAAACAGGATGTGCAACGGCAGGATACAGATTGACGATGAGATTTTTAAGCAGATTGAGGCAGAACCTGATAAAATAGAAACGCTTCTTAGCTGGTCTGATGGTTTTTACAATGGTCATGAATCCGAAAAGTTTTGTCAGCGTCTTTTGGAGAACCGAGCGCTGTTGTACGATTTGGAGAGGCTCAGGAAAAAAGTGGACGAGGGAAAAATTCAGGAGGCGCACCAGATGATAGAGAGCCGGGCAACATATATTTCCTTCTTCTATAAGGAGTATTTTAGTGAAAATTGGAATGGTAAGTTCAGAGAGGAGCTTGTCATATATGCGGTAACTCATAAGAAAAAGGCGTTTCTGTCACTTATCAGGAATAATCCTGAAATCTTTTGTTCATTACCTTATAATTCTCTGCTATTCCAGAAGTCTTTTTATTCCCAAGTGGTAAATATAAATACGTTGAATGTCAAAAACTTAAAACAGTGTCGGGACATCAAATATTATCCGGAAGATGTTATGAAATTACTGTCCACAAGAATTTATACTTTTGAAGAGGTTTCTGCATTACAAGAACTACCCATAAAATATGCTGCGCTATATTCTGAATTACAGAATGAGCGTGTTGATGACAGGTTGAAAGTGATGCGAGAGATTATCAAGCGTAAATGTTTACGGTGGAATATGGACATTTCTGCCCTTGCAGCTAAATTATCGCTTTATCCTCTTTCATGGTGGATGCAGACTGAGTTTGTTCATATTAAGGATTTGGATGCTGATGTTGCCATGAGGCTGTTAGAAAGTTTTGACAAAGTAAGTCATCTTCTTAATGACATCAAGAGTGTTTCAGAGGCGCGCTATGTTGCCAGCAATGCAGAGATTTTTTCGCAGTATGCGGATATGGACTCTGTAAGGAATGATACGTTAGAGAAGGGTCAGGAGTGGCTTCAGTTAAAAGATGTATTTGGATTTGACCAGAAATTTGTGCAGGATAATAAGGAAAGAATCATGGCATTCATTTATGAAGATGGAGCGCATATTATGTGGACATACTACACAAGCGTTTCTCATAAGAAAGAGGAATTGAGGCGGTTAGTGTCCGCAGAGCTGTTGGGACGTTTCAAGGAATTGAAGTACCATAGCGATGATCTGGACAATGAACTTGATTATCCGATTACCAAAACTGCTAAGCATATTTGGATGGAAAACCTGTATGATGAGGATGGCAGTCTGTGCGTTTGGGAGGAAGACGGATTACTGCCTGTTATGAAAATGGGTGAAATGCCAAGTCGTACTTGTCTTTCCTATATAGACGGAGTTTATAAGAGGTGTTTATTGGTCAGCCATGACTCTAACAAAAAGGTTTTGTATGTATCTTGGAATGGGAATATAGTGATGCGTGCTGCAGTCCGGTTGACAAAGGGAATGTATGGTGATGCCAATAAAAAGGGTGGTGAAATGGGACCACAGCTGGAATTTGCCGATTTAACCCGAGAGGAGGTGGCAGAAAGCAAACCGGACCTAAAAAACAAAGAGTTTTTAGTTCTTTTTTTGGAAAGGTATTATGAAGCCGGAATTCCACAAAAAATGGTCGGAGACGTGATGAAAGTGGTTTTCCGTTTGATGAAAAAAAATCCGAGCAGTTGGGTGCTCTTTTGGTGATGAATACGGGATATAAGATGTGGGAACCAGAAGGGATGGTGTGTTTGGATTTTTCCATGTACATATCCAAATCGAAAGTCGGTGAACAGTATTTAGACAGCCTGGATGGTTCCAATACAGTTGAAAAGGAGGGAAGCTATAAGAAGAATAAATTTTTAGTATGTGCGAAAGAGTAAACATACGTTGAGGATAAGAGAGGGAAGCTTATTAAGGGGTTTCCCTCTTTTGCCTGTAAACAATGCTATTAATGTACATAAATTTTGCCCGATGTAATAATAATATAGGGCGAATTTATGTTAAAATTTAGATTAGCTGGAGGATGTTATGGATAAATACGAAGAATTAATAAAAATATTTTCTGATACTTTAAAGGAATCTCAGGATTACCATATTGCAAATATATACCAAGTCGGCTATGTATCTGTTGTAGGGGTGTGTGATTCCATAAATTTTAAAAGCAAGACATCGATTTTTATAGATGAAATATTGGACACACCTGAAAAAATGGCGGAGAGCCTTCTGAAAAACTGGAGATGGCAATGGTTTTATAGGAATAAACAAGATATGGGTTCGAAAGATTATGATGATATCCGAGATTTAGATAAAAGTGTTCCGGAGGAACTAAAAGGGGATTATCTGTGTCTGCTACAGGAATTAGTACAGAAAGTTGATGCTATATTGGATAAGTCCTGATAGTTACTGTATAAAATAATAAGATAAAGGATTAACTGCCGTGTGATGAGCGCGGCAGTCCTTTTTTTATTTACGAATACTGGATTTTTCCTATAAGTAAAGATATAGATGTCAAAGTAAAAACGAGTGCTTCCAAAAGTAAGTACCGTGTGTTGTTTACTAGTAAAAAGAATATAAATATGATAAAACTCACAAGTAAAATAATATTGGCGCGTTTTTTGAAATATATATTATCTGCCTCATCAACGCATCGGTTAGGGTGATCAACGGAGCCTACAATTTTGATTACCATTAAGGATGTGAAATAAATAATACATGAAAACAGCGGTATTAGCGAAAAGTACTTTACGATGCACAGGATACCTGTTAATGATAGGCAAGATAAAAATAGGCAGGATAAATAATGCTCCATATGGAAACCGCCGGAATATGAGCGTAGGGGTATGAAAAAGAAGAAAAAAACAATGCATTCAAGCTTCATATCTAATAAAACGGCGATAATGATGCTACAAATAATGTTTATTGTAAGTTCCAAAAAACGTTGAAAGCCGTATTGATATATTTCAAAGTCATTTTCCTCGATAACACCTTTTATGAGTATGTAATTCGTTAGTTTATTGGATAAGTGATTCATTTTCCCGCCCCCTTAATATATAAAAATATATTAAAGGTTCCTTATTACAAAGTTGCTCGTAATAAAAACGGGTATACGCGTCATTTTTCCCTCTGGCTGCCGTACATCACCACAGACACCCTGAAAACTCCGTCATGTCCGTCCGCATCCACCTGCCCACAGTAGGCTTCCGCCGCCTGCTCTACAGAAGAAAGGCCCAGACCGTGATTCTTATGGTCTTTCTTAGTTGTGATGTATTTCCCCGCACGGTTCTTCCTCCGCTCCCCGCAGTATGGGTTCGTGACCGCTATCATAAGGACTTCCTTCTCATACGAGGCTTCCAGTGTGATATAACGCCTCCCCTCCTCCACTTCCCGGCATGCTTCCAGAGCATTGTCCAGCAGGTTCCCGAACACTATGGTAAGGTGCCCGCCCAGGAAGGGCAGTTCGGCCGGCAGGAACACGCTGGCGTCAAAGGCGATGCCCATCGCCCTTGCTATGCCGCATTTATGGTTCACAAGGCTGTCCACGATAGCGTTGCCGGTCTGGGAAACGTCATCCGCCCGGCACTCCGGGGTTCCCTGCAGCATCCCGCGCACATA
>CAZRKN010000025.1:0-56973 GCA_964600805.1 uncultured Bacteroides sp. | reverse complement strand
AAGAAATCGTATCTTCTGACGTTATCGGTATGAGATATGGTTCACTCTTCGATGCAACACAGACAATGGTAGGCGAAGATAATCTGGTACAGGTTGTTTCATGGTATGATAATGAGAACAGCTACACAAGCCAGATGGTTAGAACAATCAAATACTTTGCTGAGTTAGGTTAATCTGTTCAGATTTAAAAGAATTAAAGTTTAGAATTAATGAGGTCCGGCCTTGTTGGGCCGGGCTTTATTAGCATTAGGAACGGCGCGCCAAGCGTGTCGTTCGTTGTTAACATAAGGATAGCCCGCGAAGCGTGCTGTCCGTTGTTTAATAAAGGAGGAGATTATAAATGGGGTTGAATAAGAAATCCGTAGATGATATTAACGTAAAGGGAAAACGTGTTCTTGTAAGATGCGATTTTAACGTGCCGCTTAAGAATGGTGAAATTACAGATGAAACCCGTATAGTTGCGGCGCTTCCTACAATTAATAAATTGATAAATGACGGTGGCAAGGTAATTCTTTGCTCACACCTTGGTAAAGTAAAGAATGGTCCTAACGAAGGTGAATCTTTAGCGCCGGTTGCTAAGAGATTATCTGAGAAACTGGGTAAGGAAGTAAACTTCGTTGCTGATTACAGCGTAACAGGCGAAGCTGCAACGGTAGCGGTTGCAGCTATGAATGAAGGAGATGTTGTACTGCTTCAGAATACACGTTTCCGTGGCGCTGAGGAGACTAAGAACGGTGAGGAATTCAGCAAAGAGCTTGCTGATCTTGCTGATGTTTATGTATGTGATGCATTCGGTTCTTCACATAGGGCACATGCTTCCGTAGAAGGCGTTACAAAATGTATCTCAGCTAAGGGCGGAGAAAATGCAGTTGGTTACTTAATGCAGAAAGAAATTGATTTCCTTGGTAATGCAGTGGAAAATCCGGTAAGACCTTTCGTTGCAATCCTTGGCGGAGCAAAAGTAGCGGATAAGCTGAATGTAATCAACAACCTTTTGGAGAAATGCGATACTCTGATTATCGGCGGTGGTATGGCGTTTACTTTCCTTAAAGCAAAAGGGATGGAAGTAGGTAACTCACTCGTAGATAATGAGAAACTTGATTATTGTAAAGAAATGATGGAAAAAGCAGAGAAACTGGGTAAGAAGCTTTTACTTCCTGTAGATACCACAATTGCAGACCACTTCCCGGATCCTATTGACGGACCGATTGATGTAGAAGTAGTACCCGCTGACAAGATTCCGGCAGATAAAGAGGGTCTGGATATCGGTACTGAAACTGCTAAATTGTATGCTGATGCAGTAAAATCCGCTAAGACCGTTGTTTGGAACGGACCTATGGGCGTATTTGAGAATCCTACTCTGGCAGCAGGTACGATTGCAGTAGCAAAATCTCTTGCTGAAACAGATGCAACGACCATTATCGGCGGTGGAGACAGTGCGGCAGCAGTAAATCAGCTTGGTTTTGCAGATAAGATGAGCCATATCTCTACAGGCGGCGGCGCATCTCTTGAATTCCTTGAGGGTAAGGTGCTTCCGGGCGTAGCTGCAGCAGATGATAAATAGGATAATTTAGTCAATATGAACAAAAACGGTTCTCGTTGTTATAGCATAGTTGAACCTTATTTTGTTCATATTGCCTATATAATATAAGTTATAAGGAGAATAGAAAATGGCAAGAAGGAAAATTGTAGCCGGAAACTGGAAGATGAATATGACTCCCAGCGAAGCTGTAAAGTTATGTGATGAATTAAAAGATTTGGTAAAATCTGATGATGTAGATGTCGTATACTGCGTACCTGCAATTGACATCGTGCCGGTTGTAGAAGCCGTAAAGGGCACAAACGTAGAAGTAGGCGCTGAGAATATGTACTTTGAGGAGAAAGGTGCATACACAGGCGAGATTTCCGCTGCTATGATAAAGGATGCAGGCGCTAAGTACGTTATCATCGGTCACTCTGAGAGACGTGATTACTTCAAGGAAGACGACGCACTTTTAAATAAGAAAGTAAAGAAAGCTCTTGAGGCAGGACTTGTACCGATTCTTTGCTGCGGTGAGACATTGGAGCAGAGAGAAATGGGCGTAACTATGGACTGGATCAGACTTCAGATTAAGTCTGACTTAACAGGCGTTACTGCTGATCAGGTAAAAGGTCTGGTTATCGCATACGAGCCTATCTGGGCTATCGGAACAGGTAAGACAGCTACAACAGAGCAGGCTGAAGAAGTATGTAAGGGCATCCGAGACTGTATCGCAGAGATTTATGATGCGGCAACGGCAGAGGCAGTTCGTATTCAGTACGGCGGTTCCGTAAATGCAGGTAATGCGGCAGAGCTGTTTGCACAGCCTGACATTGACGGCGGTCTGGTTGGCGGAGCGTCTCTGAAGGCGGACTTTGGTAAGATTGTAAATTACAAATAATGATATAATAGCAATATCTTGTAATTAAAAAAAATAAAAAAGGGTATCAAGGGAAATAAATCCTTTGATATCTTTTTTTCAGCAATATAGCAATTGGCAGATAGCGCTTGAACTATTACGCTAATCACATTATAATTAACACAATATATAGCATACGCTATGAAAGCTTTTATATAATAAAATATAAATGGAGAAATACATATTATGTCTAAAGTATTTATTATGGACCACCCTTTGATACAGCATAAAATCGGCTATATCAGACGAATTGAAACCGGAACAAAGGATTTCCGTCAGACAATCAAGGAAATTTCAATGCTAATCTGCTATGAAGCAACAAGAAACCTGCCGCTTGTAGATGTGGAAATCAAGACTCCTATCTGTAATGCCACAGTAAAAGAACTGTGTGGTAAAAAGATGGCGATAGTACCCATTCTGCGCGCCGGACTGGGCATGGTAGACGGGGTTTTGGAAATTATACCAACTGCCAAAATCGGGCATATCGGATTGTACCGTGACCCTGAAACTCTTGAACCTGTTGAATATTATTGCAAACTCCCGGCAGACTGTGCAGAGAGAGAAATTTTTGTAACTGATCCCATGCTTGCTACAGGAGGTTCTTCTGCAGCAGCAATCCGCATGCTGAAAGAAAGAGGCTGCAAAAAAATACATTTCATGTGTATCCTTGCAGCTCCGGAAGGGATTGCCAAAATGCAGGAGCTTCATCCGGATGTGGATTTGTATGTAGGAGCCTTGGATGAAAAACTAAACGAGCACGGTTACATCGTTCCCGGATTAGGGGATGCAGGAGACAGGATTTTCGGCACAAAATAATGAATGAGATAATGGGAAAATAATATACCTTATTTTGTAATAATCTAATACCAAACAGCTAATAAAAAAGGTATGAGGAAATGGTTTGTATAACTTTGCAGGATTGTAAATTATAAATAAGGCATGAGTTTTATGAATAAGGCACAATAAAATAAGATGAAACAGTATAAAAAGCGGGTTTGATTTGGTTATATATCCTATTGAATTCGCTTTTTCTGTTTCAAAATTAAAAAAATTACTGTAATTAAGGGAATTTTATATATTTTGCTTCACAGTTTATATCATTTGTGATATATTTGGAATAACATATCTGGGAATCTGAAATTCTGATATATCTATACGACGCATCATGCAACCTGAATCCCTTATATGGAATAGAAAATAAAATAAGGGAGGAAGACTGATGGGAAAAAAGGATGATTATCAGTTTGATTATCTGGATGATAACAGAAGATTTGCAGACCAGATAAACGGAGCATTGTTTAACGGAAGACAAATAATAAAGCCGGAAGAATTGAAGCCGGAGGAGGCACAGATAATAAGCATGGCCGGAAAGCAGGGAACCGGAAATATTAAGACAATCGTAGATAAAGTGCGTTTCTGGAAGGGTAAGAAGATACATATCTTAGCGGTTGAGAACCAGAACTATGTGGATTATCAGATGGTGATGAGAAACATGTTCTCAGAAAGTAACGGTTATCATAAACAGTGGAGACAAAAGAAGATCACGCATGAAGAAGCGCGCGATTTAAAAGCCGTAGACGAATACTTATCCGGGTTGAAGAAAGAAGAGAAGTTTGAACCGATTATAACGCTTGTAGTGTATTTCGGAGGGGAACATCCGTGGGACGGGGCAAGATGTCTGCATGACCTGTTGGACATAGACGAAGAGTTTAAGAAGTATGTAACCAACTACAGGCTTAACCTGTATGACTGTCAGGAGCATGATACATTTGAGGAATACCGAACGGGACTGCGTCAGGTGTTTGAGTCGTTGAGGTACTCAAAGGATAAGGAGAAGCTTAAAGAGATAATGGAAGAAAACAAAGAGGCATACAGCAGCATAGACAGAGAAACCAGAGACATGCTTGAGGCAGTGGCAAATATAAAGATACCGGAGAAGTTTAAGACAGTTGAAGAAGGAAGGGAGAGATACGATATGTGTAAAGCGTTTGAGGATATGAGACAGGAAGGATATGAAGAAGGAATAAATAAAGGAATAGAGCAAGAAAAAGAGCAGGGAATCCGCATATTGATACAGACATGTCATGAGTTGGGACTGACCGAAGATTTCATTACGGAAAAATGTGCGGAGAAATATGAAATGTCAAGGGAAAGTGCAGGAAAGTACGTGAAGGAATACTGTCTTTGTAAATAGGCATTTCAATCAAGTGACCATATTTCATATGCTTGTGCTATCATGTTTATGCATGAAGTTTTATTTTTTTTATTAAGGTTTATAATATAATAGAATTACAATTCACATGTTGTATTGCATGTAAAATAGAAAAAACTGAAACGCTAAAACACTGTTAAATAAAAGAACATTGTTCAACGCGGAACAAAAGGAGGTTTTAAATTGGTACGTAATAGAACATTATTATTGATTGCAGGAATAGGTTGAAAAATCAAAGATTTTTCAATCGGCAAATTTTGTGCTAAAGCGCTTGCAGCGCTGTCCAAATTCGCAGGCTGTTGGCAGCATGGATGATTAGTAAGAAGAATGAAAAATGAAGAAATATATAGTTGTGACCATTTTGATCGTCCTGTTATTTTCCTGTTATTTGCGGCACTAAAAAATATCAAAGTACTGCTAACTCTTTCCCATGAATTATATTAAATCAGGAAAATATTAATAACATTGAACAGGCAATCCCCTCGACAAGACGGAGGCATATATATTACCGTGAGAGGTCCTCTGCAAACGCCGGTTCTTATGCGCTGTATTTTAGCGCATTAGTATTGCTGCGTTTGCAATGGAGCGAAAGCGCGCTTCTCACGTTAATATATATGCCTCCGGCTTTCTTGCGCTCTCATGGCATTGTATCCTGCTGCCAGTCATAACTTTCCCATCCTAAGCATAAAGTAATAGAGACAAGAGCGTGACAAGCTGTCACATATCAGCCGGCAAACGGTCGGGTTGTCAAGTATGAAAATAAATTTTCATACTATTGAACTTATGTCCGCTAAAGCGGACATGGTGTGTAAGTCTGACATTGCTTTCTCAGGGAGGAAACGGAATATGTATGAAATGAAAACAGCAGTGGAAACCATCAGATTATTAAAGTCTGACCGGGAAAAAGGATTGGACAGGCGTATAGTAATGGAACGGAGAGCCAAGCAGGGACCCAATCGCCTGAAGGAACAGGAAGGGAAGAGCATCTGGCAGATGATACTGGAGCAGTTGAATGACCCACTGATTCTGATTTTGATAGCAGCTATGGCGATTTCTGTTCTGCTTGGAGAAGTCGGTGATGCAGCCATCATCGTTACGGTTGTGGTTTTAAATGCAGCGATAGGCGTCATTCAGGAAGGAAAGGCAGGAAAAGCTGTAGAAGCACTGAAGAAAATTTCCGCTCCGAGAGCTGTCGTTATCAGGGATGGACGGACTGAAAAAATATCTGCAGAAGAGCTTGTCATCGGTGATATTGTGATATTAGAGGCAGGAAATATGGTTCCTGCGGATTTGCGACTGATTGAAACGCAGGGCATTCAGATAGAAGAGTCTACCCTTACAGGAGAGTCTGCGCCTGTTGAGAAAGAAGCCAATTATATAGAGACTGTTCAGGGCGACAACAGCCATGTAAATATGGCGTATATGTCTACATTTGTGACAAGAGGCAGGGGTAAGGGAATAGTAACGGCAATAGGCATGGATACCAGAATCGGTCATATTGCAGACATGCTTCATGAAACAAAAGAAAAACTGACGCCATTGCAGGTAAAGCTGGGAGAACTTGGTAAAGTATTAAGTATTCTGGCGGTAGCGATATGTGCCCTGCTCTTTGTAATTGCTGTACTTCAGGAGCGTAATATCGGCGAAATGCTTATCACTTCCGTATCATTGACCGTAGCAGCAGTGCCGGAAGGACTTCCTGCAATTGTTACAATAGTACTGGCATTAAGTGTATCACGTATGGTACGCGCCAGGACGATTGTGAGGAAATTGTCATCGGTGGAGACTCTGGGCGCGGTAGAAGTAGTGTGTTCGGACAAAACGGGTACTCTTACACAAAATAAAATGACGGTCACAGAATGTTATATTGATGGCAGAATGATAGAAAAGGAGAAGTTTTCACTTTATTTTACGGATAGCCTGTGGCGGGATGAAGAGCAGATGGAAAGCAGTGCCGGATTATTTATGTTAGGCTGTATCTTATGTAATGATGGAGACAGTTCTGCAGAAGGGGATTTTGGAGAACCTACGGAAATGGCTCTCATCCGCATGGCAGTTGACTGTAATGTTCCGATTAAGATGCTCAGAAAGCGGTTTTCCAGAGAGGATGAAATCGGGTTTGATTCTGACAGAAAAATGATGACTACCTGTCATAAGATGAATATAAGTGAAAGCAGCCGTACTGTTTCGTTTTCTAAAGGTGCAGCTGAGAAAATTTTAGGATGCTGTTCTTACTTTTATCGGAATGGGCGTAAATGCTCTATGAATGAAAGCGATAAGGTCTCGATTAATCATGTATTGGACGGGCTTATGAGTGATGGCAGGAGAGTGCTGGCAATTGCGATGGAGACGGATGGTAAGATGCAGGAGAAAAATATGATATTCTTAGGTCTGGTAAGTATGCAGGATCCGGTCAGACCGGAAGCCATAGACGCTGTGGAAGAGTTTAAACGGGCGGGCGTAGAAACTGTGATGATTACCGGAGACCATAGGAATACGGCATTTTCCATAGCAAGGCAGCTGCATATTGCAACTTCGACCAATGAGTGTATAACGGGCAGGGAACTGGATGAAATGGAAGAAAAGGATTTTCTTGAAAAATTGCCTGGACTTAAGGTATTTGCCAGAGTTACACCGGAACATAAGGTGAAAATCGTAAATGGATTTAAAAAGCTTGGAAAGACAGCTGCAATGACAGGGGACGGCGTAAACGACGCACCTTCCCTGCAGGCGGCGGATATCGGAATTGCCATGGGACAGAATGGAACGGATGTGGCAAGAAATGCTGCGGATTTTGTTTTAATGGATGACAATTTTGCGACGATACAGCTTGCCATCAAAGAGGGAAGGGGGATATATGAAAATATCAGAAAGTCCGTACTTTTCCTGCTTTCCTCTAACCTGGGTGAGATTATGACGATGCTGGTGACGATTATAGCAGGCTTTCCAAGCCCGCTTAAGGCAAGTTTTATCCTCTGGATTAATCTGATTACGGACTCCCTTCCTGCGCTGGCGCTGGGAGTGGACGATAATGAGACGGAACTTCTGATGAAGGAACCGCCCAGAAAAAAGGGAGAATCCCTTTTTGCCAAAGGCGGACTTGTATGTGTCATCTGCTATGGGCTTGTAATCGGGGGCGTAAGTCTTGCGGCTTTTCTTAAAGTGCCGTATGACAGGCTGATTGCGGAAAATCTCCCGATTAGTTTACATAACATTGTGGAAAGCTATCAGATTTCAAGTGTTCTGGCAAAAGCGCAGACACACGCTTTCATGGTACTGGGGATGAGCCAGCTTTTTCACGCGGTAGGTATGCGTGATGTGAATCGTTCTATTTTCCGCATGGATCATAAGAAGAATCCGTTTATGCTGTTTGCCGTGGCGTTGGGGCTGTTTCTGCAGTTTATTGTTACTGAGATAAATCCGCTTATAGAGTTGTTTGGAACTGTTAAACCGGCGGGGATGGAATGGATGCAGCTGCTCGCACTGTCGCTTACACCGGTAATTGTACATGAACTTCTTGTTGCAGTCTATCATGGTCACAGAAGTGAATAAAGGTATAAAACAGTGGGATTTTCAGATAAAGACCTAAAGTAAGGTCAATACTGCGAGCAATAGGAGAAACAGACCGCTGAGCCATGAAAGGTCCATGGAAAGTTTCTTAGATATGAGCATACCTGAAAGAAAACCTGCCATAAAGAGCAGAAAATGAAAAAGAACTGCCAGAATGAAAAACAAGAGCATGGAAGAAACCTGACAGGAAAATGCCATGCTGGCAAGTATACTGTCTAACGACAGGGCGAGGCTTAAGAAAAAAGCTTCTTTTGCGCTTAAGACCTGAGTGTCCTGTTTATTAGCGTCCTCAGGAGAAAAATAAATAGTAAAAATGATATTTACCTGCTTTATTTTGCAAGCCCAATTACCTACCGTATCCGAATATTTTCCGGAGAGGTGGCGGATAAGGCTTTCCAGAAGTTTAATGCATCCGAGGATAAACAGAATCAGAAATGAGAGAGTGGAAAAAAGTGTGGGGGGAATCAGAGAAAAAATTAATGAGCCTGCCTTTGTCATAAGGGTGATGCATACAGATGGAATGAACACAAGAAGAAGCATTGCGGCAGGTTTTATATGGACTCTCCCGGTGCCGTAGGTAAATCCAGCGCTCAAAGAGTCGATAGAGACGGCAAACATAAAAAGCAGCACAGGCATAATTGCGATAAGCATAATAAACCTCCATTCTTATTTAGCCTGCTTTATTTATTATATAATATGTAAATATTTGTAAATTGACTACTGTACGCTTTGTGTGAAAAATGGTAAAATGTATATGTAGGATGTGAACAGGGATTCAAGCGAAGGAGAATGCGTATGGAACTTATGTTTATCGGAGCGGATCACGAAGTTACCGGCAGCTGCCACTATCTTCGGGTCAATGACAAAAATATTTTAGTTGATTATGGAATGGAGCAGGGAACTCAAAGATTTGAGAGTTGTGAACTGCCTGTGGACGCTGCGTTAATAGACTATATTTTTCTTACGCATGCGCATATAGATCATTCAGGAATGCTGCCGTTCCTGTATGCGAGAGGCTTTCGCGGAAATGTATACACCACGGATGCTACGGCGGATTTATGCAGTATCATGTTAAGAGACAGCGCGCATATTCAGATGCAGGAAGCTGAATGGAAGAACCGCAAAGCAAAAAGAACGTCGGATAATATGGTGATTACGCCTCTTTATACTATGGAGGACGCGGATGGGGTGATCAAGAGACTGGTGCCCTGTTCATATGATAAAAAAATAAACGTATGCGACGGAGTCGATATACGTTTTACGGATATAGGACATTTATTAGGTTCGGCAAGTATCGAGGTCTGGGCGACGGAAGATGGTATTACCAAGAAACTGGTCTTTTCAGGAGACATAGGTAATATCAATCAGCCACTTATCAAAGACCCGCAGTATACGAAAGATGCCGACTATGTCATTATGGAATCTACATACGGCGACAAATATCATGGCGATGGGAATCCTGATTATATACCGGAGCTTGTTAAAATTCTGAAGAGAACTTTTGATAAGGGCGGAAACGTTGTCATTCCTTCTTTTGCAGTAGGAAGGACACAGGAAATGCTGTATTTTCTACGCCAGGTTAAGGAAGAAAGGCTTGTTACCGGACATGAAGATTTTCCCGTCTATGTGGACAGCCCGCTTGCCGTAGAAGCTACAGGCATATTCCAAAACAACAGTATGGAGTGCTTTGATGAAGAAGCGCTTGAACTTATTAAAAAAGGAATTAACCCGATTACGTTTCCGGGACTTCATCTTGCCATTACGAGCGACGAATCAAAGGCAATCAATTTCGAGAATGAGCCGAAAGTAATTATCTCCGCCTCCGGTATGTGTGAGGCAGGACGTATCAGGCATCATTTAAAGCATAATTTATGGAGACCTGAATGTACGATACTTTTTGTCGGATATCAGGCTGTCGGCACGCTTGGAAGGGCTATCGTGGAAGGCGTGAAGGAAGTCAGGCTTTTTGGCGAGACGATTGAGATTCGGGCAAAAATTGAAAAACTCGTGGGTATGAGCGGACATGCCGATAAGGCAGGATTGCTGCGATTCATAAACGGTTTTGAAAAAAAGCCTGACAAGGTTTTCGTTGTACACGGAGAAGACGGTATATGTAAGCTTTTTACGGAATGCCTGAAAATAGAGCACGGACATAACGCCTACGCTCCTTATAGCGGAACCAGATACGATTTGATTGAAGGAAGGTTTATCTATGAGGCGGAGCCTGTCGCAGTGAAGAAGAAAGCTCATGGTATTTCAGATGTATTCGCAAGGCTTGTGGCAGCAGGACAAAGGCTTCTGGCAGTCATTAAAAAGAATGAAGGCGGTGCGAATAAGGATCTGGCAAGATTTGCCGACCAGATTAACGCACTTTGCGACAAGTATGAAAAATGATAGAGAGAGGGGCATGATATACGGATGAGTCTGGCAGATACAATATTTATAAATATGTGCAGGGATATTCTGGAGAATGGGACAAGCACTGAAGGGGAAAAAGTCAGACCTCACTGGGAGGATGGTACGCCGGCGTATACTGTGAAGAAATTCGGCGTAGTGAACAGGTATGATTTGTCCAAGGAATTTCCGATAATTACTCTGCGAAAGACTGCTTTGAAGAGCGCAACAGATGAGATGCTGTGGATATGGCAGAAAAAGTCCAATAATATTCATGACCTGCACAGCCATATCTGGGATGAATGGGCGGATGAAGAAGGCTCCATAGGAAAAGCATACGGATATCAGATGGGTGTGAAGCATCAGTACAAGGAGGGAATGATGGATCAGGTGGACAGGGTTATCTATGATCTGAAAAACAATCCCTTCAGCAGGCGCATCATGACGAATATATATGTGCATCAGGATTTGCATGAAATGAGGCTTTATCCGTGTGCGTACAGTATGACCTTTAATGTTTCACAGAAAAAAGGAGATGAGAAGCTGACTTTAAACGCGATTCTGAACCAGCGTTCCCAGGACGTGCTTGCCGCAAATAACTGGAATGTGGTACAGTATGCGGTATTAGTTCATATGCTGGCACAGGTCTGCGATATGCGGGTCGGGGAACTTGTTCATGTAATCGCAGACGCGCACATTTATGACAGGCATATTCCGATTATTAAGGAACTGATTGAAAGACCCGTCTATGACGCGCCGGACTTTACACTGAATCCGGATATTAAGGATTTCTATCAGTTCACGAGAAATGATGTGAAACTGGAAAATTATGTAACGGGTCCCCAGATAGATAATATACCGATAGCAATATAGTTGCTTGAATGTTAAAATGAACAAAAACGGGGTTCAGATGTAAAAGAAATATTAATATTTTGTTCAATTCGCCCCAATTCATAGAATAATAGATTATCATGTAGTTGATGCTGAACTGTACCATAGTGGGAGAGTGCATCGGAAGGACAGTGAAAAACGATGAATATGATAGTTGCAGTAGATAACAACTGGGCAATAGGTAATAAGGGCGGTCTGCTTGTGCGGATTCCAAACGACCATATTATGTTAAGACAGGAGACACTTGGCAAGGTGGTTGTTATAGGCAGAAAAACCTTGGAGACCTTTCCGCAAGGAAAGCCGTTTCCGGACAGGACAAATATCATCCTTTCTGCAAACATAAATTATAGGGTGAAAGATGCGGATGTTGTGCATAATCTTGAAGAACTGCTGGAAGAATTGAAGAAGTACAATGATGATGATGTCTATGTTATCGGAGGCGAGAGCGTTTACCGCATGATGCTGCCTTACTGTGACGTGATACACGTGACGAAAATCGACCATGACTATGAAGCCGACGCATATTTTCCCAATCTGGATATGCTTAAGGAGTGGGAGATTACCGCAGAAGGTGAGGAACAGACTTATTTTGATATTGCTTATGAGTTTGTAAAGTATGAACGAAGGTCACGAACTTAGCCCAAAACAGAGTTTTGTAATTATAAAGTTTGTATTATTATGGGAGAAAGAAGTATGAGCGAGCACAAAACAAAATTTACTTCAAAGCTGGAGAATCAAGCGGTTTCTATTTTGCTTGCAAAAGACGAGCTGGAAAAGAAGAACGAAGAACTGAAGCGCGCCATAAATGATGCTGCGAAGGCAGAGCGTGCCAGAGACATATTCCTTGCTAATATGTCGCATGAAATCAGGACACCAATCAATACGATGCTGGGCTTAAATGAATTGATTATTCGGGAGAGTCAGGACGAAACAATAAGAGGATATGCTCTGGACATAAAGCATGCGGGAGACATTCTTCTTTCGCTTGTCAGTGATATTCTGGACTTTTCGAGGATTCAGTCGGGAAAGATGGAACTGCTGGAGGGGGCATATGATGTCAGCTCTCTTTTGAATGATTTAATCAATAGCATTTCTATCCCGTTGAGGAGGAAAAAGCTGCGCCTGACATTGGACATTGCATCGGATGTGCCTGATAAGCTGTCGGGAGATGAGATTCACTTAAAGCAGATTATAGGAAACCTTTTATCCAATGCTGTGAAATACACTAAGGAAGGTACTGTTACATTACATCTTTCATGGAAGAAACATAAGAAAGATGAGATTATGTTGGAGTTTTCCGTTGAAGATACGGGTATAGGGATTAAAGACAGCGATAAAGAGAAGATTTTCGATACTTTTTCCAGAATCGATATGGAAGCGAGCCGCAGCGAAGAAGGAAGCGGTCTGGGTCTGGCGGTAACGAGCAAGCTTGTAGAAATGATGGGTGGTAAGCTGCAGGTTGAGAGTGAGTACGGAAAGGGCTCGTTATTTTCATTTGCAATTCCCCAGAAGGTGATGGACTTTATACCGCTTGGGGATTTCCAGAAACAATATAACAGGAGCGTCAGTACTTCAAAAGGGTATAAGGAGAAATTTATAGCGCCGCTTGCCAGAATACTTGTGGTAGACGATAATGCGATGAATCTGGCGGTAGCACAGGATCTGCTTAAGAAAACAAGGCTTCAGGTTGATGTGGCGTCCAGTGGGGAAGAATGCCTGGAGATGTTGAAACACAAAGAATATCATCTTATCTGCATGGACCATATGATGCCGGTCATGGACGGCGTGCAGACGATGCATGCAGTCAGGGAGCTTGAGAATAATCCTTCAAGAGACATCCCGATTATTGCACTGACAGCGAATGCGGTAGTGGGTGCAAGGGAATTCTATTTGAAAGAGGGATTCGAGGATTATCTGACGAAGCCGATAGAGCCTGATAAACTGGAAGATATGATGATTAAATTTCTTCCGAAAGAACTTGTCTATTTGTCGGGCAATACATCAGAGTCAGATGAGGAAGAGACGGAAGAAGAAACCATAAGAATGGATGAAGAAAGTCTGATTAATATGGGGATAAATTTCTCCCATGGGCTGAAATATATGGGCGGAAGCCGCGCCCTGTATGGAAAAGTGCTGCGTGATTTCAGGGAGATGCTGATTGAGAAGGAATTACAGCTCAAATCAATGCTTAATAAAGAGGATGTATATGGTTATGCGATTATTGTTCACGCATTGAAAGGAAATGCACGTAATGTAGGTGCAGATGAACTGGCGGAGGAAGCTTATGAATTGGAAAAGAAGAGCAAGGAAGGAAGGCTTGAGGAAGTAGAGGCACAGTCGCCTATACTTTTCAGCATGATGAATATTCTCGGAGAAAATCTGGATAAATATTTTAAGAAAGACACTTCCTATGTAAAAGAGAAAACAGCAGCCCCGGCGGAAGAAAACCTTTCAATGTCAGAGGCAGAATGGAAGCAGAAATTAGAACTTCTGAATCAGCAGTTAGATGACTTTGACGGGGACAGTGCAGCGGAAAGTATAAAGGAACTGAAAAAGTACAAAATTTCCGAAAAAGATAAAAAAGCGCTCCGTATGTGCGAGAAAGCGCTTAATGACTTTGCATATGACGTGGCGATGGATATTCTGGCTTCTATATTGAAGGCTTGACTTTTAAAAAGAAAAGTATAATACTTATTAATAACATACTTGAAGGAAGAGGGAATAAAGATATGGAAAAGAAAAATCTGGACTGGGCAAATCTGGGATTCGGTTATTGTGAAACGGACAAGAGGTTTGTATCAAACTATAAAAACGGGGCATGGGATGAAGGAGCGCTTATTTCGGATGCGACTATAACGATTAACGAATGTGCGGGTGTGTTACAATATGCGCAGACGTGCTTTGAGGGATTGAAGGCATACACGACGGAAGACGGACATATTGTTACTTTCCGTCCTGATCTGAATGCCAAACGTATGGAGGATTCCTGTAAGAGGCTGGAAATGCCGGTATTTCCGCAGGAACGTTTCCTTCAGGCGGTAACAGAGACAGTAGCGGCAAATGAAGCTTACGTTCCGCCTTATGGTTCAGGTGCGACCTTATATATACGGCCATATATGTTCGGAAGCTCTTCCGTAATCGGAGTAAAACCGGCGGATGAGTATCAATTCAGAATATTTACTACTCCGGTAGGTCCATACTTTAAAGGAGGCGCTAAACCGTTGACTATTAAGGTGAGCGATTTTGACAGGGCAGCTCCGAACGGCACGGGACATATTAAAGCGGGACTAAATTACGCTATGAGTCTGCACGCTATTGTTACCGCCCATGAAGAGGGATATGATGAGAATATGTATCTGGATGCGGCAACCAGAACTTATGTAGAAGAAACAGGCGGTGCCAACTTCCTGTTCATAACGAAGGACAATAAAGTCGTAACCCCTAAATCAAACAGCATACTGCCTTCCATTACGCGCCGCTCGCTTATGACTGTAGCCAAGGAATATCTGGGATTGGAAGTGGAAGAGAGACAGGTTGCTTTTGAAGAAGTGAAGGAATTTGCGGAGTGTGGTCTGTGCGGTACGGCAGCAGTTATTTCCCCTGTCGGAAAAATTGTAGACCACGGTAAGGAGATTGCGCTTCCAAGCGGTATGACGGAAATGGGACCTGTTACGAAAAAGCTGTATGACACACTGACAGGTATTCAGATGGGCCGTATAGATGCGCCGGAAGGCTGGATTCACGTTATTAAATAAAAAATCGTCGCTCGGCAGCGACGATTAAGAGAATGCTTCGCATTCTCATTGGATTGATTTACACTGCGGCGTAATTTCCTATAAGATAAAAAATCGAGTGCCAGCGCACTCGATTAAGAGAATGCTCCGCATTCTCATTGGAATGATTTATGCTGTGGCGTAAATTCCTATAATGTAAAGAGCTTTTCAATGTTGGAGATATAAATAAATGTACGATGAAATAAGAACCCGATATCCGTATTTTTATGAGACACATCTGCACACGGCAGAGGCGAGCGCCTGCGCGCATAGTACCGGAAGGGAGATGGCGCGGGCGTGTAAGGAATACGGATATACGGGTATTTTTGTGACAGACCACAACTGGGGCGGAAATACTGCAATAGACAGAAGTAAACCATGGGATGAGTGGGTTAATGATTTTTGCAAGGGATATGAGAGTGCCAGAGATGAAGGCGATAAAATAGGATTGGATGTCTTTTTTGGGTATGAAGCAGGCTTTGGAGGAACAGAATTTCTGTTATATGGGATTGATAAAGAGTGGATGCTTAATAATCCGGATATCCGTATGGCAGATATAGAGAAGCAGTATAAACTGGTACACGGAAGCGGAGGGATGGTAATACATGCGCATCCCTACAGGGAAGCGGGATATATTCCGGAAATCCGCTTGTTTCCGGAATGGGTAGACGGGGTAGAAGGAATAAACGGTGCGCATTCCAGTCCGCGCAGCGCAGGGCACAATAATCCTGAGTATGATAAAAGAGCTGTTACATACGCCGGACGGTATAAACTTCCTATTACGGCAGGCTCGGACATCCACAGCACTGAGCTGCTTGGAGCGGGCATAGCCTTTCAAAGGAAACTTAAGTCTTCCGAGGATTATATCAGGGCTATTTTAACGAATGAGGACTATGTGCTGACAGACGGCGGATACTGGTATGATAAAGCAGGAAAACGTCTTTAGAGATTTAAGCGGACTGCTTTAAAGCATGGAGGTTATTATGAGAGGCCGAAAAAGAGTCGCTGTAATTATATTGGTTATATGCATGGCTGTCTCTTTACTGTCAGCCTGCGGCAAAAACAGGGATGGCGTCAATGTAGTGCTTACAACAGGTTTTAATAAGGATGAAGTATTCCGCATAGGAACTGTTTCCTGCACATTGCCGGAGATAATGGTATATCTGACTAATATTCAGAATCAGTATGAGAGAATTTACGGAGCAGGAATCTGGGATGTCAATCTGGGCGGTATCACTTTGGAAGAGAATGTCAAAGACATAGCGCTGGCACAGATTGCGCAGATTAAAACCATGAATCTGATGGCAGAGCAATACGATGTCACGCTTTCAGAGGAAGAAGAATCGATGGTGAAGAATGCTGCAAAAGTTTATTATGCTTCATTAAATGAGACAGAAATTGAAACAATGGGAGTTGACGGAGATACCATTGAAGGACTTTATAAAGAATATGCGCTTGCAGGTAAGGTGTATCGGTATATTATTAAAGACATAAATCCTGAAATCAGCGACGACGAAGCCCGGACAATTACTGTACAGCATATTCTGCTTAAGACCTATGCCATGGATGGAACGGGCAAAAAAATCGAATATACGCAAAAGGCAAAGGAAGAAGCTTTTGACATGGCGTATGAGGCTTGGGAAAAGGCGGCGGCAGGCGAGGATTTTGACGAGCTTATCAGACATTACAGTGAAGACAGCAAAAGCACATATTCCTTCAGAAAAGGAGAGATGGATCCTGCCTTTGAGGAAGCGGCTTTTAATCTTGGAAACGGAGAAATCAGTGATGTTGTAACGACGCAGTCCGGCTATCAGATTATTAAATGCATCAGCGCCTTTAATAAAGAAGAAACCGACAGCAATAAGGTGAAAATCATAGAACAGCGTAAGGCAGAGGTGTTTGGTCAGGAATACAATGCGTTTGTGGAGAACCTGACGAGAAAGCTGAATGAAGAGTTGTGGGAAAGCGTCCATTTTATTCATGACGAAAATGTTATAACGTTGAGTTTTTTTGATGTTTATAATGACTATTTTGAATAAAAATAATGTTTAGAAAAAATTTATAAATCTGCAAGCCCGTATAAACAAAAGGTTTCAAAATAATTATTAGCACTCAAATGCGGTGAGTGCTAATTTTTTCTTGACATTTTTAAAGCAGCGCATTAAACTGTTTTTTAGATATTGATATAAAAGAAAGGAATGTGATGATATGGCAGTAAAACATGGCAATTTATCTATTAACAGTGACAATATTTTTCCTATTATTAAAAAGTGGTTGTATTCGGACCATGATATTTTCTTCCGTGAGTTGATATCCAATGGCTGCGATGCAATTACAAAATTAAAGAAACTGGATATGATGGGCGAATATTCGCTGCCCGATGATTATAAGGCGAAGATCCAGGTCATTGTAAATCCGGAAGAGAAAACTCTCAAATTTATTGATAACGGACTCGGCATGACTGCTGACGAGGTTGAGGAGTATATTAATCAGATCGCTTTTTCGGGAGCATCGGATTTTATTGAAAAATATAAGGATAAAACAAACGACGATCAGATAATAGGTCATTTTGGTCTGGGCTTTTATTCCGCATTCATGGTAGCTGACGAAGTGCATATTGATTCCTTATCCTATAAGGATGGCGCGCAGGCTGTTCACTGGGAGTGCGACGGCGGTACGGAATTTGATATGAAAGATGGAGACAGGAGCGAAGTCGGAACAGAGATTACTCTTTTCATCAATGAGGACTGTCTGGAGTTCTGCAACGAATATAAGGCTCGTGAGGTCATCAAGAAATATTGTTCCTTCATGCCTATAGAAATCTATCTTTCTAAAGCAAATACGACAGATACACAGACTATTACGGAAGCGGAGAAACTGGATACAGATACCGTAGTGGAAGAAATTAAAAAGGAAAAGGAAGAGGACGAGCAGAAATTAAAGATTAAAAAACGTCCTGAGCTTTTGAATGAGACCAATCCGCTTTGGGCTAAGCATCCGAATGAATGTACGAAGGAGGAATATCTGGAGTTTTATCGTAAGGTATTTCAGGATTACAAGGAGCCTTTGTTCTGGATTCATCTGAATATGGATTATCCGTTCAACTTAAAGGGAATATTGTACTTCCCCAAAATTAACATGGAATATGAATCCATAGAAGGAACAATCAAATTATATAATAGTCAGGTATTTATCGCAGATAATATCAAAGAAGTTATTCCTGAATTTTTGATGCTCTTAAAGGGTGTTATTGATTGCCCTGATCTGCCTCTGAATGTATCCAGAAGCGCATTGCAGAATGACGGATTTGTAAATAAGATAAGTGAATATATTACGAAAAAGGTCGCAGACAAGCTTTCCGGTATGTGTAAGACCGAAAAAGAAGAATATGAAAAATACTGGGACGACATCAGTCCGTTCATTAAATTCGGCTGCTTAAAGGATGATAAGTTCTGTGAGAAAATGACAGATTATATCTTGTTCAAGAATCTGGACGGTAAATATCTGACTCTCCCGGAATGTCTGGAAGTGAACAAAATCGATCCTGACGATGCGGCAGCTTCCGCGACGGATGAGAACGGTGAAAAAGCAGAGGCAGAGGTTGTGGACGAGAACGGCGAAAAAGTCGAAGCAGAGGTTGTAGACGAGAACGGTGAGAAAGTTGAGGCTGAAGTAGTAGATGAAAACGGCGGGAAGATTGACGGCGCAGAAGACGAAGAAGCGGTTGATGATGAAAAAAAAGAAAAAGTCATCTACTATGTAACCGACGAAAAACAGCAGAGCCAGTATATCAATATGTTCAAGTCAGCTAAAATGGATGCGGTCATCCTTACGCATAATATAGACCAGCCTTTCGTATCCCAGCTAGAGGCTAAGAATGAAGGGATTAAATTCCAGAGAATTGATGCTGATTTAACAGATACATTTAAAGCTAAGACAAGTAAGAAAGCTGAAAAAGAGTTGGAAGAGCAGACGGAAGAAATCACGAAAATAATGAAGAAGGCTTTAAAGAAGGACGGCATCACCGTTAAGGTAGAAAAGCTGAAAAATAAGAAGATTTCATCCATGATAACCTTGTCCGAAGAAAGCAGAAGAATGCAGGATATGATGAAGATGTATGCTATGCAGGGTATGGACATGGGAATGTTCGGCAGCAAAGAGGGAGAGACGCTGATTCTGAATGCCAATCATCCGCTGGTGCAATATGTACTTGAGCACAAGGATGGCGATAATGTCAGAATGATTTGTGAGCAGCTCTACGACCTTGCGTTGCTGCAGCAGGCTCCGCTTGAGCCGGAAGCTATGACTAAGTTTGTGGCAAGAAGCAATGATATTATGATGCTGCTTACTAAGTAAGAATGTAGGGAACAGTAAACGAGAGGTACATTAATGGAAAAGAATCTGACTACAGGGAATGTATTGAAAACTGTAGTATATTTCTCACTGCCGTATCTGCTGTCATATTTTTTACAGACACTCTATGGACTGGCCGACCTGTTTTTCGTCGGTCAGTTCAATGGCGTTGACAGCACTACCGCGGTTTCCATCGGAAGTCAGGTAATGCATATGCTGACTGTTATGATAGTCGGACTTGCGATGGGAGCGACTGTAATGATTGGAAGGGCAGTCGGTGCAGGGAAGCGTGAGGAAGCGTCACGGACTATAGGCAACACAATAACCTTATTTCTGATAATATCGCTTGTATTATCGGCAGCTCTTCTGGTTATGGTGAAACCAATCGTAGCCGTTATGTCCACGCCGGACGAAGCAGTCCCTGGCACGATTTCATATCTTAGGATTTGCTTTGTTGGAATACCGTTTATAACTGCTTATAATATTATAAGTTCTATTTTCCGGGGCATGGGTGATTCCAAAAGTCCGATGTATTTTATCGCGGCAGCCTGTGCCGCTAATATAGCGCTTGATTATATTTTTATCGGAGTATTAGGTCTTGGCACTGCAGGCGCGGCATTAGGCACGACATTATCCCAGACAATCAGCGTTGCCGTGTCTCTTTTTGTTATCATGAAACGTAAAACAGGAATATCGCTCACGTTTAAAGATTTGGCACCGCATAGGGAGACGATGGAGTCGCTGCTTAAAATCGGCATACCCGTGGCATTGCAGGATGGTTTCATTCAGATTGCATTTATTGTGATTACAGTGATTGCGAATAAACGAGGGTTGAATGATGCGGCGGCAGTCGGCATTGTGGAGAAGATAATAGGAATCCTGTTCCTCGTGCCGTCTTCCCTGCTTTCAACGGTATCGGTGCTCTCAGCGCAGAATATCGGCGCCGGCAAGCAGGAGCGTGCCCGCCTGACGCTGCGGTATGCCTGTGTGATGGCGGTGGTATGGGGTGTTTCGGCTGTTATTGTCATGCTGTTTGCTGCGGAACCCTTTATAGGATTGTTTGCGGACGATGCTGAGGTAATATTGCTCGGCGGACAGTATATGCGCGGGTATGTCTGGGACTGTATCTTTGCAGGTATTCATTTTAGCTTTAGCGGTTACTTCTGCGCTTATGGACTGTCTGCAATCCCTTTTATACATAATTCAATGTCGATAATATGTGTACGCATTCCGTTTGCATACTTTGCATCAAAGTATTTTGCGGATACGCTTCTGCCGATGGGAATAGCTTCTCCTGCCGGCTCGGCTCTGTCCGTGCTAATTTGTGCTTCGGTATATATCTGGCTGGACAGACGGCAAAAGAAAATAATAGAAACCGTTTAAGTGTCGCATTTTTAATACCTGCATATAATAACTAGAAAGATAATAAGGTTTAAGCAGGTAATTATATGAACCCAAAAGCTATAAAAAGCGCACAGACGGAAGGGGAAATGACCGGCGGACTGCAGATTAATGTGACCTCGGATATCGGCTTCATACCGATTCAGAACGCCGTGATTTCCATTTCTTATACCGAGACACCCGGAACGACGCTGGAAACCTTGCGGACAGACAGCTCCGGGCAGGCGCAGGAAGTACAGCTTATGGCTCCACCGCTGTCTTATAGTCTTACGCCGGAGTCTCCGATGCCTTATACGGAATATAATCTGACTGTGGAGGCACCGGGATATGAGCCTGTGCTGGTCTCCGGTGTGGAGGTCTTGCCTGATGTAACGGCGGTACAGGACATCCGGATGACACCGACGGAAACTTCCAATCAGGAAGAAGAGACAATTATGATTCCGGATCATACACTGTATGGAGAATATCCGCCTAAGATTCCGGAAGATGAGATTAAACCGATAGACGAGACCGGCGAAATCGTACTTAGCCGCGTCGTTGTTCCGGAGTATGTCGTTGTGCATGACGGAGTACCGTCTGACAGCAGCGCTCCAAACTATTATGTAAACTACAAAGAGTATATCAAAAACGTAGCCTCTTCCGAAATCTATGCAACATGGCCGGAAAGCTCTATTTATGCCAATATCCTTGCAATTCTCTCTTTTACGCTGAACCGGGTATATACGGAGTGGTATCGGAATCAGGGATACAATTTTACTATTACATCCTCCACGGCCTATGATCAGAAATGGATTTACGGCAGAAATACCTATGAAAATATAGATAGACTGGTAGACAGCATTTTTTTGAACTATCTCTCCAGACCGGGCGTCAGACAGCCTATATTCACCTCATACTGTGACGGTAAGAGAGTGACTTGCAATGGGCTCAGCCAGTGGGGGTCCAAATATCTGGGAGACGAAGGCTATTCTGCAATCGAAATAATCAGGTACTATTACGGCAGTGATATGTATATTAATACGGCAGTCAGCGTTTCCGGTGTACCGTCATCTTTTCCGGGATATAATCTGACAATTGGCTCGTCGGGTGATAAAGTCAGACAGCTTCAGCAGCAGCTTAACCGTATCGCGCAGAACTATCCGGCTATTCCAAAGGTGACGGTGGATGGTATCTATGGTCAGGGAACGGCGGATGCCGTGCGCGTATTCCAGAAGGTCTTCGGACTGCCGCAGAGCGGAATTACGGATTTTCCGACATGGTATGAAATATCACGTATCTATGTAGGCGTAAGCCGTATAGCTGAACCCGGATAATGCCTCAATATGCAATACCAAAAGCGGAATGCTTGATCAAGTGGACGCTTTTGGTATTTTTTTGACATTTTTTAATATAAAGTATTGCTTTCCTATATCCGGTATTGTATAATAAATTTACATAATGACTTTACATAATGTAGATACATAAAGTGAGTAAATGCCAAATATACATAATGTTTTAGGGTTATATATTTACATAATGTATTTACATAATCTGATGAAAAGTATAATATTCAGGGAGGTAAAACTTAAAATGAAAAAACTTAAGAGTGTAAAACTATGGCTTACAATATGTCTTGCATTAGGCATAATGCTGATGCCGAGGAATCAGATGAAAGCAGAAGCAGCGGATATTGTTGCTACGGTAAAGGGAACCGTATCGAGTAAGACGACCGCTGACCTGTTGTATCTTTCTACCAAAGACGGAATGATGGAGATTAAGCTGGATAGCAATACGGAAGCCAGTGGAATCACGGTTTTGCTTCCGAACAAAAGCGTATATGTTTCCGTAACATATGGAAATGACGGATATCTTCATGCAGCCAAACTTTTCACTGATGAGCCGGTAGGTCCGGTCACAGTGGATACTGCTCATACTGTTACCGTATCGGGAACAATAAATGCGAAGTCTACCGATAAACTGCTTTACTTCAATGCAACCAATAGCGGTGAGATGCAGATTAAGCTGGATGACACGACTAAGATAAATGCCGGAGCCGTTCTTGTATTGAATAAAACGTACAGTATCACTTGCGCACGAGGTTCCGATGCCTACCTGCATGCAGTCAGTATAGACGACCCTGCCGGTGTAACAACGGCGAGCGGAACTGCATATTCACCGATCCCGGCATCTGCCGTGACAGCACAAACTACAGTGTTTACGGGCACGGTAGGCAGCAATACGACAGAAAATTTGTTGTACTTTATGACGAGCAACGGAGAAATGCAGATTGTTATTGATGCGAATACGGATTCCAGATTCGGTATGGTTCTCACACCGGGACGTCAGCTGACACTTACCGCATATCGCGGTTCGGATGCTTATATGCATGCAGCGGTAATTTTAGGAGTTAAGACAGCCTCACAGGCAGTACAGGTAGATACCTCTGCTCCAATGACTGTGACAGGCAGCGTTAGCAGCAAGTCAACTGAAGATTTACTGTACCTGAATACTGCACAGGGAGAGATGCAATTGAAACTCGATTCTGTTTACAATGTCAGCAACTGTAAGGTTCTGATAAGCGGCAAGCAGATTACAGTAACATGCGGACGTGGTGCTGATGCTTATTTACATGTCCTTACTATTAAAGGGTATTAATCAGATACAGATATAGAAATATAACGCACCCTGTTGAACCTCCTTTTCAATAGGGTGCCTTCTTTTCCCTTGCAGACACATCGCATTAGATGATATAATAAACGCAAGCTCAGCAGCTTGCGTTACAAGAATTGCGATGCAATTCTTGCTGGAATGTTTACTTTTATGGCTTTAGTGGCTATGATATAATAAGCTCAGGCTCAGCAGCCTGAGAAAACACAAGCAAGACTTGTGTTACAAGAATTACTTAGTAATTCTTATTGAAATGGTATACTTTTATGGCTTTAGTGGCTATGATATAGTAAACTGATAATAATATTACAAATAAGGCATGGTATCTCAAGTTGAAACAGATAATCCAGGAAATACTAGAAGGCAATTTCAAATCCGACAATGCTTCTGTGGATTTTTCATGTCCGCGTGTTGATCTTACTCTCAGGCCCGGAAGTATTGAAGAGGGCTTTTTTACAATATATGCTCCGGAAGGAACTTTGACAGAGGGGCATATTATTTCTTCGGATCTTCGCGTGGAGTGCCTTACCACATCTTTCAGCGGCAGTCAGGACGATATTTACTACCGTGTTGACGCTTCTGAAATGAAAATCGGAGAAGAGATAAAAGGAGCTTTTCATATTATATCAAATCAGGGAGAATACTATCTCCCTTTTTCTGTTGCAGTTATAAAAGGTGCGGTCAAGTCGAGTATCGGGGATATCAGAAATCTGTTTCATTTTACAAATTTAGCGAAAAGTGAGTGGCAGGAAGCCGTAAAATTATTCTACAACGAAGAATTTGAACAGGTATTTACCGGGAACGACAGACAATATTATAATGCTTATAAAGGACTTTCAGAAATTTATGGTAATGAGCATAATGTAGAAGAATTTCTACTTACAATAAATAAGAAGAAGCCTGTCGAATTCATTCCGGAGGAAACTCAGATAGTGATAGAAAATCCTGACGCTTTTGCGCGCTATTCCCTTGTTGTTAACCGTAACGGATGGGGATACACGCATCTGCGAATCGAGACGGAAGGAGATTTTCTGAATATAGATGAAGATGATGTGACAGAGGATGCTTTTCTCGGAAATTTGTACAGGCTATATTATTACATACTTGATGATAAGCTTCATGCCGGAAATAATTATGGCTGCATTAGGCTGATCAGCTATGAACAGACCATCTCAATTCCTGTTACTGTCGTCCGTCGTGCAGAAAATGCACGGAAACTGCATGGAATTTATAAGGAGAGGAAACGTGTTATAATACAGCTGGTGCAGCTTTATCAGAACTTCCGTCTTAAAAAGATCAGTGCGAAGACGTGGATGGATGAGACCGGCAAGTTGATAGACAGACTGAAGGGATTATATGGTAAAGACATATCGACAGGCTTATTTCAGGCGCATCTTTATATAACTCAGGAACGCTTCAATGAAGCAAGGTGGATTCTCGATCAGGATGAAGATGCGGTAATGGATATTCGGGAGGAAAAACCTGAAATATGGTGTTATTATCTGTATCTTACGGCATTAAGCAGTAAGGAAGATGAATATACTGACGATACAACGTCGAAAATCACCCGCATTTATGAACAGAATCGCGGTAACTGGCGGATTGCGTGGATACTTTTATTTGTGGCTGATGAATATATTAAGAACGCTTCCAGAAAATGGGCGCTGTTTGAAGAGCTTTTCGCTAATAACTGCAGCAGTCCCATACTTTATATGGAAGCATGGAATGTAATCAGTATGAATCCCGCAATGCTGCTTAAGCTTGGTGAATTTGAGTTACAGATATTGAATTATGCAGCAAAAAATGATGTGCTGAAGGATGATGTTGTCATACAGCTTATATATCTGGCGCAGAAGCAGAGGGACTTTTCAGGAGTTTTATTTGACATCCTTGTTTCATGTTATGATAAAAGACCGCAGAATGATATTCTTCAGGCAATCTGCATAACTCTTATCAAGGGAAATAAATATGGCGAAAAATATCTCAAGTGGTATCGTACCGGTGTAGAACAGAATCTGCGGATTACCAGATTATATGAATTTTATATGATGTCTCTTCCTTTAGACGGTAAGGAAACGCTGCCGAAGATGGTATTGATGTATTTTTCATATCAGAGTGATTTGAACTATGAAATAACGGCATATCTTTATGCATATGTATATAAACGCAGGGATGCAATATCGGAGATTTATGTAAACTACCTGCCTGCTATGGAACGTTTTGTCATTGAGCAGATAAAATATGGAAGAATCAATAAGCATCTCGCCTATCTTTACCGTAATATCCTCACACAATCCATGGTAGACGAAGAGGTAGCTAAAGGATTGATGTCATTGATTTTCACGCAGGATATCATAGTGGAGAGTGACGCAGTACGACAGGTAATACTGGTTTATCCTTATGCAGCGGGACAGATGGCATATCCGGTTTCGGGAAGGCGGGCTCAGGTGCCGATTTATGATGAAGATTGTCAGGTTATTTTGGAAGACGGTTTCAGAAACCGTTATACATGCAGCATTTCATATCGCATTGAACGTTTGGTTTCAGCAGTAAATCTTATAACGCTCGCAGAACCTTTTATCAGGGAGCATCTTGGTTACGCTCTGCATGTATGCTTTGCGGGTAAGGACTCCATAGTCGTGCAGGATGATAATGCCGAACAGTTCAGACATCTGGCCGATACTGATTTTCTTGTGAGTGCAGTACGTCAGGAAATCAAGATTAAGCTTGTGAAGTTTTATTATGAAAAAGACCGCATGTGGGAGCTGGATGAATATCTTATGTCATTGAAGCTCGATGATATTGCGCTGAGTGACAGAAAAGAAGTAGTGCGCCTGATGGTACTTCGCGGCATGTATGAAGAAGCTTATGAATGGGTTCTGCGTATCGGACCTTATGGAATGGATGCCAAGACGCTGGTGAAAATGTCCAGCAGGCTGTTGGCGGAAGATGAGACGGAAGAAAATGCTTTTATGACAGACATTCTCCATTATGTCATGAAAAGGGGAAAATATGATGAGAATGTCCTGAAGTACCTCATTCGTTTTTATAACGGAAGTATAAAGGATATGCGCGATATATGGAAGGCAGCGTGCGATTTCGGTGTGGAACCGTATGAACTGAGTGAGAGGATTATAGTACAGATGCTTTATACCGGTTCTCACATAGGGGAAAAGATGGATATTTTCGGCTCATATATCAAGGCAGGCGGAAGGGATGAAGTGATTGCTGCGTTTATCTACCAGTGCTGCTACGATTATGTGATAAATGAAAAAATTACGGAACCGTTTTTACTCCAGTGCATTCAGAGGATGCACAGGGAAAATACCACACTGCATATGGTATGCAAGCTGGCATATTTGAAATATTATGCAGAGAATAAGAATGAAATAACAGAAGAAATTAAAGAGACGATACGGGAGTTTTTACAGGTACTTTTGTCACATCAGATTGTACTGCCGCTGTTTAAGGAATATCAGGGATATATTCCGGCGCTGGATATATTACAGGATAAGTCGATTCTGGAATACAGGGCTAAGCCCGGACATCGTGCCACAATCCATTACCTGATTCAGAAAGAGGGCGGCACGAGTCAGGAATACAGCAGGGAAAATATGAAAGATATGTTTGCCGGCATCTGTGTGAAAGAATTTATTCTGTTTTTTGGAGAACGGCTGCAGTATTACATTACGGAAGAAGTAGATGGCAGGGAGCAGGTAACCGAAAGCGGCATGATAAACAGAAGTGATATAGGCGACGCGGTTCATGAGAGCAGCAGATTCAGTATGCTGAATGATATAATGATTGGAAAGACACTGCAGGATTATGATACGGTGGATAAATTACTGGAAGAATATTATAAGAAAGATTTTATGGCAGACAGGCTGTTTAGGGCTATTTGAGTGAAACTGCATTACGCTGGAAACTTAAGAAAGGAACAGGAGTATTTATATGTTCTTTGACAGAAAAACGGATGGAAAAATGCATAAAGGCAGTATTCTTGCAGGATATGATCTGGGCAATGATTTTTCACAGATAAGCTACTGTGTATATGGAGATGACTCTGAAGATCCGGTAGAAAGCGTTGCAACTGTGGTGGGCACGAAGCAGTATAATATTCCTACGGTATTATGTAAACGAAAAGGGACAAACCAGTGGCTTTACGGAAGGGATGCCATTAAGGCAGGGCAGGAAGAAGGAAGCCTGGTTGTCAATCTGGTAGAGCTTGCCAGAAAGGGAGAAATGATTGAAATAGAAGAAGAGTCTTACGACCCGGTTGCCCTTCTGACATTGTTTATCAAAAGAAGTCTTGCGCTGATGAGTTTCATGACAGCGTCGGATAATATTGATGCTTTCATGTTTACGGTAGATGAGCTGGATGACAGGATGGTGGAGATATTGTCGCAGGCAGCGGCGAATTTGAGCCTTAAGACTTCACATATTTATTTCCAAAGCCATACGGAGAGTTTTTATTATTTTGTATTGCACCAGCCGGAAGAACTGTGGAATTATCAGGTGCTTGCCTGTGAGCATAACGGTGAAAGGCTTAAGACATACCGGATGGAGCGCAATAAAAGAACAACCCCGATAGTGGTCCTGATAGAGGAGCAGGTATATGGAACGCTGACGCTTCCTGACGAGCAGGAAGAAGAGGAAATAAAAGAAGATGCTTATATAGTGGCAGACGAGAAGTTCTGTAATATTCTTAAGAAGCAGTGTGCAGACAGAATCGTTTCATCAGCTTATCTGTTAGGAGACGGATTTAAAGCTGACTGGGCTAAGGAATCTCTGCGTTTTCTGTGCCGGAACAGAAGAGTTTTTCAGGGAAATAATCTTTTCTGCAAAGGAGCCTGTTTCGCGCTGCTTGAGAGGTTTAGACCGAGTCAGGCGGGAAATGAACATATTTTCTTAGGACCTGACAAATTAAAAGCCAACGTGGGAATGAATGTGTTCAAGCGTGGAAAAGAATCGTATTATGCACTGTTAGATGCTGGCGAGAACTGGTACGAGATACACAAAAGCTGCGAAATCCTGCTTCCGGGAGAAGAAAATATACTTTCGTTTCTTATTACGCCGCTTACGGGAGAACGCGCGGGAATTCAGGAAATCGTTCTGGAGGATGCACCGGTGAGAGAAGGCGCATTCAGCCGGTATGAGATGGAAATAAAGATGGTCTCCGCAGAATGCGTGGAAATGAAGATAACGGATCTGGGTTTTGGAGAACTGTTTCCGGTCGGCGGTAAAATGTGGAAGAAACAGTTTGCGGTTACATAAAACCGGATTATTCAAAACATCCGTTGTAAAATATAGACAAATCAACGCAGGGCACGCTTGCGCTGCATTGTTGAAACTGAGTTTCGTAATAATCCGGATAAGATACAGAAGAAAGGAGTGGAGATAAGCATGAGTCATATCATACTAGGTACAGGAAATTATGCAAAAATTCCGTATTTTTTTGATAAAACTTATGTAAACCTATACTCGCTTGAGGAACTCTGCTTCTGTCTGGTAGAGAACGCGGAGTTTATAGATAAGGATATCGCAGATGATAAGCTGGCAGATTGGTTAGATGTACAGTGCGGATTGCCTGAGCTTGCACATACATTGCATGCTATGTCCAATAAGAAAGCATCAGCAGACGTATATGTGGGCACAATATTGGAGTATGCAGGGCTGTATCCTCAGGAAGTAATTGAGCAGACTGAAACCGTTATAAGGAATAACGAGGGCTTAAATCCATATGAGAAACAGAAAGCCAAGGCGGACTATATGCTGCAGAATAAGCACTACACAGTTGCTTTGGAGCGGTATGATGAATTGCTTGCGAGACTGCCTGATACGGAAAAAGAACTGCGGGGAAGTCTGCTTCATAATATGGGAGTCATATATGCCAAGCTTTTTATGTTTGAACCTGCGAGGGAAAAATTTATGGAAGCCTACCGGGAAAGCGGCAATACGGAAAGTCTTGAGCAGTTTCTGACGGCGCGCAGAATGCAGGAGGATGAGAGCGAATATGTTGATTATATTGCCAATCACCCTGAACTGCATGAGGTGTCCATGAAGGTCGAGCGCATGGTTGAGCAGGCAGCCGGACAGTTTGATGCCACACAGGTAAGCAGAATGCTTTTTACATTGAAGGTATGTAAGGAGGAAGGCGGTCTTACCGCAGGAAATATGGCATATTATGATGAAATAGAGAAATTAACGTGCGAATTGAAAGATGCATATAGGGAGAATTTGAACAGGTAAAAGATTATGGGACGGCTAAAGAAATTATTTCAAAAGTGGTACAGAATGATAGCGGATCCGGACTTAGATGACGAAGAATACTGGGATGAAGCTGAAGATTCGGAAAACACTGAGGAAGTGAAGATAAGGGATTTTGACAACAGAGAGCTGCGCGGGGAATATGTCCGCAACTGTCTGGAAAAGATATCGGAAGCTTCTAAAGAAATGGAAAATCTGGATTATGAGTATAATCTGGTAACCTCCTATCTGCAGGATATGGAGGAAATCGAGGCTCTTTCAAAAGACGAAGCCGAATACCTGAAAAACTGCGCCAAAAGAGTAGAAATGCTGCAAGACAACAAAGACGATTTCGTAGAGCGAAAACGTCAGATGAGCGACGAACGCTTCTGCCAGATGGAGCGGATGATTGATGAAATCGAAGAAGGCAGAAAAAAGCTTAAAGAGGCAGAGAACTATCAGGAACTGGTAAAAAAGGATTTGAGCCGCTTAGATGGTGAGAAACAGGCTTATATTTACCGTAAAAGAGAGATGGCAGGCATTCTGGCTGACACAAGAGGTATGGCAATCATCTGCGTGACTGCATTTGCTTTGTGTTTCGTACTTCTGTTGGTGCTTCAGTTTCTGCTGGAGATGGATACTAAAGCGGGATACCTTATTACAGCGGGAGCAGCCGCGATTGCAATTACATTCATTTATGTGAAACATACGGATGCGAAAAAAGAGCTTAAGAGAGTAGAACTGGGTATCAATAAACTGATTATGCTGCAAAACAGGGTAAAAATCAGATATGTTAACAACAAGAATCTGCTTGATTATCTGTATCTGAAATACAAAGTGGAAAGCTCGGATGAACTTGAAGCACTGTGGCAGAAGTACGCAAAAGAGAAAGAAGAGAGAGAAAAATACAGGCAGGCGGAACTGGAACTGGATGCCGCCCAGCAAGACCTTCTTAAGATGCTGAGAAAGTATAAAATAGCCTATCCGGAAGTCTGGCTGCACCAGACAGAGGCAATCATAGACCACAGGGATATGGTGGAAATCAGACATGGCCTGATAATCAGAAGGCAGTCGCTGCGTAAAAGAATAGAGTATAACAAAGAAACCGTAGCGGGCAGCGCTCAGAGGGACATCAAGGAGCTTGTTCAGCGTTATCCGAAATATGCCAGAGAAATTCTTGAAACAGTTGAAAAGTACGAGGAAAGTATGTAGAATATTGTAGAAGAACGGCGCAATGCGCATCACAATAAAATGAGAGGAAAAGGTAACAATAATGAAAAAACTGGAACAGCTCTATGAAGGTAAGGCAAAAAAGGTATTTAAAACAGAAGACCCTGACGTTTTGATCGTGGATTACAAAGATGATGCGACTGCATTCAATGGGGAGAAAAAGGGAACGATTGTCGGAAAAGGTGTAATCAATAACAAGATGACCAACCATGTTTTCAAAATTCTGGAAAAAGAAGGCGTTCCAACGCATTTCATTGAAGAATTGAGCGATAGGGAAACAGCGGTTAAAAAGGTAGAAATAGTACCGCTTGAAGTTATCATCCGTAACGTAGCGGCAGGAAGTTTTTCCAAAAGGCTCGGGGTTCCGGAAGGTACGCCTTTTGCTGAGCCGACGATTGAATTCAGCTATAAAAATGACGAACTCGGCGACCCGCTGATTAACAGTTACTTTGCGGTTGCGCTTAAGCTTGCAACATGGGAAGAAATTGAAACTATTAAGAAATATGCTTTTAAAGTAAATGAAGTGTTGAAAAATTACTTTTTACAGGCAGATATCAAATTGATTGATTTCAAGATTGAATTCGGACGTTATCACGGACAGATTATTCTGGCTGATGAGACAAGCCCTGATACCTGCAGACTGTGGGATGTCCATACAAATGAAAAACTGGACAAAGACCGTTTCCGCAGAGACTTGGGAAATGTAGAGGAAGCATATAACGAAGTGTTCAAGAGACTCGGGTTGTAACTGTAAATAGAAAGGAACATGGGTGTTAAAGTGATAAAGGATATCGAAAAAACAGACAAACTAGGGGAAGAATGTGGTGTTTTTGGTATCTATGATTTTGATGGAAATGACGTAGCGTCTACAATTTATTACGGACTTTTTGCCCTGCAGCACAGAGGGCAGGAGAGCTGCGGCATAGCGGTAAGCGATACGAACGGTCCCAAGGGAAAAGTACAGAGTGTTAAGGAAATGGGGCTTTTAAATGAGAATTTTACGCCGGATACTCTGGAAAAGCTGAGAGGCGATATCGGTGTAGGCCATGTCAGATATTCGACGGCGGGCAGCAGCACCAGAGAAAATGCACAGCCTCTTGTATTAAATTATGTAAAGGGCACTTTGGGGCTGGCGCACAATGGCAATTTAATCAATGCGCCGGAACTTAGGCATGAATTGGAGTATACGGGAGCAATATTTCAGACAACGATTGATTCGGAAGTCATTGCGTATCATATAGCAAGAGAACGTCTTAACTGCGGTACTGTGGAAGAGGCCGTAGGACGTGCAATGCTGAAGATTAAGGGGGCCTATTCCCTGATTGTCATGTCGCCTCGTAAGCTGATAGGTGCAAGAGACCCATACGGATTCAGACCTCTCTGCATCGGCAGACGTGATAATGCATATGTTCTGGCATCTGAAACCTGCGCGCTGGATACTATCGGCGCGGATTATGTCAGGGATGTGGAGCCGGGAGAGATTGTTACAATATCTCCCGAAAAAGGAATTGAATCCGACAGGCGGCTCTGTATTGATAAAGATAAGCATGCCAGATGTGTATTTGAATACATATATTTTGCAAGACCGGACAGTCATATTGACGGTGTGAGCGTTTATGATTCCCGTATTCTTGCGGGAAAATACCTTGCCATTGACTCTCCCGTAGAGGCGGATTTGGTTGTAGGTGTGCCGGAGTCGGGAAACTGCGCAGCGCTTGGCTATGCCATGCAGTCAGGAATTCCTTATGGTCAGGCGTTTGTAAAAAATTCATACGTAGGCCGTACTTTTATCAAACCGAAGCAGAAGAACCGTGAAAGCAGCGTACAGGTGAAGCTTAATGCCATAAAAGAAGCGGTAAACGGTAAAAGGATTATCATGATAGACGATTCCATAGTGCGCGGAACCACGTCTGACAGAATTGTAAGGATGCTTCGTGAGGCGGGAGCAGTTGAAGTACATATGAGGGTAAGTTCACCACCCTTTTTATGGCCATGCTATTTCGGCACGGATGTGCCTGCACAGGACCAGTTGATTGCATATAACCGTTCGGTGGATGAAATCCGTGAAATCATCGGAGCGGATTCTCTTGGATATTTACGGGAAGACAGGCTTGATGAGATTGCAGGGCATCTTGGAATATGTAAGGGGTGTTTTACCGGAAATTACCCTATGGAGCCGCCTAAGGAGGATATCCGTGGGGAGTTTGAGAAGTAAGCGGTTCAGATGTATTTTTTCATGAAAACAGAATCATGGCAGTATTGTAGTCAGATATATACCTAAATGGAGGAATGACGTTATGAGTACAGATAAATATGTAAGTCCGTTATCGGAAAGATATGCGAGTAAGGAGATGCAGTATATCTTTTCACCGGATATGAAATTCAGGACGTGGAGAAAGCTGTGGATTGCCTTAGCGGAGACGGAAATGGAGCTGGGGCTCAGCCAGAACGGTAAACCTGTTATTACTAAGGAGCAGATTGACGAGCTGAAAAGCCATGCCGAGGATATCAATTATGATGTTGCGAAGGCAAGAGAAAAGGAAGTACGCCACGACGTAATGAGCCATGTGTATGCTTATGGGCAGCAGTGTCCGAAAGCGGCTGGTATCATACATCTGGGCGCGACGTCATGCTATGTCGGTGACAATACCGATATTATAGTAATGACCAAGGCTTTGAAACTGGTAAAAAAGAAACTGGTAAATGTGATTGCAGAGATTTCCGGGTTTGCCGACAAATATAAAGAACTTCCGACGTTAGCTTTTACCCATTTTCAGCCGGCACAGCCTACAACTGTCGGAAAAAGAGCGGCTTTGTGGGCACATGAATTCTGTCTGGACCTTGAAGACCTCGATTATGTGATTTCGACTATGAAACTGTTAGGCTCCAAAGGAACTACCGGTACGCAGGCATCGTTTCTGGAACTGTTCAACGGTGATCAGGAAACAATTGATAAAATCGACCCGATGATTGCTAAGAAGATGGGATTTGAAAAATGCTATCCGGTATCGGGACAGACTTATTCACGTAAAGTAGATACAAGGGTCTGCAATGTTTTGGCAGGAATTGCAGCATCAGCCCATAAGATGTCAAATGACATCAGACTGCTTCAGCATTTAAAAGAAGTGGAGGAGCCTTTTGAGAAAAGCCAGATCGGTTCGTCAGCAATGGCATACAAGCGCAATCCGATGAGAAGTGAAAGAATCGCTTCATTGTCCAGATTCGTCATGGTGGATGCACTGAACCCTGCCATCACTTCAGCAACACAGTGGTTTGAAAGAACGTTGGACGATTCCGCCAATAAGAGGCTTTCCATTCCGGAGGCATTTCTGGCGGTTGACGGTATTCTGGACCTGTGTCTGAACGTGGTGGACGGTCTGGTAGTATACGATAAAGTCATCACCAAGCGTCTGATGAGCGAACTGCCTTTTATGGCAACCGAAAATATTATGATGGATGCCGTTAAGATGGGCGGAGACCGACAGGAACTTCATGAAAGAATCCGCGAACTGTCCATGATTGCCGGAGCTAACGTGAAGAGGGAAGGAAAAGAGAACAATCTGTTGGAGCTTATAGCGGATGACCCGGCGTTTAATATGAATCTTGAAGACTTACAAAAGACCATGGAACCCTCTAAATATGTAGGTCGCGCACCGCTTCAGGTTGAGAAGTTTATACAGGAGTTCATTAAGCCAATTCTGGAGGAAAATAAAGAGCTTCTTGGTGTGAAAGCGGAAATTAACGTGTAGATTTAGATATTGTTGTTGGTGTAAGGCACATATATTAATATATAAGGTCCTGTGATGGCGCCGGTCCTTATGCGCTGTATTTTAGCGCATTAGTACCGCTGCGCCTGAACCGGAGCGAAAGCGTACCTTAAATATTAATATATGTGCCTTGCGCTTGCTATACATTTTACATATTATTTTACTTTATTTTACTTTTTTAAAAGTGTAGATTGTAATATGCTGGAAAATGTTCTATAATCATAAAGTAAGAAACACTTTAAGCAGGTTTTTTACAAACCTGCTTTTTGCATGTAACTCTTTAATGTATAAGAATACGGAGGGTAAATTTATGGTAAAAGCAATAGTAGGCGCTAACTGGGGAGATGAAGGCAAAGGGAAGATTACAGATATGATGGCAAAAGAAGCCGACATAGTAATCCGCTTTCAGGGAGGAGCTAACGCAGGTCATACAATCATAAATAATTATGGAAAGTTTGCGCTCCATACACTGCCGTCAGGCGTATTTTACAGTCATACCACAAGCATCATCGGTAATGGCGTGGCGCTTAATATTCCGATTCTATTTGATGAAATAAAGTCTATTACGGATAGGAATGTACCGATGCCTAAGCTCCTGGTGTCTGACAGATGCCAGATTGTGATGCCGTATCACGTTCTGTTTGACCAGTATGAAGAGGAAAGACTGGGCGGCAAATCTTTTGGCTCAACTAAGTCGGGAATTGCACCGTTTTATTCAGATAAATATGCAAAAGTAGGTTTTCAGGTCAGTGAACTTTTTGACGAAGAATTATTAAAAGATAAGGTTGTTAGAATCTGCGAGACCAAGAATGTGATGTTGGAGCATCTGTATCACAAGCCGTTGATTAATGCGACCGAGTTGCTGGAAACCCTGCATCAGTATAGAGACATGGTAGAACCTTATGTCTGCGACGTTTCAGCTTATCTGCATAAGGCAATCAAAGAAGGTAAAACTATACTGTTAGAGGGTCAGCTTGGTACTCTCAAAGATCCTGACCATGGTATTTACCCGATGGTAACGTCTTCTTCCACTCTGGCAGCTTACGGTGCGATAGGAGCAGGACTTCCGCCTTATGAAATAAAGCAGATTGTTACGGTTTGTAAAGCGTATTCTTCCGCTGTAGGAGCAGGAGCATTTGTATCGGAGATTTTCGGGGATGAAGCGGATGAACTCAGACGCCGTGGAGGAGACGGAGGAGAATATGGCGCGACTACGGGACGTCCCAGGCGTATGGGCTGGTTTGACTGTGTTGCTTCAAAGTATGGCTGCAGATTACAGGGCGCTACCGATGTAGCATTTACGGTACTGGATGTCTTGGGCTATCTTGACGAGATTCCGGTCTGCGTCGGATATGAAATAGACGGAGAAGTGGCTACGGACTTCCCTGTTACGGCTAAACTTGAGAAAGCAAAGCCTGTACTTAAAAAACTTCCGGGCTGGAAATGTGAAATCCGCGGCATTAAAAACTATGAAGACCTTCCGGAAAAATGTCGCAATTATATAGAATTTATAGAAGAACAGATAGGATATCCGATTACTATGATTTCAAACGGTCCCGGTCGTGACGATATTATTTATCGTAAGAGCCCGTTAAGCAGATAGCGGATACAGGTTAAAGTGGTATGGTTTCGATTAAAGAAGTAGCAAGACGCAGCGGCGTATCCGTTGCTACCGTCAGCAAGGCACTGAATGGCAAAAGCGATATCGGAGAAGAAACAAAAAGAAGAATCCGGAAAATCGCGGATGAAATGGGATATCTCCCTAATGCCACCGCCAGAGCGCTGCGCTCGAAGAGAAGTTACAGCATAGGCGTATTATTCGGGCGTGACGATGGCGAAGGTCTGACTGATGAGTTTTTTCCAAAAGTGCTGAATTCTTTTAAAAAAGCAGTGGAAAAAAGAGGATATGAGATTATCTTTCTTAATAAAGAAATCGGAAACCATACCATGACTTATCTGGAACATTGCAGATATCGCGGCGTGGACGGGGTAGTGCTTGCATATGTACAGTACGAAGAACCGGAAATAATGGAACTTATAGAGAGTGATTTCCATGTAGTGACTGTTGACCGCGTTTTTGAAAAAAAGCCATCTGTCTGTTATGATTATGCACAGGGAATAAAGGATCTGCTAACGTATATTTATTCCAAAGGACATAAGAAAATTGCATATATACATGGACAGAGCGCTGATGTCAGACTAAAGTGTCAGGAAATCTTAATAACAAAAGAGCGAGTAGACAGTTTTTATCACACAATGGCAGAGCTTGGACTGGAAGTTCCTGAAGAATATGTAAAAGAGGGAGAATACTTGGATTATCGCAAGGCGGGACAACTGACGGCGGAACTTTTGGATTTGCCGGATCCTCCTACCTGTATTCTGTATCCTAATGATTTCTCGGCGCTTGGCGGAATAGGAGAAATATTTAAAAGGAAACTTGTTATTCCTGACGATATATCCATTGCAGGTTATGACGGAATACCTTTGTCCAAGGCTGTGACACCTGCGCTTACTACGCTGGAGCAGGATTTGGACAAGATGGGGGATGCAATTGCAGAGAATATTGTTTCACTTATTGAGAACCCGGCGAAAACAGAGCCTGAGAGAGTTATTATACAAGGCAGGGTATTGCAGGGGGAGTCGGTTGGATATTTAAAAAAATTAGAGAGCGGATAAGACCGCTCTCTGTTATTTTCTACAACCTCTCCCCATACTTTTCCTCACAGTATTTACACCTGTAAATCTCAGCTTTTTCATCAGCCAGGACGAAGATATGAGGAAGCTCCTGTTCAATCGATGTGATACACCTTGGATTTTTACATTTAATAATATTCTTTATTTCCTTGGGAAGTACAAGCTCCTTTTTATCGACAATTTCACCGTCCTTGATGACATTTACTGTGATATTATGATCTATGAAGGCAAGGACGTCAAGATTCAGCGTATTGATGTCGCATTCTACTTTCAGTATATCCTTTTTCTCCATCTTGTTACTGCGGGCATTTTTGATAATTGCAACCGTACAGTCCAGTTTATCAAGCTGCAGATGATGATATATTGACAGACTCTTTCCTGCCTCAATGTGGTCAAGGACGAACCCTTCCTCAATTTTTCCTACATTTAACATATTTATTCTCCTTTTATAAAACATTTTTATTCATTTATGCAAGTCTATTTCAATAGCCGGAACTTAACCAACATAAACAAAATAAGGTGCGATTTCGCTTGCGGTGAGCACCGTTTTTGTTTATGTTGATTAAGTTCGTACTTATTCGCTATACTCTGATTTCCAGTAATGTCAGAATCAATGCCATCCTTACATATACGCCGTATTGAACCTGTTGAAAATAGACTGCTCTTGGGTCGTCGTCCACTTCTACGGATATTTCATTGACGCGGGGAAGCGGATGCAGTACCAGCATATCATCTTTGGCAAGAGACATTTTGGCTTTGTTTAAGATATAGAAGTCTTTCAATCTGACGTAATCCTCTTCGTTGAAGAATCGTTCTCTCTGAACGCGTGTCATATAAAGCAAATCAAGCTTAGGCATACATTCTTCCAGACGGATTACTTCTTCATAGGAAATTCCCATCTCCTTAAGCATGTCCGTAATGTAATCAGGGACCTTCAGTTCCGGCGGTGATATGAAAATAAAGTGAATATCGGGATAACGTACTAATGCGTTGATTAAGGAATGTACGGTCCTGCCGAACTTCAAATCACCGCACAAACCGACGGTAAAGCGGCCGAGTCGTCCTTTTAGTGAACGGATTGTAAGTAAATCTGTCAAAGTCTGAGTTGGATGTTGATGACCTCCGTCTCCTGCGTTGATAACCGGAATTCCGGATCTGCTTGCGGCTACCATGGGAGCTCCTTCTTTGGGATGCCGCATCGCACAGATATCAGCGAAGCAGGAGATGACCCGTATGGTATCGGAAACACTTTCGCCTTTTGAGGCGGAAGAAGAACCGGCATCCGAAAAGCCTATAACCTGTCCGCCAAGATTTAACATAGCTGCCTCAAAACTGAGTCTTGTTCGTGTGCTTGGCTCATAGAAGCAGGTGGCAAGCTTTTTCCCCTCGCAGGTATGCGCATATTTGGAGGGGTGCTTCTCGATATCATTTGCCAGATTAAAGAGAGAATCCAGTTCCTCCACTGTAAAGTCAAGAGGATTCATTAAGTGTCTCATTAGCAATAATACTCCTTTCTTTTTTTACTCAAAAAAATAGAAGAGAGAATATCTCTTCTATTTGAATATGCTATAATTTAAATGACAATAAATCATCTACCGTTTTCCGCTTGGGAGCAACAGGTTCTTCAGCAGGATAACCGATAGGAATCAAAGCGACAAGTTCACGGTCTTCCGGTAATTCAAGAAGATTTTCAATTTTTTCCTGATCAAATATACCCATGATTACGGAACCGATGCCTTTTTCATATGCTGCCAGACAGAATGTTTGTGAAGCGACACCTGCATCGAACATCTGCCATGTATCCCGGCGCGGTGTGGTAAAAGAGCCATCCCGTTCATATCCGCATCTGTTTTTTATGACGGTAACAGCAATTAGCGTGGGTGCATTTTCGATAATCTGTCCATTGCCCGGAAACGGCGTAGTTCCTTCTTTGGCAATTTTGTCTTTCAGCGCCCCTTCTACTGCAATATAACGGGTAATCTGCGTATTTTTCCAGCTTGGAGCGTAGGATGCTGTTTCAATGATTTCAGCAAGCAGCTCATGCTCAATTTTATCGGATTTGAACCGGCGTATGCTTCTGCGTCCTTTGATGCATTCATTTGCTGTCATGGGATACCTCCTTGTTCTTGTACTCTGTTTGGTAATCCTTACTACATTTTGTAGCTCAGGTTACAAAGTCTGAATTTATCATACCACAAAGAGAAAATGGTTTCAATGTAAATCGGATAAATTTTTTTGTTTATATTGCAAAATCTCTACTTATCAGAAAGTTGTAGAATCCGTCAATATATGTTATATTAGAATAAGATAGAAAAAAGAGAGTGAGGTTGCATTATGGAATATCAGGAGAGAAAAAGATGGCTGTTTTTAGGGCTGCCATTTACTTTCACTAAGTATACGATTGGTGAAGAGGTGATAACGATTAATGCCGGTCTGCTTCGCACCCATGAAAATGACTGTTATATGTATAAGGTTCAGGATGTGGAGTTGGAGACAAGTCTGATGGAAAGGCTTTGCGGGCTTGGTACGATTGTCTGCTATACGGGCGATACTACACATCCCAAACTTTTGATAGAACATATTAAGCATGCTAAGGAAATTAAGGATTTTATTTTAAAGGAATCTGAAGAAGCGAGGAGAAAACGCCGTACTTTAAATACGCTGGATATCGGTTCAGGGGCTATCGATCTGGATGATATCGATTAATAGCCATTGCTGCAGACGGGTTTTCTCAGCGTTTGTTTATCTGCTTATTTTCGGCAAGCCGCTCGCTTTCCAATAGAAGCCGCTCAAAAAGAAGACCGGATATGAACCAGCAGGGTGTGTAATCCAGACGTATGACTTTGCCCAGGTTCCATCTGGAGCGTTCATAGTTCCATGGGCACAGTCCTCTTTTGCGCAGCATGGTGCCCGACACGTATTCGCATAAGAATATAATGCCGGAATAAACTAAACCGCGAAATATGAAATTTCTGCCTTTTAAAAGGCGGCTGATGGGAGCTAAAAAAGCGGCCATTCCGTATATGGGAAACATCCAGAGTGAAGTAATACCGGATAATCTAAAGTCCCTTCTGCGGAAGGAATGGAAAGCCGTAAAAAGGATTTCCAGACACCAGCCGAGCAGCCCACAGTGAAGAAAGTTGTGAATAAAATTTTTCATGGTATTAGTTTATCCTGAAATTGGCAGATTATACATTTATAATGGGAGAATACAGATGAACTATAGGGAAGCAATGGAGTACGTGGAATATTTACAGCGCTATGGCAGCGTGCCGGGACTTCAGAATATGAAGAGGCTTTGTGAACGTCTGGGCAATCCGCAGGAAGGATTGAAATTCGTGCATATTGCCGGAACGAATGGGAAAGGTTCTGTGCTTGCTTATGTTTCTACGGTGCTTCAGACGGCGGGCTATAGAGTCGGAAGATATATTTCCCCGACAATACTGGATTATAGGGAGAGGTTTCAGATATGCGGCAGACCTATTGCAAAGACTGCTCTGTGCAGATATCTGGAGAAAGTTAAAGAGACAGCGGAGCAGATGGAAGTGGAGGGGCTTACGCATCCGACGCCTTTTGAAATAGAGACAGCAATAGCATTTTTGTATTTTTCGGATAGGAAATGTGATATTGTTGTATTGGAAACAGGGCTTGGCGGAAGTCTGGATGCTACCAACATCATAAATACGACCGTATGTGCGGTATTTACATCGATTAGTATGGATCATATGGCGGTTCTCGGAGACTCTTTAGAAAAGATTGCGAAACAGAAGGCGGGTATTGTCAAGGATAACTGTCATGTTGTGACGTGCAGGCAGAAGGATGAGGTGATAAAGGTCATCGAGGATGCAGCAAAGGAACACGGATGTATCCTGACGATTGCGGATTCCGGTAAGGCGTCACATATAATGTATGGTCTGGGTAAGCAGCATTTTTCGTATGGAGAGTATAAAAAGCTGGAAATCACCATGTCAGGTCAGTATCAGATAGATAATGCGGTTCTGGCGCTGGAAGTTATTATTGCTCTGCAAAATGAAGGCTTCAAGGTAACGGAAGAGCAGTTAAGGGCGGGACTTATGCAGACAACATGGCTCGGACGTTTCAGTATTATCGGGAAAAAGCCCCTTTTTATTATAGACGGTGCCCACAATGTGGACGCTGCACAAAAATTGGCGGAATCTATAAGGCTATATTTTACAAATAGAAGAATTATATATATAATGGGAGTATTGGCAGATAAAGAATATGATAAGATTATTCAGGTGACATATGAGCTGGCGCAGCAAATTATCACAGTGAAGCCGCCGCACAATGCAAGAGCGCTTGACGGATATGAGCTGGCACGCGAGGCTAAGGAGTATCACGACAGTGTGACGGTGGCGGACAGCTTGACGGAAGCAGTGGAAATGGCATATCTGCTTGCGGGAAAAGACAATAATACGGTGATCATTGCATTTGGATCACTTACCTTTCTGGGTGAGCTTATTCATATTGTAGAGCACAGAGATGCTCTCAGAGGAGATTCTCATGGTAGATCAGAATAAAATCAAGCAGGCGGTTAAATTATTCTTAGAAGGTATCGGTGAAGACACCGCCAGAGATGGACTTATAGAAACGCCCGACAGGGTAGCGCGTATGTGTACAGAGATTTTTGCCGGAATCGGAGAAGATGCATCAGGACATTTGGCAAAGACATTTCCCATAGAGCATAACGAAATAGTGATGGAGAAGGATATTACATTTTATTCCGTATGTGAGCATCATCTGCTTCCTTTTTATGGGAAAGCGCATATTGCTTATATGCCAACCGGCAGAGTGGTGGGTTTGAGTAAGCTGGCACGGACTATAGAGACATATGCCAGAAGACCGCAGATTCAGGAACAGATGACAGCGCAGGTTGCAGACGCATTGATGGAGCATCTGGCACCTCAGGGAGTCATGGTCATGCTGGAGGCGGAGCATATGTGTATGACAATGCGCGGGGTAAAAAAAGCCGGAAGCATGACAGTTACTATAGCAAAAAGAGGCTGTTTTGAAGAAAATACCAAACTGCAGGATGATTTCTTCAGGATGTTGAGTAATTATTAATTAAGGAAAGCATTTAGAAAATAAAAATAGAAGGGAGCAAGGTATTAAAATGAAAATAGGGGCTAAGGAATTTAATAGGAAGGGACATACTTACATAATGGGAATACTGAATGTGACACCGGATTCCTTTTCTGACGGAGGTAAGTATGTGAAGCTGGATGATGCGCTCTATCATGTGGAAGAGATGATAGGCGATGGTATGGATGTAGTGGATATCGGAGGCGAGTCTACCAGACCGGGTTATGCGATAATCTCTGAGGAAGAAGAGATAGAGAGAGTTGCGCCTGTAATCGAAGCGGTTAAAAGCAGATTCGATGTTCCGATTTCTTTGGATACATATAAAAGCAAGGTAGCGCGTGCAGGTATTGCAGCCGGCGCAGATATGATTAATGATATCTGGGGATTTAAGTATGACAAGAATCTGGCGGGCGTAATAGCGAAATCAGGACTGCCATGCTGTCTGACACATAACAGGCAGAATGCTGAATATAAAAGCTTTATGAAAGAGGTTCTGGCAGATTTGGAGGAAACCGTAGAGACTGCAGCCAGCGCGGGAATATCGGGCGATAAGATTATTTTAGACCCGGGCATCGGCTTTGGTAAGACATATAATAATAATTTGGAGATGATTGACAGACTGGAGATAATGCACAGCTTCGGATATCCGATTATGCTCGGAACAAGCAGGAAGTCAGTAATCGGAGAGGCGACAGGTCTGCCGGAATCAGAGCGTGTGGAAGGAACGTTGGTAACTACGGTGTTTGCTGTCAAGAAAGGAGCTCTGTTCGTACGTGTGCATGATGTAAAGGAAAATGCAAGAGCGATTAAAATGGCAGAAGCTATTCTGCGTAGAAACGGCTAAACAGGAAATAAAGTATGGATGAAATTATCATTGAGAATTTGCAGGTATATGCGCATCATGGCGTGTACCGGGAAGAAAATGAAAAGGGACAGAACTTTTATGTAAATGCGGTTTTGTATGCTAATACCGCAAAAGCCGGTAAGGAAGATAATCTGGAGCTTTCGACCGACTATGGGAAGGTGTGTAGATTCATTCATAGGGTAATTTCCGAAAATGTTTATAATCTGATTGAAACCGTGGCGGAGAAAACTGCGGAGGCAGTATTATTGGAATTTCCTTTGGTCGAGGGCATCACTTTGGAAATCCGCAAACCGGAAGCGCCTATCGGCTTGGAGTTTCAGTCGGTATCGGTTAAGATAACCCGTGTCTGGCACATGGCTTGTGTGGCTGTCGGTTCAAATATCGGTGACAAACAAAAGTATATTGAGGACGCTGTAGACGCTATAGCTCAGGATGAAAAATGCAGGCTGGTTAAGGCATCGGATCTTGTCGGTTCCACGGCTTATGGAGGAGTAGAACAGGAAGAGTTTCTAAATGGTGCGGTTATGGTGAAAACATTATATACACCCGAAGAGCTTTTGGATAGGCTTCATGAGATAGAGCAGGCAGCGGGAAGAAAACGCGATATTCACTGGGGACCGCGGACTCTGGATTTGGATATTATCTTTTATGATGATCTGATAATGCATACGGATTCTTTAACGATTCCGCATATAGATATGCAGAATAGGGATTTTGTGCTTAAACCGCTGTCTCAGCTTGCACCATATGTGATTCATCCTGTACTTGGAAAAACGGTGCTGCAGCTCTATGAAGAAGTGCAGACAGCAGGGGAAAAGCATGTCATATAGTGAAAAACAACGGGCAACACGCTCAGCGAATTGTCCTTATGTTAAATAAAAACGCAGGTTGTGCGGCCTGCGTTTTTAACGTTATATGAAATTGAGTTACAACATAAAAGGAAAACCGTTGTTATTTTCTGTTTTCAAGTGCGGCGCTCATCGCAGCGTCGAAGGTTGTAACATTTACGATACCGAAGGTGCTGGTTTTATATACCGGAACAGTCTCGTTATATTTGTTGAAATATACGTACTGTGACGTAATATTTATATTCTCGTATACGCCTTCGGCGACGGTTTCCAAATAACTGCCGTCGATATACATTCTTCTAAGAGCCGGAGCTGTTTCGCTGCTTGTCTGATAATATATATAATATTCATATATATTAAAATAATCCACACGGTCATTAGTCAATCTTTCAACGACATCATCATATAGAGAATAGCGGCTTAAGCCATAATTATTTGATAGGTCCATGTAATATATGTAACCGTCATAATAGACCGGATTCCAGACATTGCCCTGCCAGATGGAAGTCATGCTGTCCGTGGCCGTATCCAGTGTATAAAGGTCATGATTTTCCTGTGTGCCGTTATAATAAATTCGGCCGTTGGCATAAGAAGCAGGGTTTATGGCATAGTTGGCAATAGTAGTCTTGTCGGATTTATCGATTTTTATTTTATTAAGACGCATTCCGTTCTTGTTGTTGTATGCCTGATAGTAAAGATAACTGCCGCATAACTGCACTATGTCGGAATATGTCCTTTCCAGGCATTGAACCTGTTTTCCGTCTTTCCTGCTGCGGTATATGCCCGCAGTACGTCCCATATAACCGAGCCCTTTACCGCCTGAGGTGCCGCTCTGCATGTAATAATAAAGATAATTGCCTCCGGCATTTATAGACGAAACCTGATTGACTCCCAGCTTTTGTAGTTCCGTTTCATCCGGATTCATTGAATATAGTGAATAGTTATCATAGGCATTTGCGAAATAAACCTTACCGTCCGATTCGCAAAAAAGTCCGCTGTTGTTCAGATTGCCCGCGGTATTTCCTACGGTATCCGCGCTGTTCATCGGTATTTTACCGATAAAAAAAGATGAAATAAGGAGTATCAGTAAGACAGCTGCTACTGAACCGATTGCTATAAGATTTTTCTTTGAAGATGACATATGGAATTCTCCTTATAATTTTAAAAAAGTTTTATTACAAATCCTTATGTAAATATAGTATAATCTTAAACTGGCTTGCTATCAAGTGTGTTTTGTTATAATATAAATAAAAAGGAAATAACTGGCAGCAGTTCAGTCAGGTCTGCGCATTTGCTGCGCTGACCGTGCCAAAGAGCAGCGGTTGAAGGTATCCTGCCCATCGCAAAGCGGTTTAGGATGGCAGGATGAAGTAACAGTGAAGCAAGGCTGAACTGTTATAATAACTGGTTAATGAACAGAGAATACGGAGGATAGGATACTGCTTTATGGATTTATTGGAATTAAGAAATCAGATTGATGAGATTGACGAGCAGATTGTGAAGTTGTATGAGAAGCGTATGGATATCTCTTCACAAGTGGCGGATTATAAGATAGAGAACGGCAAAAGCGTTTTTGACAAGGAGAGGGAAGCCCAGAAGCTGCAGAAGGTTCAGAGCCTCACGCATAATGAATTTAACGCGAAAGGGATTCAGGAACTGTTTGAACAGATTATGTCCATGAGCAGAAAGCTGCAGTATAAGAAGCTTTCGGATAAGGGCTGTATGGGAAAGCTTCCGTTCATTTCAGTCGATACGCTGGATAAAGAAAACTCAAGAGTGGTTTATCAGGGCGCAGAAGGCGCGTATTCGCAGGTGGCAATGAAGGCATTTTTCGGAGAAGATGTCAACTGCTTCCACGTGGATACTTTCAGGGCAGCTATGAGTGCGATCGAAGAAGGCAGCGCTGATTTTGCAGTACTTCCGATTGAGAACTCTACAGCAGGAATTGTTAATGAAATCTATGACATGTTGGTAGAGTTTGAAAATTATATCGTGGGCGAGCAGATAATAAAGATTGAGCATTGTCTGATGGGACTGCCGGGAACTGATAAGGAGAAGATTAGTACGGTTTATTCACACCCACAGTCATTGATGCAGAGTTCTTTATATCTGAATGCACATCCTTTCTGGAGACAAATCAGTATGCAGAATAATGCGTTTGCGGCGAGGAAGGTCATGGAAGACGGCGATATGAGCCAGGCCGCTATTGCGAGCGAACAGGCGGCGAAGAGCTACGGACTGGAGATTCTTGAGAAGGGCGTGAACCATTCCAGGAGCAATTCTACACGGTTTATTATAGTGACTAATCAGAAAGTATTCTTAAAGGATGCGCAAAAAGTCAGCATATGTTTTGAATTACCGCATGTAAGCGGCTCTTTGTACCATATTCTTTCGCATTTTATATATAATAACCTGAACATGACGCATATAGAAAGCAGGCCATTAGAGGAACGCAATTGGGAGTACCGCTTTTTTGTTGATTTTGACGGAAATCTTGCAGACAGCGCAGTAAAAAACGCTCTGCGCGGGATTCGTGATGATGCAAAGAATATGAAGATTCTGGGAAATTACTAAAGATTTTTCATAATATAAGAACGCTTTACAATTTGAGGGAGGAGCAAGTGTATTAGGATGAGGGTAGAAGAATTACTTTTATACAGAGATTTAGAGCATGGAGAACTGCTTAAGGATATGGTGGGGCTGATGGCTCATTACAGGGAGAGGCCTGACAGGGAGCTTTTTTATGATTGTATGCACAAGCTGATGGAGTTTGCGGCGTCTCATGGATTCTACGGCAATATCTGGCATGTGTTTCTTACCAACCTTCTTGTTAATAATGAGAACGGTTACAGTATGGCGTGTGAAATCAGAGGGAATGTTACCGGGACAATCAACCGGCTTGCATTGCATGATATAAAGATTTTCAAGGAATTGTATGATTATGATTTTACGGATATGATGCAGGTTATGTCTGCACCGGAATTTAGCATGGCGCTTTCTTATACTGCGAGTTTTCAGGAAAGCAAGATATATAATACCCGTATAAGGGACAGGATATGCAGTCTGGCTGAGAAATTTAACGGTGATGATACTGCGGAAGCCATGAAGGATACACTGACTGAATTCTATAGGGATTATGGCGTTGGTAAGCTTGGTCTGCACAAGGCATTCCGGGTAAGGCATGGAGAAAATGGCGCGGTGATAGAGCCTATCTTAAATATAGCTCATGTACGTCTGGATGATTTGGTGGGTTATGAAATACCTAAGAAGAAACTGATTGATAATACGGAAGCTTTTGTGAGTGGGAGAAAGGCTAATAACTGTCTGCTGTTCGGAGACGCGGGAACAGGAAAATCATCAAGTATTAAAGCAATTGCCAATGAATATTATGACAGGGGGCTGCGTATAATCGAGTTATATAAGCATCAGTTCAATGACCTGAATGATGTTATAGCGCAAATAAAGAATCGGAATTATAAGTTCATTATCTATATGGATGACTTGAGTTTTGAGAATTTCGAGACAGAATATAAATATTTAAAGGCGGTTATCGAAGGCGGTCTGGAAAAGAAACCGGAAAATGTCCTTATTTATGCGACCTCCAACAGAAGGCATCTGGTGCGGGAGAACTTCAGTGACAAGGAAGACAGGCGCGATGAGCTGCATGCAAGCGATACGGTGCAGGAGAAGCTTTCGCTTGCATACCGCTTCGGTGTTACGATTTTCTTTACCTCTCCGGATAAAAAGCAGTTTGAGCAGATTGTAAAGACATTGGCAGTGCGTTACGGCGTTGCGATGGAAGAGGAAGAGCTGCTTGCACAGGCAAACAAATGGGAGCTTGCGCATGGCGGGCTTTCGGGAAGGACAGCGCAGCAGTTCATAGATTATCTGTTGGGACAAGGCTAGAGTCCGATACCTGTGCCCGAACGAACTTAGCAGGTTAAAGAAGGGAGATAGGTTTTTGGTATGAAAACGTTTGCGGCAATTGATGTGGGCTCGTATGAGCTTGCAATGAAAATCTTTGAGATTTCCAAACAGAGCGGTTTGAAGGAGATTGACTGCATCAGGCACCGTATTGATCTGGGAACAGATACCTATACGACAGGAAAAATAAGTTATAACAGAGTTGATGAGCTCTGCAGGGTGTTAAGAGAATATAAGGATATTATGAAAGGCTACAAAGTTGAGGCTTACAGGGCTTATGGAACCAGTGCATTCCGCGAGATGGATAATGTATTAATCGTATTGGATCAAATCGAACAGCGGACAGGCATAAGAATCGAAGTCTTAAGTAACTCTGAACAAAGATTTTTAGATTATAAATCGATTGCGTCTAAAGGCAGAGCGTTCAATAAGGTAATTGAAAAAGAAACCGCAATTCTGGATATCGGCGGCGGCAGTATTCAGATTTCGCTTTTTGTAAAAGATTCTCTGGTTACGACGCAGAATCTTAAACTGGGAATCCTGCGTCTGCAAGACAGAATGAGCCACCTGAATCTGAAACCGAGTCAGTATGAAAATATTATTGATGAATTTATCAGCTCCCAGCTTTCGGTTTTTAAGAAGCTTTATCTGAAGGATCGTGAGATTGAAAATATCATCGTCGTGGATGATTATATCTCGGCGGTTGTAGAGCACAAAATCGTGAAAATGGCGGATGACTATATTGAGGCTTCCGAAATGGATCTTTTTGTAGAGAAAGTAGGTGCAAGGTCTACCGTAGATTCGGCAAGGATACTGGATATGCCGGAGGAGAGCATTCCGCTTTTGTATATTTCCAGCGTGCTGCTTAACCGTGTCGTCAAGGTGATGGGAGCCAGACTGATTTGGGTGCCGGGAGTGACATTATGCGACGGCATTGCATATGAGTATGGGGAAAACAGCAAAATAATAAAAGCCGAGCATAATTTTGAGCAGGATATCATTGCCTGCGCGAAGAATATCAGCAGGCGGTATATGGGAAGCAAGCGCAGAGGTGAGACTCTTGAGAAGATTGCGCTTACGATTTATGACAGTATGAAAAAAGTGCATGGTCTTGGAAAAAGAGAACGGCTTTTATTACAGATTGCTACAATTCTGCATGATTGCGGAAAATATATCAGTCTCGTAAATTTGGGTGAATGTTCATATAACATTATTATGTCAACCGAGATTATAGGACTCTCTCATATGGAGAGAGAAATTGTAGCAAATGTTGTAAAATATAATCATATGGAATTTAATTACTATGGTGTAGTCGGTCAGAACATAAAATTGGATAAGGAAGCATACTTAAAGATTGCGAAGCTGACAGCAATCCTGAGAATTGCCAACGGTCTTGACAGAAGTCATAAACAGAAGTTTAAAGACGTAAAAACTCTGCTTCAGGGCGAGGAACTTATTATTACTATAGATACTTCGGTAGATATTACTTTGGAAAAAGGGCTTTTCTATAGAAGGGCGGATTTCTTTGAAGAAGTATACAGTGTGAAACCTGTCATTCGTCAGAAAAATGAAAGACTTGGCCAGATTGAAAAATCATAGATTTTTAAACCGCAAATTTGTGTAGGCATCGATGATGCCTTAGAAATTGAGTATAAAACACACATACAAATTCGCAGGTTGAGAGAAAGGCATGGGCAATGGTATGAAGGAAACAGAAGATTTTTATAAGGCGGAATATTATACAAACAGGGAACTGAGCTGGCTTCTTTTTGACAAGAGAGTTTTAAGCGAGGCGATGGATGAACAGCTTCCGCTGTTCGAGAGGCTTAAGTTCTTAAGCATTACGGCTTCCAATCTGGATGAATTTTTCATGGTAAGGGTGGCATCCTTAAAGGATATGGTCAATGCAGGCTATAGTAAAAAGGATATTGCGGGGCTTACTCCGGAGAAACAGCTTGAAAAAGTAAATCAAAAGACACATGAGCTTGTAAAGCAGCAATATGATACATATAATCATTTTCTGCTTCCACAGCTGACGGAAAACGGAATCCGGCTGATTTCACATCATGAGGATTTGACTGAGGCTGAAGGCGCTTACGTGGATAAGTATTTTGCGGATAATGTATATCCGGTTCTGACGCCGATGGCAGTGGATTCATCAAGGCCTTTTCCGCTGATTCGTAATAAGTCATTAAATATCGGAGCGCTGGTGCGGAAAAAGAGCGGAGAGGAAGAACTGGAGTTTGCGACTGTTCAGGTGCCGAGCGTTCTTTCGAGAATTGTAACCATACCGGGAGAGGAGAGATGCAGAGTCATTCTTCTGGAGGAAGTGATTGAGCGTAATATACGCAAATTATTCCTGAATTATGACATCGTATGCGCCTATCCGTTCCGTATTATGAGAAACGCCGATTTATCAATAGAAGAAGAAGAAACAGAGGATCTGCTTAAAGAAATCGAAAAGCAGCTAAAGAAGAGGCAGTGGGGCCAGGCAATCCGGCTGGAAGTGGAATCGGGCATGGACGAAAGGTTGCTTAAGATCATATTGGCCGATTTGCATATAGGTGAAGAAGATATTTATCCGATTGACGGACCGCTGGACTTGACTTTTTTGATGAAGATGTATGCAATGGAAGGCTTTGATGACCTGAAAGAACATAGATATCAGGGACCCCAGCCCGTACCGGAACTGCCGGAAGATGAAAACGTTTTTAAAAAGATAAGGGAAAGCGATATTCTGATGTTCCACCCCTATCAGACCTTTGAACCGGTCGTGCGTTTCATTGCGCAGGCGGCAAAAGATCCGGATGTTCTTGCCATCAAGCAGACACTTTACAGGGTAAGCGGTAACTCACCGATTATTGCGGCGTTGGAACAGGCGGCTGATAACGGCAAGCAGGTTTCCGTTCTGGTAGAGTTAAAAGCCAGATTTGATGAAGAAAATAATATTGTATGGGCGAGAAGATTGGAGAAAGCGGGCTGCCATGTTATATACGGACTGGTAGGGTTAAAAACGCACAGCAAGATTACCCTGGTAGTGCGAAGGGAAGAGAATGGCATACGGCGGTATGTGCATCTTGGAACCGGTAATTACAATGACTCAACCGCGAAGCTGTATACGGACTTAGGGTTACTGACATGTTCGGAGACGATAGGCGAAGACGCTACGGCAGTCTTTAACATGCTTTCCGGCTATTCGGAGCCGCGTTCATGGAATAAACTGTCTCTGGCGCCGCTCTGGCTCAAGGACAAATTTTTATATCTGATAAACAGGGAGAAGGAGTATGCCAGACAGGGAAGGGAAGCTAAGATTATTGCCAAGATGAATGCTCTGTGCGATAAGGATATCATTGAAGCGCTCTATGAGGCGAGTACCGCAGGTGTGAAGATAGAGCTTATTATCAGGGGCATCTGCTGCCTGAGGGTCGGACTGCGCGGAATCAGTGAAAATATCAGCGTTCGCTCTATCGTAGGAAACTATCTGGAACATGCCAGAATTTTCTATTTCGAAAACGACGGCAGACCGGAATATTATTGTGCCAGTGCAGACTGGATGCCAAGAAATCTGGAGAGACGCGTGGAAATAATGTTTCCGATTGAGAAACCTGCATTACAGCAGAAGATAATGCATATTCTGCAGAGTCAGTTAAGCGATACGGTTAAGGCGCATATGCTGCTTCCGGATGACACTTACGAGAAGGCGGGGCAAAATAAAGGAGGTTTTAATTCACAGCTGGAATTCTGTAAGGAAGCGAAGGCAGAGGCAAGAAAAAAGAAAGATTCCACAGACAGACGGGTATTCATTCCGGAGACGAATCATAGATAGAAAGGTATGGTTATTCATATGAAAATTATATTAGCGTCGGCTTCTCCGAGGCGGAAAGAGCTGTTAAAGCAGGCAGGGTTATCCTTTAAAACAATACCGAGCGGAAAAGAAGAGAGGATTACCAAAACCGCACCGGAGGAGGTTGTAGAGGAACTGTCATATCAGAAGGCAGTGGATATCTGCGGACAATTATCAGAAACGCTGAAGGAAGACTTTGTTGTAATCGGAGCGGATACTGTGGTTTCATGCTGGGGCAAGATTATGGGCAAGCCAAAAGACAAAGAAGATGCATGCAGCATGCTGCGGGATATTCAGGGCAAAAGCCATCAGGTCTATACGGGAATTACGCTTGCATGGAAATATAAAGATACACCGGCGATGTTCCATACATTCCATGAATGCACGGACGTTACCGTATATTCTATGACGGAAGAAGAAATTCAAAATTATGTAAACACGGGCGAGCCATTGGATAAGGCGGGAGCATATGCGATTCAGGGACGGTTCGCTGCTTACATTCAGGGAATATGCGGAGACTATACCAACGTGGTAGGGTTGCCGGTAGGGAGAGTGTATCAGGAGATGAAGAGACGAAATCTGATATAGAATAAAATAAATGGAGGGGTTATTAGTGTGAAAAATGAATTTTTCACACGCAAATTTGTGCTTGATGGCACAAATTCGCAGGCTGAGAAAGGAGCATGGATATTAATATGTTTGATGATGCGGTATTAAGATGTTTTTTAGAAAAACAGAGCCAGCTTTTTCCGGAGAATGTAGCTTCAACAATGGAAGAGGCGGATGACTTTCTGGAGGACTGCCTGGCAGTTGTAGTTGATTCAGTACATGAAGTATGGGAATATTTTGATGAAGAAGGCTATGACATGGAGTCAGGAAGCGAAGAGGAAATTCTGGAAGCTGAGGAAGTTTTTGATATAGGAGACGGACGATATCTGATTGTCGAAGGATAAAAGAAGACTGTTTCAAAATGCTATTAATCGGGCAGACTTATAACTGATAATTGCGAAAAGAACTTCTACAGAACTGTCCGTATATATTCGGCGAGTCCGTCGTTGTCATTATCTTTTGCGGTGATGACATCGGCGGCTTTTTTTACTTTGTCAGCGGCATTAAGCATAGCAATTCCGCAGCCTGCAGCTTCTAACATCGAGATATCATTTTCCGCATCTCCGGCAGCATAAGTGTTTGAACGCGGAATATTGAAATAATCGCATACATAACGGACTGCATTACCTTTTCCTGCGTCTTTATTAAAAATTTCCAGATAGTAATCGTTGGAAAAAATATATTGAACTTTATCTGCAGCCCAATCGGAAATAGAATCACAAAAACCAATCAATCTTCCGTGGTCGGTCAAATGGATGGCAAGCATTTTAAAAGGTTCTTTTTTAAGGAAGGAAGCATAATCGTCAGCCAAAAGGAGAGGAAGATGGATTCTCCTGCGGTAAAAACGGATTTCATCATCTTCTGCTGAGTTGACGACTTCATTATCGGTATAGGTCTGGATGTGAAGATTCTGAGCTTTTGCCTGTGCCTGTAAAAATGATACATAAGAAAGAGGAAGTCTTTTTTCTAAAACAGCAGATTGACTATCACAGTCAAAAATCAAAGCGCCGTTGTATGCTATAATAAGAATACCGGGATAATCAAGACCGGCAAGCTCCTTCACTTCCAGAATGCTGTTAAGCGGTCTTCCGGAAGAGAGTACCAGTTTATTGCCTGCGTGAATGAAATCATCCAGAAAAGCTTTGGTATTCTCTGAAACCATGCTCTGATTATTCAATAACGTACCATCTAAATCAGTAAATAGTATTTTCATATTAATATTTATACCTATAATATTTTACCTATAATATTTATACTTAATAATATCTACACCTTTTTCTCAACCTGCGAATTTGTGCCTCTGGGCAGCCTCTTTGATTTTTTTCAGTATTTCATAAGGCACGAAAAGCCTGCCATAGCCTGTACCAAGGTCAAGCCCCGGTTTGTTTTCACCGTGGAAATCCGAGCCGCCGCTAATCAGAAGGTCGTACTTTTTCGCAAGTCTTAACATATCGCGCTCATCCTGATTGCTATAGGAGCTGTAAAATACTTCAATCCCCATAAGTCCGGATTGCTTTAAGCTTCCCACCAAAGAATCCAGACGCTCGTTTCCCATATGATAAAGCGGAGGATGAGCAAGTATCGGAATTCCTTCTGCCTGAAGTATCAGTTCAACTGCCTGCGCAGGTGTGATTTTTTCTCTTGGTACATAATATTTACAATTGTCACCGACATATTTGGCAAAGGCTTCGGAACGGTTTGTCACATATCCGTGTTCTGTAAGGTATGCTGCATAGTGCGCTCTTGTAATTACAGCGCCGGGATTCTCAGCACATAGTTTATCGTAAGTGATGTCAATACCGGCTTCCTGAAGATTGCGGCACATCTTGATATTACGGTTTATACGTGAATCTACAAAGGCTTGCAGCCTTGCCTGAAAAGCGGGAGCGTCATATTTGATGTAGAGTCCCACTACATGTATATCTTTCCCTTCATTTTCAGAAGAAAACTCAATGCCCGGAATCACTTCGATAGGTTTGCCTTCTGCATAGGAAATCGCTTCCGTAAGCCCGGCAGTCGTATCGTGGTCTGTCAGGGCGAAAGCCGAAAGACCTTTTTGCAGAGCATAATCTACAAGCTCAGTAGGTGTAAAGGTTCCATCCGATTTGTCGGAGTGTACATGCAGATCAATCTGTTTCATAATCGTCCTCATCCGTTGCGGTACTGGTGTATACAGTACGTTTTCTCGCCATTTCATCACTGGCAAGATACTCGTCATAAGTAGTGATCTTGTCAACTAAAGAGCCGTTTGGCAAAATTTCCATGATACGATTGGCGGTTGTCTGTACTACCTGATGATCATGACAGGAAAAAAGTTCAACGCCCTTGAATTTCATCATGCCTTCATTGAGCGCCGTAATAGCTTCCATATCCAGATGGTTGGTCGGCTCGTCAAAAATCAGGCAGTTTGCGCCGCTTATCATCATTTTGGAAAGCAGACAGCGGACCTTTTCGCCACCGGAGAGAACTTTGACCCTTTTGACGCCGTCTTCACCCGCAAAAAGCATACGTCCTAAAAAACCTCGGACATATGTGACATCCTTGATAGCGGAATAACCTGTCAGCCATTCGGTAATCGTATAATCGTTATTAAACTCATTCGTGTTATCTTTAGGGAAATATGCCTGTGAAGTAGTTACCCCCCATTTATAAGTGCCTTCATCCGGCTCCATTTCACCCATTAAAATTTTAAATAAAGTCGTTTTTGCAAGTTCATTACCGCCGACAAAAGCGATTTTATCATCATGTCCTACGATAAAGGAAATATTGTCTAAGACTTTTTCACCGTTTACGGTCTTGCTGATTCCTTCTACGGTCAGAACCTCATTGCCGATTTCACGTTCCGGTCTGAAATCAATATAAGGATATTTCCTGCTTGAAGGCTTGATATCGTCCAACTCGATTTTTTCAAGCGCACGTTTTCTTGAAGTAGCCTGTTTGGATTTGGAAGCATTGGCGGAGAAACGGGAGATGAATTCCTGCAGTTCCTTAATCTGTTCTTCCTTCTTCTTGTTAGCTTCTTTTCGTTGCTTGATAATCAGCTGGCTGGATTCATACCAGAAATCATAGTTGCCCGCAAACAGCTGTATTTTTCCATAATCTATATCAGCGATATGCGTACATACTTTATTCAGGAAATAACGGTCATGGGAAACCACGATTACCGTATTGTCAAAATCAATTAAGAAATCCTCAAACCATGCAATCGCATCCAAATCCAAATGGTTGGTAGGCTCGTCAAGCAATAGAATGTCAGGATTGCCAAATAATGCTTTCGCAAGAAGTATCTTCACCTTTTCGTTACTGTTCAAGTCGCTCATCATACTATAATGAAGCCCGGTGTCGATTCCAAGACCGTTTAACAGCATCGCAGCATTGGACTCTGCATCCCAGCCGTCCATTTCAGCAAATTCCGCTTCAAGTTCACTGGCACGGATACCGTCTTCATCAGAGAAGTCTTCCTTTGCATATATTGCGTCTTTTTCTTTCATAATCTGGTAAAGGCGCTCATTTCCCATTATAACAACATCCATGACAGGATATGTGTCATATTTAAAATGATCCTGCTCCAGCACGGAAAGACGCTGGCCGGGAGTAATGGAAATGTCTCCGTTTGTCGTATCCAATGCGCCTGAAAGGATTTTTAAAAAAGTGGACTTTCCGGTGCCGTTGGCGCCAATCAGACCATAGCAGTTGCCTTCTGTAAATTTGATATTTACATCCTCGAAGAGGGCTTTCTTGCCTACTCTATAAGTTACATTGTTTGCACTGATCATGTTTAAAACCTCTTGTTTTCTATATTTTCGTTCTTATACCCCTTGTGCGCTTTAGTGCACATAATAATCAAAAGTTTGAAAGTTAACTTTCATACTTTTACTTACTTATATCATTATACATAAAATGGATTTTTTTTCAATCTGAAATAGTGGTTTGCTTGCTTTTTACTTATTTTCGATATTTTTAGTTCGCTATTTATTGGAAACAGGGTATTGGAAATATGTTTTAGAATGGGATTGCATATATGAAATATCGTGATAAAATAAACGTATGGAAGACCAGAGAGCCAAAGGCGGCTACCCTTCATTTTGGAGGGGCTAACCCTCCGGACAGAAGAAAGGAGGGCGTTGCCAATGATGATTACATATTCTGACTTAGTTCAGACTGG
>CAZRKN010000024.1:0-57571 GCA_964600805.1 uncultured Bacteroides sp. | reverse complement strand
ATTGTGAAATAAGACGATGTGGTGCTAAAAAATCTTATGGAAGTTGTGCAGAGTGATAGTATGCAGATAGACAGACTTATTCAAATTGTGTTTCTCTTGTTAAGACATGAAAATATAACAGCTAAACAACTGGCAGAGGAACTTTGTGTTTCCACTCGCACAATATATAGAGACATCAATATACTTTCGATTGCGGGTATACCGGTTACGTCACAAAAGGGGTATGGCGGAGGACTGTCATTATTACAAGGCTTTTCACTAGATAAATCCTATTTTACGCAAGAAGAACAAAAGAATATTATACAGGCGTTACAAATTCTAAAGTCGTCAAATTATCCTGACGCAGATAAATCCTTAAACAAGATTGCTGGATTGTTTAGCCACAATTTGCAGTCCGAATGGTTGGAAATTGATTTTTCCTATTGGGGCAGTCCTGAAAAAGAGCGAAACAATATTACGGCTTTAGAGCGTGCGATAATCAATAAGTATGTGATTACATTCATTTATTATAATGCAGAGTTGACGATAACCAATCAAATTGTCGAACCGCTGAAATTAGTTTTCAAATCACATGCTTGGTATCTTGTTGCCTATTCAAAGAACAAAAATGATATTCGCACTTTTAAGATGTCCCGCATAAGGGAGATTCAAATAACAGACCAATTATTTGACCGTGAATTACCAAAGGATTTTTCCATTACTCCTACCTACAAGGAAGAATACAATACGCCCATATTCGTATTGCATTTTTCAAAAAAGATAGCGTATAAAGTCTATGATGAATTTCAAGAAAAGTATATTAAAAAATTAGACGATGGAACATTGGAAGTAACTTTTAGATACCAACTTAGCGATTGGACTTTCCTATATTTGCTTTCTTTTGGTGAGTATGTTGAAATTATTGAACCTATTGAAGCAAGAAATATTCTAAAGGAAAAGGCAAAAAGAATATCTGATATGTACTAACGAATATCTGCCACCACAGGGAAGCCAACCAGAGCTAAATGGACAAGCTTTTTTATTCTTGTTCAAGGCTGTCTGCTTTCATTAGAGGGATTTACGGACAGCGAGGGTAATGTTCCTGACTTCATTGATGATGAAGCAGTGGACATCGCAGAAACCGTTATCAAGGAGGTGATGTTGGACAGACTGAAAGCCGTCCTGTCCTTATTGTCGGATAGCGAGCAGGCATTGATAAAGGCAATTTTCTTTGAGGAACGTTTCGAGCGGGAATCGATCTCTGGTTTTTGTACATAAATTTTCCGCCAAACGCATTATAACATGTCAGGGTACAAATGAAAATCCGGGAAGTTCGTTTACAAAGTGGGAAATTCATTTACAAAACGGGAATTTCGCTTACAAAAGCTGCATCTTATTTACAAAAGTGGCATTTCGGGTACAAAAACTGCGTTTCGCTTACAAATATTTAATTGTCAATTTACAAAACTGCATTTCGGACTACAAAGTTGCGTCTTGGAATGCAACTCACCTACAAAACGGGACTCTCGGGTTGCTATTCACCGAATTGTAAAAAATATAAGATTAAATGTAAAATATAGTTGACACGAAGTATTATATATGTTAATTTAGTGATAACGCAAATACAGCGTTATCATTTTTTTATCATTTTTTATGGAAGGGGGCAGAAACGGGTTGGCAAGAAATATAGCAATTAAAGTTGCGCGCGTCGGAAAAGACATGACGCAGAAAGCGCTGGCGGATGCCGTCGGCGTATCGAGACAGACGATAAACGCCATCGAGCAGGGAGAGTACAATCCTACGATTAAGCTCTGCCGTTCTATCTGCCGCGTATTGGAGAAAAGTCTGGATGAGTTATTTTGGGAGGACGATGAGGATGAAGAAAAATAATCTGGATGAGATGCAGGAACAAAAATTATTAAAAATTGAACATTATGGATGCTGGTTTGCTTTTTGGGGATTATTCATAGCGTTAGTTGCCCAGTTTATGTTTTATGGACCGGGATGCTGGCAGCCTCTGATTGGAGAATGGATTGTTTTCATGAGCCTGTGCATCTATATGGTAGGTGCCTGTTTGAAGAACGGAATCTGGGACAGGAGATTTTCACCTACGCCGGCAACGAATCTGCTGTTCAGTATTGGATGCGGTGTGTGCTGCGCTGTTATTTTCTTTGTAATGACTTATCGGAATTATCATAAGTTGTGGGGAAGCCTGGCGGTAGGAGTCTTTATGTTAATAGGTGGATTCATTATCTGCTTTGGGGGGTTAACACTGGCTGCATACTTATATCGGAAAAAGACAGAGCAGTTGGAAGATGAAAATAGAGGAGAGGAGAAGTAGAAAATTGAAAAAAGACAGAATTACAGCGGACAATCTTGTAAAAACATTTACAAAGAATGAAAAGAAAAATAAAAAAGTGGATATCAATGCCGTTGACGGCATTTCCCTATCGGTGAAAGAAGGTGAAATTGTCGGCATTTTAGGGCCGAACGGCGCGGGTAAGACAACGCTGCTTCGTATGCTTTCCAAGCTGATGAAGCCGACAAGCGGAATGGTCAGTATTCGGATTGGAGAAAAGGAGATTTCGGATGATATTGAGGTAAAAAGACATATCGGATACCTTTCTAACAATACGAAACTCTATGGCAGACTTTCCTCAAGGGAACTGCTGCAGATGCTAGGTACCGTTTATGGAATGTCCAAAGAGGACACGGCACAGAAAATAGAAGAAATAAACAAGGTCCTTTCCATGGAAAGTTTTATAGACAACCGGATTGAGAAGCTTTCCACCGGTCAGACACAGCGTGCCTCGATTTCAAGATGCCTTGTGCATGACCCGCAGGTTTATATTTTTGATGAGCCGACGCTTGGACTGGATATTTTGAGCAGCGCCGCCATTATTGAATTTATGAAAAAAGAGCGTGAGAAGGGAAAAACGATTCTCTACTCGACGCATTATATGGAAGAAGCGGAATATTTATGCGACAGAATTATTATGATTCATCATGGAAAAATCATCAGTGAGGGAACGCCCGCTTTGCTGAAGGAACAGACCGGAAAAGAAAGCTTAAGGGATGTTTTTTCGGAATTAATGATAAGGGAGGGTATTACGGATGAACACTAAATTAATAAGGACATTAATCAAAAAAGAAATACTGGATGTTTTTCGTGATAAAAAAACAGTTATTATGATGTTAGTTGTACCTGTTATTTTATACCCGCTTATTTTCATCGGAGCAATGCAGGTTGTTGCGATGATTTCCTCCAGTATGGATGAACAAAACTATCGGATTGCGGTTGAAGCGGAGGATGACGGTGCATTTTTGCAGGCACTAAGGGAAAATAGCGAAGAAACGGACGAAGATAACGAAATATCTTATCAGTTGACGCTGTATGACGTGCAGAATGCGGATGGTTCTGAGGACTATATGACGAAACTGCGCGAGGAAGAGATAGACGCTTATGTTATCGGAGTGATGCAGGATGGAAAAATGCGCTATGATGTGTATTATCTTTCTTCCGTCAGCAATTCCGCCTATGCAGGTGGGATTGTCATGGATGTTTTGGAACAGTATCGGGAGGAACTGACAAAGAATAAGATTTGGCAGGCGGGACTGCATACCAGTGACATTTTGGAGCCTATTCATTATGAGAAACAGGATATTTCAACAAATGAGCAGTCGCTTGGCAGCATTATGGGTGCCGTATTACCGTTCATGCTGATTATCAGTCTGCTGATGGGAACTATGTATCCGGCGATTGATACAACAGCGGGAGAGCGTGAAAGAGGTACGTTGGAGACAATATTGACTTTACCGGTCACTAACAGGCAGTTAATCGTGTCAAAATTTATAACGGTGGCGGGAATCGGTATGATATCCGCATTTCTCAATATTTTATCCATGGGAGGCATTGCTTTTTATGTCTATCAGCTTATGGAACTGGAGTCTGATACACAGGCATTTGATATAGGAAAATTTATTCCGGCAATTCTGGTATGTATTTTGGCAGTTTTTGCATTTTCACTGTTCATCAGTGCAATAACAATGTGCGTGACTTCTTTTGCCAAAAGCTATAAAGAAGCGAATAATTATATCACGCCGCTTATGCTGGTTGTTATGTTTATAGGGTATATTGGCTTTATCCCGAATATTGAACTGACACAGACGATGGCAATGGTTCCGGTTGCCAATATCTGTCTATTGATAAAAAATATGCTTGTCTTTAAAATAGACTATACGGCAATCGCAGTTGTGCTTCTTGCCAATGTTGCATATGCGGTGCTGGCGATTTTATTCTTAAGCAAAATTTATGACAGTGAGACAATTTTATTCGGAGATGCCAAAGGCGGTATGCAGCTTTTTGAAAAACGCAGTAATCTGCAAAAAGGCGGCGTGCCGGCAATGTCCGATGTCTGGTTTGTGATTGCGGTTACGCTTGTACTCACCCTGTATATAGGCACTATACTGCAGATTAAGTTCGGACTTGCGGGACTGTTCGGAACGCAGATGATTATCCTGCTTGTACCGTTATCGGTTATCCTATATACGAAAAAAGATATTCGTGAAAGTTACGGCTTTAGGAAGACAGGAATAAAAAGTTATGTGGGAGGATTTTTCACCATTCTAGGTATGTTCCCGATTAGCATTCTCATTTCCACCGGACTGGTAAAGCTGTTTCCGGAAAGTGCAGATAATGTTGTAACGGTTTTTTCCGACCTTATGGATGGTAATATATTTGTCGTATTGTTTGTGATAGCTGTTACCCCCGCCATTTGTGAAGAAATGATGTTCCGCGGTATGATTTTTCATGGTATGAAAGCGAAATATCGTACCATGACAGCCATAGCTGCAGTTGCAGTTATGTTCGGACTTTACCATATGAGTCTTGTAAAATTTATTCCGACCGGTCTGCTAGGTTTTGTTTTATGTTATACTGCCTATGTGACAGACAGTATCTATCCGGCGATGCTGATGCATTTTATCAACAATGCTTTAAGTGTTCTGATATCCCGTTATCCGGAACAGTTGGAATCTGTTTTACCGATGTTTTATCATGATACACTGACAGCTTCCGATGTGCTGATTTTACTGGGAGTCGGGCTTGTATTCTTAGGTATTGGGCAGGCAATATTACAAAAGAGCCGTAAGAAATAATAGAAGAAATCGGCTTCGAGGCATTATCATGAATGGTCGAACGTAATATTATTCTTTTTTAATAGGGATTCCAAATAAGTAATTCGGGAAGATAAATTATCAATTTGCGGCAGATAATACTCTGCCGCTTCCTTTTTAGTGCGTTCAATAATTTCCGCGGAACTTGTGCCGTATAAATTTAAAAGTCCTTCACAAATCAGCATAGTCTGTTCTCCTTTCGTTTTTGCGTTGGCAGTGGTTATTTGATGCAAGTATTTACTATAAATATCCTGTTCCGGATGCAATTTATAATCGTCAGCAAGACGGTTGGCAAGAGCAATATCCTGTAGATTATCAGTGAGACAGTGCAGATATAAATTATCTTCGGGAGAGAGCTCTTTTGTAACGATAATTTGTATGTAAAAAGTCTCTTTATTGATATAATACACTCCATCAGAGATTTTGGCAACAGGTATTTGTCTTTCCTCTTGGAGATGCTTCATAAGTTTCCGAGGATAATGACAGCTTAAAAGCGTCAGACTGACATCAAGACTGGAATATTGTGCCTTGGGGGAGGCGTGTTCTGATTTCCCCATCTGCGCAATCATAAGCCCGGCGTATCCGATGGTCTTATAGTACGAGTCAATGCTGATGGAAGAACCTACACCTTTAATCTCAAGCAGATTGAGAGTTTTGAAAATCCGTGCGATATTTTTGGAAATCATTTCATCGGTCAGCTTTTTAATAACGAGTAAGTCAATCCGATAGCTGTTTTTGCCGAGCGGATATTCGGAGATATATTCCAGAATATGTGAATAGTCTTTGAGTTCGATTTGAAAAGCGCAGGAAGCGGCTTCATGCCAGTCGACGCGGTGTTTAGATGTAAGAGACATAGAAGAGATACCTTTCGTAAGAGAAAGCCTTGAGTTGACGGCTTGTTTGAATGTTAGTATTTTATGATATGTAAGTATCAGATAAAGCATTTATATCATAAACGGAGAGTGGCTACAAATGTTTTTTGAATGTGATATGTAGAAAAAATAATACGGAAAGCTGAAATATATTCTTGTGACTTCAATATATAGGATAATTTCAATACTATTTTGCAGTACAGGCACAAAATATGGTATTGTGCAACTTTTATCATAGTGGGTATCGCTATCTATAATACTCCCGCGAACTGTCTATGACAGGCATATTTATCTATGTTGCTGGAAGAGGATGAGTATGATACAATCAAGAAGTTAAAAAAGCATACAAATATCCTGACAAGACAGAGGAAAACCATGGCAGAAGAAACAGAAAAAGACCTACAACAACTAAAAAAACGTCTATTGGAACTGGCGGAAAAATCCTACGATAGAAGCATTTATACTTACACGCCATTTTTAAGCCTGTCACAGCAGCAGGTTTTTCATGCCATAGCGGATGAAGTCTCCTATGCCGGATATACTATGGAGGGCGGTGCACCGGTCTGCGAACGCAAAATCATACGATTCGGCACGCCGGAAAATCTTGGCTATGAGGAGCCTTTTCCTATTGTTTGTCTGGAAATGCAGCCGGTCATGCTCAAATTTGCGGATAATCTGACACATAGGGATTTTCTTGGCGCAATTATGAATCTTGGTATTGAGCGTGCTACGATAGGAGATATTTTTGTACAGGAAAAAAGCGGTATTTTATTCTGTCAGGAATCAATTGCACCTTATCTTTTAGAGAATCTGCATCAAGTGAAACATACCAATATAAAGTGCAGGATAACGGAAGATACCGCCGCCTTGCAGACTGCAGAACCGAAAGAAGTTATGATAACAGTTTCTTCCGTAAGGATTGACAGCGTGATAGCAAAGCTTTATCATATTTCAAGGAGTCAGAGTTTGGACTTATTCCATAGCGGCAGAATTTTTGTAAATGGTATCATCACGGAAAATAACAGTTATCAGTTAAAAAAAGGCGATGCCGTGACAGTGCGCGGATATGGAAAATTTATTTATTACGCTCCCAGCGGAGAGACGAAAAAAGGAAAAGAGAGAATATCCGTCGGGATATTCGGGTAATATTCTGTAAAGTACGTCAGGAGAAAAAATATGTTTCACTATAATATGGTACAATGGCTGTTTTTCTTGTATTTTTATTCTTTTTGTGGGTGGTGTTTTGAATCTGCCTATGTTTCCTTAAAAAACCATGAGTGGGTCAACCGCGGTTTTATGAGAGGACCGTTTCTTCCTTTATATGGAAGCGGTGCAGTTATGATGTTTGTTGTGTCCAGACCGTTTCAGGACAACGTGCTTCTTACTTATTTCGCGGGCTGTGTTGGTGCAACGGCATTAGAATACGTAACAAGTGTTGTTATGGACGCGCTTTTTAATGTCAAATATTGGGATTATTCATATAAAAGATTTCAGTTTCAGGGACGGATTTGTCTTTCTTCTACAATTACATGGGGATTTTTTACGATTGGAATGACAAGGATTGTTCATAGACCGATAGAGCAGATGATGTTAGCTATTCCGCCGCGTATATTAGGATACGTGACCTTTGGAGTCACTGTTTATATCGTTGCTGATTTTACGCTCTCCTTTAAGGCGGCAATGGATTTACGCGAGATTTTGCTCAAGATGCAGAAAATCAAAGAAGAGATGGCGGGGCTGCAGAAGCGTCTGGATGCAATCAAAAATGTGCCCAGCGCTTACATGGACAGTGTGCGGGATGAAATTGCAGAGCTTCGTGCCCGTTATAATTTATATATGGAAAACCGGGAAAATTATAAGGACACGCTGGATTTTTATAAACGGGATATGATTCGGAATAATCCGGGCATGAATTCCCAGAAATTCCAAGAGACGTTTGAAGAGTTAAAAGATGCTGTAACTCACAAACGCCGGTAAAGTGTGATATATTTTGGTTTATGATACTGCATGGGCGTTAACAGCTGACTCCTCATTAATTCCAGATTTCTTGCCCTGCTTCTGAATGCCGCCAGAAATCTATTGTAGAACCAGAAAGAGTAGACCAGAACTTTGTTGACTCTTCCCAGTTTCTGCTTTGTTGTATGAAAATAGTGGGAGCCGCCTGCGATGACAGAGCCTCCGGACTTAATATATTCTATGAATTCGGATTCATTTGATACTTTTTCCGGCAGAATCGTGTATCCGAGTCCGACACAATCTGTTTTATGAGAATCGCTGCCGCCTATTCCCGGCAGCTGATATTTAGATGCAAGTGCGCGTGCACAGTCATTGGAAATATCGTCTTCACAGGCATTATAAGATTCAATAAAATCAAATTTCCGAATAAGTTTTTCTTTTAACTTTTTTCCGATTCGAGTGTTGAAAATACTTAAAAATCTTTCACCGCATGGATGCGCGGGACCTAAAATGCCGCCGTAACGGTGGACAAGTTCAATTAAAAACAGCACAGGCAGACCGCGCAGTTCCAAAATTTTCGGGCAAACGCCCGTAGGCATGATAACTAAAATATGTCCTGCGTCGAGCGTATCGTATTCAATACCGCATAATACAGTAAAATTACGGGGTTTATTTTTTAAGTTTTTATAGTATCGATATGCCTTATAAGAGTTGTGGTCGGTAATTAACATCCCATCAAAGCCCTTTTGCTTTAAAATGGCAATATTATCTAAGAGCGCCGTTTTTCCGTCAGGAGAGCCCTCTTTTGTATGACAGTGCATGTCCAGTTTCATAATGTAAGATACCTTTCTTTTCTGTTTATAAAAACAGTATAACAGATTTTTTGAAAAAATAGTATTGACAATTTGTAACAGATAGATTATTGTTGAATAAATTAAAAAAGAAAACCTGTGAGAAAGAGTAGTAAGTATAAGAAAACCATTACAGAGAGCCATTGGTGGTGGAAAATGGCAGGGCGCTTATACCGAATGGACTTTTGAGGCCGGACTGAAAGTAAGCAGATTTTTACCAAGTAGGCACCGGCGGGAACCGTACCCGTTATCAATTCGGCATATATCATGTGTATATGATAAGAGGTGGACTGCGAACGGATTTTCCGGCAGTCAATTTGAGTGGTACCGCGATAATAATTTAGTTTATTACCGTCTCAAGCAGATGCTTGGGATGGTTTTTTTTAATGCACACGCAGCGGGCAGTGGAAAAAGCTTTCCTCTGCCCGATTACAAAAATTTTCAAATTAAAAAGGAGACAATATTATGAAGAAAAAAACAACAGCATTATTATTAACAGCAGCAATGATGGCAGTCACCTTGACAGGATGCGGTGATACGGCTTCAGGAAACGGCGGCAATACGTCTTCTGACAGCACAGGAAATGGTACGGAATACAAAGTAGGCATCGTACAGTATGTAGATGATGCGTCCCTAGATCAGATTGTGGCAGCAGTTCAGGCACAACTGGATGCCAAGGGCAAAGAACTTGGAGTTACTTTTAATTATGCGGATTATACTTATAGTGGTCAGGCGGATTCCACAATAATGAATCAGATAGCAACGGACTTAATCGCTTCCGAAGTGGATATTATTGTTCCGGTTGCGACACCGACTGCTATGGTGATGCAGAGTGCAACGGCGGAAAAGCCGAAAGCAGACGGAAGTTTTATTCCGGTTGTTTTTTCCGCAGTATCAGACCCGGTTGGAGCAGGTCTTGTAGCAAGTATGGATGCACCCGGTTCCAATATCACGGGAACTTCCGATGCACTGAATACGGATGCTGTTTTTGATTTGATGTTTGCGGCAAACCCGGATATTGATACAGTCGGTCTTTTATATGATAAGAGTCAGGATTCGTCTACGGCGGCAATCGCTGCAGCAAAGGCATACTGTGAGAATAAAGGCGTTGCGGTAGTAGAAAAGACCGGTACGAACAACGGTGAGATTTCTCTTGCGGCGGATGCGTTAGTGGCAGCCAATGTACAGGCGGTATTTACTCCTACGGATAATAATGTTATGACTGCGGAACTCGCAATTTATGAGAAATTTATCGATGCAGGCATTCCGCACTACTGCGGCGCTGATTCCTTTGCCTTAAACGGTGCATTTATGGGTTATGGTGTAAACTATGAAGAACTTGGAACCGCTACTGCGGATATGGTAGTGGAAATACTGGTAAACGGAGCTGACCCTGCGGGCATGGCAGTTGTTACGATGGATAACGGTATCGCGACAGTCAATACGGAGACGGCAGAAGCAATCGGTCTGGATTATGGCATGTTTGCGGATATGTGTACGGATTTAGTAGAAATCCAGACAGCGGAATCATTTAATTAAGATAAGAACAGGATGAGAAATTTATGGCTTCTATATTAAATTTATCAATTGTACAGACCGCGTTAGAATCAGGATGTATCTATTCTTTAGTGGCGTTAGCGTTATTTATCTCTTTTAGTATGTTGAATATTGCTGATTTATCGACCGATGGCTGCTTTACGTTGGGCTGTGCGGTCGGTGCGGTGGTGACAGCGGCAGGGCATCCCATCTTTGCACTTTTTGCAGCAATGGGGTCAGGAATTTGTTCCGGTTTCATTACAGCATTTTTACAGACAAGGATGGGAGTTCCATCCATCTTTGCCGGTATTATCGTTAATACCGGTCTATATACGATCAATATTATGGTGATGGGCTCTTCTATGGTCAACCTGTTTGCATGTGATACGATTTTCAGTCTGGCAAAAGGAAAAATTGCAGCGTCATGGTATGATGACTGGTATAAGCTTTTAATTGTATTTTTGATTGTTCTATTGATTGGCATTGTTCTGGCATGGTTTTTAAATACGAGACTTGGGCTTTCCATCCGTGCTACGGGAGACAATGAATACATGGTGCGTGCATCAAGCATTAATCCGCTTTTTATGATTACCGTAGGATTATGTGTGGCAAATGCCCTGACTGCACTCTCCGGTGCAATTCTCGGACAGTATCAGAAATCCTGCGATATCAATATAGGAACCGGCATGGTTACTACGGCGCTTGCCAGCCTGATGATTGGGGAAATGCTGATCAGAAAAGGAAGCATTTTTAATAGAGTGATAGGTGTTATCCTTGGAAGCTGTCTGTATCGTTTTATCCAATCACTTGCACTGGGCATGAAAGTACCGGCGATAGCATTTAAATTAGTATCAGCGCTTATTGTTACGGTAGCGATTTCTTTCCCGTATTTGAAGGAACAATTTATCTTTCAGAAACAAAAAAACAGTCTTTTGCGAAACAGAAAATTATCAGTGCAGGCAAATAAGAAGGGCGGTGGAAGTGTATGCTGACGATAGAGAATATTTCCAAGACATTTAATGCTGGTACGGTAAATGAAAAAACAGCACTTAATAAAGTCAGCCTGCATTTGGCGGACGGCGATTTCGCAACCATTGTAGGAAGTAACGGTGCAGGAAAATCAACGCTCTTTAATGCTATTACAGGTAATTTCTATGTGGATGAGGGAGAAATCATTCTGGATGGGGAAGATATTACCTATCAAAAAGAATATATCAGAAGTAAGGTAATCGGACATCTTTTTCAGGACCCGCTCAAAGGAACCGCTCCGCATATGACGATTGAGGAGAATATGGCGCTTGCCTACCTTCGTGCTTCCACTGCAAAACACGCTTATTTCAGCCGTATCAGCCGTAAGGAAAAACAGAAGTTCAAAGAGCAGCTTGCACTATTAAATATGGGACTCGAAGACAGAATGAAACAGCCGGTAGGACTGCTTTCCGGCGGACAGAGACAGGCGCTTACCCTGCTTATGGCAACAATGGTAACGCCCAAAATTCTGCTCTTAGATGAACATACGGCGGCTCTTGACCCTGCTACGGCAGACAAAGTGCTGGAGCTGACAAGACAGATTATTGCCGAGAGAAAAATCACCTGTCTGATGGTAACCCATAATATGCACCAGGCATTAGAGTTAGGCAACCGTACGCTGATGATGGACGGCGGCACTATTGTCTTCGATGTACAGGGAGAGGATAGAGATAAACTTACGGTAGATGACCTGCTGGGGCAGTTCCAGATATGTGCAGGGAAACGGCTGGATAATGACAGGATATTGCTGTCAAAGTAGAAAAAGGAGACTGTTATGAAAAGGTTGTTATCAGCAATCAGTGTACTTTGTATCCTTTTTCTTATCGTGCAGACAAGCCGGGAGTATCAGGAGAATTCTGCATATACATATGCTTATGTCAGAATGACGCTGCCAGCATGTAAGCCGGATACAGGAGATCTGGAAAGTATCCGCAGTCTCTATCGTATGAGAACAGAGCGGGAAGAGATGGGAGATTGGTATTTTTACAGTTCTTATGCGAAAAGAGTCTATGCAAGGCGCAGCGATTATCATAATTTTGAGGACTGGTATGGATATGAGTATACCGCATATACTTACGAGGATGATTATGACGGGGATGGAAGCAAAGAGGCATTCGTAGCAATTGGGCAGAAAACAGGCGATACAGCGGAGTATTTATTCGGTAACCTTTATTTTGTCAGTGATATGGAGATACAGTTATTAGAAGAAGCCGTTTTTATCGGAAAAGAGCCGATTTACAGTGAAGAAAACGGAAAAACGCACATATCTTTTGCTTATAAAGAGAACATTCAGCCTATGCAGGCTGTTTATACGGTCGCAAACGGACAGGCGGAAAGACAGAATCCGATAGAGAAAAACTGGGAGGAAAAGGCTGTCGTAGGAAATGAATATACTCCGGATGCGGATGTAAAGGAACGCATGGCAAATGCAAAAGATTACAGGGAAGACGATTATGAACTGCTCAGAGGGTATTCTTGTAATTCTGAAATGTTAGACGGCATGGGATTAGTGAATACAACGGAAAATTTTGCAACCTATGTAGTAGGAGATGACGGCGTTATCATTGAAACGGCAGAACAAAAATATCTATATGCGGATATTCGTTATACCACACATTATATGGTCTCTACTAAGTGGAAAGAAGCTGATTTTGATGGGGATGGCATAAATGAGCTTGCCATGATTACCTTTGTCAAACATGGTACGGGATGTCATATAAATTCTTTATATATAGCAGACCAAAATGAGGCTGGAGAGTGGAAAATGTATGAATTCCTGCATGAAGACTACTGCCGGCAGTTAAGAGAACATTTTGAAACTGCTGTTGATGGAGATGACACATGGCTTGTCTTCGACGGTCAGAGAATTGCAGCGCCGGAATTATTCAACAAGGGCGATTCCTATCGATATGATGTGGGCGACCAAATAGAGTTTGAGTATACACCGGATGGGATAGAAATTATAGCGGAGGTAGAGTGCATATGTACATCGGGTGGATGGGGCATTAATCTCTTTCCGGGTTACTTGATATCTGCGCAGGTAAAGCATTTAGGAGACGGGAACTGGCAGCTAATCGGTTTTCGTCTCGGTCAATATCCGTAGCACACGGGCAACATCAGGAAGATTCTCCAATTCATAAGAGGGCAGTCTGGATAATTGTCCGGGCGTGAAAATACCAAAAAAATTATCAGGTTCAGGCACCGGTATATAAAAACGAATACTTCCAAAGCCGTCAGGATGCCATGTGATTTTTCGTGTCAGGTGTGTATGATAGTCTAAGGTCTGCACCTGATTGTTTGCAAAAAAGAATATACGTTTATTTGTAATAACATAAATTGTTTTTCTCCTTTTATATGTCTTTAAGATGAATCTGCCGAATACTAAATATAATCCTATACAAACAAATGGAATCCCCAACAGTTTGGGAACGATGTCTGTGGAAGCCAAAAGAGCGGCACAAATAATGGATAATAAGCTCCACATAATATCGAACGGAAGCATAATTATGTCCTGCTCGGTAAGCAGATGCCCCTTTCCCGGCTTGCCGTCCCAGATGACATATTCATCATGCACTAAATATTCTTTTATCAGATGCTGATATTGAGAATCCATGTATAGGAACCATGCCTTTCGTTAGTTTGAAAGTATCCGGAGAACGTGGTCAACGTTAGGAATATTATCCAGTTCAAAATGAATGAATTTGGAAAATTGCGCAGGTGTGAAACTACCCTGCGTTTTTGACGGGTTCGGTGAATCATAGCATATACTTCCGAAGCCGTCCTGATGCCGTGTTACTTTTCTTGCCAGATTCGTATGATAATCTAAAGTCTGGATTTGATATTTCCGAAAAGAAAAAATTCTTTTATTGGTAATGACATAGATAGTTTCTTTTCTTATGCGGGACTTTTGAATGAATCTGCCGAATACCATATACAATCCCACACAGATAAATGGAACTCCCCACAGGAAGAGAAATGGGAAGAAAAGCGTATTAACTGTCCATGAAATGGCGCCGCCGCACCATATTACACTAAATGGAATCATAAAAATATCAAATGGTGTAAAAAGATGCCCCGTCCCCGGCTTTCCGTTCCAGATAATATATTCGTCAGGCATTAAATATTTGTTTATCCAGTTTCGCTGCCGATTTTCCATACTGATAACTAGTCCTTTCTTGTAGCTTGTTGAATTATTATGAAATGGGTATTTTTGTCAGGCTGATTCTATGACGCTATGAACATTCCATACTCTTTTGGTACATTTAAAACTCCATTTGTTAAATTCTGCACTAGAGTTGTTTTTATTATATGTTTCGGTACATTACTCAGTGATGTCATACTAGGAAGCGAATAAATATAATTTACCATATCATCTATATTAGTAACTGCCAATGAATCAACATATTCTAATTTTTCAACTTTAGAAAATGACTTACTTAAAATCTCATATCCATTTTGAAGCGTAAAGTTTTTATTTATATTATCTTCCACACCATATGCGGCGAGGAGTTTTGAAAGATACTCTACAATTCCATGTTCTCCATATGTAGCGCAGTAAAATGAACCGCCTTTTTTTAATACACGCCGCACCTCAGTCAATCCTCTATATATATCGGGCACATGATATAACATCATGTTAGCTATAACAATGTCAAATGCTTCATTTTCATACGGTATTTCCTGAATATCCAAAACTTTATATTCAATATTATCATAATTGCCTACATTCTCTTTTGTAACTGCTGCCATTCCTTCAGAAAAATCAGAAAGTATTAGTTTTGAACAATTACTAATTAAAGAATCTCTGTTTTTCCACATATCTCCTGTGCCGCAGCCCAATTCTAAGACTTTCATTCCCTTATCAATTCTATAATTTGATATGATCCAGTTTCCAAAGCCCATCTTATTTGTTGAATATTTTTCGTGGATAGATATTCTTGTCTTTAGGTTATTTGCAGTTGCATATTGTTGTTTTACAACTGAGATGTCATTCAGATTACCCATAATTACGCTCCCGTATTTTGATTTGTTGCTGAATTCATTGTACCACAATTCTTTCCGAGTGGAATGAGTTTTCGTTAATTATAAATCAAACGAGAATGAAAATGGACATATATTCCTCTGAGTGCTATAATAATATTGTCTTATGCAAAGCATGAATGACAAGGGGATGACGGTATGAAAAAGATTTTATTTATTGATGACAGTAAAATGCAGCTTCAGGTGTTGCGCGGGCTGATGAAGAAAGATTATGAAGTTTTTACGAGCGAGTCAGGGTTTGACGGAATAGATGTTGCGAAAAAACAGCAGCCGGATATCATTTTTTTAGACTACGGTATGCCTGTGATTAGTGGAACGGAAACACTGGAAAAACTGCGGATGAATGAAAAAACCAAACACATTCCTGTTGTGTTTTTAACCGGGGTGGATGATAAGGAAGAGGCTACGGCAGCCTTGAAGCTTAAGCCGCAGGGGTATCTTTTAAAGCCCGTTACGCGGGATCAGTTAGAAGATATTATTAGGAAATTAACAAATTGACTAGGAAAAAAGGGTAATCGGACTGATTACTCTTTTTTTACAATTATAGGAAAGATGATGCAAAAATGATGCAAAAATGATACAGAAATGATGCAAGTCTATTTTATAATAAGTTTATAGTGGCATGGATTGCTGCGATGACCTGAAAGGAAACAAGAATATATGTTAAAAACAATATGCCAGATACTATGTATTTGTTGTATCCCCATGCTGTCAGGGAAAGAGAATGTAGGGCAGGAATATGTCTCCTACATAGAAAATTGTATTGAAATGGGGAATTTTGAACAACAGGAACATTCTTCCATCGAGGGAAAATACATTGCAGATACGGAAACGCTCTTAGAAGTGCAAAAAGAACTGGAACAGCTTCAGGATGAATCTTTCTATATTCGTTTGGAAAACGGCGATTTGGATACCAGTGAATTGATAAGGAAACTGGCAGGGTGTTGGCAGCAGAACCGCAGAAAAAACCAATATGTACTTAGTGTTGCGTATAAAGGGGAAATAGAAAGAGGAAAAGATGCGATGATGCCGTTCTGTGTTCTTATGGAAGATGAGAGTATCACGCGGTTAGAAAAAGAACTGGCGGAAAAAGGCGGTTTTCCCAGTTATATCAGATTAGAAAGGCTGAACGGACTGGATATTTATACGTTTTGTATCTGTATTCCCGAATCCGATGAAGAAGAGTTCCTTATCATTCTAAATGGAATATGGGAGGGGCAGGAAGTTTGCTGGCAGTATGTGACCTTTCCGGCAGTGGAAAGTATTTATGACAATAATCTGATTTCATATCAATATCTAAAATATCCGCCATATGACCAATACGCTGTGCTGAAAGCAGACGTTAATTTTGACGGCTGTGCAGATTTACTTATTAGAGAGAGCCTTCTGGGAATAATGGAGAATATGCACTATCATGGTATTATCTGGAATGCGGTGTCAGGAGAATTTGCATTGTATGAATCTTTTCCGAAACAGGTATCCCGTGTACAATTGGATAAACAAAGAATGATATATCACTATGATTTGGGAGTGCATGAGGAATACATTATAGAATATAAAGTGGTAAACGGAGAATATAAAGCAACAAGGGAACTGATATGGAAAGACGAAACCGTATATTATTATGAAATGGGTGTCCTTGTCAGAGAACATTCCAATATTGGATATGAGGAAATATACGCGCTCTATCCGGATTTGGATTTCTGGTGGAAAGGCTAGTCAATCATACTTGTAAGCGAAAAGGAGAAGGAGAGAAAAGTATGTTAAAAACAATATTCCAGTTAATGTTTATTTGCTGTATCCCCATGTTGTCAGGAAAAGAGAATGTGGGGCAGGAATATGTCTCTTATATAAAAAACTGTACGGAATGGGAAGATTTTGAACGCCTGAGACATTCTTATATTCCCACAGAAAGAGAAATTACGGATACGGAAACACTTTTAGAAGTACAAAAAGAGTTGGAACAGCCGTCGGATCTTCCTTATAGGATTTATGTGGAAAACAGTGATTTGGATACAAGTACGCTGATAGAAGAACTGGCGGAGTGCTGGCAGCAGAACCGCAGGAAAAACCAATATGCACTCAGCATTGCTTATAACGGGGAGGAAGAAAAAGGAGAAGAAGCCATGACGCCGTTTTTTTCTCTGATGGAAGAAGAATGCGCTGTAAAAGTAGAAAAAGAACTGGCGGGAAAAGGCGGTTTCCCGGAATACATCAGACTGGAAAGGGTAAGAGGACTCGATGTTTATACGGTTTGCGTGAATATGTCCGGTTCACGCGCATCGGAAAGAGAATATATTGTCGTTTTAAACGGTGTATGGGAGGGGCAGGAAGTCTGTTTTCAGACTGTGATGTTTCCGGAGCTGGCAGGATATGATTTGTATCATCCTTTTCATAGCTATTTTACCGCACCGCTCGATATCAATTATGACGGTTGTACGGATTTGTTTATTCTTGAGGGTTATTCAAGTGGAACCGGAGGAAGCTATGGACACTATAAAGGCATTATCTGGAAAGAGGATTCGGGTGAATTTGTATGGTATGAGTCTTTTCCGACACATGTATCTTCCGCAGAATATTTGGAGCAAAGGATGATAGTGTCCTATAGTATGGGAGCGGGTGAGCAATATGTTGTAGAATATAAAGTAGTAGATGGGGAATATACAATGGCAAGAGTGCTGGCATGGATATTTTCTCATGATGAGGCGCAAAAACCTATCAGTACACTTTCTTATTATGAGATGGGGGTTCTTGTCAGAGAGCATGACGTGACAGGCATGACATCAGAGGAAATGTGCGCACTATATCCGGATTTAGATTATTGGCAGAGAGGATAATATCAGGTTATACTTGCAAATAGAACAAGTGTTTGCTAAAATACTCATAGAGATAAAGGATTTTCAACAATGACGATGAGGAAAGACAATGGAACAGCTTACTATGTTTGATGCCATGCCGGATGTCGCGGTAGAAACGATTCCTCTTGCAAGCCGTTTGCGTCCACAGACATTAGAGGAATTTATCGGGCAGGAGCATCTGCTCGGACAGGGGAAAATGTTAAGACAGTTGATTGAGAAAGACCAGATTTCTTCTATGATATTTTGGGGACCGCCGGGAGTCGGCAAAACAACGCTTGCCGGTATTATTGCTAAGAAAACGAAAGCCGATTTTATCAATTTCAGTGCGGTGACAAGCGGTATCAAGGAAATCAAGGAAGTGATGAATCAGGCGGAAATCAGCAGAAAAATGGGCATCCGTACCGTTCTTTTCGTAGACGAGATTCACCGCTTTAATAAGGCGCAGCAGGACGCTTTCTTACCTTTTGTGGAAAAGGGAAGCATTCTTTTAATTGGTGCGACAACGGAAAATCCGTCCTTTGAGGTCAATGCGGCGCTGCTTTCCCGGTGCAGGGTTTTTGTATTAAAAGCGCTGGCAGAAAAAGATATCGTCCGGCTGCTTAAAAATGCATTGGCGAATCCGTCCGGCTTTGCAGGGCAGAAAATAGAGATTAACGAAAAACACCTTGAAGCAATTGCGGTTTTTGCAAATGGAGACGCCAGGATGGCGTTAAATACACTGGAAATGACAGTGCTAAACGGTGAGATTACACCGCAGGGAAGCATTGCCGTAACGGATGAGGGATTGTCACAGTGTATTAACAAGAAATCGCTTTTATATGATAAAGCGGGAGAAGAACATTACAATATCATTTCCGCACTGCATAAATCCATGCGAAACAGTGACCCGGATGCTGCGATTTACTGGATGTGCCGTATGTTGGAGGGTGGGGAAAACCCCCTTTACATTGCCAGGAGATTGATTCGTTTTGCCAGTGAGGATGTCGGTATGGCGGACAGCAATGCGCTTTCGGTGGCGGTTGCCGCCTATCAGGCATGCCATTTTCTGGGGATGCCGGAATGTGACGTTCACTTGACACATGCGGTTACATATCTTGCGATGGCGCCCAAATCCAACGCGCTCTATACCGCCTGCGAGGATTGTAAGGCGGATATACGGACGCAGACGGCGGAACCGGTACCGCTGCAGCTTCGGAATGCACCGACTAAGCTGATGAAAGACTTAGACTATGGAGCAGGTTATCAGTATGCGCACAATACGGAGGAGAAGCTTACGGATATGGAGTGCCTGCCGGAATCCATGAAAGGACGCCGCTATTATTTTCCTACCAGTCAGGGGAATGAGGCAAAAGTCAAGGACAGGCTGGAAAAAATCATGGCGTGGAAGAAGGAGAGAAAAGAGGGCATTGGAGTATAATCCAGTGTCCTTTTTTAATATATTTCAGTCATAACTTGGACAACGCTTCATATATTGAGATAAGGAGGCGATGAGATGCGGCAGGAGGACATTTTACATATTTTTCCGGATTTTATGCGCGCCAGGTGGGAGAAAGTGGCAGAGCAGGCAGACAGACTGCAGGAAATTCGTCTGCGGGTCAATCAGCCTGTTACGATACTGGTAGATAATAAAGAGTGGTTTCTTTCGGAAAAAGGCGGATTGACAGATATGGCATCTAATGCCTTACACAGTAGTGAAAAAGAACTGGAGGCAGTTCTTGCGCATGTGTGCCATTATTCGGTTTATGCCTTTGCAGATGAAATCAGACAGGGTTTTATGACAATTCCGGGTGGACACAGGATTGGTGTTTCCGGACAGGTTATTCTGGAGAGTGCAAAGCAGATTAGAAATATAAAACACATCCGTTATTTAAACATCCGTATTGCGCATGAAATCAAAGGAGTATCCGAGAAAACGCTTCCTTATTTGTACGATAGAGGGGAAATTTTAAATACATTGATTATTTCACCGCCGGGCTGTGGAAAGACAACGATGCTGCGGGATTTGGTGCGTAGTTTTTCACAGGGCAGTGCATACGGGAAAGGCAGAAATGTCGGTCTGGTGGATGAACGTTCGGAGATTGCGGGAAGCTATCTCGGTGTACCGCAGAATGATATCGGTATGCGAACGGATGTGATGGACGGCTGCCCGAAGAGCGAGGGCATGATGATGTTAATCCGCTCTATGGCGCCGGACGTGCTTGCCGTGGATGAGTTGGGGAGTGCGGACGATATAGAAGCAATGCACAGGGCGGTCCAATGTGGATGCAGGATGCTTGCAACTATACATGGCTTTTCCATGGAGGAAGTAGGTCGTAAAGACTATATGCGTCATGTGATGGAAGAAAAGCTGTTTGACAGGTATCTGCTTCTTGGAAAGAAAAATAACAAGTGTATTGTAATAGGAATTTATGATAGAGAGAGGGAATTATGCTCAAACTGGCAGGAATCTTATTGCTCATGATGGGATGCATCGGACTTGGCATAAATAAGGTGGCGGAAGAAAAGCAGCGTATTCGGGAACTGCGGGAGATTCGCCGGATAGTGCAGAGAATGCAGAGTGAAATGATATATGGGAAAAGAACCCTGCCGGAAATTTGCCTGCTTTTTAGCCAGTGCATGAGAGAGCCGTACCGGAGCGCTTTTCTGGAAATCTTTCAGAGGATTAACGAAAATGACGGAACTTCACTGGAAAGTATATGGAAAGAACGGATGGATATCTGTATGGATGCGATGCCGCTTAGAGAGGAAGAAAAAGAAATTTTGCGCAGTCTGCCGGAACAACAGGGAATATTGGACGAGACGATGCAGGCTGTCGGTGTTGGACAATCTCTGGATGTTTTGGAAGAGCATATTCGTCAGGCAGGGACAGAATATGAGAATAAAAGCAAGGTTATTATGAGCATCAGTGTGATGACGGGATTGTTTCTCACTATTTTATTACTGTAGAGAAGTTCACAGACAAAGAAGGAGCATAGGTGGAACATGGGCGTTAGTCTTATTTTTAAAATTGCAGCAGTTGGTATTCTGGTAACAATTTTGACACAGATTTTAAAACATAGCGGCAGGGAGGAGCAATCTTTTTTAGTCAGTCTTGCCGGTCTGATTCTGGTACTGACATGGCTTGTACCGTATATTTATGATTTGTTCATGATGATTCAGGACCTGTTTACGATGTAATGTTCCGCTACATTTGATAATTTAAAACATGTTAAATCACAATTTAACCATGATTTGATCATAATCAAATCATTTTGTGCGGTGTAGGAAAGAGGGATATTGGATATGGATATTATAAAAATCGGACTGATTGGAGTGGTGGGGGTATTAGCAGCAGTACCTTTGAAAAGTTATAAAAATGAATATGGTATTTATATCGGTTTTGCAGTTTGTTTATTGATATTAACCTATTCCGTTAATTATTTTACCGGTATTTTGACCAGAATGGAAAGGTTAGAGTATTATCTCGGCGATAGTTTTCAATATCTTTCGGTTCTGTTAAAGGCGGTAGGAGCTGCATATGTATGTGAATTTTGTTCCGCCGTATGCAGGGATGCCGGATATATTGGTATTGCCGGACAAGTTGAGACAATGGGAAAAATGTATATTCTCTTAATCGGTATGCCGGTATTATTTGCTTTGATGGAAAGTATTCAGACGATCGCAAGTTGAATGGAGGATTAAGATGGATGCGGTTTATATTTCTGATAATGACAGCGTTCTGTTTTCTATGGATGAAACCGATGAAAGTACAGGCAGCAGAAGGAACGGATATTTGGCAGAAAATGGATATGGATGATGCCGAGAGTGCTTTTGAAGAGTTGTTTCCGGACTATCAGTTTGATGGAGAACAAGTGTTATCATTAATTATACAAGGGAGGATAAAAGAGGCAGTATCGGCTCTTTTTTCCGGCTTAAAAGAGAGTATAGGAGCAGAATCGGAAGAGATCAGAATGCTTTTTGTCATGATTCTTATTTTGGGCATTACGGCAGCACTGTTTTCTAATTTTACCGATATTTTTCAAAGCCGCCAGGTATCGGACATTGCATTCTATTTTATCTATCTTTTGCTGATTATGGTTTTATTAAAAGTTTTTCATAATGCGGCATCCACAGTAAAAGAAATGCTAAATCGGCTTACCGTTTTTATGCAGATGTTTGTTCCGGCATATTTGCTTGCTGTAGTAACAGCGGCAGGAGCAAGCTCTGCGGCGGCATATTACCAGCTTTTTCTGATGGCGGCATATGTAATTGAGAAGTGCTATTTATCTCTGATTCTGCCGGTTGTTTACTCTTTTATTTTATTGAGTGTCATGAATGGTATCTGGATGGAAGAAAAATTGAATCTCCTGTTGGATTTTATAGAGAAAGCGGTCAGTTTTGCAATTAAAATAACAATTGGAATTATTACGGGTTTTAGTGTGCTGCAATCCCTGATATCGCCGGTTGTAGATTCTCTGGAATCTTCCGCACTGAAAAAAGCGGTTTCCGTGATACCCGGCATCGGAAATCTGACGGAGGGGATGTTTGAAATGGTAGTAGGTTCTGCAGTGTTGATAAAAAACAGCATTGGAATTTACATTACGATTGTTATGCTGTTTATCTGTATTCTTCCTGTTGTAAAAATTTTGTTGTTATCGGGGGTATTGAAAGCAGGAGCAGCGCTTATCGGCATCGTCAGTGATAAGAGAATGACAAACTGCGCAAACCGCGTAGGGGATGGGAGTTTGATGCTGTTAAAAGTGTCGTTGTCTGCTATTGGGCTTTTTATTATCAGTATTGCTATCGTGACCTGTACAACAAATCGGGGGATGTAATGAGTGCATTTGTGGAATTGATTAAAAAAATCGGGATATTTATGATTGCCGCACAGGCAGTTATTCACTTCGCTCCGGCGCAGAAATATGAAAAATATATCCGGATGATTGTCGGCATGATGATATTGCTGCTGTTTTTGGCGCCGGTATATCAGATTTTAACAAAAGCTGCATGGGAAGAGCCTGATTGGAATGCATTGACAGAAAATGGACTGGAGGTGAGCATACCGGAGCTGGATATGGCATCAAAATCTGTGATGAACAGCGTTGTAAAACAGATGGAAGATGAAATTAAATCAAGATTAAACAGGGAAATAGAAGAGGAAAACTATCACGTTGTCAGCGTGAATGTCAGTATGCAGGCGACGGAGAATGCGAATGAATATGGAGAAAAACAGTATGAGCTGGATTCTGTGCGTGTCATCGTGCGCCGGACATATTCGATGGGCGGCGCGGAGACTCAAAATAGTATGAATAAAATAGAAAAGGTGCAGATTCAGAAAATAGATGTTACTTTAGATGAGCAGAACATGCACGAGAATGAGGATGAATCTGAAATGGAGTTTACTGAAAAACAGGAAAAGGAGGAAGCGTTCAGGAGAAGATTTTGCAATATACTTGGGATGGAGGAAAAGTATATGGAGGTAAGCGTGTATGGAACTTTTGATGAAAGCAGCGAATAAAATAACAAATGTTACAAAATTGAGAAAAGACCAGCTTTTAATTATGGTGTTAGCGGGTATTTTATTATGTGTGATAGCGCTTCCCGTGAAAAAAAACAATTCTTCCTCTTCACATATTCAGTCCAATATAACGGACGGTAATACTGATATAATAGAAAAAATGCAGGTAGTACAGGCGGAGCAGGAGCAGTATAACATTTCCTATGCGGATTACTGGGAGCGAAAACTGGAACAGGCGCTTGCCTGTATTGAGGGAGCAGGCAGCGTGGAAGTTTTAATTACGTTGAAGGAATCGGAAGAGAAGATTCTGGAGAAAGATGTACCGGAAGAGATGAGCGAGACAGTCGAGGCGGATGCTGAGGGCGGGAGCCGGACAATAACAGAGAGAAAGACGGAGGAAGCCACTGTTTATACGGTTAATGAAGCCGGACAGAATGTTCCTTATGTCAGCAAAGTGATACAGCCTGTCGTAGAAGGGGTTGTCGTCATTGCGCAAGGTGGAGACTCCGAAATTGTAAAACAGAATATTATTGAGACAATTCAGGTATTATTTGGACTTGATGCGAATAAGATAAGAGTAGTAAAAGGGAAAACCAATAATAATTAAAGGGGAGAATGCTTTGAAGAATATGATTAAGAAGAATCAGGTAATGATTACTGCTCTGGCGATTATGATTGCAGTTGCAGGCTATCTGAATTTCGCGGGAACCAAGGTAACAGATGAAGAAATCATGACAGTAAATGGTGGTATAGCTACAGATGATTTGGGAAATATGTCATTGACAGATGATGAAATTGATTACAGCGCTTTATTTGACCTTTCGGAAGAAGACATCGAGCAGGCTTCCGGTGACATCTTAAGTCTGGACAGTGATGTGGAAGTGAACGGTACGGATATATTGGATGAGAGCATGGCGGAGGCTCTCGAAGGAAATGAAGTGCCGGGAGAGGCAGTCTTTACAGCATCATCGGGGTTGTCCACTTTATATGGAGCCAAATTACAGAAAGAACAGACAAGGGCTCAGACTAAGGAAACTCTTTTAGGACTCATAAACAATGAGAATATCAGTGAAGACCAGAAGCAGGAAGCTGTGGACAGCATGATTTCCATGACGGATATAGCAGAAAAAGAAACAGCGGCTGAGATTCTGTTAGAAGCCAAGGGATTTACGGATTCTATTGTCAGTATTGACGGCGAAAGCGTAGATGTGGTAGTGAATATGGCAGAGCTTACGGAGGCGCAGCGCGCACAGATTGAGGATATCGTGACACGCAAAACCGGTGTCAGTGCAGATGCCATAGTAATAAGCACAGTAAATTCAATATCAAATTAGGTGCATGTTCCGAAATTATGTGGTATACTTAACGCAGGCTTAGAGCATACAGTGTTTATTAATAGGAAGAGAGGCAAAAGATGAAGAGAATATTTCTTATTGTATTAGATAGTTTTGGAATAGGTGAGATGGAAGATGCGGCGGACTATGGTGATAAAGGCACCAATACTATCCGCTCCGTATCTTCCAGCTCATATTTTAATATGCCAAATATGGGTAAAATGGGGCTTTTTAATATAGATGGAGTAGACTGCGGCGAAAAGACTGCTAATCATACAGCCGGGATTGCCCGTATGAAGGAAGCGTCAAAGGGCAAAGATACTACTATAGGGCATTGGGAAATCGCCGGAATATATTCCCCTAAACCGCTGCCCACTTATCCTGACGGTTTCCCGAAGGAAATTTTGGATGAATTCAGTAAAAAGACCGGCAGGGGTGTATTGTGCAACAAGCCATATTCAGGAACTGCTGTAATTCAGGAGTATGGAGACGCCCATATGAATACGGGGGACTTAATCGTGTATACTTCAGCTGACAGTGTATTTCAGATTGCAGCGCATGAAGACATGGTTTCCTTAGAACAGCTTTATGAATACTGCCGTATAGCCCGCGATATTCTAAAAGGTGAGCACGGCGTGGGAAGGGTTATTGCCCGTCCGTTTGTCGGTCCGTGTGGCGGACATTTTACAAGAACACCGCATAGACATGATTTTTCCATCTTACCTCCATCTGTTACTATGCTGGACCAGCTTTCTGATAATGGAAAAGCTGTTATTGGAGTAGGCAAAATTAAAGATATTTTTGCGGGAAAAGGGATTACCGAATCAGTATATACAAGCGGAAATGAAGAAGGAATCGAAAGAACGCTGGAATATCTTGATAAAGATTTTGAGGGATTATGCTTTGTAAATCTGGTGGATTATGATATGCTTTATGGGCACCGTAATGATATCGACGGCTATGCCAAGGCTCTTGCCTATTTTGACGGGAAACTGCCGGAAATCTGCGGTAAACTGCGTAATGACGACATCCTGATGATTACGGCGGATCATGGCTGTGACCCCGGATATACGATTTCTACGGATCATTCCAGAGAGCATACGCCGTTTCTGATGTACGGCGCGGGGATAGCTCCTGCAAACCTTGGCACCAGAGATACATTTGCAGATATCGGCGCTACGGTGCTTGATTATTTTGGTATAAAGCCGGAATTTTCCGGAACATCGATGATATAAGCTCAGGCTCAGCAGCCAGAGAAAACACAAGCAGTGCTTGTATTGCAAGAATTACTTCGTAATTCTTATCGGAATGATTTATTTTTATCGCTTTTGAGAATATAGTATAGTTGGAGGATAAAAACGTGGGCAGTTATGCAGACGAGATTAACAAAAGAAGGACATTTGCTATTATTTCGCACCCTGATGCGGGAAAGACAACTTTAACAGAGAAATTTCTATTATACGGCGGCGCCATCAACCTTGCAGGCAGCGTCAAGGGTAAGGCTACGGCAAGGCATGCGGTTTCCGACTGGATGGAAATCGAAAAGGAAAGAGGTATTTCGGTTACTTCTTCCGTTCTGCAGTTCCAGTACGGCGGTTTCTGCATCAATATTCTGGATACTCCGGGACATCAGGATTTCTCAGAGGATACTTACCGTACTCTTATGGCGGCGGATTCAGCGGTTATGGTGATTGACGCTTCTAAGGGCGTTGAGGCTCAGACCAGAAAATTATTCAAGGTATGCGTTATGCGCAGGATTCCCATTTTTACATTTATCAACAAGATGGACAGGGATGCCAATGATACCTTTGAGCTTCTGGATGAAATTGAGAAAGAGCTTGGAATCGCAACCTGCCCTATGAATTGGCCTATTGGTTCAGGTAAGAGCTTTAAAGGTGTATATGACAGGGAAGATAAGTGCGTGATTACTTATTCGGATACGGAAAAAGGAACGAAAGAGGGACAGGCATTGCAGATTCCCATTACTGACGAAGATGCGCTTGTTTCCAACATAGGAGAACAGTTTAAGTCTCAGCTGATGGATGAAATAGATTTGCTTGACGGTGCGAGTGCGGAGTATGATTTGGACAGGGTTCGTGCGGGAGAGCTGACACCGGTTTTTTTCGGTTCGGCGCTTACTAACTTCGGTGTGGAAATCTTTTTACAATATTTTTTAAAGATGACGACTACGCCGCTGCCGCGTAAAGCGGATGTCGGTTTGATTGACCCTGTTGAAAATGAATTTTCCGCATTTGTATTTAAGATACAGGCTAATATGAATAAGGCGCATCGCGACAGGGTAGCCTTTATGCGTATCTGTTCCGGCAGATATGACGCCAATATGGAAGTAAAGCATATTCAGGGCAGTAAGGTGATGAGACTTTCGCAGCCGCAGCAGATAATGGCTGATGAACGTAAAATTTTGAGTGAAGCCTATGCCGGAGATATTATAGGTGTATTTGATCCGGGAATTTTCTCCATTGGCGATACCTTGTGTATGCCTAAAGACAGCTTCCGATATGAGGGAATACCTACCTTCGCGCCGGAGCATTTTGCAAGAGTGAGACAGCTTGATACTATGAAGAGAAAGCAATTTGTCAAAGGAATTACGCAGATTGCACAGGAAGGCGCGATTCAGATTTTCCAGGAATTTAATACAGGTATGGAAGAGATTATCGTGGGAGTGGTCGGAGTTCTGCAGTTTGATGTATTAAAGTACCGACTGGAGAATGAATATAACGTAGAAATAAAGTTAGAGAACCTTCCATTTGAGCATATCAGATGGATAGAAAATGAAAATATTGATTTGGACAAACTTAGCGGAACATCGGATATGAAAAAAATCAAAGATTTAAAAAATAATCCGCTGCTGTTGTTTGTCAATCCATGGAGCATTCAAATGACGGTGGACAGAAACCCCGGTCTGATACTTTCCGAATTTGGCAGGGCCGGCTGAGAAAGGAGCATGGTCATATCATGAAAAAGTCTTTTTTACCACGACTTAGCAGTTTAATCTGTGTGATGGTGATTGGCGGCTGTCTGATATATGCTGCAAACCCCGATATGGTGCGGGAGTTTTTATCGTATGACATCTTAAGTTTTTTGAATACGGAAACGGGTATTTCTGAAAGTGAAACGGGAACCGTAGAAACGGACAGTGGCTATATGGCAGCCGGACGGATGATTCAGATTAAAGAGGATGACGGAATCCTTGTAGTGAAAGAATCAGATGATAAAAACATTTCTGCCGGCGGAGGCTCTGCAACAAACGGGAAGCTTACGGAGGATGTCAGGAATGCTTTGCAAAAGGAGCTTACAGATGCTTATGCTTATAGTCAGTTGACGCAGGAAGAACGGAATGTTTATACAGAGATTTTGTGGTCGCTTTTAGAGTTTGAGGAAAATGTAGAGCTTTCCAGCCTTGACACTAATGAAATATCACGTGTCTTTCAGTGTGTATTGAACGATCACCCTGAAATATTCTATGTAAACGGGTATAGCTATACGCAGTATACGTTAGCCGATATTCCCAGGAAATTTACATTCACCGGAACCTATAGTCTGGATAGGGAAGAAGTGGAAAAAAAGAAGATCTTGATACAAAATTATGTAAACCAATGCTTTGCCGGAATCCCTGAGGATGCCGATGAATACGAAACGGTCAAATATATCTATGAGTATTTGATTGAACATACGGAATATGATGCATCGGCGGAAGAAAATCAGAATATATGCTCTGTTTTCACAGATGGCAGGTCGGTATGTCAGGGATATGCGAAGGCGACTCAGTATTTACTGCAGCAGGCGGGAATATGCGCTAATTTAGTATTAGGAAGAGTGTCATCAGGAGAAGGACATGCATGGAACCTGGTAAAGATTGACGGAAACTGGTACTATGTTGACACAACATGGGGTGATGCCTCTTACCGGACAGAAGATGGCGAGGCGGCATTTCCGGAGCAGAAGGTACCGGCTATCAATTATGATTATTTATGTGTAACAACAGACCAGATTACCACAACCCATGTAATTGATAATGTTGTAGAGATGCCGCAGTGTACTTCCATGGAAGCAAATTATTATGTCAGGGAAGGACTCTATTTTACGACGGTTGACGAAGAACAGCTGACAGGAATTTTTAACGACGGATATGATAAAGGCAGCGCCTATGTTACCTTAAAATGTGCTTCATCGGAAATATATGATGAAATGTATGAGAAGCTCATTAATAATCAGGAAATCTTTCATTATCTGGACTGTCCTGAGGGAATAGTTTCCTATACTGACAACGATGAACAGTATAGTATGAGTTTCTGGTTATGAAATAAATACTGCACAAATAAAACAGTGCAAGATTTATACAATGCGGTACTATGCAAAAAACATAAATTTTGTTATACTTAGACAAAATCAAAAAGTTAATGTTAGAAATAAGAATGGAGGATTTATATGGAGCAGGAATCTAAAAAGAATACGTATTTATCGGATGAGAATGAAAAGGTGGGTTCGGTCAAAATAGCGGATGATGTGGTTGCCATGATTGCAGCATTGGCAGCAACGGAAGTGGAAGGTGTTGCTTCCATGGCAGGGAATGTAACGCATGAGCTTCTGAGCAGAGTCGGCGTTAAAAATGCTACAAAAGGTGCGAGGGTAGAAGTGCTGCAAAAGAAAGTGAAAGTGGATTTAGCAATTACGATAGAATATGGCTATAATATTCCGGCTACCTGCCAGAGGGTACAGATAAAGGTGAAGAATGCAGTGGAAAATATGACCGGATTAGATGTGACTGACGTAAATATCCGTATTGCCGGTGTCAGTGTGTCAAAGGAAAAATAACACGAAGTAGGAGTTTGCATGAGCAGAAGAGAATTAAGGGAACAGATATTTAAACTGCTGTTCCGGATAGAATTTAACAATCCTGAGGACATGCCTGAACAGGAAAAACTGTTTTTTGAAGATGAATGTAAGGCAGACGAGGCTGATGCAGAGTATATTTCAACCAAATACCATAAAATAGAAGATAAACTCGAAACGATTGATAACATGCTAAATGAAAAAGCCGAGAATTGGGTTACTTCGAGAATGGGCAAAGTGGATTTGACGATTCTGCGGCTTGCTGTTTATGAGATTACTTTTGATGAGGAGGTTCCTACAGGAGTAGCCATAAACGAAGCGGTAGAATTAGCGAAAAAGTTCGGGCAGGATGCTTCATCGGGATTCATTAACGGTATTTTGGCTAAATTTGCGTAAAAGGTGTCACGATGCAGAATGTATATACGGTAGCTCAGGTCAATTCATATATAAAGAATATGTTCACACAGGATTTTATGATGCAGTCTATTTCGGTAAAAGGTGAAGTAAGTAACTGTAAATATCATTCTTCCGGGCATATTTATTTTACTTTAAAAGATGAAACAGGCACAATAGCATGTGTTATGTTTGCCGGAAACAGAGGCGGACTCGCTTTCAGGATGACGGAAGGGCAGCAGATAGTAGTAAGCGGCACTATTGATGTCTATGAGCGGGATGGAAAGTATCAGCTGTATGCTAAAGAAATCAAAAAGGATGGTGCGGGAGCGTTATATGAGCGTTTCGAACGTCTGAAGACAGAACTGGAAGAACGCGGGATGTTTGCCAATGAGTACAAGCAGCCCATACCTAAATATATAAACAGGCTTGGCGTGGTTACGGCACAGACAGGCGCTGCAGTTCGGGATATCATTCAGATAGCGTCGCGAAGAAATCCATATGTGCAGATTATATTGTATCCGGCAATAGTACAGGGCGATATGGCAGTCCGAAGCATTGTAAACGGTATTCATGCCATGGAGCATCATAAGGTTGATACGATTATTGTCGGAAGGGGCGGCGGTTCAATTGAAGATCTGTGGGCATTTAATGAAGAAGCAGTAGCTCAGGCAATTTTCGACTGCCAGATTCCGATTATTTCAGCAGTGGGACATGAAACAGATACAACGATAGCGGATTTTGTGGCGGACCTGCGGGCACCTACACCTTCTGCGGCAGCGGAACTGGCGGTATATGACATAGAGCAGCTTGAGGAGCGTTTGAATGGTTATGCGTACGACTTACAACATTTGTACAGGAACAGAATAGCCCGCTATAGAAGCTGTTTGGACAATTATCAAATGAGGATTAAATATTTAAGCCCGTCCAATCAGATTAGAGAGAAACGCACATTTATGATGAATCTGGAAGAAACATTGCAGGATTGCATGAAGCGCAGGATTGTATATAAGAGACATAAGCTTGCACTTTATATTGAGAAGATGAAGGGTTTATCACCGCTTGAAAAATTAAATCAAGGGTATGCATATGCTGCTGACAGTCAGGGAAGGACTGTAAACAGGATAGAACAGGCGTCACCCGATGAACTGCTTAATATTTACGTGAAAAATGGAGTTTTCATTACTAAAGTAGTAGATAAACATGGGATAACGCATGATATTTAATGATTTTGATAAGCTTAAAACAGGGGATTAGTATATGAGCAAAACGATAAACAGCAGTGATAAGGATATGGAACAGGTAAGCGTTCAGGAATATTCTTTAGAGGAAGCTTTTGAGCAGATTGAGGATACAATAGCCCGTCTGGAAGACGAGGATATCACTCTGGAAGATTCTTTCCGTGCATATCAGGAAGGGATGAAGCTTTTGAAATATTGTAATGAGAAGATTGACAGGGTTGAGAAACAGGTTTTGAAAATAAATGAAGATGGTGAGCTGGATGAATTTTGAGGAAGAATTAAAAGAAAAAACAGTTCATATGGAAGAGGTGCTAGGGACTTTTCTGCCAAAGGAAGAAGGTCTTCAAAAGACAGTCATAGAAGCGATGAATTATTCTGCAATGGCCGGCGGTAAAAGACTGCGCCCCATGCTTATGGAAGAGACTTACAGGATGTTAGGCGGTAGCGGAGAATTGATAGAGCCGTTTATGGCTGCTATCGAAATGATTCATAATTATTCTCTGGTACATGATGACCTTCCTGCTATGGATAATGATGAATACAGACGCGGCAAAAAGACGACGCATGTGGTATATGGCGAGGGAATGGCGGTGTTAGCGGGAGACGGCCTGCTGAATTATGCGTTTGAAACGGCATGTCTGGCATTTGAAAGAGCGAAGACATATGAAGAGTATAGGAAAGCGGCAAAGGCTCTCAGCGTTTTGAGTAAAAAGGCCGGTATTTATGGAATGATTGGAGGCCAGTGCGTGGATATTGAAGCAGAAGACATGCAGATGGACTTAAGCGAAGAACTCATTCTTTTTATACATGAGCATAAGACCGCCGCGCTCATACAGAGCGCTATGATGATAGGTGCTATACTTGCGGGAGCGGATGAGGAGCAGGTAGCTGCAATGGAAAAATGTGCCTATAACATTGGCATTGCTTTTCAGATTCAGGACGACATTCTGGATGTAACAAGCAGTATGGAGGTTCTGGGAAAGCCTGTCGGAAGTGATGAGAAGAACAATAAAACAACATATGTTATGATACATGGGTTAGAGCAGTCGAAGGAGAAGACAGCGTCTTTATCAGGTGAGGCAATCCGCATTCTGGCTTCCTTCCCAACGAGAAATTTATTTTTGGAAGAATTGGTCGAGCAGCTGATTTACCGTAAGAAATAGGCAGGATACTGTGAAAGAATTGAGGAAATATTATGTTTCTGGAGAAAATCGAAAAGACTAATGATATAAAGGAAATAGAAGCGCAGAACTATGATGCCCTTGCAGAAGAAATCCGGCAGTTTCTGATTAAGTCCATCAGTGTTACGGGCGGGCACTTAGGCTCCAATCTGGGAGCCGTAGAGCTGACCATGGCGCTGCATCTTGCATTGAATCTGCCTGAGGATAAAATCATCTGGGATGTGGGACATCAGTCATATACCCATAAAATTCTAACCGGAAGAAGGGATGGCTTTGTCAATCTGCGTAAGTACGGCGGAATGAGCGGCTTTCCGAAGCGCAAGGAAAGCGAATGTGACTGTTTCGACACAGGACACAGTTCCACATCAATTTCAGCGGGACTTGGCATGGTCAGGGCAAGAGACCTGGAAGGCGGGAACAATACCATAGTTTCCGTAATCGGTGACGGCTCCCTGACAGGCGGTATGGCATATGAGGCGTTAAATAATGCGTCCAGGCTGGATACGAATTTTATAATCGTTCTAAATGATAATAATATGTCGATTTCCGAAAATGTGGGAGGTATTTCCAAATACCTTAATAATATAAGAACAACTGATATGTATTTGGATTTGAAGGAAGGCGTATACAATTCACTGTACGGAAAATCCAAATATGGAAATAAGCTGGTATCGCAGATTCGTCGTGTTAAGAGCAGTTTTAAGCAGTTAGTCGTGCCGGGTATGTTCTTTGAAGATATGGGAATTACATATCTTGGGCCGGTGGACGGGCATGATATTCAGGCGATGATGCGGATGCTGAGAGAAGCAAGAAAGATTAAAAAAGCTGTGCTTGTTCATGTCATTACGCAAAAAGGCAGAGGTTATGCTCCGGCAGAACGGCATCCTGCCAGATTCCATGGCGCGGAGCCTTTTGACATAGAGACTGGCATTCCGAGAAATCCCAGAGCAAAAGCAAGCTATACTGATATTTTTTCCACGGTTATGTGTAAGCTTGGCCAAAGGGATGAAAAAGTAGTAGCAATTACGGCAGCCATGCCGGATGGAACCGGTCTGAAGCGTTTCAGGAATATGTATCCGGAGCGGTTTTTTGATGTGGGAATAGCGGAGGAACATGCAGTTACTTTTGCGGCAGGTCTTGCAGCGGGAGGACTGAAGCCTATTGTGGCTATATATTCTTCTTTCCTTCAAAGGGCTTATGACCAGATACTGCACGATGTCTGCATTCAAAATCTTCCTGTAGTATTTACGATTGACAGGGCGGGACTGGTAGGAAGCGACGGAGAGACTCATCAGGGAATCTTTGATTTATCCTATCTTTCTTCCATTCCCAATATGCACATTATGGCGCCTAAGAATAAGTGGGAGCTTTCAGATATGATTAAGTTTGCACTTGATTGTCAGGTGCCGATGGCCATACGTTATCCGCGTGGAGAAGCTTATGACGGTCTGGAGGAGCATAGGGCTCCGATAGTATACGGCAGGAGTGAGAGCATCTATGAGGAAAAGGATATAGCGTTGTTTGCAGTAGGAAGCATGGTAAAAACAGCGTTAGAGGTACGCAGTCAGCTTAAGGCGGCAGGTTATTCCTGCTCACTTATAAATGCAAGATTCGTAAAGCCGATTGACGAAGAAGCCGTTAGAAATGCCTGTCCGGAACATAAATTACTCGTTACTATGGAGGAAAATGTTGCAAGCGGCGGATTTGGTGAAAAAGTCAGGTCATATGTAGATACTTTACATACGGAAACAAAAGTTATGTGCATCGCCCTTCCTGATGAATATGTAGAGCATGGAAATGTTGAACAGCTAAAGAAGGAAGTCGGTATTGACGCTGATACCATTGTAAAGAGAATTACGGATGAGTATAAGGAATAATTAAATTGATTGAAAAAGTGTGGCTATAAAGATGAAAGAGAGATTAGATATACTGCTTGTCAGGCAGGGCTTCGCGCCATCAAGGGAGAAAGCCAGAGCCATCATCATGACAGGTAATGTTTTTGTAGATGGACAGCGTGAAGATAAGGCGGGCGCTGCCTTTGAAGAAAGCAAAATTCATATCGAAGTAAGAGGTGAGACGCCTAAATATTGTAGTAGAGGCGGACTTAAGCTGGAAAAGGCAATGAAAGAATTTCAAATCAGCTTAAATGATATGGTTTGTATGGATATCGGAGCCTCTACTGGCGGTTTTACGGACTGTATGCTGCAGAGCGGTGCGTCTAAGGTCTATTCCGTGGACGTAGGACATGGGCAGCTTGCATGGAAACTACGCAGTGATGAAAGGGTTGTCTGCATGGAAAAGACAAACTTCCGATATATGAAGCCTGAAGACATAGAGGATAGGCTGGATTTCGCGTCTGTAGACGTTTCTTTTATTTCTCTGACGAAAATTCTGATTCCTGCGAGAAGTCTGTTGAAAGAAAATGGCCGCATGGCTTGTCTGATAAAACCCCAATTTGAAGCGGGCAAAGAGAAAGTAGGGAAAAAAGGCGTTGTAAGAGAGCCTGAAATCCATGAAGAAGTCATTCGGAAAATCATAACCTATGCGGACATGATTGGCTTCGAGGTAAAATATCTTACATTTTCTCCGATTAAGGGTCCCGAAGGCAATATTGAATATCTGGTATATCTGGAGAAGAAAGAGCATATAGAAGAGGCGGTGTTGGCGCTTACGGAGGCGGAAGCGGAGAAAATGCTGCAGGAAATGCTTGCAGGCTGCACCGGAAAGGGAATGGAGGAGTCTGTGAGCGCATTGATTACAGAGACTGTGAAGAAAGCGCATCAGAGTCTGAATCAGATATAGAGATACAATGAAAGCCGGCAGTAAGAAAGTATAGAGAACAGGATTATGAAAAATTTTTTTCTGATTACGAATAGAGCAAAAGATCCGGACGGAAGTTATACAGAAAGGATTACTGAGTATCTGAGGGAGCGCGGGGCTAATGTTTCATGTACCATATTTGGAAGGATGGCGGAACATACTCTCGTTCCGGAAGAAGCAGAGTGTGCGATTGTCCTGGGTGGTGACGGCACATTGCTCAAGGCGGCAAGAGATATGATAGAATATGAAATTCCGCTTCTTGGTGTTAATCTGGGAACGCTTGGATATCTGGCGGAGGTAGAGATTGGTAATGTCGAGAAGGCATTGGATATGCTGCTGTCGGAAGAATATACCAAAGAATACAGGATGATGCTTGATGGCAAAGTGTTCCGTAAGGAGAAAAGGGAAGTAAATAATTTTGCCCTTAATGATATAGTGATTTCCAGATGCGGTTCGCTTCAGATTCTTCAGTTTGATATTTATGTAAACGAACGGTTTTTGAACGGATACAGTGCAGACGGTATTATTGTGGCGACGCCGACGGGCTCGACTGGATATAACATGTCTGCGGGCGGTCCAATCGCGGAACCGGGAGCGAGCCTGATTCTGCTTACGCCCATCTGCCCGCATACACTCAATACCAGAAGTATTATCCTGTCGCCGGAAGATGAGGTAACGATTGTTATTCCCGTGGGAAAAGAGGGCACGGTACAGACTGTAGAAGCTAATTTTGACGGAACCCACAAGGTTACGCTTACAACGGGAGATAAGGTCGTAATAAAGAAAGCGTCGAAGACAACGGGAATATTGAAGCTAAATACGGAAAGCTTTCTGGAAATCCTGCATAAGAAGATGAACGGCAGCTAAAAAGAGAAAGGGTTATAAAAATATATGTTAATAAGCTTACATGTGAAAAATCTGGCATTGATTGACGAAACAGAAGTATATTTCGGAAACGGACTGAACATACTGACGGGAGAAACGGGAGCAGGCAAATCAATTATTATCGGTTCGGTAAATATTGCGCTCGGTGCAAAGGCAGACAAGGAAATGATTCGTACCGGAGAAGAGTATGCTTTGGTGGAACTGGTTTTTCAGGCAGAGAAAGAAGAACAGATTCACAAAATACGGCAGATGGAACTTCCAATCGAGGATGACGGCACAATAATAATGCAGAGGCGTATTATGCCGGGAAAATCCGTATGTAAGGTAGGAGGCGAAACTGTCAGCGTAAAACAGGTTAAGACTCTGGCGGAAATACTGATTGATATTCACGGACAGCATGAGCACCAATCCCTGCTGCATACCGATAAACAGATGGAGATTCTGGACGATTATGCAAAAGAAGCTTTGGAACCGCTTAAGCTTAAGCTTAGGGAATACTATGAGCAGCATAAAGAAGTAGTAAGGCAGCTTTCAGATAACGATATGGATGAGGAAACCAGAAAACGTGAGATTTCCCTTGCCGAATTCGAGGTAAAGGAGATTGAGGAAGCAGAACTTTCCGCGGGTGAGGATATCAGGCTGGAGCAATCATATCAAAAGCTTGTGCATGGACAGAAAATTCAGGAAGCTATGACAGCAGCGCACCAGATGAGCGGATATGAGGATGGCGGAGCAGGAGATGCAATCGGCAGGGCAATCAGGGAAGTACGGAGTATTGTATCTTATGATGAGGCTTTACAGGATTTTGAAAGGCAGCTGTTGGATATTGACAGTCTTTTGAATGATTATAACAGAGCGGCAGCGGATTATTTGTCCGGACTGGAATTCGATGGTGAATTGTTCGGGCAGATAGAAAAAAGACTTGACTTAATTAATCATTTGAAGTCAAAATATGGCAATTCAATTGAAGAAATCTTTGCATATAAGGAGAAGCTGCAGGAGAAACTGGAAAGGTATCAGGATTATGACGCTTACAGACAGAAGTTGATGCAAAAAGAAAATCAGCTTAAAAGTGAACTCTTGAACCTGTGCGGACAGATATCAAAGATTCGGCAGGAGAGCGCAGAAATTTTGTCAAAGTCGATGAAAGATGCGCTGATTGATTTGAATTTTAATAATGTGGAATTTGAAATAGATATACAGCCTGTGGAAGACAAAATCGGACCGGATGGCTATGACAGAGTGGCATTTATGATATCCACCAATCCGGGAGAAGAGCTAAAAGCGCTTTCACAGATTGCAAGCGGCGGTGAATTATCCAGAATCATGCTGGCGCTGAAGACCGTGCTGGCAGATAAGGATGACATAGATGCATTGATTTTTGATGAAATTGATACGGGAATCAGCGGAAAGACTGCATGGAAGGTTTCTGAAAAAATGGGAGTGCTCGGAAAAGAACATCAGATTATCTGCATTACTCATCTTCCACAGATTGCTGCAATGGCAGACACACATTTTCAGATTGAGAAATCCGTAGCGGGAGAACGTACTACGACACGTATTCGGGAACTTAATGAAAATGAGAGTGTGGAAGAGCTTGCCAGAATGCTCGGAGGGGCCGCCATTACGGAAAATGTTATAAATAATGCAAGAGAAATGAAAGATTTGGCAAGAAAATCAAAACAATGAATAATTAAAATTAAAGTTTTCTCACATACTAAAAAGGACATGCTCATGTATGTTCTTTTTTGTTATGTTTTATTATAGAAAGGAATGCGGTATACAAATATGACTGATTTTAAACTGAAAAACTATCGCAGATTTTTATATATATTATTAGTGTCAGGATTGATAGCGCTGGCAGCCGCAGTGTACATTGATTACTGGGGAAAAGTGCCTTCCACGATTATGATTCGTGCCGGAGTCGAACAGGAATTGGATTTTCGTGTACCGGCCTCGGGAGAAATCTATCAACAGGAGTCCGTAGAGAGCGTTTCCACAAAGGTAGAAAGTCTGCATGTCAATTTCACAAAGGGCGTTACGCTTAAAGCTAATCAGATAGATAATTATAGAATGGATCTGAAGCTGTTTGGAATACTTCCTTATAAAAACGTGGATATTCAGGTTATTCAGGATAAGACGCTGATACCTTCGGGTATTCCCATAGGTATATATGTAAAGACGCAAGGCGTTCTGGTCGTAGGTGTAGGTGAGTTCAAAAATCATACCGGCGAGACAATTTCTCCGGCAAAGTATATTCTTCAGCCGGGTGATTATATTCTGGATGTGAACGGAGAGAAAATAGAAAATAAGAAACAGTTCGTTAAAATGATAGAGAACTCGGATGGAAATGAGCTGATTATGACGCTGCTGCGCAGTGATGAAACTACGGAGGTGAAGATTCAGCCACAGAGCAATCAGAACGGTGAATGGAAGCTGGGAATCTGGGTTCGGGATAATGCGCAGGGAATCGGAACATTGACCTACGTAGACGCAGATGATACATTTGGCGCACTCGGACATGGTATTAATGATGTGGATACCTCAACTTTGATGCTGTTAGGAGAGGGAACCCTGTATAAAACCGAAATTATAGGTATTACAAGAGGTGAGAATGGCGCGCCCGGTGAATTGACAGGATATATAGAGTATAATAACGATAATATAATAGGTGAGATTACGCAAAATACAGCAGAAGGAATTTTTGGTATATGTAATGATGAAGTCATACGACAAACGGCTAATGAGCCTATGCCTATTGCGCTGAAACAGGAGGTGGAGACCGGACCCGCCGAGATTATCTGCTCTGTCACGGGTGAACCTAAGATTTATAGTATTGAGATTAAAGAGCTGCATTTGGAAAACGATAATGTAAATAGGGGGATGGTGTTAAAAATTACGGACGAAGAGCTTCTTTCATTGACAGGGGGTATCATTCAGGGGATGAGCGGCAGTCCCATCATACAAAATGGAAAGCTGGTAGGAGCCGTGACTCATGTGCTGGTAAACGATGCAACAAGCGGATACGGGATTTTTATCGAAAATATGCTGGTGCAGTAGCCCTTGCCGCGATGCCTGAATATTCCAAAAAACTCCACTATTGTTTATAATATTGGTAGCATAGAATTAGAAATTATTGGATATCATGTTATTTCTAAATAATAATGCGAGAAAATTGTAATAGCATGGGGGAATTTTATGGAACAATTAAATCTAACTGTAACAAGAGACAATGAAAAGGTGTATCAGATTCTTAATAATCTGATGAACGGAGATAAGGCGTTTCAGATTATGATAACAGTGCCATCTGACAGGCAGGAAGCTGCAGCAGGAGAATTGAAGGCTTCCGAGAATCTAAATTCCACACGTGATTTGGAGAAGGATGTCACCAATATGATACATGAAATCGGAGTTCCGGCTCATATTAAGGGGTATCAATATCTCAGGGAAGCTATAATGATGTCCGTAGAGGATGTGGAAATGCTGGGCTCAATTACGAAAATTCTCTATCCGACCATAGCAACCAAGTACCAGACCACACCAAGCAGGGTAGAACGCGCCATCAGGCATGCAATCGAGGTTGCGTGGTCAAGAGGAAAGATGGAAACATTGGATGCCTTATTCGGATATACAATTAACACAGGAAAAGGAAAACCCACAAATTCTGAATTTATTGCGCTCATTGCAGATAAAATCCGTCTTCAGTATCGTAATTATCATAATTAATCATAATTAATCTAAAATTATCCTTTTATTACCAGAAAATATGATGTATAATAACAGAAGCGGCTCCATAGGAAGCCGCTTCTGGAGAAATAGCATAATGGGAAGCTGTTTCAGGGGAAGTGATTCTATAAAAGAATATTGGAGGGTTATTTCATGAAAAAGATTCTGTTTGTTGCGTCAGAAGGAGTGCCATTTATCAAGACAGGAGGTTTGGCTGATGTTGTCGGTTCTTTGCCCAAGTGTATTGATAAGGAATATTTTGATGTGAGAGTAATTCTTCCCAAATATACCTGTATGTCTCAGAATATGAAGGATATGCTACAATACAAAACTCATTTCTATATGGATTTTCATTGGAGAAATGAGTATGTAGGAATTCTTGAGGCAGAGGTTGACGGAGTTAAATATTATTTTATTGATAATGAGTCATTGTTCAACGGATTCAAGCCATACAGTGATAACGCATTATTTGAGATAGAAAAATATGCATATTTCTGTAAAGCGGCTTTGTCCATACTTCCGGTAATTGACTTCAGACCTGATCTTATTCATTGCCATGACTGGCAGACAGGGCTTATTCCGGTTTATTTAAAGGAAAGATTTCAGGGTGGTGAGTTCTATCGTGGCATTAAGACCGTTATGACGATTCACAATCTGAAATTCCAGGGAAAATGGAGCGTGAAGGAAGTGAGGGAAATTACCGGTCTTCCTCAGTATTTCTTTTCACCGGATAAACTGGAAGCTTATAAGGACGCCAATCTGTTAAAGGGCGGTCTGGTTTATGCGGACGCTATTACGACGGTCAGTGATACCTATGCTGAAGAAATCAAGACAGCGTTTTACGGTGAAGGCTTAAACGGTCTGCTCTGCGCAAGGGCGCATGATTTGCGCGGTATTGTAAACGGCATTGATTATGATGATTTCAATCCGGAAACGGATAAAAATATTGAATTTCCATATAATGCAGTTAATTTCCGTAAGGAAAAGGTTAAGAATAAGCGTGCGCTTCAGGCTGAGCTGGGATTAAATCAGGATGATAAGGCAATGATGATAGGTATCGTATCCAGATTAACAGGTCAGAAAGGCTTCGATCTGATTGCTTATGTAATGGATGAACTGTGTCAGGATAATGTGCAGATTGTTGTACTCGGAACCGGTGAGGAACAGTATGAGAATATGTTCAGGCATTATGACTGGAAATATCATGGAAAAGTATCAGCGAATATTTATTATTCGGATGCTTTATCACATAAAATTTATGCGGCAAGCGATGCGTTCCTGATGCCTTCGTTATTTGAACCATGCGGTTTAAGCCAGCTGATGTCCCTGCGCTATGGTACGGTGCCTATTGTGCGTGAGACGGGCGGACTGAAGGATACGGTAGAACCTTATAATGAATATGAGAGCACAGGTACGGGATTCAGCTTTACGAATTATAACGCTCATGAAATGCTGGCGGCGGTACGCTATGCAGAGCGCATTTATTATGATAAGAAAAGAGAGTGGAACAAGATAGTGGATAGGGCTATGTCAGCGGATTTCTCATGGCAGGTATCTGCCAAGAAATATCAGGAAATGTATGATTGGCTGATAGGCTGATGTATCTACTCTGAAGGATGGAGACGGATATGGCACAACAGAAGAAGGACAGCTTTGTGCTTCAGGCCGGTATTCTTGCGGCAGCAGGCATTATAGTCAGAATTATCGGTTTGTTATATCGCAGCCCCCTTACCAGCATCATCGGTTTGGAAGGAAACGGATATTACGCTAGCGCCATCAATATTTACACCATAATTTTATTGATTTCATCTTATAGTATACCCTCTGCCATTTCTAAAGTCATTGCGCAGCGATTGGCTTATAAGGAATATCGAAATGCCCAGAGGGTATTTCAGTGTGCCCTGATTTATGTTGTAGTGGTGGGTGGAATCTGCTCTTTAGTTACTTTTTTCGGAGCGCCGCTGCTTGTAAAAGTTGACGGTGCAGTTCCTGTTTTGCGCGTTTTTGCGCCTACGATTTTCTTTTCGGGACTGCTTGGTGTATTGAGGGGATATTTTCAGGCGCACGGTTCCATGGTCCACACGTCGATTTCACAGATTTTAGAACAAATTCTGAATGCAATAGTCAGTATTCTTGCAGCCCATCTTCTGATAGGCATGGTGGCTGGGGAGGAAGATACTACCAGGGCAATATACGGAGCTTCCGGCAGTGCGATAGGTACGGGAGCCGGAGTACTTATAGCGCTTTTGTTCATGTTCGGTATGTACAGGTTGAACAAAGACATTATTAAAAAAAGGATAAAACGGGATCATACACCGATACCTGAGAGTTATGGTGAAATCTTTAAAGTTATGATAACGACTGTTACGCCATTTATTTTAAGCACCTTTATCTATAATTGCTCCACAGTTGTTAATATGTATATTTATCAGAATATAATGATAGACATAATGGGTGTGGATAAGCCTACTGCAGCAATCAGGTATGGTATTTTTGGAACTCAGGCTATTACAATTATCAATATTCCGATAGCGATTGCATCATCAATGTCTTCTGCATCTATGCCGGGAATCTCCGCTACTTTTGCGACTCATAAGGAAAGTGAAACGCGGTATAATGTGAAGCAGGCGATTCATATGACCATGCTGATTGCAATTCCCGCGGCAGCAGGTCTGTTTGCGCTGGCAAGGCCTGTCGTGCAGTTTATTTATCCACAGAAAGAGGCGCTCGATACTGCCGCCGGATTAATCCGTGTTCTTGCCATCACCGTTATACTATATGGACTCTCAACCCTGACTAATGCGGTATTACAGGGAATCGGTAAAGTCAATATACCGGTGATTCATTCGGTGGTATCGCTGGTAGTGCAGGTAGTCATCTTAGTTATGATGCTGCTGTATACAGAGCTTGATCTTTATGCATTGGCAGGAGCCAATATTGCATACTCTCTTATGATGTGCCTTTTGAACCATATTTCGGTTATGAAATATCTGAGATACAGGGAAGATGTTGCAAAAACTTATTTAAAACCTGCGCTTGCATCAATTTTTATGGGCGCTGCGGCATATGGAGTCTATAACGGCGTATTCTATATTATCAAAGTAAACAGGATTTCAGTTGCATTCGCAATCGGTGTTGCAGCTGTGCTCTATTTCGTTCTGATCATTAAGCTGGGCGTGGTAAACGAAGAAGAAATGAAATCTTTTCCTAAGGGCGCGTTTTTAGTTCATTGCGCTAAAAAATTCCATCTGATGAAATAATACCTATTTGCATATGTATAAATACTGATGAATTCGACATACTAAAACTGACATTAAAGAATAGAAAACTTAGTTACCTCTTTCTAATGTCGCTAATTCGCAAATTGAGAAAGGAGCAAGGTTAATATGGCAAATTTATCAGAGCTTGAATTACAAAATCTTCGTCATCTTATGGGCGGTTATGATGTGACACACTGCAAAATGAAAGAATATGCGGAATGTGCAACCGATACACAGGTGAAGCAGTTTTTTGAAAAAGGTGCAAAATCCGCTATGCAGAATAAAGAGCAGTTGATGAAGTTTTTAGGATGATCGCAAGTTGAGAAAGGAGCAAGGATATTAATATGCAGATGCAGGAAAAAACAATGGTAGCAGATACGTTGACCGGAATCAACGGTGAGTTGGTGCGGTTCGGAGAAATGATACCGCAGACAGAGAATAAAGAGTTAAAGCAGACTTTGAAGCAGTTCAGAAATGCCTGTGAGCAGTCGCAGGAAGAACTCTATCAGATTGCAAGGGAGAAATCTTATTATGTTCCCGCAGCTAAGGCTACACAGGCAGAAATCGACCATGTGAAGTCTTTATTTACCGAAAAAACTCTCTAATCAGTAATTTGCGTCAGGCCGGAGATATCGGAGTCGATAGTCATGGAATAATTGGTATAGTAGACAACAAAACCCGGCTTGGCGCCATTTGGCTTTTTTACATTCTTTTTTTGGAGATAGTCAATTTCCACTTTTTCCTGTTCCCTTCCCTTAGAATAATATGCGGCCAGCTTTGCCGCTTCTTCAAATGTACGGTCGGGCAGCTCTTTACCTTCGGTTTTGACAATGACATGGGAACCGGGAATTTTTTTGGCATGGAACCACCAGTCGTTACCGGTTGCAAATTTGAAAGTAAGCTCGTCGTTCTGATAATTATTTTTGCCTATATAAATATGAAAACCGTCGGAGCTGATATAGTGGAATGGACTGCTGGTAATCTTTACCTTCTTTCCTCCGCCTTTTCTGCGGATATATCCGCTTTCTATCAGTTCTTCCTTGATTTGCACTAAGTCTTCTTCCTGGAGAGCAATATCTAAAGAGGCAGCAATGGATTCAAGGTGCTCGATTTCTTCTTTTACTTCGATTGTCAATTTGGAAAGCGCTTCAAAGGTGCGTTTCAGCTTTCCGTATTTATCAAAGTATTTTTTTGCATTTTCGGAAGGAGTTAGCGTTTCGTCCAAAGGAATTGTTATCATTTCATTTGTATAATAGTTCAGGGCTTCAATGGACTTCGCACCGGGTTCCACACCGTAACCATAAGTATTCAGAAGTTCCCCATAAACACGGTACTTATCCCGTTTCTCCGTATCCTTTATCTGCTTTAACTGTAAATCATACTTCTTTATATTCCGTTCTAAGGCAGTATTAACAATTTTACGCAGATCTGCCGATTTCTGGCGGATTCTTGTAATAACATTTTTTTCCTCGTAATAGCGTTCCAGAACTACACTTATCGTATCAAAGAAGCGGACTTCGTTATTGGAATAAAGGGTCAGTGGAATCGCAGCATATTCCAGGGGAGTTTTGTTCTCATATATGATATTGGGTTCAAAAGCGCCGTCTTTAATTTGTTTCAGTATGGAAATTAGGTTTACATAAATCCTATTAAGCGAAGCCTCATCCAATGCACTTACCGAAATATCACCGTCTATGCCTGCACGAAAACAAATCTCCTGTGCGATGATAGGAGATAATCCGGTATAAGCGCAGTACAACGCTTTGTGAATGGGCATTGGCATAGCGGAAAGCTTTTCTGTGAAGAGCTTTCTGACTTCTGCATCATCAGAATCAGAACCGGGTGTTTCTATAAGCGTAAGAGGATCAATCTTATTCTGTGTCTGCGGAATAAAATATTCCCTGCCGGGCAGGACCTCCCTGACGGAGCTGATCATGCCGGAAATATGCTTGATGCTGTCAATTATTATATTTTCTTCGTTGCAGAAGATTATATTGCTGTGTTTACCCATAATTTCGATAATCAGGGTCTTCCGACAGATATCGCCCATCTCATTCAGATGCTCCAGCCGAATCCTGATGATACGCTCCAGTTCAGGCTGTGTGATATCCAGAATCCTTGCATTTTGCAAATGTTTCCTGAGCAACATGCAGAATCCCGGTGCTGTCATGGGACTTTGCTTATTTTTGTCAGTCAGATAAATAAGCGGAAGCGAAGCGTCCGCCGATAGTAAAAGTCTGTATTGGGAGCTGTTATTCTTTACTGTTATAAGAAGTTCGTCTGTTTCAGGCTGGGCGATTTTGTAGATGCGGCCGCCTGAGAGAGTGTCGTTTAGTTCTTTAGTTATATTTGCGATGGTGATGCCGTCGAAAGCCATAATTAGTCAAACCTTTCTGTAGGGGGATTTTTCAAGACCTTTATATTGTACAACTGCGTATTGGAAATGGCAAGTCACAGATATCACCATTGACCTTTATTGTGCGCACAGTACAAGGAGCATTTCTACAATTACAACGGATGCCATATACAGTATTTGATGGGATGCCTAATTTTTCTCCGCAAATTTATCTGGTTATGATATAATAAGCTCAGGCTCGGCAGCCTGAGCTTATTATTTTTTATCTTATAGGAAATTACGCCGCAGTGTAAATCAATCCAATGAGAATGCGAAGCATTCTCTTAATCGTCGCTGCCGAGCGACGATTTTTTATACTATAGGAAATTACGCCGCAGCATAAATCATTCCAATGAGAATGCGAAGCATTCTCTGAATCGTCGCTGCTGAGCGACGATTTTTTAACTGACAATACGGATTCGGAAAGAGTGACATTATGGCAGATTATGAAAAAGCCGTAGCCCTATGGCAGCAAAAAAAATATAGCGACAGATGCAGAGCTGGCTGAAGCATTAAACGGATACAGTATTGCATTTGCATATCATTCCGGTAAGATTGAAAATGAAAAGATTACCTATAATGATACCAGAGAGATTGGTGCATCCCCGGAAGATGTACAGGAAAAAACCCGGTCCAAACAGATTGCCCGAAAATCTGATGTGGAATTTACACAAGCTTGACTAGATAAGAGTATTATTTTATAATATTAGAAGCTGGCTCAAAAAAATACGGTGAGAGAAGAGGGTGGGGTATGATTAAGAGCATGACAGGTTTCGGCAGATATGAAATCGCCGAAGGAGAACGAAAAATCACGGTGGAGATGAAATCCGTCAACCACAGATATCTGGATGTATCTATCAAGATGCCCAAGAAGCTGAGCTTTTTTGAAACAGCAATCAGGAGTGAGTTGAAAAATTATATACAAAGAGGTAAAGTAGACGTTTTTATCACCTATGAGGATTTTACGGAGTCCAATATCTGTGTGAAGTACAACAAAGAAGTGGCGGCTGAGTATATGAAATACTTAGAACAGATGCAGAAGGATTTTTCTCTGGATAATGACATCAGAGTATCTACATTGTCCAGATATCCGGAAGTTTTCAGTATGGAAGAGCAGACTATTGACGAAGAAGAACTCTGGCAGCTGCTTGACAAGGCGATAAAAGGTGCGGTAGAGGGATTTGTGGCATCCAGAATCAAAGAGGGCGGGAATCTAAGGGATGATTTGATTGTCAAACTTGACGGAATGCTTGAACATGTGGATTATATAGAGGAACATTCACCGGAAATTATCACAGAATACAGGCAGAAACTTGAAGATAAGGTAAAGGAACTTCTAGGTGATGCACAGGTAGATGAAAGCAGACTCCTTATGGAAGTAACTATTTTTGCAGATAAGGTGTGTGTTGATGAAGAACTGGTACGCTTAAAAAGCCATATTGAAATGACCAAGGATAATCTGATACAGGGAGGAAGCATTGGCCGGAAACTGGATTTCATAGCTCAGGAGATGAACAGGGAAGCTAATACGATTCTTTCCAAGACAAATAATCTGGAAATATCCAATCATGCAATTGAGCTTAAGACTGAGATAGAGAAAGTCCGCGAGCAGATTCAGAATATCGAATAAGAAGGGCAGGAACCGGCTGTTGGGAAGATTGATTCATATAGGATTTGGAAACGTAGTGAATACCGGAAAAATCATAGCAATAGTCAGTCCGGATTCAGCACCGATCAAACGCCTGGTACAGAAGGCAAAAGAAACCGGAGTGGCGATTGACGCTACTCAGGGCAGAAAGACGAAAGCAGTACTGATTATGGAAAACAATCAGATTGTGCTATCTGCGCTTCTGCCGGAGACAATTGCAGGCAGGGCGCAGGCGGACGATATACAGGCGTGTTCGGATGAGGAATAAATGTATTGTGGTTTTTAATATATAATAAAAATTTTTGTGCAGAACATTAGGTTCCTGCGAAAGGAGAAAAAATGTTACATCCATCATATGCAGATTTAATGAAAGTAGTAAACAGTGATGTTGAGGAAGGTGAAGAACTTGTAGTAAGCAGCCGCTATTCTATAGTAATGGCTACCTCAAAAAGAGCAAGGCAGATTATTTCAGGCGATGAGGTGCTTGTGGAAAATTATGAAGGCAGAAAGCCCCTGTCCGCTGCTATTGAGGAGCTGAATCAGGCTAAGATAAGAATTTTGAATGAGAGCGAAGAGTTTAGCGGAGATTCTGAGGAGTCAGACGGAACTGCGGAAGACGGTGCGGTTACGGAAGACGTTGTAGTGGCGGAAGGCAGCGTAGAAGAGCCGGTCAGTAATGGAGAAGAATAATTCTAATAAAAATGAGTGATAAAATATTTTTTATTTCCTTAGGGTGTGATAAGAATCTGGTTGATTCTGAGATGATGCTGGGTCTTTTATCCGAGAAAGGCTATGAATTTACTGATGACGAAACAGAGGCGGACATAGTTGTCGTCAATACCTGCTGCTTTATCAATGATGCGAAGCAGGAGAGTATTGACACGATTCTGGAGATGGCGGAGCTTAGAAAAAACGGCAGCCTTAAGGCGCTTGTTGTAACAGGCTGTCTTGCGCAGCGTTACAAAGAAGAGATTCAGAAAGAGATTCCGGAGGTGGATTCCATCGTAGGTACTACGGCTATTGATGAAATCACAGAAGTGCTGGATGAGCTTCTGAATCAGGAAAAGGCTGTCGAAAATGCAGAAAAGATAAACCATTACAGAAACCTGAATGCGGAACCTTTGACGGGTATGAAGCGTATAGTGACTACAGGAGGTCATTACGCTTATTTGAAAATAGCGGAAGGCTGCGATAAACACTGTACTTATTGTATTATTCCAAAGGTACGCGGAAACTACAGGAGCGTTCCGATGGAAAGTCTCATAAAGGAAGCTGAAATTCTGGCGGAAGGCGGAGTAAAAGAGCTGATCCTGGTAGCACAGGAGACGACCGTTTACGGATTGGATTTATATGGAAAAAAGACGCTGCCGCAGCTGCTTAGTAAGTTATGCAGGATTGAAGGAATTCGGTGGATACGCATTTTATACTGTTATCCGGAAGAAATTGATGATGAACTGATTCAGGTTATCGGGACTGAGCCCAAAATCTGCCATTATTTGGATATTCCCATACAGCATGGCTGTGATAATATTTTAAAGAAGATGGGACGCAGAACGGACAGACAACAGATAGAGGATATAATCAGTAAGCTTCGAAGCAGGATACCTGATATCTGTATCAGAACCACGTTGATTACCGGTTTTCCCGGGGAAACTGGTGAAGAGCATGAGGAACTGATGGCGTTTGTAGAGCAGATGAAATTTGACCGGCTGGGTGTCTTTACATATTCTCAGGAAGAGGATACGCCCGCGGCATTGATGCCGAATCAGGTTCCGGAAGAAGTGAAGGAAGAGCGCCTGGCACAGCTTATGGAGCTGCAGCAGGAGATTGCGTTTGATGCCGCGCTTTCCATGGAAGGGGCTTGTGTTGACGCAATGATAGAAGGAAAGGTTGCGGATGATGATGTCTATGTGGCGAGGACATATAAGGATGCACCGAATGTTGACGGACTTTTATTTGTGAATACCGGGAGGGAGTTTATGACCGGTGATTTTGTGAAGGTCAGGGTTACCGGAGCTTATGAATATGATTTGATTGGAGAATTGGAAGATGAATCTGCCTAATAAATTGACAATGTTTCGAGTTGTTTTGATTCCGTTTTTTGTACTTTTTATGCTGGTTGACATAACTGAAGTGGACAAATGGATTGCACTGGCGATTTTCATTATTGCGAGTCTGACGGACTTGCTGGATGGCAAGATTGCAAGAAAGTATAACCTGGTCACGAACTTCGGGAAGTTTATGGATCCGCTTGCAGATAAACTTCTGGTATGCGCAGCCCTTATCTGTCTGGTGGAGCTGTCGGTCATTCCTTCATGGATTGTCATTATAATTATTTCAAGAGAGTTTATTATCAGCGGTTTCAGGCTGATTGCTTCCGATAACGGAGTCGTGATAGCGGCAAGCTACTTTGGCAAATTTAAAACTACATTTCAGATGGTCATGATTTGCCTGATGATTGCAGATATAGAAGCATTAAATATTCTGACAACAATAGTCATGTGGATTGCACTTGCGCTTACGGTTGTATCATTGATTGATTATCTGGTTAAAAATAAGGATGTTATGAAAGAAACCAAATAGTAAATGTACCAAGCTTCGCAAGAAAGGAATAAAGGCATAAGTTTGAAAGTAAACTTTTATTCAATAGAATCCAATGAAGGATTCTATTGTCAAGAACTATTGATTGGTATGTGCGCTAAAGCACACAAGGGGTATAAAAGATGGTAGTAGAGATTATTTCGGTCGGAACTGAAATTTTACTGGGTAATATCGTGAACACTAATGCAGCTTATCTTGCTGAGAAATGTGCCGGACTTGGTTTGTCGTGCTATTATCAGGACGTGGTGGGCGATAACGAGGAACGTTTGGCGAGTGTGATAAATACAGCGCTTTCCAGAGCCGACATACTGCTTCTTTCAGGAGGACTTGGACCTACACAGGACGATCTGACCAAGGAAACGGCGGCGAAAGCTCTTGGCAGGAACCTTTATCTGCATGAACCGTGCAAAGAGGCAATTACAGCGTTTTTCCAAAACAGGGGTATGGAGATAACGGAAAATAACTGGAAGCAGGCAATGGTTCCCGAAGACAGTATTGTAGTTGCTAATCCGAATGGTACGGCGCCCGGAATCATCATGAAAGAGAATGGAAAGCATGTTATACTGATGCCGGGACCTCCAAATGAAATGATACCGATGTTTGATAATTCTATTATGCCATATTTAAGCGAACTGGAGCCGGGCATTATTTATTCCCAGACAGTCAAAATCTGTGGGGTTGGCGAGAGCAAAGCGGAAGCTATGGTGGAAGATCTGATAAACGAACAGAGTAATCCGACGATTGCAACATATGCAAAGACAGGTGAGGTGCATCTGCGTGTAACTGCAAGGGCGGAGGATGAAAAAGAAGCAAAAAAAATGGTAAAACCAATTGTCAAAGAGCTTAAAGGACGTTTCGGAAACCATATATATACAACTCAGGAAGACGTCACATTAGAGAAAGCAGTGGTTGACCTGTTGGTGGCCAACCACCTGACTATCACTACGGTAGAATCCTGCACCGGCGGTATGCTGGCGGCAAGGCTGATTAACGTACCGGGAGTGTCGGAGATATTTAAGACCGGATATATTACATATTCCAATAAATCCAAGCGCAGAGTACTTGGAATCAAAAAACCGCTTATCGAGAAGCATGGAGCTGTCAGCCCTGAAGTAGCCAAAGATATGGCTAAGAGATCGGCGCTTTTTGCAAAAGCGGATGTATCGGTAGGTATTACCGGTATAGCCGGACCTGATGGAGGGTCTGAGGAAAAGCCGGTTGGACTTGTATATATTGCCTGCAATGTGTGCGGACGTATTGATGTTAGGGAGTGCCGTTTTAACGGCAGCCGGATGAAAATCCGTGAGAACAGCGTTTCAGCAGCATTGTCCATGCTGCGGGAGTCGATATTGGCATACTATAGCGAAGTGACTTTTGGGGAGAAAAAATAGTATTATATAATTGGATTATGGAAATATGGAGTTTGCAAACGCCTATTATGGTTGATTTAGTAGAAGGAGAATCAAAAGATGGAAGATCAAAATAAGGATATTATGCAGGAAGGACAGATTCGGGAAGAGGTACCCCAGACAGATAGGCAGATGCCGGAAGAGCCACTGCAGGTAGAAGCGCAGATGCAGACAGAGGGACTGATTCAGGAAGAAGGACAGATTCAGGCAGAAGTATCGCATGAAGAAGGACAGATTCAGATAGAAGTGCTTCAGGCGGAAGGACAGATTCAAACAGAAGTACCGCAGGTGGAGCAGACGTGGATGGATGGTTCGATTTATACTATGCCAGATGTCTATCAGACCCAGAGTGATACGGAGATTTATCAGACACAGACAGTACAGGATATTTATCAGTCTTCGGATATGAGTGAGGATAATCATGGTATGGGAGGACTTTTCTCCGGTAAACAGTCTGAAAGCAGCATGAACAACAGTGTGTATGGTGATAATAAATCTGCGACTGACGGATATGTGAACGATCCGAATAATAATAACTACGGAAATAATGGTATGGGTGTAAATCAGTATCAGTACGGAAATAATGATATGAACGGAAATCAGTATCAGTATGGAAATAATGGTATTACCGGAAACCAGTACCAGTATGTAAATAACGAGGCGGTTGATAATCAGTATCAGTATGGAAATGATGGAGTAACCGGAAACCAGTACCAGTACGGAAATAACGGAGCGGTTGATAATCAGTACCAGTACGGAAATGATGGAGTAACCGGAAACCAGTACCAGTACGGAAATAATGGAGTAACCGGAAACCAGTACCAATACGGAAATAACGGAGCGACCGGGACTCAGTACCAGAACGGAAATAACGGAGCGACCGGAAACCAGTACCAGTATGGAAATAACGGAGCGACCGGGACTCAATACCAATACGGAAATAACGGAGCGACCGGAAACCAGTACCAGTACGGAAATAACGGAGCATCCGGGAATCAGTATCAATACGGCAATAACGGAGCGGCGGGCAATCGGTATCAATACGGAAATCCATATGTTTATAACCAGAATGGCTATAGTCCTTTTGCTGCACCTCAGAAAAAGAAGCAAACAGGTTTGATAATTGGCATTATAATTGCGATAGTTGTTGTTTTTCTGATTGCTCTCTTGGCGATAATCTATAATGCGTTTAAAAACATTTATAATACCACGGGAAGAGTTGAAGTTAATAGTGTACAGGAACTTACTGATGACGATACTGACCGTGATAATGGCGATAACCGTAATTCTAGTAATAGAAATAGCCGTGATTATGGTCGTGATGACGACAATGATTATGATGAAGATGATTATTATGAATTTCATGATGACGTAAAGAATAATCTTTCATATTCGATAAGATGGGATTATTTTGAGTATGATACAGATAATGAAAATGTATCAATTTATATAGATTATCCGGTTATAGTCGGAGATGATGTACCGAATCTGGATAAGTTGAATGCCGCTATCGAAAGTGAGGTATCGCTTTTCTCAGAATATTATGAGGATGAATATGCTCAATACATGGATGACAATGATGACTCATATTTTTTTGTTAGTGCAACCGGTTATGTGACTTATATGAGCGAAAGCGTTTTAAGTGTTGCATTTCAGGAGGAAATTGCTTCAAACTTTTTCAGCGCAGTATATATTTATTGTATTAACATTGATATGAATGCCGGTGTGGTTATGGATAATACGGATATTATAGAGGTTGATGACGATTTTTCCGTAGATTTCAGAGAGAGGAACGAAAAGCAGAACGGCAAAATCAGCGCATTGGATAGTATGAGCGATCAGGAGATTACGAAGCATCTTAAATCTTCAGACAATCTTATTATCTTCTATACTCCACAGGGTATGGAAATTGGGATAAATTATGGTGATGGTTCCGGATGGGTAACCGTTACATATCATGATTACAAAAAATATCTGAAGGTTTTCTAAAATACGGAATTGATAAATGATATGATTTTGTAGTCCTTCGCCGCTGGGGCGGAGGACTTTTAACTGTCTAAAAAGTATAATGGTGACATATTGATTCTAAGAAGGACTGTAGAAGTATTTCCTGCCTGACCGGCTGTTGAAAAATTGCACAATACAATATGTTGAGGTGTGTTTTTGGCATAGTTAATTTTGATACAATATCATGATTTTTTGAGTATAATTAACGATATTTCACTTTATTATTTTCTACATCCTTACCGTATAAAAGAAATTGCGTTTTCTTTTTTTTCATGATATAAATATTTAATATCAAAGCATATAACCGCATTGCGAAAGGAAATCATATTATTCTGCTTTGCATATCCGGCGTATCGCCAACAATTCAAAGCAAAAAATAAAATTTAGCCGGAGGGGAGGTATAAAGAGTTGCTTATTGGACTTAAAAGGATGTAAAATATAAAAAAGAAAAGTAACTGTTGACAAAACCGAACATTTGTTTTACTCTAACAATATAAGAACAAATGTTCTGAAACCAAAGGAGATTGAATAATGGAAAAAGAAGAAAGATTAAAAGCATTGGATGCTGCCATAGGGCAGATAGAAAGACAGTTTGGAAAAGGTGCAATAATGAAACTCGGTGATCCTTCCGTTCAGATGAATATTGAGACGATTCCTACAGGCTCGTTAAGTCTGGATATTGCATTAGGTCTGGGAGGAATACCAAAAGGAAGGATTGTGGAGATATATGGACCGGAATCCAGTGGTAAGACTACGGTGACCCTGCATATGATAGCCGAAGTACAGAGGAGAGGCGGAATTGCGGGATTTATTGATGCGGAACATGCACTGGATCCTGTTTATGCCAAGAACATTGGCGTTGATGTGGATAATTTATATATTTCGCAACCCGATAATGGAGAGCAGGCACTGGAAATTACGGAAACGATGGTGCGTTCCGGCGCTATAGACATTGTGGTTGTGGATTCAGTGGCAGCTCTTGTGCCGAAGGCTGAGATTGATGGAGATATGGGAGATTCGCATGTGGGTTTGCAGGCGAGACTGATGTCTCAGGCGCTTCGTAAGCTGACGGGTGTAATCAGCAAATCTAACTGTACTGTTGTTTTCATTAATCAGCTGCGTGAAAAGGTTGGCATAATGTTTGGAAATCCTGAGACTACTACAGGCGGACGCGCACTGAAATTCTATTCGTCTGTCAGACTGGATGTCAGAAGGATTGAGTCCATAAAGCAGGGCGGAGAAGTCATTGGAAACAGAACGAGAGTAAAGGTAGTTAAGAATAAGATAGCCCCTCCGTTTAAGGAAGCGGAATTTGATATTATGTTCGGCGAAGGCATTTCCACAATAGGCGATATTCTGGATTTGGCAGCAGATAACGGAATTATCAATAAAAGCGGAGCATGGTATGCTTATGAAGGCAATAAAATCGGACAGGGTAGAGAGAATGCCAAGCAGTATCTTAAGGATAATCAAGCAGTATGCGATGAAGTAGAACGGAAGGTCAGAGAATTGTTCAATCTGGACGTGGCGGTGCAGGACAATGAAGAAAAATCCTTAAGTGAAAAGCCGTCTAAGGATAAAGCTCCAAAGGAAAAGGCTTAACAGGAGAAAAATCATAGTTTAAAAATTTTTAGCATGCTGAGTAAAGAGCAAGGGTATTACTATGACAGTGACAGATATTACACCAATTACAAAATCAAGATATAGGATTGTTCTGAATGAAGAGATTACTTTTGTATTATATAAGGGTGAAATGAACCGTCTTAATATACGGAGAGGTGAAGAAGTCATGAAAGATACTTATTTACATATCTTCCATGAGATTCTTCCCAAAAGAGCCAAACTCAGATGCATGAATCTGCTTCAGACGAAAGATTATACTCACAGACAGTTGGAGGATAAGTTAAAGCAGGGGGAATATCCGAAAGAAATCATTGAGGATGCAATCGCTTATGTGGAATCTTATGGTTATGTTGATGATGAAAAGTATGTCAGGGATTTTATTGAATACAACATTAGCAAAAAGAGCAGAATGCGAATAGAGAATGACCTGATGCGGAAGGGAATCCGCAGGGAATTGATTGATAAGATATTTGATGAGCTGAAAGAAGATGGAATGGAAATAGATGAAATAACTATGATTCGGGAACTTATGTTGAAAAAAAATTATAATTTTCAGTCTGCTACTTATGAAGAAAAACGGAAAATGTATGCATTTCTGTCCAGAAAAGGATTTTGTTCCGATGTAATCGGTAGAGCACTTCTACTTGACATAACATAATTTTAGATGTAGAATTAGAGTGTTGTATTTTTCGATTATTAATTCAACAATAATTATTGATATGTACAATGAAAATTTAATAAGGAGGTGCTCCTGTAAATGCAATGGGTATGGATTTTGGCGGCAATAGTCATTACGCTGGTTATATCTATTCCGGTTACCGCAGTTATAGCTACGAACTATCATAAGAAGATAGTTGAAGCTAAGTTGGGAAATGCGGATGAGAAGGCAAGAAAAATTATCGATGAAGCCCTCAAAACAGCTGAAACCAAGAAGCACGAAGCGTTGCTTGAAGCGAAAGAAGAGACTATTCGTTCTAAGAGCGAATTGGACAAGGAAATCAAGGAACGTCGTGCGGAAGCGCAGCGGTATGAGCGCAGGATTCAGCAGAAGGAAGAGAATATTGATAAGAAGGCTGATGCTATTGAGAGAAAAGAAGCAAGTCTGATTGCAAAAGAGGAATCACTTGCTAAACAGCGTGAAGAAATCTCAAAACTTAATGAGCAAAGATTACAGGAACTGGAACGAATCTCAGGACTTACCTCCGAACAAGCAAAAGATTATTTATTGAAAATTGTTGAAGATGAAGTAAAACATGAAACTGCTGTAATGATTAAAGAAATGGAGAGCAGGGCAAAGGAAGAGGCAGATAAGAAGGCAAAGGAATATGTAGTGACAGCGATTCAGAAATGCGCGGCTGACCATGTTTCTGAAACAACCATATCTGTTGTTCAGCTCCCCAATGACGAAATGAAAGGAAGGATCATTGGTAGAGAGGGACGTAATATCAGAACTCTTGAAACAATGACCGGCGTTGATTTAATTATTGATGATACGCCTGAAGCCGTAATTTTATCAGGCTTTGATCCGATTCGTCGTGAAGTAGCAAGAATTGCGCTTGAAAAATTAATTGTTGATGGACGTATACATCCGGCCAGAATCGAAGAGATGGTTGAGAAAGCGCAAAAAGAAGTTGAAGTAATGATAAAAGAAGAAGGTGAAGCGGCAACACTGGAAGTAGGTGTACATGGCATTCATCCGGAGCTTATCAGATTACTTGGTAAAATGAAGTTCAGGACCAGCTATGGTCAGAACGCATTAAAACATTCAATTGAGGTTGCTCAGTTATCCGGTCTGCTGGCAGCAGAGCTTGGTTTAGATGTCAGGATGGCGAAGCGTGCAGGTCTGTTGCATGATATAGGTAAAGCAGTGGATCATGAAATGGAAGGCTCACATATTCAGTTGGGTGTGGATCTTTGTAGAAAATACAAGGAATCTCCGGTTGTTATTAATGCGGTAGAATCTCATCATGGAGATGTTGAACCTCAGACTTTGATTGCATGTTTGGTACAAGCTGCAGATACTATTTCAGCTGCAAGACCGGGTGCAAGAAGAGAAACATTAGAAACATATACTAGCAGACTTAAACAATTAGAAGACATTACAAACAATTTCAAAGGCGTTGACAAATCTTTTGCTATTCAAGCTGGTAGAGAGATTCGTGTTATGGTAGTTCCGGAACAGATTACAGATTCGGACATGGTATTGCTTGCAAGAGATATTTCCAAGCAGATTGAAGCTGAATTGGAATATCCCGGTCAGATTAAAGTCAATGTAATCCGTGAGAGCCGAGTTATCGACTACGCTAAATAGGATAGTGTAAAAAATAAAGTAAGGAAAGTATTGAAAATGATATGCTCCCCATATGGTAGACAATGGAAATATTCAAAACCTATCATATG
>CAZRKN010000023.1:0-58993 GCA_964600805.1 uncultured Bacteroides sp. | reverse complement strand
TATGATAGGTTTTGAATATTTCCATTGTCTACCATATGGGGAGCATATCAAAATATGGCATTAAAGGGTTTTTACAACATCTTAAAGAAAGGAAAAATTTAATTCATCTTATATCTAGGATCATTATGAAATTTCGTTATTAATTCTAGTAGATTATTTTCAGAATAATTAATGATTTGTTTTTTATATTTTAACTGATTTTCTGAAAAATATGATTCTGTAGAAAGTATATTAATGTAATCATTTAAATTTTTCTGTACCTTTTGCGTTATCTGTATGAAGTGAGACAAATCTTCTTTGTTAGGAGAATCTACTACATTTTTAAATTCACTATCCTCACCTGCCCATTTATCATAACAGAAAATGTGAAGACCCGTTCTATAAAGTTCCATTAAATCTTCCTCTATTTCAGTTATTACATAAAGTAAATCCAAAAAAGGATCATTATTTGATACATATAGTAATTTTAAATAATTAGAAATAAGTTTGTTTATACTACCTACATATTCACTATGTTCCTGCATAAATTCGCTACTAGATATATAATGATATGCCTTATCTATTTGTTCTTTATAGATATTGTCTGTTCCGGATTTTCCAAGTAAATAATCAACAGAAACTTGAAAAAGCTCTGATAATGCAATGAGCGTTCCATAACGCGGTTCCCGTTCGCCACGTTCATACTTAACATAAGTGCTTTTTGATATACCTAAAATAGAAGCTATATGGCTTTGAGTCCATCCTCTTTGCTCGCGTAACTGCTTTATTCTTTCATAAAACTGCATAGTGGTATCTCCATTTCTTACTATTTCTTAATAATATTTATAATTATATCATTTATTATACATTTTGTACAACTTTATATCAAAATATATCTTGACATACCCAAACTGTGCAATTATAATCTATGTATAAGTTACACAATTTGGGTATTGGAGGGTGTTTGATGAAATTACAAATCAATATAAAGGAATTGCAGAAAGCAAGAATAAAAAAAGGATATTCTCAAAGAGAGCTTGCTCGGCAAGCTGGAGTATCTTCTCTAACTATCAATTATTTGGAACAAAGTAAGAGCATTCCAAGACCTGCTACGCTTAGCAAAATATGTATAGCATTGGATTTAGATATAACTGAAATATGTAACATTCTTTAAAATATTATGGTAATTGGAGATAAAAATGAAGTGGTTAAGCATAAAAGAAGCAGCAAGACTATTGGATTTAAGTGATAGAGGGGTTAGATACAGAGCCTTAAAAGGACTATATGTATTTCAATATGTAGATGGACATGGTCATGGTCGTGGCAGCAAAAGAATAGAAATACTCCTGTCTTCACTTCCGGAAGACGCAATCGCCCACTACAATCACTTAGAACCTGTAAGAAATGAGGTTGAGGAAATGGAAGGATTTTCAAAGAAACAAAAGGCAGATGCCAACAATAAGGCGTGGATACTGGAACTTTACCATAAAAGGGATAAGGGAGTAACAATAGATGCGTTTGTAGAGTGGTATAACCGGGAACATGGCGAATCTATAACAAAAGCCAACATATTCCAGTGGCAGAAGAAAGTAAAAGAAGGTGGTACTGCTGCCCTCATAGACAGGCGTGGAGAGCATAAAAGAGGAACAACAACAATACCCGATGCAGCATGGAACTACTTTTATTCCCTGTATATGACGCAGCAGAAACGCGGAGTGCAGCTCTGTTATGACTGGACAAAAAAAGAATATCCGGACATACCAAGCGTATATGCATTTCATAGGAAAGTAAAGACAATTCCCGAGTATGCCCTAATCCGCTACCGTGAAGGCGAAAAGGCTTTCCGTGATGCACAGCCAAGCCATGACAGGGATAAGACGGATATCAGCTCTAATGACATATGGTTCAGCGACCACCACCGGATTGATGTATTTACCAGAAATGAGAACGGTTCAAAGATATGCCGTTTATGGCTGACAGTATTCTTTGATGCACGCTCCAATAAAGTCATATCCTACATATGCAGGAATGCTGATCCTGATGCGACAGTCATCAAGCAGACCATGAAAAAAGGAATGGAGGTTTATGGAATCCCTAAAGAAGTATATTTTGATAACGGCAAGGATTACCGTTCAAAATCTTTCAGGCAGGATTTTCCATTGTCAGTGCTCAAACAGCTTGGGATAGGTAATATATATGCAACCCCGTATCTTGGGCAGGCAAAGACCGTTGAACGGTTTTTCCGGACATTTGAGGAACGTTTCGGAAAGATGTTTCCTACTTATACCGGGAAAGATGCAAAAAACCGTCCTGAACAGATGATGGTGTCAAATGAAAAAATCCTGACACTTGCAGTATCTATGGAAACTTTTCTGACATGCCTTGACAATTACATGGAAGATTACAACCACACGCCGAGCAGGGGAAAAGATATTGATGGCAAAAGCCCTGATGAAGTCTATTACCAGAACCTTTCCGTCAAAAGGGAAATCACAGACCGGAAATCGCTTGCCTTATTATGCGGAACCTTCGATACGCGCACAGTGAATAAGAACGGCATTACTTTCTGGAAAAGGAACTACTGGAATGACAAGCTGCTGCCATATTTTAAGAAAAAGGTCATTATTAATTATGACCCGGATAATATAGATGTTCTTAACGTGTTTGATGAAGATATGCGGTCGATTTGTGTGGCGGAGGCAACATTGCGGACTCCATTCAGGCATACAGAGGAAAAGCACTACAAAAATGCGGAAAAAAAGAGAAAGAAGGCACGCAAGCTTACGGAAGAATACAGACCGCAGATGGAGCAGGACACAGTAAGTCTTATGTTCAAGGAAGTATTGGCAGAACAGGCAGAAAAAGATGCTGTTTATGCCCCTGCTGCCGTGGAGCCTGTTATACCAAAGCTTGATACCAAAATATTTGAATCAAGGCGCGCTTCCAGAGATGCCCGTCCGGATGAGCCGGATATACAGAGCATCCTCTTAAATAAATATAAGGAAGAAGAAAAAGCAAAAAGAAAGATAGGAGGTTTTTAAATGTATCAGGATGTAGCCAAAGAACTGTCGGATTTTATGGAGCTGTCCGGCAAGTCACAGCAGCAGATTGCGAAGGAAACGACTCTTTCAACGTCTGTTATTTCACAATTTCTTAAACAGTCCTATAAAGGAAACAACGAGGAGGTGGCAAAGACAATATTAAAATATCTGGAGCTGGCAAAACTGCGGATGTCCGGCACAGACCATGTATGTTTCTATGAAGACATGCATAATACCAAATCAGTGTTATTTGCCTGCTTTCATGCACATATCCATAGTGATATCGCGCTTGTGTACGGTGATGCAGGAGCCGGAAAGACAACGGCACTTGAATATTATGCAGGCAGTCGTCCCGGTGTTGTGATGGTTACTGCAAACGCCTGCACATCATCTGCATCCTCGATCTTGCAGATGATAGGTCGGAAGACGGGAAAAACGCTGTCAGGGAAGAAAGAAACCTTGATGGCTTCTCTGGTGGACTATTTCAGGAACACAGGACGGCTGATTATTATTGATGAAGCAGACCATCTGACAAAGGCAGCACTACAAGCAGTCAGGAACCTGAACGATGAATCAGGGGTCGGGATTGTCCTTTCCGGAAATAACAAAATTTATACGCAGATGATTAATGGTCCAAAATGTTCAGAACTGGAACAGTTCAGGACAAGGATTGTAGTAAGGCGCATGGTAAGAAATGAATACCAGATAGATGAGTTCAAGGCGATTTTCCCATATGTACCGGAAGGCTGCCTTCCATACCTGATAAAGCTGGCAACTGATGAAAGCCTGCGCACAGCAATCAAAATATTAGAACTTGCCTATGACTACACTGATAGTATGGACTTAAAAACGCTGCAGATGGTTAGGCAGCAGCTAACGGAGGGATTATAGAATGATAATGCTTATACACGATAAAATGCCACATGTAAATTTACCAACCAATGGTGCCCTAAGCAAAAATAACATACGACATGCATATGAGGACATTACAACGGCTTATAATGGTATCAATGATTTTGTAAACATATTAGACCGCATATATGAGGGGGTATATTCTTTATCAGAAGTCATAACTGCAGGTATTATTGCAACAAATGCTTCGGATGGATATTTTAAAAATGGCAGAAGCTGGGAGCGTGCGAAATATATCAGGATTAATGGCAATGATACAGTTTTCTTGATGCAGTCCCACAATACCCTTGCAGGAGATGAAATAGCCGGATGTGAATTTGATAGCGATAATGGAGAGTATTATAAGTTTAAACCCCAAAAATTACAAATACACATGAAAATGAGGATTGACTGCTCCAACAATCAACCCTCAGAAGATGTATAAACATCCTGACACAAGGAAAGTTTATCATCTTCCATCATAAACTTCAAGATTAAAAATTTTTATCTGTTGGAAATGAAAAAGCGGAGGTGATTCAAATGGAATATGAAGAAATCGTTAATGCCCTATATATGTACTTAATCGGCACATTAAACTTTGAAATGTGCGGACCGGTAAGCAATAAAGCACTACATGAGATAGAAACAATTCTGGAAGAAAAGACGAATTTAGACCAGGGTGTCTGCAGTGATATCGAATCACTTATAACAGACGGATTTGCAGAAAATGCAGAAAACGGATTTTATCAGGGATTCCAATGTGCTGCTGCACTGCTGATGGGCGCAAATAAGATGACGGCATTAAAGAGCCATAAAATGGATTTTAAGACATTTTAGACTAAAATAGTATCTTTCTGCATTCAGAACAGTTAAACGCAAATTTAACGAAGTTAAACGCATTATAGCAGTATGGAAAAGAAAGTCATACAGCCGGATAGACAGAAAGGGAAAAGATATGGCAATAAAAACAGAAAAAAGAGAGATGCAGCATGAGGCTATACATGCAATAAGAGAGAAAATAGAAAAACTACATTTCTATGCCAAAAAAGGCGACCTGCAGATGTGCCGCATGACTCTCGCCGAACTTATAGCGTACAATGAACTGCTGAACAAAATAGGCATATACAACGAAGATAAAAAAAGGTTGATGAGCCGTATTATTAAGAACTATACACCTAATTTAAAGCACATTTTAATAAACAGACTAAAAGGAGGCATATTCTCATGACTACTATATTAATAAGAAAAGGACTGAACGGGTTCCGTTATTCAGCCTGTGGGGAAAAAGGGAATTTCCTGTTCAATGCAAACCAGATTGGACGCATTACAGCCAACTGGTCAAAGGAGAGGAAGGAAAATTCAGTACAGTTTATAAGGCAGCTAGACCTGCTGCCGGATAAAATTCCAGAGGCAGCAGGCATAAGCAGCAGTATAGGGCAGCGCCTGAAAGAGACCCGGAAAAAAAGAGGAATCACCCAAAAAGATGCCGCCCGGATCATAGGAGTATCAAACAGTACATATGTCAACATGGAAAATGGGAAAGCCATAATTCCCAAACATAAATTAATGATTTTTGCAGTCAAATTAAAAGAAAACCATGAATGGCTGCTTACCGGGAAAGGGGGAAGGTTCTCATGAAGAAAATACTACAGTACGACCGTTTTAAACAGATATTAAGCAATATACAGCTTTCTAAAGGCCGGGGCGAGATATTCCTCAGACTGCTTGAAAATGCAAAACAGACTGCCAGCGATGATATAAGGGAGAACTGCCCTGAATATAATGCGGCATGGGACAGGGAAATGGAACTGATGGATGAGGTCAGCAGCAATGAAGATGTAAAAGAACGCTTCAACAGATATGTGGATGCTGCCGAGGAAACAAATAATATATGGGCAGAGGAAATGTATTTAAGGGGGATACAGGATGCTGTGTTATTTATGGCAATGGTAACTGCTGATACTGCAACGGACATAACCGGAATATTCCCTTCACTTGTGCCTGATTAAGGTGGGTGATGGTAATGGATGCGAAGTATGATTTAAAGCTTTCAGACCTGCCCTCTCCTATGAAAAGCTACGCGGAGGCAGTTGGGATCAATGGATTCATTAAGCTGTCAGAGGCAGCAGGCGGACAGAATATTTATATTCCCAACAAGGAAAATCTTCTAAATTATGCAACTGCCCGGCATATAAAAGAAGATTACAGGAATGGTCTTTCTATATCAGAGATAAGCATAAAACATCAGTTAAGCCGCGCAACCGTATATAACAAGTTGAAAAACTGAACGAAATAGCTGGGAAACATACCCAGCTATTTTGAATGTTGCAAAAAAGGAGAATTACATGGAATAACTCATAAAAAGTATAGTCGAAATAATGTGGTAAATACAGCAGAATCTTTTTATTTGAAGAACTTTATACATATGGAGTATCCAAAATAAGGATATAATTGAATAAAAAATAAGGAGGTTTTACATGGAATCCCAACAGCTTCAAAACATTTTTAAAAGTGACTTTATCAATAATGTCATTTCACTTTTCTATTCAGCTGAAACCATGGTAAATGACAGCCTTAACAGGATGGCTGCCAACAGGGAGAACTACAAAGGACAACTTCTTGATGAAAGGAACCATGCAGAAAAACAGCTCCGGCAGAGAAACCTTGAAACAGTATGTAACCAGATTGCAAAAATCAGGGATTCAGAAATTGAATTGCTTACCAAGAAGAAAGAAAGCGAACTCAGGCGGCCACCAAATGGCACGCTGGAAAACCTTACAAATTTAAAGGATATAATCACCGAAGAAGAGCTGCAGATTTATGCCGACAAATGCAGTGAAAGCGCACTTATCCAGAGAAGGATTCAGAGCATTGCGCAAGAAAGGAATCTGCATATTAATACATATCCTGATTTTAATAAGAAATCAGAGGCAGTACAGGAAATTGCATCTGCTTTCATTGGATATATCAAAGCTGAGAATTTTGGGCTTGAATCTGCTTTATATATTAAAACAGCCATGACAGATTATGATGAAATGCTTGGGTGATGAAAGGAGAAAATGTAAATGGAATCATATGTAAATTTAGTGGAAAAATATAATGAATTAAAAAAGCAGCAGGACGATAAGATTAAATCCTTAACTGATAACATTAATTCTAAGGAAATGCTGCTACAGGAAAAAACGGAAGCTTATAAGGCAGCTTCGGATGAGGAAAAAGAAGAAGTCATTTCATCTATAAACACACTTAAAACAGAAATACAGATCCTACAGTCACAGATAAAAGATGAAATGAAGTCTGATCTAAAAAAGGATCCGGAAATAAAGAAACTGGTTCGGGAAGTTGAAAAAGAGTATTATGCTGCATATGATAATACGCGTGCTGAAATGGAGGCAGATGTTGCTGAACTGAATAAGATGATTTTGTTATTAAAAGATTTGTATGGAAAATATCAGTCTTTTGTTGATAAAACATCAGTTTTGAACAGCGAAATCAGTAGTGTAGGACATGATTATATGGATGAAGTTGATACACTGTTGAACTATTCAAAAAGTCTTTATATCAATCCGGATTATATGAATCCATACGGATATGTAAAATATCCTGAACTAGGAAGACCGGAAGGACTATATGAATTTGCCAGTGGTATTACCACGGTACTTAATCAGTTCGGTCTTCAATATTTCCAGAAATAGGAGTTTAAAAGCCATTTAAAAACTGTTTTCTGGCAGATTAAATGGCTTTTAAATAAACAATTATAGATGGACATCTGTTACAAATCACATGAGGTAAGGTGGAGTGAATGAGAAAAGCAGGATATAATGTAGTAACCGACTATACAAAAAAGATATTTGAAGAGTTAAGACCAGAAGATTTACAGGAAAATCATAAAGAGATCGCCGATGTAATCGGATTTGATAATCTGTTGAAAATGGTCGATTATTTTGGAGGTAGTAGTGTCTATTTCCCACAAAAATATGACTTATGCAAAAACAGAATGCATATAGAGATTTTAAAGCAGTATGACGGAACAAACATCAAACAGCTTGCAGTAAATTATGGGGTTTCAGAAAAAACAATTTATACTATTTTGAAAACAAAGAAGCAAAAAATAATTAAGTAAAAACATAAGATATGGTTATGAAGAATACTCTTTTCATCAAATAAAGATGTTTGTAATTTACAAGAAAACGTTCAAAATCGCGTTCGCTTTTTTTCGGGTTTATTCGGATTTTTTCACAAATATTTATTTTTGTGTGCAAGATGGTGATTTTTTACGCGCGCGCTTACAGAATTTTTTTAAAATAAAGGGTTAAGAAAACTAAAACAGATGCCGATAAAATTATTAGCATGGATGCTGACATCAGAACGGATGGAACTGTTCTGATTTTGGCATCTTTTTTAAATTTTTCTAAAAAATAAAAAAAATATGGAAAGCCCTTTGAAAAACTCTTTCTTTAGGTTATAATGTATATTGCGAATTATGCCTTTATATACATTTAGGCATTAAAATGTTTACTTTTAGGGCAATTGGAGATTATCTAATTATAGATACCGCATATACAGGAAGGAAGGGAAACATAAAATGCAGTATACAGATATAGGGATTGATTTGGGAACAGCCAGCATTTTGGTATATATCAGGGGAAAAGGCGTCGTTTTAAAAGAGCCGTCCGTTGTAGCTTTTGACAGGGATACAAACAAAATCAAAGCAATCGGCGAAGATGCACGACTGATGCTTGGAAGGACACCGGGTAATATCGTGGCGGTAAGGCCGCTACGACAGGGCGTTATTTCTGATTATCGTGTAACAGAAAAAATGATGAAATATTTCATTCAGAAAGCACTTGGTAAAAAATCGTTCAGGAAGCCGCGTATTGCGGTATGCGTACCAAGCGGCGTTACCGAGGTGGAGAAGAAGGCTGTAGAGGATGCTACTTATCAGGCGGGAGCCAGAGAAGTGTCTATTATAGAAGAACCGATTGCAGCAGCTATCGGTGCAGGAATCGATATTTCCAAACCCTGCGGAAATATGATAGTGGATATTGGCGGCGGTACGTCGGATATAGCTGTTATTTCTCTGGGAGGTACTGTTGTCAGTGCATCCATTAAGATTGCCGGAGACGATTTTGACGAAGCGATTGTACGTTATATGCGTAAGAAACATAATTTGTTAATCGGTGAAAGAACTGCCGAAGATTTGAAAATCAAAATCGGTACTGCTTTCAGGAGACCGGAATTAGATTATATGGATGTCAGAGGACGTAATCTTGTGACAGGACTTCCGAGAACAGTAAAAGTTTCTTCGGAAGAAACGGAAGAAGCATTGCATGAGACCACAGTACAGATAGTTGAGACTATCCACAGTGTACTGGAAAAGACACCTCCTGAGCTTGCTGCTGATATTGCAGACAGGGGTATTGTGCTGACAGGAGGCGGAAGTCTTCTGCGTGGACTGGAAGACCTGATTGCTGAGAAAACGGGAATCAATACTATGACTGCGGAGGATCCGATGACGGCAGTTGCAATCGGAACCGGTAAATATGTGGAATTTCTGGCGGGATACAGGGAAGATTAAGTCAAAGCGGAATGAAAGGAAGAATACAGGATGCTTAAAGGTTTATATACTGCTTATACGGGCATGATCAACGAACAACATAGAATGGATACCATGACGAATAATCTGGCGAATGCAGCGACTAACGGCTATAAGAAGGAAGGCGCAACCAGCCAGTCTTTTGACAGCGTGCTGGCTTATAAGATAAAAGATACTTCGGAGACTCCCAATTTGCCTAACCGCATCGGCTATATGTCCCTGGGAGTTAAAGTCGGTGAAAATTATGTGGATTATTCCGGTGGTCCTTTCAAGGTGACTGACAACCCTTTGGATCTGGCATTGTCGGATAACGGTTTTTTTGCTGTGGAATTTACGAATAAAGCGGGCGAAACTTCGACGAAATATACCAGAGACGGTAATTTCACGATGACTACACGAGGTGAGCTTGTAACGCAGGACGGAGATTTTGTGTTGGCAAGCAACGGAAGGCATATCCGTTTGGATCCCAATGAACCTGTCACCATAAACAGAATGGGTGAAATTTATCAGGATGATACTTATGTTGATACTATTATGGTAGCGGATTTTGCTGATTATAATTATCTCGAGCGTTATGGTGAGAATTATTTCCAGCCGGTGGATGGTGCTGAAATAGTGCCTGCGGATGCGCAAGTATATTCAGGCTATCTGGAAATGGCAAATATATCCGTTGTAACTGAAATGGTAAATATGATTACGATTCAGAGACAGTATGAGGCTAATCAGAAAGTAATTACTACATATGACAGTACATTGGACAATGCAGTAAATCAGACCGGAAGAGTTTAAATAGAAGCTGAATGAAGATTGGTGAGAAAAGGAAGGTATTGTAAATGGTTAGGAGTTTATGGACAGCGGCAACAGGTATGAATGCACAGCAGACGAATGTGGATACGATTGCGAATAATCTTGCAAACGTTAATTCTGCGGGATATAAGGCGCAGAATGCACAGTTTAAGTCTCTGCTCTATCAAACATTGCAGACAAAAACAACGACAGCCAATGGAGATCCTAAACCGACAACATCTCAGGTGGGACTTGGCGTGCGGACTTCTTCCATCAATAATATTTTTACGCAGGGCAGTCTGCTGGCATCGGAAAGCGATACTGCATTTGCGATTGCGGGCGATGGTTTCTTCGCGCTCAGAGGAGAAGACGGAAATACATATTATACGCGAAATGGTGATTTTACATGGTCAATGGCTCCGAACGGCGGACTTATGCTGACAAATCAGGACGGACTTCCGGTGCTTACAACCACAGGAAGGGATATAACCCTGAATCGTACTTATGTTGCAAACAGGATTGTTATAGATCAGACCGGCGAGGTATGCTACCCCGATGATAGGAATAATCTTCAGCCTATCGGTTTGAAAATAGGTTTATATCAGTTCAATAATCCGGGCGGCTTGGAGAGAGTGGGCGATACGCTCTTTGAAGCGACAGAAGCAAGCGGTGGGCCGCTGAATGAGGAAACAAATAACAATTTGAGTAAGAGTGAAGTCGTTCAGGGATATCTGGAAGGCTCCAATGTTTCCGTTGCGGATGAAATGGTAAACCTGATTGTGGCGCAGCGCGCATATGAGATGAATTCTAAAGCTATTACGACAACAGATTCCATGATGGATACGGCTAATAATCTGAAACGTTAATAATATAATTTTCTGCAGATAAATTGTTCTGTACATTTTTACGGAGGGTAATGCGGTATGGATATTGGAGGAATATCAAATTATACTAACTATCTGGAAGAGGCTAACAAGTCATCGACTAAGGCGTTAGAGAATAAATTAAGCAGAGTTGCGGATAACGATGCTGAAGATGAAGAGCTGCTTGAAGCCTGTAAACAGTTTGAAGCTTATTTATGGGAGCAGGTTCTTAAGGGAATGGAAAAAACAACCAAGATATTCAGCGATGATGACGACAAAGACGGATATGCGAGCAATATGACGAGTTATTTCAAAGATAGCGCAATTCAGGAAATTGCCAATCAGATAATCTCGGAAGAAGGAGGTCCCAATTCACTCTCCCAGATGTTGTATGAGCAGATGAAAAGGAGTCTTAATCCTGTTACCATAGCGGATATCAAGGCGGAAAATGAAGAATAGTATGTTGATAATGCAGGCTGCCGGTTTTGGCAGCCTGTTTGCATATTATGAGAAAGTGTGATAAAATAAATATGGATTGTAAGGATTATATCCGGTAAGGTTAGTGAATTACACATGGAAAAAATACGGGGCTATATTGAACATATAATATACCGGAATACAGATAATGGTTACACTGTTTTTGAATTGATTTCCGAAGGAAAAAGTATAACATGCGTCGGTGGGTTCCAGACAATAGGACAGGGAGAAGCGATAGAGGCGGAAGGAAACTACACAGCGCATCCCGTTTATGGTGAACAATTTAAGATTGAGCAGTATCGAATTGTAGAACCGGATGACGCTGTAAGCATGGAGCGTTATCTTGGCTCCGGTGCAATCAAAGGCGTAGGTGAGGCGCTGGCGGCCAGAATTGTTAAAAAGTTCGGCGATGATACTTTCCGGATTATCGAAGAAGAGCCGGAGCGTCTTGCGGAAGTAAAGGGAATAAGCGAGCGGAAGGCGCGGGAGATAGCAATACAGGTATACGAGAAAAAGGATGCAAGGGAAGCGATGACTTTCCTTCAGAAGTACGGCATTTCAGGCACGCTGGCAATTCGTATCTATGAAGCTTATGGCATGAATCTGTATGGTGTTATGAAGGAGAATCCCTATCAGCTCGCGGAGGACATTGACGGTATCGGATTTAAGATTGCCGATGGTATTGCTGCCAGGATAGGAATTCATACCGATTCTGACTACCGTATCCGGAGTGGACTGCTTTATGCGTTGCTGCAGGCAGGGGCAGAAGGGAACTGTTATTTGCCGGAAGATGTTTTATTAAAGAAGGCAGGAGAGCTGCTGGAGTTAGAAACTTCTTTTATGGAACCTCAGCTGCAGAATCTTGCAATGGATAAAAAAGTAGTAATAAAGATGCCGGGCAAAGATGATACCGGCAGAAAAATATATGCCGCGTCTTACTATTATGCGGAACTTAACTGTGCGAGAATGCTTCATGACCTGAATATATCCGCTCATGACGGAGAATATCTTCCGTCCGAAGAGCGAAAAATCACTCAGAAAATAGAAACCCTGGAAAAGCTGCTTGATATAGAATTAGATGAGCTTCAGAAAAAAGCGGTTATTGAGAGCGTTAAAAACGGCATTATGATATTGTCCGGCGGTCCGGGTACCGGTAAAACGACTACCATTAATATGATCATCAGATATTTTATGTCGGAAGAAATGGATATCTTTCTGGCGGCACCGACGGGGCGGGCGGCAAAGAGGATGACGGAGACCACCGGATATGAGGCTAAAACTATACACAGATTACTGGAGCTTAACGGTGCGGTTTCGGAAGGACGCAATTTAGCACGTTTTGAAAAGAATGAAGAGAATCCGCTTGAAGCGGATGTGATTATCATAGACGAGATGTCTATGGTGGATATCTTCCTTTTTCAATCGCTGTTAAGGGCAGTGGCGGTCGGAACACGGCTGATAATGGTAGGAGATGTGAATCAGCTTCCTTCGGTCGGACCGGGGCAGGTTCTTAAGGATTTGCTGGAAAGCGAACATTTTCCGGTCGTGATTCTGGAGAAAATTTTCAGGCAGTCGAAAGAAAGCGATATTGTTTTAAATGCACACAGGATTAATGCGGGTCAGTACATTCCGTTGGATAATAAAAGCAGGGACTTTTTCTTTTTGAAAAGAAATGACGTAAATGTAATTTATAAACATATGATTCAGTTGATTCTGGAGAAGTTACCGCCCTATGTCGGGACACAGCCCTATGACATTCAGGTCTTGACTCCGATGCGTAAGGGAAAACTTGGCATAGAGACATTAAACGGTATTTTGCAGAAATACCTGAATCCCCCGTCGGAAAAAAAGAAGGAATATCTGAGCGGAGACACATTGTACAGGGAAAACGACAAGGTCATGCAGATTAAAAATAACTATCAGCTGGAATGGGAAATCGTAAGCAGCTACGGTATACCGATTGATAAGGGGCTAGGCGTTTTCAATGGAGACATTGGCATTATTGTGGAAATTAATGAATATACTCACAGTGTAGTCGTGGAATATGATGAGCACAAGAGAGTGACTTATCAGTTTTCACAGTTAGATGAAATAGAGCTTGCATATGCGATTACCATTCATAAATCTCAGGGAAGCGAATATCCGGCAGTCGTCATGCCGCTCCTTTCCGGTCCACGGCTGTTATTTAACAGAAACCTGTTATATACAGGGGTGACAAGGGCGCGAAACTGTGTTACGATTTTGGGAAGCAGTGAAACATTACAGGAAATGATTGATAATAGTTATAAGAACATACGCTATAGCGGACTGGCTGAGAGAATCAAAGAATTGGAATAAGGAGTGTAAATCTGGGGAATGAGGGAAAATCCTTTCAAGTTCTTCTATGGGATGCTTCTGGATTTGATTTATCCGAGAAGATGTCCTGTCTGTGACAAGGCAGTAAAGCCTTTCGGAAGCCTCATCTGTGAGGAATGTACGAAGAAAATTGAATACGTGAAAGCACCGTGCTGCAGCAAGTGCGGTAAAGAATTGAAAGATAGAAGGGCGGTTTTTTGCAATGACTGCGCCTGTAAAGAACATAGCTATGACAGAGGTATGGCGCTTTTTTCATATCCAAGCGTGGCTGAATCCATATACCGCTTCAAATACTGTGGAAGACAGGAATACGCGGCATATTATGGAGAGAGGATGGCAGCTGTTCTTGGCAGGAGAATAGCCGCGCTGGAGCCTGATGCGCTGATACCGGTTCCAATCCATGACTCCAAGAAAAGCCGGAGGGGATATAATCAGGCAGAGCTGATTGCAGTGGAGCTCGGAAGGCGGTTAAATATACCTGTAGAGTCTAAATTGATAAAAAGGGTTCGTAAAACGGCACCTATGAAAGATTTATCTGCCATGGAAAGGCAAAATAATTTGAAAAGGGCTTTTAAAATTTGCCGAAATGATGTAAAATTAAGTACGATTATAATTATCGATGATATTTACACAACCGGAAGCACAATTGACGCCATGGCGCGCGAGCTGCGCAGGGCGGGTATTAAACGGATTTATTTTGCTGCACTTGCAATAGGAAAAGGAATGTAATCAGGAGGTATTATTATGAACGTAAGAAACTGTAGAAAATGTGGGAAAATTTTTAATTATGTTTCAGGACCGCCAATCTGCATGCAATGCAGGGAAGCGCTGGAGGAAAAGTTTCAGGAGGTAAAGAAATATATTCAGGATCATAGGCACGCGACTATTCCGGAAGTGGCTGACGCCTGTGATGTTTCAACGAACCAGATTCAGCAATGGCTGCGTGATGAGCGCTTGGAGATAGCAGAGGGTTCAGGATTTGTTCTGTTTTGTGAAAACTGTGATGCACCTATTCTTTCAGGACGTTTCTGCGATAAATGTAAGAACTCAATGGCAAATCAGTTAAGCAACAGTATCAAAAAACCGGAAGCACCAAAACCGGCGCCCAGGAAGGATACCAAAGAGAATCCTAAAATGCGTTTCCTGAATTAGCCTTAGATTGGAGATTTTCATGCTGAATGAAGAACGCGTAATTTTGATGACTAAACTGGCATCCTATGAAACCGGTGAGGGCAGGAAGAATGTAACAATTGGTAATTACTTTCGAAGCGATTATATAGGATGGCAGGTGCTAAAATCCATTATAAGTGCAACTATTGCATTTGTAGTGGTTTTTGCCGTGTATATTTTTTATGATTTTGAAGTATTTATGTCGGATATTTACAAAATGGACTTACTGGAATTCGGTAAGCAGGTTCTGTCTCTGTATGCGGGTGTAGTAGGCGGGTATGCGTTTTTGTCATATATAGTTTTTGCGTATCGCTACAGTAAGGCGCGTAAGAGCATGAGATTATATTATATGAATTTAAAAAAATTGTCCCATATGTATAGCAATTCCAAGCTATAACATACATTTGTGAGAGGATGAATAAATGACGACATTGATTGTTGTAAAACAGTATATGAAATTGTTTTACAGTAAATATGAGGTTTATATAACTCCCATACTTAAATTTTTACTGGCGTTTATTTCCCTGATTCTGATTAATGCCAATCTGGGATATAGGGCGGGCCTCAATAAAATTTCGATTGTTTTGATTGCAGCGCTGATGTGCTCCTTTATGCCTGTTAATTTCATTGTGATTATAGCGGCGCTGTTTGTATTGCTGCATCTATACGCTTTCAGCCTGGAGTGTGCGGTTGTTATAGGTGTGGTATTTTTACTCATGTTTCTGCTTTACTTCAGGTTTTCGCCTAAGGATACGGTGGCAGTTGTACTTACTCCGGTTTGCTTTTTACTTAAGATTCCGTATGTGATTCCGCTTTCCATGGGTCTGGTCGGAACTCCTGCATCTGCTGTGTCAGTGGCGTGCGGCGTGGTTTCATACTACATGATTCGCTATGTGGGTGATAATGCTTCCATTTTAATCGGAATGGCGGAGGAAGAGGTAGTAGCCAGATTCAGAATCGTCATAGACGGTATTCTGAATAATAAAGCGATGGTCGTGACGATTGTGGCATTTTCAATTACGATTATATTGGTTTATTTTATCCGCAGGATGAGTATTGATTACGCATGGTCAATTGCAATGGTTGCCGGAGCGCTTGTCAATATCATGGTTATTTTAATGGGCGATTTGATGTTTGATACAAATGTGCCTCTGCTTGGCGCAATATTTGGAACTATAGTATCCTTAATACTGACGGCAGTATTGCAGTTTTTTGCTTTTCATGTGGACTACAGCAGGGCGGAAAAAGTTCAGTTTGAAGATGACGAATATTATTATTATGTAAAAGCAGTACCAAAGGTGACCGTGGCCAGACCTGAGAAAAGGGTAAAACAGATTGCACGGCAGAGAAGGGGTAGAAGTACCCGTTAAGTAAAAATAAAAATTTTAATGGGAATGACTATGCAGCAGATTAATACATTGGTAAAAAACTATTTAGCTAAATTATATATGCCAAAATTACTCTGGACGGATGTTGCGGAGATTTTGATTATTGCATTTATACTGTATTACATTCTGCTCTGGATTAAAAATACGAGAGCGTGGGCGCTCTTAAAGGGCCTTTTTGTAATAGCGGTATTTTTGATGGCTGCGGTTTTCTTCAAGATGAATACAATTTTGTGGATTGTCACGAATCTGTTCAGTATCGCAGCAATTGCCCTTGTTGTTGTGCTGCAGCCGGAGCTGAGGAAAGCCTTGGAAGAGTTAGGAAGAAAGAATTTTTTTACGCCTATCCTGTCGCTTAGTTCTTCTAAAACGGATGGAGGCAGACTTTCAGACCGTACGATAAATGAGATTGTAAAAGCCTCTGTGGAAATGGGTAAAGTTAAGACCGGAGCTTTGATTGTAATCCAGAACGAGCAGCCGTTAAACGAATATGAAAGAACCGGTATTGATGTTGATGGGATTGTATCCAGTCAGCTTTTGATAAATATTTTTGAGCATAATACACCTTTGCATGACGGCGCTGTTATCATAAGGGAAAACCGTATTACGGCGGCGACCTGCTATCTTCCGCTCTCTGATAATATGGGATTAAGTAAGGAGCTTGGAACAAGGCATCGCGCGGGCGTTGGTATTTCAGAGGCAACGGATTCCATGACGGTTATTGTTTCCGAAGAGACAGGTAAAATCAGTGTTGCGCATAACGGCGGTCTGCAGCGGGGGTTGGATGCAGAGCGCCTGAGAGAAACCCTGCGTAGTATTCAAAACAGGCCTACGGACGATAAAAAACGGAAGTTATGGAAAGGCAGGTTCAGGAATGAAGAATAAAATAACCAGAAACTGGGGACTTAAGCTTGGTTCTTTCATTTTTGCAGCTATTCTGTGGCTTGTTGTTACGAATATCAACGATCCTGTCGGAACTTTCAGAGTATACAATGTGCCGGTTCAAATCCAAAATGCGGATTTGATTACAAACAGTGGACAGATATATGAGGTGTTGGATAACACCGATGTCATAGATGTAGTTACAATATCAGCGAAGCGCTCCATAATAGATTTATTGGATGAAAACAATATAGTGGCAGTTGCGGATATGAACGATCTGACGAGTCTGAATACAATAATAATCCGGCTTTCAACAAATAAGTATAATGATAAACTGGAAAGCATTACGGGAAATATAGACAGCGTAAAACTTAATATTGAAAATAAAATGACTAAGACACTGCCGCTCAGAACCGATACGGCAGGTACGGTAAAAGACGGATATATAATAGGCGATATCACTACTGAGCAGAACTTAGTCGAGGTAACCGGTCCGGAATCAATTATATCGCAGATAAAGCGGGCTTCGGCAACGGTTAATGTTTCCGGATTTACAAGCAATATCGGGACGGACTCAGTAATACACCTGTATGATGAGAATGACAATGAAATTGTATCCAGCAGCATTGTCAAAAATATTAATAAAGTGCGGGTTAATGTGGAAATTCTTCAGACTAAGACAGTGCACATTAATCTGAATGTAACGGGAACTCCGGCCAGAGGATATCAGGCTACGGGCGAGGTGATTTCAACCAAAGACAGCGTCGTAATTGCCGGAAAGGCAAAAACCATTGAGAATATCAATTCTATTGATATTCCGGAGACGGCACTGGATATTTCCGGAGCGGCAGAAAGTATGGTGAAGATAATTAGTTTGAACGACTATCTTCCGGAAGGGGTGATTTTGGCTGAAGAAGGTTTCCAGGGAAGGATTCAGGTGACTGTTTCCATAGAACAGGAAGTAGAACTGCCTGTAACAATGCAGGTGAATAAAATACAGATTATCAATATACCGGAAGGGTTTGAAGCCGGCATCGCAGAGGAGAACGATACCTTCACAATGACTATAGTCGGTCTGGCGCGTGATATAGAAGCGTTGGATACTGCTTCCATTATATCAGCTGTGGATGTGACTGCGTATATGAGAAGCAGGGATATGGAAGATATAAGCGCAGGCACTTATATGATGGAGTTGGTTTTCAATTTGGATGAAACGGTGGCTCTTAAGGAAACTGTCAGAGTGAGAATTGATGTGACAGAAGTGGAAGAATCGGAAGATTAGATTGGAAAATTTTAGGTTTGGAAAGGAGCAGCTTTACGATATGGGCAGATTGTTCGGTACGGATGGCGTCAGAGGAATTGCAAACGAGGAACTGACTCCTCAGCTTGCCATGCAGCTGGGGCAGGCGGGAGCCTATGTGCTTTCCAGAGAGAATAAGCATAAACCTACTATCATGGTGGGTTGTGATACCAGAATTTCAGGAGATATGTTGGCTAACGCTTTGATGGCGGGAGCGTGTTCGGTAGGTGCGAATGCAGTCTATGTGGGAATTGTTCCTACTCCGGCTGTTGCATATCTGACGAGAAAGTATAAAGTTGACGCAGGTGTTGTGATTTCTGCGTCCCATAACACAGTGGAATTTAACGGAATCAAATTCTTTGACGGGAGCGGATATAAACTTCCCGACTCTCTGGAGGATGAGATAGAAGCGCTTATACGAAACGGACTGCCGGGTATTAAGTTCCCTATCGGAGCAGGTGTAGGTAAGATTAAGTACCGTACAGATGCAAGAGAAGAGTACATTAATCACGCAATACAGTCCGTAAAAGTTGAACTTCAGGGAATGAAGATCGTAGTTGATTGTGCTGAAGGAGCTTCTTTCTATACTTCAGTGGAAACACTGAAAGAGCTTGGAGCGGAAGTGGTAGCTATACATAATAATCCGGATGGAACTAATATAAACGCTAACTGTGGCTCTACCCATATGAGTGAGCTGCAGGCAAGAGTCGTGTATGAAAAGGCAGACTTAGGACTTGCTTTTGACGGTGACGCAGACCGGCTGTTAGCAGTAGACGAGACAGGGAAGGTAGTAGATGGCGACCGGATTATGGCAATCGTCGGTCTTCATATGAAAAACCACGGCAAACTTAAAAATGATACGATTGTTGCAACTGTCATGAGCAATCTCGGCTTTTTCATGATGGGAAAAAAGAACAACATTAATATAGAACAGACTAAAGTAGGCGACAGATATGTGTTGGAAAGAATGCGTGAAATCGGCGCGAGTCTGGGAGGCGAGCAGTCAGGTCATGTTATTTTTCTGGATGAAAATACGACTGGTGACGGACTCTTGAGCGCATTGCATCTGCTTCAGGTCATTGTAGACACTAAGAAACCGTTATCCGAGCTGTCGGAGGTTATGGAAGTTCTGCCGCAGGCGCTTGTAAATGCAAAAGTGCCGAATCATAAAAAAGAAAAATATATGGATTATCCGGAGATTGCAGATGCGATTGAGGAGCTTAATAAGAAGTTCGATGGAACAGGGCGCGTTTTAATCAGACCGTCCGGGACAGAACCGCTTGTACGTGTAATGATTGAGGGTAAAGATAAAGGCATGATAGAAGAAGAAGCTAAAAAATTAGCGGAACTAATACAAAACATTCTATTGTGATAATACAAAAAAAATGGTATAGTTATTAATATGAATTGGAGGTAACAAGGGTATGGTAAGTCAAAAGGTAGTCATCAAAAACCCAACAGGGCTGCATCTAAGGCCGGCAGGCATCCTATGTAAGGAAGCTATGAAATTTAAATCACTAATTACATTTTCATTTAAAGAAAATACAGCGAACGCTAAGAGCGTATTGAGCGTTCTGGGGGCATGCGTTAAGTGCGGCGATGAGATTGAATTTGTGTGTGATGGCGAAGATGAAGCGGAAGCACTGAAAGCTTTGGTCAGTGCTATAGAGAGTGGTCTTGGCGAATAACACTATCTGATAAGCCCGTTGTATAGACGGGCTTTTATAATGGAGGAAAGTGTGAAAAATATATTTTTCACACACATACTTGTATGTGTTATGCTTTGCATGTGTTACGCAATATTTGTGCAGACATCGCAGATGTCTTAGGAAATGTGTGCAAAGCACACATACAAATTCGCAGGTTGAGAAAGGAGCAATAATATTAATATGTTAAATTATCAAAGATATCAGAAAAATCCGGTTATAGATTATCCGGAAAGGGAATGGCCATGTAAGGAGATTGTGAAAGCACCGATCTGGTGCAGCGTAGATTTGAGGGACGGTAATCAGGCATTGATCGATCCGATGCTTGTGCATGAGAAAATTGAATTTTTTAATTATCTGGTTAAATTGGGATTCAAAGAAATAGAAATCGGTTTTCCGGCAGCAAGCCAGATTGAATATGATTTCCTGCGACAGTTAATAGACCGAAAGATGATACCGGATGATGTGATAGTACAGGTGCTTACACAGTGTAGAGAAGAGCTGATTGACAGAACCTTTGATTCGATTAAGGGATGTAAGCAGGCGGTAGTCCATATCTACAATTCCACATCCACTCTGCAGAGAGACGTGGTATTCGGCATGAGCAGGGAACAGATTACGGGTATTGCGGTAGAAGGTACGAAGATGGTAAAAGAACGTGCAAAAGATTTTCCGGGAAAAATCGTTCTTGAATATTCACCGGAAAGTTTTACCGGTACGGAGTTAGATTATGCATTGGAAATATGTACGGCAGTACAGGAAACATGGGGACCGACTAAAGAGGCGCCGATGATTATTAATCTTCCGTCTACCGTAGAGATGAATACTCCCAATGTTTATGCGGACCAGATTGAGTGGATGAATAAGCATTTTAAGAATCGCGAAAGCATTATTTTGAGTGTGCATCCCCATAATGACAGGGGAACGGGTGTTGCAAGCGCGGAACTGGCATTGCTTGCGGGAGCGGAGCGCGTAGAGGGCACTCTGTTTGGAAATGGCGAAAGAACCGGCAATGTAGATATTTTAAATATTGCTTACAATATGTTTTCTCAGGGAATCAACCCCGAACTTAGCATTGAACATATTAATGAAAGTATTGAGATATATGAAAGATGCTGTAAACTTCCGATTCATCCGAGACACCCGTATGCAGGTAAAATGGTATTCACCGCATTTTCCGGTTCTCATCAGGATGCTATCAACAAGGGCGTTAAGGCGATGAAAGAGCGTAACGGTCAGATATGGCAGGTCCCTTACCTTCCTATAGATCCGGCGGATATCGGTAAGGAGTATGAGCCTATTGTCAGAATTAACTCACAATCCGGAAAAGGCGGCGTTGCTTTTATTATGGATACTTATTTCGGATTCAAGCTTCCGAAGGGAATGCACAAGGAGTTTGCCAATGTCATTCAGACGATTTCCGAGAAGCAGGGAGAGGTTTCACCGGATCAGATTATGGATAGTTTCCGGGAAGAATATTTGAATAAGAAGGAACCGATTCACTTCCGTAAGCTGCGTGTTGATGATTTAAGCGGTGAGACGAAGTCAGAATTTGATACCAGAGTAATCGTTGAATATACGGATCATGATGTTCCGAAGCAGTTTGAAGCAGTGGGCAACGGACCGATTGATGCGGCAAAGAGAGGGCTGAATGAGGCTCTTTCAATAGATATTAAGATTCTGGATTATGAAGAGCATGCATTGCAGAGCGGCTCTAATTCTCAGGCAGCGGCATATATCCATCTGCTGGATGTGAACAGCGGAAGGGTTACTTACGGTGTCGGAGTAAGCTCTAATATTACGAGAGCATCAATTAGAGCGATTTTTTCAGCAATCAACAGATTAGAACTGGGTTAGAAAAAATAAACTGATACTCTATGTTGCAGGAGGATTATTACTATGACGAAGGAAATTGAACAATTAGATGAAATTATACGCGGTACGGATAATATTGTCTTTTTTGGAGGCGCCGGAGTATCTACGGAGAGCGGCATTCCGGATTTCCGAAGCGTAGACGGTCTGTATAATCAAAAATATGATTATCCGCCCGAAACTATTTTGAGCCATACATTTTATCGCAGGCATACTGCGGAATTTTACCGCTTCTATCGGGATAAGATGCTCTGCCTGGATGCAAAGCCCAATGCGGCGCATTTAAAGCTTGCAGAGTGGGAGAAAAAGGGTAAGCTGAAAGCGGTAATAACACAGAATATTGACGGACTTCATCAGGCGGCGGGCAGCAGGGTTGTATTGGAGCTACATGGTTCCGTGCTTCGCAACTATTGTGAGGACTGCGGTAAGCCATATGATGCGGAATATATCCTGCATTCGGAAGGTGTTCCGAAATGTTCCTGCGGCGGTGGCATTAAACCTGATGTGGTTTTATATGAAGAGGGACTTAACCAGAATACGCTGCAGCAGGCAGTGCATTATATCAGCAAGGCGGACGTTCTGATTATCGGAGGAACATCTCTTGCGGTATATCCGGCAGCGGGGCTGATTGATTATTACAGCGGAAGTAAGCTGATACTGATCAATAAGACGCCCACACCGCGGGATGGTGCGGCGGACTTGGTAGTACAGGGCAGTATCGGAGAAATCTTTTCACAGCTTTCATAGATTGAAAAATCAAAGATTTTTCACACATGCTTGCATGTGTTACGCAATGTTTGTGCAAAAGCGCTTTTAGCGCTGCCCAAACTCGCAGGTTGAGAGATAAAGCATGGTTATTAGATTAGGATAAGGGGAATGACGGTGGATATTCATGTAGGAGATGTGGTGAAACTGAAAAAGCAGCATCCATGCGGTTCCAGGGAGTGGGCAGTGCTGCGTATTGGGGCGGATTTTCGTTTGAAATGCCAAGGCTGCGGACATCAGATTATGATAGCCAGAAGACTTGTGGAAAAAAACGTGAAAGAAGTAATCCCCAAAGAATAAAACTATAATAAAAAAGTTTTCAATAGTAATGAAAAAGTTTATAAAAATAATTAAAAAAGTTTTCAATAATAATTGAAAACTTTGGTAACTTGTGATATTATAATAGTCCGTGGTATTATTTTTTATAACATACAGTCAAATATCCTTGCTCCCATAAGGGGGCCAGAGACCAAAAGGAGGTAACAAAGCATGAACAAATATGAATTAGCCGTTGTTGTTAATGCGAAAGTCGAAGATGACGAGAGAGCTGCAATAGTAGAAAAATGCAAAGCTCTTATCGAAAGATTCGGTGGACAAGTTACAAACGTCGATGACTGGGGTAAGAGAAGATTAGCATATGAAGTTCAGAAAATGAAGGATGCTTTCTATTACTTTATCCAGTTCGATGCTGAGAGCACTGTCCCGGCTGAAATTGAAAGCCGCGTTCGTATTATGGACAATGTGATCAGATACTTGTGCGTAAAACAAGACGAGAACTAGTAGAAAGAGGTACTTAATGAATAAAGTTATTCTTATGGGGCGTTTGACCCGTGATCCTGAAGTAAGATATTCTCAGAGTGAGAATGCGATGGCGATTGCCAGATATACGTTAGCCGTAGACCGTAGATTTAACCGTAACGGAGATGAAAATACCGCGGATTTTATTAACTGTGTTGCTTTCGGCAAGGCAGGGGAGTTCGCAGAAAAATATTTTCGTAAGGGAATCAAAATTGCAGTGTCAGGCCGTATTCAGACAGGTAGTTATACCAATAAGGATGGGGTCAAGGTATACACTACAGATGTTGTTGTTGATGACCAGGAATTTGCTGAGAGCAAAAACAATAGTTCCGCAGGCGACGGGGGTTTCGCCGGTGGCAGTAGACCACAGCCGACAGATGCCGGTGACGGTTTCATGAATATTCCGGACGGAATAGATGAGGAGCTGCCATTTAATTAATCAGAAGTTGATAGGAGGTAATTATATGGCTTATACTAAAACAGAAAAGCCTGATTTCGCTGCAAAAAGAAAAGGCGGAATACACAGAAGAAAGAAAGTTTGTGTATTTTGTGGAAAAGATAATGTAATTGACTACAAAGATGTCAATAAATTAAAAAGATATGTGTCTGAAAGAGGTAAAATTCTTCCCAGAAGAATTACAGGCAACTGCGCTAAACATCAGAGAGCGCTGACAGTAGCAATAAAGCGTGCAAGACATGTAGCCTTGATGCCTTATGTTCAGGACTAAGCAGTGATGGGTGAAAAAGTGATTTGGCAGTAACATTAAGGGCAGGGTATAAAATACTCTGCCTTTAACTATGTGAAGGATGTTATAGTAATGTTACAGAATAGGCGGATGTCTTCAATAGAAGAGAAGGTTGAGACTGATAATATGAAAAATATTCACGAAGACGAAAATGGTTTTACAAAAGACCATACATTGATTCTAAAAGGCATTTTGGTGCTTATGCTGTTGTTTCATCATTTATTCTATCCGATATTCTATCCGGATATGTTTGATGAATATGCTATTAATACGTTTATAAAAGACTCGGAGCTGCTGCTTTCATTAGTTACGTGGTTTAAGATATGTGTTGCCGGATTTTGTTTTATAACAGCATATGGAATGACTCGGAAGTTTATGGGCATACCACAGAAAAAGACCGGTAATTATGCAGAAGTGGTTGCGGTACGTTTGATTAAGCTTGAAATGATGATATGGTTTATATACATATTGGCAGTTTTGTATAAAGTATTTATTATGAACATGAGTCTGGATTATGGTTATAATCATGTTCAAAGTGCAATTTACATTCTTTTTGATATGCTTGGGCTGGCAAAGTATGCAGGCACGCCGATGATAAACGTCACATGGTGGTATCTGTCGTTATCTATATTACTCATTTTTTCAATGCCGTTTATTTATTATGCTTATTCAAAGGGGCGGTATTTGCTGCTCGGTCCCGCAGGCCTGCTTCCGGCGGTAATTTTTTTGAAGACCGATGTCATGTATTCGGAATTGCTTCCGGTTGCTTTGATTGGAACGGCATTTGCATATGAAAATTGGTTTGAGAAAATAAAACAATGGAACCGCTCATGGAGAAAGCCGATTTTATTTATGATGCTGATTTTATGCGGCTGGTTTTCTTTTGAATTGAATCGATATGTGAATTTCGGTATAAGCTGGATGTTTATATTTTTTCTGCCGTTACTCGTACAGGAATATATATCTTATGTGCCTGTATTAAGCCATGCCTTGAAATTCATAGGAATGCAGGCTGCAAATATTTTCCTGATTCATACCTTCATTTATTATTATTTTTATACGGATGTTATATATTCACTTTATGATTCGTGGAAAATCTATATTGCAGTGCTGGCACCCAGCTTAATTGCCTCAGTTATAATAGAATGTATAAAGAAACTGCTGCGATATGACCGTCTGACTGACTTAGTGTGTAAAAAGGTAAGTGGGCTGATTAACTGAATTACAGTGAAAATTGTTAAGTAATTAATTGTAATATAATGTCGAATTTTAAAGAAAGACCACAATATATTGAGGTAGCGCATATTTCCAAAAAGTGTTATACTTATTGTGGCGGCTGTTTTGCCTGCATAGTCCTGATTAAAAAGGTACTTTTACAGTAATAAGAGGTTATGATGAAAAAAAATAGTGTAAAATTGAAAGGAAGATTGAAATCATATTTACAGTCTTCTTTATACTTAGGATTTTTGCTGATAGCGATAAATATTCTTATATATTTAATTGAGTACCGTGCGGGATTGTTACTTACATGTTTCCTTATTTTTTACTTTGCAACTATTATTTCTTTAATGTTCTATAATAAACCCATTATTATTAATGAGCTGATTAGCTTTGCAACGCATTACGGGCAGATACAGAGGCGGCTGCTGAGGGATTTAGACCTGCCGCATGCTCTGCTTGATGATAACGGCAAGATAATCTGGACAAACATTGCCTTTGAGGAGGTTGTACATAAAGAAAAAGGATACCGCAAATCGATAACGTCGCTCTTTCCGGTTATTACCAAAGAAAAACTGCCGGGAGTAAATGGAGAGGACGAAACAGAGATTAATATAGATTATGGGGAGCGCAATTATATTGCCAGACTCAAAAAGATTTCATTGAAAGAAATGGCGGAGAACAGTGATATTATTGAAGCAAAAGGATACGATGGATATCTGATTGCGATATATCTGTTTGATGAAACCGCATTGCGGATTGCCCTGCAGGAAGTAGACGATCAGAGCCTTGCGGTTGGGTTGATTTATCTGGATAATTATGAAGAAGCATTAGAGAGTGTCGAGGAAGTGAGAAGGTCGCTTCTGATTGCGCTTATTGATAGAAAAGTAAATAAATACATTGCGGCTTTAGACGGTATCTGTAAGAAGCTGGAGAAGGATAAATACCTTGTTATAATGAGAAAAAAGGCCGTATCCATGCTTCAGGAAAACCGTTTTGATATTATGGAAGATGTCAAAACCGTAAATATCGGTAATGAGATGGCTGTTACCATCAGTATTGGAATCGGATTGAACGGACTTACTTATGCACAGAACTATGAATTTGCCAGAAATGCCATAGATCTGGCATTAGGACGCGGTGGTGATCAGGCGGTAATGAAAATGCCTGAGAATATTATGTATTATGGCGGGAAGAGCCAGCAAATAGAGAAGAGCACACGCGTCAAGGCAAGAGTCAAGGCGCATGCGCTTAAAGAAATTATTTCGATAAAAGATGTAATCTTCGTAATGGGACATCATCTGGGAGACACGGATAGCTTCGGCGCGTCGGTTGGTATTTACCGAATTGCCAAGACACTGGGAAAACAGGCGCACATTGTCTTGGACGATGTTACGGCATCCATGCAGCCGATGGTTGATATATTTAAGGGTAATAATGATTATGAAGCGGATATGATCATCAACAGCACGCAGGCGTTGGAAATGATTGGAGGCAATGCCGTTCTGGTGGTAGTTGATGTTAATAAGCCAAGCCTGACGGAGTGTCCTGAACTGTTGAAGCGATGCAAATCAGTAGTAGTGCTTGACCATCACAGGCAAGGTACGGAAATAATTGAAAACGCAACATTGTCATATACCGAAGCATATGCGTCTTCTACCTGTGAGATGGTTTCCGAAATATTACAGTATACGAGCGATACATTGAGGCTCAAGTCAGAAGAGGCGGCATGTCTGTATGCAGGCATTATGATTGATACCAATAACTTTATGACAAAAACCGGTGTCAGAACATTTGAAGCAGCGGCATTTCTGCGGAGGAACGGTGCGGACGTTACATGGATACGTAAACTGTTCCGTGATGATGCTGCGGAATACAAAGCCAAAGCAGATGCGGTCAGTCAGGCGGAAATTTACAGACAGGCATATGCCATTTCAACGTGTCATGGCGAGCATTTACAGAGTCCTACGGTTGTAGGAGCGCAGGCGGCAAATGAATTGTTGAATATCAAAGGGGTAAAAGCAAGCTTCGTTCTGACGCAGTACAACGGTCAGATATATATTTCTGCACGCTCTATAGATGAAGTTAATGTGCAGATAATAATGGAGCGTATGGGCGGAGGCGGTCACCTGACTATGGCGGGCTGCCAGCTAAAAGACAGCAGCATAGAAGGCGGAATTATTGTGATTAAGAGTACGCTTGACGCTATGATTGAAGAAGGAGAACTGGGTTAAGGTATTGTTAAAAATTATTTTTACAATACCCCGATAAAGAACAGAGTTACCAAAAAGGAAAGGTGTGAATTGAAATGAAAGTTATATTGATACAGGATGTTAAATCGTTAGGTAAAAAAGGTGAAATTGTAAACATCAGCGACGGCTATGCACGGAACTTTATACTGCCTAAGGGATTAGGATTAGAAGCGGATGCGAAGAACCTGAACGACTTGAAATTACAGAAAGCGAATGAGGCAAAAAAAGCTCAGCAGCTGCTTGAGGCAGCGCAGGAACTGGCTAAAGTGTTAGAGACGAAAGAAGTCGTTCTTAAGATGAAGTCCGGAAAAGACGGAAAAGCTTTCGGATCTGTTTCCTCTAAGGAGATTGCTTCGGCAGCGAAACAGCAATGCGATTTGGATTTGGATAAAAAGAAGATACAGCTGCCTGAGTCAATCAAAGCATTAGGGGTTTATGAGGTTGGGGTGAAACTTCATCCGCAGGTAACAGGAAAACTGAAAGTAAAAGTCATTGAAGAAAATGCTGCGAACTGAGAAAAGGACATAATTTTTAGGGTGAACACAAAAAGGATGGATTGAAAAATGCCACAGCCGATGGAAGAGGCTTTGTTAAAGAGAATATTGCCGCATAGCATTGAAGCGGAGCAGTCGGTTATCGGATCTATGATTATGGACAGGGAAGCGATTGTGGTAGCTTCTGAAATTATTACGGGCGATGATTTTTACAGCAGGCAGTACGGAATAGTCTTTGAAGCCATGATAGAGCTGAATGATGAAGGTAAGCCGGTGGATCTTGTGACATTACAGGACAGGCTGAAGGAGAAAGACGTACCGCCCGAGGTCAGCAGTCTGGAATTTGTCAGGGAACTTATTACTACATTGCCGACATCTGCTAATATTAAATACTATGCGAATATAGTAGCGGAAAAATCTGTACTCCGCAAGCTGATTAAGCTGAATGAAGAGATTGCCAATACCTGTTATGCGGGCAAGGAAAGTCTGGAAGTAATTCTGGAGGATACGGAGAAAAGGATATTCGATTTAGTGCAGCGCAGAAATACCGGAGAATTTGTGCCAATCAGAGAGATTGTCATGAATGCGATGGACAGAATCGAGAGGGCTTCACATAATAAAGGTAATGTGACCGGAATTGCAACCGGATTCATTGATTTGGACTACAGAACCGCAGGTATGCAGCCTTCCGATCTGATTCTTATAGCCGCAAGACCATCTATGGGAAAGACTGCTTTTGTCCTGAATGTTGCAGAATACATAGCTTTTAAGCAGCACCGGACGGTAGCTATATTCAGTCTGGAAATGTCTAAGGAGCAGCTTGTAAACCGTCTTTTTTCCATGGAGTCCAAAGTGGATTCACAGCATCTTAGAACCGGTAATCTGACGGATGATGAGTGGGAGAAGCTGATTGAGAGCGCCGGAGTTATCGGTAAATCCAATCTGATTATCGACGACACACCGGGAATCAGTATTTCGGAGCTGCGCTCCAAATGCCGTAAATATAAGCTGGAACATAATCTTGAAATGATTATTATCGACTATCTGCAGTTGATGACCGGAAGCGGCCGCTCTACAGACTCGAGGCAGCAGGAAATTTCGGATATTTCGCGTTCATTGAAGGCTCTGGCGAGAGAGCTTAATATACCGGTCGTTGCATTGTCGCAGCTTAGCCGTGCAGTAGAGCAGAGACCGGACCACAGGCCGATGCTTTCTGATTTGCGTGAATCCGGTGCGATTGAGCAGGACGCGGATGTAGTCATGTTTCTATATCGTGACGATTATTACAATAAAGATACGGAGAAAAAAAATATAGCAGAAGTTATTATTGCCAAGCAGAGAAACGGTCCGATTGGTACCATAGAGTTGGTATGGCTGCCGGATTTCACGAAGTTTGGAAATTTACAAAAATAAATATTTGTAAATACAAAAGAGACAAGCCTGAGCATGGTTGTCTCTTTTTACATTATGTGGCAGATTTTGTCGAAAAATGCCAACACGGAAAGGGGAATGAATATGGAAACAAAGCAGGAGATGCTGCTGATTTCAGAGGCAGCGAAACAGGTACAGGTGGAAACGCATGTACTTCGTTATTGGGAGGAAGAACTGCAGCTTCCAATTAAAAGAAATGAAATGGGGCATCGTTATTATACGATGGAAGATGTAAGCAGATTCAGGGAAATTAAAATGCTCAAAGAACAGGGATTACAGCTGAGAGCGATTAAATCCGTATTGAAAAACGAAGAACCGGAATCGGATGCAGAGGAAACGGCAATGGATTTTATGCTTGGAAAAAGACAGAAATTCGTAGTCTCATTATCTGAAGAGGCGGAAAAAGAAGAAAAAGCAAAAAGACTGCAATATCTGCTGCAGCAGATTATGGTAGAAACTGTCAAGAAGGCCAATGAAGAGCTGTGTACCGAAATAAAAGAGAGTATCTTGAAAGAATTGGACTATCAGTTCCGCGCCAGGGAAGAGCGGGAAGAAGAACGCTGGAAACAGGAAGAGGAGCATTTCCGTAAGATAGATGAAATGCTTCGGGAAAGGCAGAAGGTCAAAGAAAAGACGCCTAGAAGCAAGCGGGAGAAGAAGAGTGGGAAGAAGGGGTGGATTGGGGGTTGATTCAATACGGTCACGGGTTGTACAATATAGACAAATCAACGCAGGGCACGCTTGCGCCACGGCATCACGGTACCTGATTATGATATTGTCTGTGTTGTACAACTAGAATAAACAGTGAAGGAGTTGAAATATTCGATGATATTTGAAAAATTAAAACAGGATAATGTAGAGGAATATATTGATTATTTAAAAATTGCAATGAGTGAAGAACCGGACAACATGGTTGCTGAGAAAGTTGATGAAATGGGAATAAAAAGCAGGATTTCGGATCCTTTTTATAATAGAACCACCTCTATTCTTGCAAAAGAAAACGGTATAGTAGTGGGACGTATAGAATATCATTTTTATGGCTGTATTCAGGATGGCTGTAAGATGGCGTATGTAGACTGGGTTTATGTGTTAAAAGCATACAGGCATAAAGGAATCGCTCAGATGCTTTTTAAGGAATTTGAAAGAGATTGCGCAGAAAATGACATTGACCAGTATTATTTAATCCGTGCAACTAATGAAGAAGCAAGTCGATTTTATGGTAATTTTGAGGGAGCACGGCTGAGTGAGGTTCCGCTTTTAAGAAAAGATATAAAAATATAGATTCTCTGCAGCGATTGTACTTATGGAGGAAATAGAATCGGAGAAATGAGGATAAAAGGTGTAACATTATGAAAAAAACCATATATATCACAAAAAAACTCGTAATTACCTTTTTGTTTTTGGTGATTGGCGGATACTGTATACTGTACGGGCTCCTGTCGTTATACCGGGAGTTTCGATGCATTCCGGTTGAGGATCTATCCATGTACAACTATCAGAAAGGAGCCTACGTCGCGGGTACTATCGACTCCTGTCTGACGGTCAATGTTCAAACGCTCAGCGGTAAAGGCAAAGATTTGGGAACATCTGGTGGTTTTATCACTATGGGAGCGATGTATGAGTGCTATACGATTCCTATGGCAGATTCACACTATATCAGGATCATGCTTCCGGATGGAGATACAGTTGATGCCATGGATGACATGATTGCAGGCAAGAGTGAATGTGTATATGTGGAAGGGCAGATTGTAAAAGAAATAATGGAAAGGAACATTCCGTGGTATGAGAACTGTGAACAGATTAAAAATCCACAGAAAGAGGTATTGGGCGATTATGTGATTAAACAGATATCTTTTAGCAAAAGACGCAATGTTCTATACTTTGGAATGGGAATATTGGCGGTCATGATTTTTGCCATATGGAAAGGGAAAATAATATCCGATGATATTGTTGTGGAGAGAGTCGGAGAATCAGCTGATAGTGAACGGAAAAACGGAACATAGAAGAGGATATTATGATGAATTCTATGGACAAGTTATAGAATTAGTGAAAATTTTTAATCATAATGCAGTGAAATGGCTTGATATTGGCTGCGGACCTGGAAAGATGGGAAGTGTTGCATATGAGAATGTGGAAATAATGCGAAATTGTGGATTTAGAGTAGTTGAGATATTATGGCTTTCAAATATGCAAGTTGGTATTTGGAGAATCAAATAAATTCCTGCTGAAAGGAAATGCTATGGTTTCCTATGGGAATAGGTAGCATTATTTGAAAAGAATAAAATCATTATTATTTTAAAATACAACCAAGATCATCTGCTGCATAAACAAACAATAATAAATAGCTTATTATCAGCAGAGATAAAACAATACATATATCTGCAAAATTGAATTTAGGAAAATCAATCGGTGCAAAATATATAAAATCAATGACAAAACCATGTATGATACGGTCAATTAAGTTGCCAGCAGCTCCCGATATAAGAATTGCCATTGCCAATTTAATATCATAATAATTTCCAGTTTTACATAGCCTCCGGTATTTTAACAGTAAAAGTACAATAATAACTATAACAGTCACCATAATCGCTATATTTTTACCTGCAAATGAACCAAACGCTGCACCTGTATTTTCAGTATAAGTCAATTCTAAGAAAGATTTTATCAATACAATTTTTCCTTCCCTGCCAAGGAAATGAAACGCATAGTACTTGGTTGTTTGGTCAATGAGCAGAATTAAGAACACTATTAAAACAATAATCATATTAAAAAACTTTTTCTTCATATAGTTTCCTCCGTCTGCAATTCACTTTTACCGCCAAAGCATATTGGTAATTATAGCGATTTCTGCGCTCTCAAAAAGTTCATAATCCAATATATCTTCATGTGCTTTAAAACTCAAGAAATCGTCTATCTGCTCATAGACATAATCTTCCACAAACAGGTTCCCACAGTTAGGACACTGTTTTGCCGGTACGTTTACAACCTGAACGCTGTTTCCTTGATATTCTTTTTTTATAACACATTACAGACAAATGATATGAAACAGGTATGATAACAAAGCTAATGATGCATAAGCTGCGATTTATGACTTAAATGTAAAATAGTCAAGTCTCGCCATTTTAAGTGAATTTGACATTACCGAACCTCCTTGTTTATATGGATTATAATTTCATCTATTGTTGGAATATCAAGAATATATTTATCCTTATATTTCCTTGCAAATTCCGCATCAATTAATCCCTCAAAACCAACATTAGTCTGATGTATACCTAAAATATGATTTTTCAAATCATCTGTTAGTGCATTCGGCGCACCTTTTATTATCACATACTTTTGCAACAATTCCTCCATGCTTCCTGTATAGATAAGTCTTCCCCCTTCAAGATAAGTGACATAGTCCGCTACCTGCTCTAAATCAGTTGTAATATGCGTAGAAAACAGTACGCTTCTTTCTCCGTCTTTAATATAGTCCTGCAAAATTTCCAAAAACTCGTTGCGTGTTGCTGCATCAAGACCACTTGTTGGCTCATCAAGAATGAGTAGTTTTGCGTTGTGTGAAAATGCGCAGGCTAACATTAGCTTTATCTGCATACCACGTGAAAATTCTCCAATTTTTATATTATCGGTCAAACCAAATTTTTCTAACATTTCCCGGTAAATTTTATGGTTCCATTCATCATAAAAAATAGAGATTGCCTTTTCAGTTTCTTTTACTGTCCATGTATCCACAAAGAAATTACTGTCAAATACTACTCCTATATGCTGTTTTATTTCTTTTTCATTCTTAACATTGTCACCCCCAAAAATTTCAATCTTACCATACTCCTTATCCAACATATTCAAAATAAGCTTAATCGTCGTTGTTTTTCCTGCGCCGTTAGAGCCAATAAGCCCCATAATATACCCTTTAGGAAGGGAAAAAGATATATCGTTCAAAGTGAAATTTGAAAAACTCTTTTTAACACTATGAATTTCCAAATAATTTTCAGTCATTTTCTACCTCCAATAATAATTTTAGTAAATTTATCAGTTCTTCTTCTGTCATTGATGCCCTTTCAGCCGCCGCAATCGCAATATTCAAGCCGCTTTCAACTTCTTTAATCAACTGCTCTTTTAGTAAATCAGAACTACTCGGCATAACAAAAAAACCTTTTCCCTGTCTGCTGGTAATAAAACCTTCTTCTTCTAACTCGTTGTATGCCCTTGTTGTAGTCAAGACACTTATTTTTAAATCTTTAGCTAACTGGCGTAAAGAAGGGAGCATGTATCAGTTTTGTCAATGAATATTATTGTGCGAGTTTTTATTTCTGACAATTCCCAATAAAAATATGAATGTCAAAGACTTTTGACAGACAAAAATGCGTCTATCATATAAAATGGTATTGAAAAGGAGGTGCAAAATGGATATCGGAACAAAAATAAAGAAATACAGAGAAAGCCAAAATATTTCGCAAGATGAACTGGCATTAAGAATATTTGTTTCAAGGCAGACTATTTCAAACTGGGAAACAAATAAAAGCTGTCCTGACATAAAAAGTCTGACTATGCTTAGCAACATATTTAATGTATCTTTAGATGATTTCATAAAAGGAGATTTGGAAGAAATGAAAAAAATAGTTGAAGAAAAGGATTTAAAAGGTTTTAACATTTTAGGCTGGGTATTTACAATCGAATTACTTTTAATGGTTATAAGCGTATATCCGTTGTTTAAATATGCAGGTATTATCGGAATCGGTATCTGGGTGTTGTTTGCAATTGTTACTATATGCACTGCATTTGCTATTGAAAGAATAAAAAAACATTACGACATTCAAACCTATAAGGAAATTGTTGCATTCGTAGAAAATAAGCCGTTGACTTATGAAGAATCACAGCAGGAGTTTGGGAAAAGAATATATCAGAAGATTTTAATGACGCTTCTGGCAGGAGTGATAGCATTTATTATTTGTCTGGCTGTAGGATTTATAGTTAATAATTTATAATTTTGATATTTACAGAATAAATCCAATTACTAACAGCGACGTGATTATGAATCATATATTTCCTCTTAAAACAAAAGCATCCAACCAATTAAGTTGGATGCCTTTTTATCTTTTCTGAGTTGTTTATGCCTGAGCAATAGAACCGGTCGGGCAAGCTCCTGCACAAGAACCGCAATCGATACATTTGTCAGCATCGATTTCAAACTTACCGTCTCCCATACTGATTGCACCTACAGGGCATTGTGCCTCACAAGCGCCGCATGCTACACAAGCATCACTAATTGCATATGCCATAATCTTATCCTCCTTATAATTTTGAATCATAGTAATATAATTATTATCCCATTCCTTATTTTAATATAAAATATAAGAATATACAAGTCAAAAGTGTTTATTATGGTAAAAGCCCTTGTTTATTCTTGTATATTTTACATTTTTATATTAAGATAAAATTAAAAATTAACGCTCATAAATGTATAAGTTTCTATTATAAAGTTTTGATTTGAAATATTTTACAAGCGGAGAATATTGAGAAATGTTATTAAAAATCGGTAAGATGCTCAATTCATTGAGAGAAGAAGCCGGAATCTCACAGAAAGATTTGGCAAGAGGCTTATTTACATTAAAGGAATATTCTAAAATAGAAAGAGACTCGCATGAAACAGACAGAATGCACTTAGAGGCGCTGCTTCAGAGACTTGGAAAATCGGGCGATAAGCTGGAATTCGCAATTCCAATGGTCGAATATTGGCAGATGTATTTCCGCCACAATACTCTATGGGCACTCGCAATTGGAAATATAAAGGATGCAAATCAATATATAGAAGCATATGCCAATAATCTGGACATGGGAAAACCTCTGCATCTGCAATCCCTGCTGCTTCTTAAAGCATTAAGGGCATATATAGAAAATAAAAATGTTCAAACAGCGACAAGGCAGTTAGAAAACTCTCTGGAGATTACATTTCCCGATTGGAAATATGCGAATTATAATGGCATATGCCTTTGTAGTCAGGAAATACAGCTTCTATTGCTTATAGCTTATCTGAACCTACAAATACTGCCTGAAAATAAGCGTAACTCAACACAGCCATATGCAGACAGTAAAAATACAGAAGAAATTCTGACAAAATTATTGAAATATCTGGATGAAAAATATACCGACGAAGAAGAACAGGTAAAAGTTCTCCCCAAGTGTTTGTGGCTTTTGGGCAATATATATTTAAGACAGAATAATATCGGAAAAGCATTAGAAATATGTGAAGAGGGTATTGCGGTTCTTTCTGTGAATGGTGTTCTGGCATCAATGAAGGAATTGCTTATATTAAAAGAAAAATGTCTTGAAAAAATTGGTGATAAAGAAATAATAGGGAAATGCCGTGAACAAATAGAAGCAATTGAATTTCTTTATCAGCTGTCAAACATAACTTACCCTAAAGAGGAAATAATTATCCTGCTATTGTCAAGTATGCAGGGAGAAGTTATTGTCACTAATGAATTAATAAAAGAGTTGAGGGAGGCAAAAGGGATTTCCCAGGAAAAGCTATGCGAAAATATCTGCACGAGAGAAACTCTATCGAGAATCGAAAGCGGAAAAAGAAGTCCAAATAAGAAAAACTTTTTTGCTATGCTGAAAAAGATGGGAGTAGAACGCGAGACATATTATGGATATATTGCCGCAGATGATTATTATCTGTATGAGAAGGTAAGAACATATTTTATGCGGGAGGGAAAGACTCCGACTGTATTGGAAAATGCAGAAAAAGCTTTTGGCGAATTGGAAAAATGTCTGGACAGAAACTATTTGATTAATAAGCAGTTCTTAGAATCCGTATGGCTTAAAAAAAGAAAAAAGGAAACACAAGAGGATTGGGAAAAATGCCTTGAAGAAATGAAACGGATTCTAACTTATAGTATGGAAGGTTATGAAGGGAAATTATACCGCGTTCCATTCAGGCAAGAAGTGAATATTCTTGTTTATATGGCTATTTCTTTACGCAGATTAGACAGAAAAGAAGAAGCACTGGGAATTTACAGGCAGATATTGGAGTATTATAAGAAAAGTATGGTGGCAAATCCTTTTCACGCAGTACCTCTTTTTCTGGTTTATTGTAATTATACTGGTTTATTAGAAGTAGCAAATTATTTGGAAGAATCAGAAAAAATAGCGAAAGAAGGCATTGCGCTATCTATTGAATGCCAAAGAGGGGATGTTGCAGCAAAAATTTTAACAAACCTTACCTGTGTATATGAAAAGCAGACAGATACAGAACTGACAAGGCTATGTATGAAAAATAGTTTCTGTTTATTAGAATTATATCATTATGAAAAATACTGTAATATTATAAAAGAAATGTATGAAAATATATATATTCAAAATTTGAGTTAATTCATTGCTTCTTCTTCAATGATGTCATATGTTTGCTGTGTGGGAGTTATTACATGTGAAAACAAACTAGCAAGCAACAACATCATGCATAGAATTTTACATAACTTTTTTGACATAATTGATTCCTCCATTCTTAAAATTATTTATATATTGTATAACTATATTATAATTGTTTCCTATAATCGTCCATGACGTTTTGGTAGAAATTTTTCTTGAAAATATTCAATCAAAACGTCACAGACATATTAGACAAAGTATCATAAAATATAGCTGTAAAGGATACAATGACTAGTTTGAGCAATAAGATTTATTGTTTCTGTTATCTGTCAAACCGATAAAGGAGGAAATAACAATGAGAAAATTAAAATTAGGAATCTTAACTATGACAATGTGCATGCTGTTTGGTAGTATTACAACATCTGCAGCCTCTTTTAGATTTGCTGTTGTGCCGGAAGGATGTGATGGCGGTTATTGGACAGCTGTAAAGTATAATGACATACAGACCGCATATGTTACTACACGAGCTGTTTCCGGTTCAGGCAGGATATGGGCGGCAATATATGACGTAAGCGGTTCTCAGCAGTGCACAACCAATGTTGGAATTGAGGCTGCAACAATAAACATAGCCCTTCCTGCATATTATTATCTTCCGGCATATGCAAATGTAACATATCGTATTATGGGTTGCGATGACGAATATGAGGTGACATCAGCCAGCTTTGTGGCAATTGGTGATTGGACTCCATAGATAAATAGATTTGGAGACAGGAACGATGAATAAATTTAACAAAAATTACCTATTTATTGCTTTAATAGTTATTTGTATAGGCTTATTGTTATGGATAGAGCCTGGGAAGAATTCTATGCTACCAGATAGTGAACGCAGCGCTGTCTCCACTCAGCCTGAGGGGGAAAGCACTGCTGTTTCACAGATATTTACTAATTATATGGAGGAGAACGAAAATAATATAGAGGAAAATCATTCCATACAGATCCCCGATAGTTGGAAAGAAGAAATTGATGAGTATAATAGTATAGATGCAGCGATTGCTGTATCGGATTGTATTAGGGAAAATGGATTTCAGAAATCCTATGCAGAAATTGTTGATATCAATCAGGAGAAGCTTCTGGCTTTTTTGGAAGATTATTATCATCCGCACAAAGAAATGGATGACGAATATGTTATTCAATATTTAGGAAATGATGATATGTATTTATACTTATTTAAGGATACATACAGCCCCGCTGAAGCATCCATGACAACTGCGTTCTGGCATTATGTAAATATGGCTTATCGTGATACAGTATATGATGGGTATAATAGGGATTTATATCCAATTGATGAAGAACTGGAGAATTTTTCTATAGATGATTGCGATAATATGATTTCAGATTTTTGTGAAAGCCTCGGTATTATCAGTGAAATTGATATTATACATAGGACGTTGGATTACAAAATGATGGAAAATGAAGCAGCAGAACGGCAATTAGATGGAATATGGACTAAGCCTGATTATCAATGGACTCCCAATGACAGTAGTTATTATTGTACAATTTTCCAGTTATGTAATGGAATTGCTATTATCCCTTCTTATCTTACAGAGGTTTCCGGAGATATTTTAAATCAGGGAGGATATACCTGTTTATTAAACAATGAAAGAATTGCTATGTTTTATATCGGAGATAAAATTTATGATATCCGATATAAGGATGATTATGAAGATTTAATGGATTTTTCAGATATTGTTGAAAAATACAAACAATATGTAACTCTCGGACGTCAGGATTATAAAACGGCGGTTACGGATATAACAATGCGCACACTTGCAATAAAGCAGGGTGATGGAAACTATAAAATGATACCGATATGGATTTTTAACGGATATTGGAGCGTTGCGGCAGATTCAATAGAGGAGGCTATAGGCACTCATACAATATTTATAAATGCAATTACCGGAGAACGTTTATGAGAAAACATAATATTTTTATGATACTTAAAAATGATATAGCAAGAGCTTTTATTTCTTTAAAATTTGTTATCAGTATATTATTGGGAATCGGAATTTGTTATTTTACGCTTCTTTTTTGCGGGAATTACCAAAGTTCAACTGTTCACAAATTTATAATGTTACATGACAGGAGTCAGAGCTTTCTGGCATATATCATTTCAATTATGTCTTATGCTCTGTGCTTTTATGATGACTTTTTACATGGAAATATTAAAAATGTTTTGGGACGTATCAACATGAAAGACTATGTATTATCAAAAACGTTGGCAGCTATTTTGTCTACAATAGCTGCTTTTGTGTTGGGAAAACTGCTCTTTGTATTATTACATTCTATAGGCAGCCCGATTTGTTTACCGGAAACCAAAGATATGATACCAAGGAATATAATGTATTTAGATTTTATTATAAATGGACATTATCTTAGTTATTTCTTTCTGACATCTTTTCAGAAAGCATTATACTGCGCCATATTGTGTCAAACCGTTATGCTGGTATCGATACTTATTTCTAACAAAGCGGTTGTATTTTGTATTCCAATGGCAGTTTTCTATGTATGCAATTTTTATATTAATTTCTATTTAAAAAATAAGATTTTTAATTACACCAGAATTTATGATGGAGTCACCCGGATATTTGAACATGATTGGAGTGGTTTGATTTATGCAATTGGGCTTGCGTGTATAACATACTATTTTTTATATCGGTTGACATTATACATTATTACAAGGAAGGTGCATTATGAATAGTATATGGAGCTATTACTGTTTTTTACTGCGCAGACATTTACTTTCATGGAGAATGCTTGCAGCTGCAATTGTTACATTTATCACTATGGATACATTTATGCATCCCATAAGAAGCTATAGTCAAAGTATGGCAGTAAAAATGAGTCAATGGGGATTTGCACTTATATGGAATAATAAATATGTCAGAATTTGCTTTGTATTGATTTATGTTTTTGCTGCGGCTATTCTTCCGGAAGACAGAAAAAAGGAATGCTATATAATTTCTCGTATGGGTTTATCCAAATGGGTATCTGGTCAATTTTTATATTTGATAACATTTGGATGGATATACACTTTTTTTATGTATATATGTATGAATATGTTATTATTGAATGTAATAGAATTCATTCCACAATGGGGCCCTGGGTGGGGGACATTGATAAATAATAATGTTCGGTCTGAATTTAATATTTATATTAGTGTTTCATCATTAGTCATTTCAAATTACGACCCTGCTTATGCGAATATGTTGGTGGTTCTGATAATGGGTTTGCTTCTGGGAATGATGGGTATGCTGTTATTTTGGCTGAACTTTTATTCTAAAATTGCAAGCGCAGTAATTGCAAGTACGATAATATTCTGGAACTTAGCAGCAGCCAGAAATGGTGCATTACAAAAATATTCACCGGTGAGTTGGCTGCGACTGGATGGACATTACAGGATTACTGCTGTGAATCAACCCACAGTTACATATATTATTGGAATGTTAGTGCTATTGACATTACTATTTCTTATACTGGCAAAAGAGACGGCTAATCATACTCAGGAAAATGGCAGACGAAGAAAATAAATTCATAGGTCAAGAAGGGAGACTTTTTACTCAGATGGAAGATAAAAACGTACTGGAAGTAAAAAATATATCTAAGGAATTTAAAGAGGGAGTCGCATTAGAAGATATTTCTTTCACCGCCGAGAACGGAAAGATCATCGGATTTGTAGGACATAATGGTTCAGGTAAGACGGTACTCTTTAAATGTATTTGCGGATTTTATCAGGTTACTAGTGGTGAGATTTTGATTAATAATAATGTTGTCGGCATTGGAGACAAAATGCCCAAAAATATAGCCTTCACCATTGAAGAGCCAGCATTTTCAGGTGAGTATAGCGGGAGAAAAAATTTAGAATTTCTCTATCAACTAAGACATAAAAAGAACTCGGAACATATAAAGAATATAATGGACAAGGTAAACCTTGATTATTATAGCAAAAAGAGAGTTACCAAATATTCATTAGGTATGAAACAGCGGCTGGCTATTGCGCAGGTATTAATGGAAGATGAGCCGATCTTGATAATGGATGAACCTATGAATGGTATGGATAGAGCAGGAATAAAAGATATGCGTGAACTTATTCTACAAGAAAAACAAAAAGGAAAAATCATCTTACTGGCAAGCCATAACAGCGGAGATATTGAGTACTTATGTGATGAAGTCTACGAACTGGAAAATGGAAAAATAATAAGTCACTTTGAATATTAAGAATTAAAAATTCTTCCTTAAATGTTTAGTTTCAAGACCCGGTTGCGCAATATAGACAATATAAAAGTGCCTGCGCACATTGTCTATATTGTACAACAGTTGTCTTTTGTTATTTCTCTTCATCTTTTTTCTTTTTCATCTTAATAATGTTGCCAATAATAGCGATTCCCGCAACTACTACAAAAGCTATGGTTACAATTGTTTCCATAATGTACTTCACCTCCCTGTTTAAGCGTGCGTATTTTATATGTTAATTATATGATGGTTTATCATTTTGTGTATTGTTCAGAGCGGCGTTTGCGAATGCCTTCAAGTATTACTTCTTTTTTAGCTATAAGATCCTTCTTTTCCATTGCAGGAACGCCCTTTAATTTATATTCCATACCCAGTTTTTCGTATTTGCTTTCGCCCATGGTATGATATGGCAGCGCATCCAATGCTTTCAGATTCTTGAATTCTCCAATAAAGTATCCAAGCTGGAATAAGTATTTATCATCATCAGTCAGCCCCGGTACGATAACATGTCGGATCCACATATCAACATTTTTCTCGTTAAGATATCTGGCGAAAGCGAGAATACCGTCATTGGGCTGCGAAGTCAATTCTTTATGCTTCTCCGGGTCTATATGTTTAATGTCGAGCATAACCAAATCCGTCAAAGTCATTAATTTATCAAGTTTTGCAAGCCACACGGGATTGGCATTCGGTTTATAGGCGATTCCGGAGGAATCAATACAGGTGTGAATGCCCTTCTTCTTGGCAAGAGTAAAAAGGTCAAGCAGGAAGTCAACCTGCATCAGAGGTTCGCCGCCGGTTACAGTGATACCGCCTCCATTATAGAAGCTGATATTCCTTTCATACTGCTCAATTATATATTCCGGCTCCATCAAAGTGCCGGAGTTCATCTCCCATGTATCCGGATTGTGGCAATAAGCGCATCGCATGGGACAGCCCTGAACAAAAACAACAAACCTGACGCCCGGACCATCAACTGTCCCGAAACTTTCCAACGAATGAATTCTACCCTGCATATTTAACCCTTCTTTCTATATTTATAACTAAACAATTGTAAAACTCTATTTGAGCAACCAGAATTTAGTCAAAATAAACAAATGAGGTGCGATTTCGCTTGCGGTGAGCACATCATTTGTTTATTTTGATTAAGTTCGTGACCTTCTAATTATAGTATACCCTGTATAGGATAAAAAAACCAGTAGGAAAACCGATAAAAAACAGAACCTTGAAATTGCTTCCAAGGTTCTGTATTGATATTAATGTTTAGTTTTAACGTTCATGCCGGCATTAGATGCTTTCATGGAAAGTACGAGAGATAACATCTGCCTGCTGTTCCGGTGTAAGTTTAATGAAGTTTACTGCATATCCGGAAACGCGGATTGTCAACTGAGGATAATTCTCAGGATGTTTCTGAGCGTCCAATAAAGTATCTCTGTTTAAAACATTAACGTTAAGGTGATGGCCGCCTTTTGTTGCATAACCATCTAATAATGATACAAGGTTATCTACCTGTGCTGTATTTGATGCCATTTTAAATTTCCTCCTTTAATTTATATAATTATATTACCCATAAAGAGCCTTTAAAACACTCTTTATCTGCATAAGAACTTAGTGGAAGTCATCCAGACCCTGTTCCAAAGTCGGTACACTGCATGCCAGAGGGGTTCTGGAGCAATCCGTACATCCCATGGTCTGTACATCTTTAGAATTATTGGATTTATCATCAACATTAACATTCACGTGTCCGACGCCCTGCGCCATACCGGAATCCAACATTTTAATAAAATCATCAATCATTTGATTTTCGTCCATAACATCCACCTTATTTTGAATTTTTTATACGCGGAAGAATTGCTGTAAGCAATTCTTTCAGCCAAAAAAGATTTGCTTTGCAAATCGTAGAAATTCTTAGGCTGCGTATTTTGCAGCCTTAGAATTTCTTTTCGGCTTTTTATTTGTTAAGGTCTAACTCGATATCCCCTGCGAATACCTGATCTTCTTTACCAAGAGCACCCGGAATGATGGTAAATGTGTTGGAAATACCATCCTGAGCATCCTTGAACGGAAGCTTGGATACGGAAGATAAGGAAGCAACTGCACCATGAGTATCACGGCCGTGCATCGGATTAGCGCCCGGAGCAAAAGGCTCTCCTTTTCTACGTCCGTCAGGTGTATTACCTGTAGCCTTGCCATAAGTTACGTTAGAAGTAATGGTAAGGATAGAGGTTGTAGGAACACCGTTTCTGTAGGTATGATGTCTTCTGATAGCAGTCATGAATTTATGAACGATTTCCTGAGCAATCAGGTCAACGCGGTCGTCATCATTACCATATTTAGGGAAATCACCGGTCGTCTTGAAGTCAACGATTATGCCGTCTTCATCTCTGATCGGCTCAACCTTTGCATATTTGATTGCTGATAAAGAGTCAGCTACGATAGACAGACCGGCAACACCTGTTGCGAAGTAACGCTTTACGTCTCTGTCATGAAGAGCCATCTCTGCTCTCTCATAGCAGTATTTATCATGCATATAGTGAATGATGTTCAGGGTATTTACATATACATCTGCCTGCCATTCCATCATATCCATGAATTTATCATATACATCATCATAGTCAAGGACATCTCCTGTAACAGGACGATATTTAGGACCAACCTGTTTCTTGGTAACTTCGTCAACACCGCCGTTCAATGCGTACAGCAGACATTTAGCAAGGTTTGCACGAGCGCCGAAGAACTGCATTTCTTTACCGATTACCATGGAAGATACGCAGCATGCGATACCATAGTCATCACCGTGAGTAACTCTCATAAGGTCATCATTTTCATACTGGATAGAAGAGGTCTGGATAGACATCTTTGCACAGTATTTCTTCCAGTTTTCAGGAAGTCTTGTAGACCAAAGTACTGTCAGGTTCGGCTCAGGTGAAGGTCCGAGGTTGGTAAGTGTGTGCAGATAACGGAAGCTCATCTTGGTTACTAACGGACGTCCGTCAACGCCGACACCGCCGAGAGACTCTGTTACCCATACAGGGTCACCTGCAAAAATCTGATTGTATTCAGGTGTACGTGCAAACTTGATGCAGCGCAGTTTCATAATGAAGTGATCAACGAATTCCTGAATCTCTTCTTCTGTGAATGTTCCGTTAGCTAAATCTCTTTCTGCATAACAGTCAAGGAATGTAGAAGTACGTCCAAGAGACATAGCAGCGCCGTTCTGCTCTTTTACTGCGCAGAGGTAACCGAAATAAGTAGCCTGAATAGCTTCCTGAACATTAGAAGCAGGCTTAGAAATATCGCATCCGTAAGAAGCAGCCATTTCTTTCATCATCTTAAGAGCTACCATCTGCTCTGAAATTTCTTCGCGAAGACGGATTATGTCATCTGTCATAACGCGTCCGGTAGAATCCTTCTGAGCCTGTTTGTCTTCGATAAGGTAATCAATACCATACAGAGCCACGCGTCTGTAATCGCCGATGATACGTCCGCGTCCGTAAGCATCCGGAAGACCTGTGATGATATGGGAAGAACGGCAAGCTCTCATTTCTGCATTGTATGCATCGAAACAACCTGCGTTATGTGTTTTTCTGTGTGTTGAGAAGAACTCACTGATTTCAGGATCAACTTCATATCCGTTATCGGAGCACGCCTTCTCTGCCATTCTGATACCGCCGTAAGGCTGCAGTGAACGCTTGAAAGGTTTGTCTGTCTGGAAACCAACGATTTTCTCTTTGCTCTTGTCCAGATAACCGGGTCCGTGGGATGTGATTGTAGATACAACTTTTGTATCCATATCAAGTACACCGCCGGCTTCACGCTCCTGTTTCTGTAAATCAAGAACCTGTGCCCATAAGTCCTTTGTGTTCTGTGTAGGAGCAGCTAAAAAGGAATCATCACCATCATAAGGATGGTAGTTTTTCTGAATGAAGTCGCGTACATTCACTTCACTATCCCATTTGCCGCCTACAAAATCTTTCCATTCTGGTCTCATTTTAAAATAGCCTCCTATTTATAAAATTTTTTTGAAATACATTGCAGCATATCGTACCTTTAATATGCTTCCCCAGTACAATTATTATATGTTAAATTATAGAGTCCAGTCAAGTCAGCCAATGTACTTTTTTGCATACAAAAAGTAAAAGCTTGCAGTAATTTCATTTTCAGATTATACTATTACTGTTATAGTTAACGACATTAGAAATTGCCATTTCGGTCTTGCAAAAGCTTGAGTATATGGCTTTTGCAAGGACCGAAAAGAGCAAATTATTATGTTGTGAACTATTGGACATACTATAACTGGATTAAGCTATGGAGGTAAAAAATTATGGCAGAGATAACCAAGGATATGACCATTGGAGAAATTTTAAGAACTAATCCGGATGTTGCACCCATTTTATTAGATGCGGGAATGCATTGTCTGGGCTGCCCGTCCGCTCAGGGAGAATCATTAGAAGAAGCGGCTATGGTGCATGGAATGGATATTGATGAACTGATGGCAAAAATCGAGGCGCTCTAAGGGCGCCTCATATATTATATATTTGCTAATGATTGAATTGCTTTATCTTTAATGACCGGCTCGCAGTGCTCTTCTATATAGGACTCCACAGCGGAAGAGTAGTGTTCGGGGCGTCCGTATTCCGAGAGAATGTTGCACAGACGGTTGTAATCTGCAGCAATCTGCCCGACAGGACTGACAATAAGCAGATATGTGCCGTCACTGCCTTTTTTATATAATGAATTGGAGCCGTTATAGAGAGGCGCGGCAATATGAGCGAGTCTCATTACATCATAGAGTGAAGCAAATGAAAAGATACGGCTGGTATGCGGTACGGAAATGTTCTCCTTAACAGGAACGCTGTGGGGCTTTTCCGATTCTGGAGCGGCAGAGGGTTTGTTCTGCTGGTCAATCCTGCGCAGCATGTTTAACATTTCGTCGGTATTATCAGCAAGCGCATCAATGAGATCCTCCTCCTCATCCCCGTCCCTGTCGTCTTCGTGCACGGAAGGGGCAAATTTGGAAAAGCGGGTATCCAGCTCTTCCGGGTCTTCTACTTTGGTAATAATGAGAACGATACATTCCGCATTTAACGGTATCGCTTCTATCATGAGAGGAATGTCCTCCGCCTCAAAGCCAAATTCATAAGCAGCCTGCTGCATCATATCGCGGAACAGGTTCTTTGCTTTTTCGGTACCATATGCCAATTCACTTATTTTCAATTCCCTGTCTGCAAGGTCTTCCCTTGTAAGCGTACAGCGAATTTGATGTTCATTTACTTTTTCGATTTTCATAATATCACATCCTTACTAATAAGATACTGATACTCCCTAAGTTGTGTGAATAGTTAGTGCAAAAAGATGTTTTCTGCTCTACCATCTTATACTCTGTTCTGATTTAAGTCAATAGTATGACAAAACTCTTTAAAAAAATTTAATAAATTTTATTTTATTCCAAGAATTTACTTGATTTCCTGTCAAATTTTGGATATAATATCCGTAAGATGTCTCCTGACAATCTGCTTAGAAAGGAGGCAATGCAAAATTTAATAAAGAAATCTGTTTCTTATACACTAATTATATAATACTTCTGTATATAGTATGAGAAAGTCTTACAGGCTTATGTGCCTGATCGTAGAATAATTTTTTTCATTCGCTATTTTCACAATTATAATTCACAAGGATTGAAAAGGTTATACAGCTATTTTTATTTTTTGAGCATGTCGGAAGCATCTTACGGATTATTACAAGCGTTTTATAGAGTTTTTTATATTTTCCATTTTTTGTATAAATCGGAGACTGTATGTTAATAAACCACGAACCTCTTTTGGAGCATCAAACGGTTTTACGGAATATGGTTAGACTGTAATTTTGCGGATATAATAAAATACAGGAAGTCCCCGCTTCTTTTGCACCTCCTACGCGAAAACAGTCAAAAAAAGTAAAAAATGATAATGACGTTGCGGTTATAGTCTGTTATAATAAGGACGATTAGAAAGGAGCTGGATAAATGAAAAAAGTAATTCCGGTACTTGTTGCAATCGTCCTTATTTTTATTGTTGCGGGAGTGGCTTTTGGCTCCCAGATAGTGGAACGGTATTCATATTCAAAGGAACGCGCGGATTTAGAAGAATACTTTGAGATTACGGGGACGGATGACGTACCCATCATTCTTCAGGATGACCGCATAGAAGAGCGTGCGAAGATATGGGATAACATATGTTATTTTGACTTTGGCACAGTGCACAAGTATTTTAACGACAGATTTTATGAAGATAAGATTGAGAAACTTCTTATATATACGACACCCAATGCAATTATACGTACGGAAATAGGCTCATCCGTCCTTCAGTCAGGCATGGATGAGTATAATGACGTGGGATATGTTATTTCCCGATATGAGGGCGAAGTTCTTTATGTTGCGGCAGATTTTGTAAAACAGTATGCTAATTTTTCTTATGAGCTTTTTACGGAGCCGTATCATATGCAGATATATACACAGTGGGATGAGCGGATGGTAGCGGATATTAATAAAGATACACAGGTAAGGTATAAGGGTGGAATTAAAAGCGATATCCTTACGGATGTATCGATGGGAGATACGGTCATCATACTTGAAGAGATGGAAACGTGGACTAAGGTGAAAACGAAGGACTCCTTTATAGGTTATGTGGAAAATAAAAGACTGGAAGATATACGCAGCGAGCAGCCGGTGCCTGTGACAGACTACGTGGAGCCGGAATATGCGAGTATTTCCAAGGATTATAAAATTAATCTGGCGTGGCATGCCGTATATGATCTGGGGGGCAATGACACATTAGCGGGATTGCTTGCCAATACTAAAGGTGTGAATACCGTTTCGCCTACATGGTTCGTGCTTTCGGGCACTGAGGGCGATTTTACCAGCCTCGCTTCTAAGGAATATGTAAATTCGGCGCACGATAAGGGATTGGAAGTATGGGCGCTTATAAGCAATATTTCAAATACGGAAACAATTGATATGTATACGCTTCTTTCCAAGACGTCTACAAGAACCAAGCTGATAGATAATCTGATTGCTGCAGCGACTGAGTATGATTTGGATGGGCTGAATATTGACTTTGAGAATATAAGCGTTGATGCGGGAGAAGGTTTTATTGAGTTTATCAGGGAATTGTCCATACCATGCAGGGCAAACGGTATAATCCTGTCTGTAGATAATTATGTGCCGATGGGTTACAATAACCACTACCACAGGAAGGAACAGGGGCTGGTAGCTGATTATGTGATCATAATGGGTTATGACGAACATCATGGGAACAGCGAAGAAGCAGGTTCCGTTGCTTCGATTGATTATGTTGAAAACGGTATTGCGAAGACTACGGAAGAAGTTCCGGCAGGTAAAGTCATCAATGCAGTTCCGTTTTATACAAGGATTTGGGAGACTAAGGGAAGCACGCTGAGCAGTCAGGCTGTCGGAATGGGAATGGCAGAGGAGTATGTTGAAAATCATCACATGGAGATAAAATGGGACGAGGCAACCTGCCAGAACTATGGAGAATATCAATCAGGTGACAGTTTTATCCAGGTGTGGCTTGAGGATGATGAATCCATTCAGGTGAAACTGAATATTATGGACAATTACAATATCGCAGGTGTGGCAAGTTGGAGGCTGGGACTGGAAAAAGCATCCGTTTGGAATGTAATAGAGGAATATATAAATAAATAACATATGATATGATATTGGGTAAAAAGTCAGAGAAGCCTGCTCTGGCTTTTTGCTTTTTTGAGATGTATACAAAGTACAATGTATGCAAAGCAAAGTGTATGCAGAGCAAAATGTATGCAGAGCATACATACAGATTTGCAGGCTGGGAGAGGGGAATGGTATTAATATGTCAGAGCGGTTTTCAAGAACGGAATTATTATTAGGCTGTGAGGCGATGGATAAGCTGAGCCGGGCGCATGTTGCGGTATTCGGTATCGGCGGCGTAGGCGGATATGTGACAGAAGCGCTTGTCAGAAGCGGTGTAGGACGTTTTGATCTGATAGATAACGATAAGGTAAGTCTGTCGAACATTAACCGGCAGATTATTGCCACGGAAGATACTCTGGGAAGATACAAAGCGGATGTAATGAAGGAAAGAATTTTATCAATAAATCCTGATGCGGAAGTAAATGTATATAAATGTTTTTATCTGCCGGATAATTCAGAACAATTTAATTTCACCCGTTATTCATATGTGGCAGATGCCATAGATACCATAACTGCTAAAATAGAGCTCGTCTTACAGGCGCAGAAAGCCGGCGTACCGATTATCAGCAGTATGGGAACAGGGAACAAGCTCGATCCTGCAAGGTTTGAAATCGCGGATATTTATCAGACTTCCGTATGCCCATTGGCAAAAGTCATGAGGAGGGAACTGCGCAAGCGCGGTGTAGAGAAATTGAAGGTATTATATTCTAAAGAAGAGCCCATTAAATTTGCGGAGGGACGCTCGGTTCCGGGCAGTGTTTCTTTTGTTCCTCCTGCAGCAGGACTGATTATCGCGGCTGAGATTGTCAAGGATATTACAGGGATATAGAACAAATAGCCTGAGTTAGCGTCATAAAAGTCAGTATAAAATTTAAAATAAAAGTTGATTTTTTATAATAAAGTAGTATTATAATAGTATTCATACCGAAAAACTATGAAAAGGTTGGGAGAGGAGTAAAGTTTTTTTATGAAAATTTCAACAAAAGGAAGATACGCGCTGCGTTTAATGTTGGATTTGGCAACATACGGTACAGGCGGGCCGATCAGCTTGAAAGATGTTGCCAAAAGGCAGGAGATATCGGATAAATATTTAGAACAGATTATTTCAGTCTTAAATAAGGCGGGTTATGTAAGGAGTATAAGAGGAGCGCAGGGAGGCTATCTTTTGAAAAGAGAGCCTTCCGAATACACGGTAGGAATGATTCTGCGGTTAACAGAGGGAGAATTGACTCCTGTAAGCTGCGTCGGGGAAGAAAGGGAAGAGTGCGAACGCAGGACACACTGCGTCACGATCAGAATATGGGAACAAATATACGAAGCCGTCAGTAAAGTGGTAGATAATATTACTCTGGCGGATATGCTGGAATGGCAGGCGGAATTGTCAGATCAATACAGTATTTAAAATGCACAATTATTGAGTGGCAGTTTGATTAAGAATGTGAGGTAACAGGTTGAAAAATCTTTGATTTTTCAATCGCAAATTTGTGCTTGAGAAATGTGTGCATAGCACACATACAAATTTGCAGGCTGAGAAAGGAGCATGGTTATTAATATGAATAAATTAATTTATCTGGATAATGCGGCAACTACACAAGTATATAAAGAAGTTCTGGATGCCATGATACCATATTTTACGGAATATTATGGGAATCCATCCGCTATCTATACCTTTGCGGGAGATGCTAAGAAAGCGGTTGATGAGGCAAGAAAAACGCTGGCGGCAGGTATTGGTGCCGCACCCGAAGAGATCTATTTTACAGGCGGAGGCAGTGAATCCGATAACTGGGCGTTGAAGGCGGCGGCAGAAGCGTATGCGGAAAAAGGAAAACATATCATTACGAGCAAAATCGAGCATCATGCCATTCTTCACACGGCTGAATATCTGGAGAAAAAGGGCTACAGGGTTACTTATCTGGATGTGGATGAAAACGGTCTGGTAAATCCTGATGAATTAAAGGCGGCGATTCGCCCTGACACGATTTTGATTTCCATAATGGCGGCAAATAATGAAATCGGAACGATAGAGCCGCTTGAAAAAATCGGTGAGATCGCAAAGGGGAACGGAGTCCTGTTTCATACGGATGCAGTGCAGGCATTTGGGCATATTCCGATAGATGTGGATAAGATGCATATTGATATGATGAGCGCAAGTGCGCATAAGCTTGGAGGACCGAAAGGAATCGGTTTGCTGTATATACGTAAGGGCGTCAAGATTCGTTCATTCATTCATGGCGGGGCGCAGGAGAGACAAAGAAGAGCAGGGACACATAATGTACCCGGAATTGCCGGCTTTGGCAAGGCAGCGCAGCTTGCTTTTGACGAACTTAATAAACGCAGCAGATATGAGTCGGAACTAAGGGATTATATGATTGAACGCATTTTGACAGAAATCCCGTATTCCCGTCTGAATGGAGACAGGACTAAAAGATTGCCCAATAATGCAAATTTCTGCTTTCGCTTTATTGAAGGAGAGTCATTGTTGATTCTTTTGGATCAGAATGGCATTTGCGCATCAAGCGGTTCTGCATGTACATCGGGCTCTTTAGACCCATCCCATGTGCTGCTGGCAATCGGACTGCCGCATGAAATAGCACACGGTTCACTGAGGCTTACCATATCTGAGAAGACGACCAGAGAAGAGATTGATTTTACTGTGGATAAAATAAAGGAAATAGTGGAGCGGCTTAGAAATATGTCTCCTTTGTATGAAGATTTCATAAAGAAACAGAAATAAAATGTTGGCCTGATCAAAATGAATAAATTAAGAGGAGCGAACGGAGAATGTATAGCGAGAAAGTAATGGATCATTTTAATAACCCGAGGAACGTGGGAGAAATGGAGAATCCAAGCGGTGTCGGAACTGTCGGAAATGCCAGATGCGGGGATATCATGCGCATGTACCTTGATATAGATGAAAAAGGAGTTATCAGGGAAGCAAAATTCAAGACATTTGGCTGCGGCGCTGCAGTTGCGACCAGCAGTATGGCAACGGAACTGGTTAAGGGTAAGACTGTGCAGGAAGCGCTGCAGGTGACTAATAAAGCAGTTATGGAGGCTTTGGATGGATTGCCGCCTGTAAAGGTGCATTGTTCTCTGCTTGCCGAGGAAGCTATTCATGCTGCATTGTGGGATTATGCTGAAAAAAATAATATTAAAATTGAAGGACTGGAAAAACCGGTCAGTGACATCGGGGAAAAAGAAGAGGCTCCTGAAGAAGAATACTAGAGTCGGGGTATTAATGGCTTTTAGTCAATGATATTTTGAGATTATCCTGCATAAAGTATAACAATACAATTATGTAGGAATGAGTATATGAAACAGAAAGAAAACCTGAAAACGATAGTAAGAGTAACTGCGGTATTGCTTGCCATGACGGTGGTATATTTCTTTGCATATCGACGGACTTCGCAAACTGCCTCCGGCAGTGTCGCTGACAACAAAGAGAAACCGATTGTCGTTATTGATGCAGGTCATGGGGGAGCGGATCCGGGTAAAGTAAGTGCCGGTGGAGCACTGGAGAAGGATATCAATTTGGAAATCGCTAAGAAGCTGCAGCAGTTTCTGGAACAGGAGGACGTGGAAGTAATTCTGACCAGAGACTCTGACGTGGGTTTGTATGATGAAAATGCCTCCAATAAAAAGGTACAGGACATGAAGCGGCGTGTAGAACTTATAGAATCAACTAAGCCTGTTGTGACAGTAAGTATTCATCAAAACAGCTATCACGAAGAATACGTACATGGTGCGCAGACTTTTTACTATGCAAACAGTGAACAGAGCCAGCAGCTTGCAGAGAAAATACAACAGGTGTTATTGAATACCGTAGATAGAAATAATACCCGCGTTGCAAAAGCCAACGACAGTTATTATCTCCTGAAAAAAACATCCTCCCCTATTGTGATTGTGGAGTGTGGTTTTCTTTCCAATAGAGATGAGGCACAGAAACTGGAATCAGACTATTATCAGGAAAAGCTCGCATGGGCTATACATATGGGAATATTGCAATATTTGAATGAGATTGATTGAATTCATTGCAATATTATGGAGAAGATAGCCAAATTTAAAAAAGTATGATATTATATTAGGGAAACATATGAACAGAGCTTAAGCGGGAGGGATAAAAATGATAGGAATTGGAAGCGACCACGGCGGTTTTGATTTGAAGAAGGCGGTAATCAGCTATCTGGAGGAACAGGGAATTGAATTTAAGGATTACGGATGTATGGATAAAAGCTCATGCGACTATCCCATATACGGAAAAGCGGTAGCTGAAGCGGTTGCCAGAGGCGATTGCGAGAAGGGCATCGTTATCTGTACGACCGGAATCGGAATTTCCATGGTGGCAAATAAGATACCGGGTATCCGTTGTGCCCTGTGCTCCGATACAATATCTGCCAGGCTGACAAGACTTCATAATGACGCTAACGTACTTGCGATGGGAGGCGGCATCATAGGAAATAATCTTGCTGTTAGTATTGTGGATGCTTTTCTGCACACAGAGTTTTCGGAAGAAGAAAAGCATAAAAGAAGAGTGGCTATGGTTAATGAGACATTGCAATAGAAAGCCGGCTTGAAGTCTGTTCCATCATATATTGAGGAGGGTTTTATGAAATCCAAACAGAATGCAGCGGCATTGATTTTCACCCTGTTGCTTTGTATGCTGCCGATTTACGTTTATGCCACAGAAGAGACGAGACAACAGATTCAGCAGGCGGAAGAAGAGCGTAACAATACACAGTCGCATCTTGAGGAAACGATGGAGAATCTGGAAGACTTGAATGATAAGAAGGATTCTCTGCAGGGCACTTTGTCCAATCTGAATACGGAATTGTCACTGGTGAGCACTAATCTGAGCGAGCTGGAGACTAAGATTGCTGATAAGGAAAGCGAGATAGAGGCTACCAATCTGAAGATTGAACAGGCTAATAAAGACTTGGAAGATGCAATAGCTGTAAAAGATTCACAATATGAAAATATGAAAAAGCTGATTCAGTTCATGTATGAAGATGGAGACAGCATGTATCTGGAAATGTTTTTTGCTTCCGAAAGCTTTTCGGATATGTTGAATCGGGGTGATTATATTGAACAGTTGTCAGCATATCAACAGCGTACATTACAGAGTTACATAGATACACAGGAGAAGATTGAAGAAATAGCGGCGCAGTTGGAAGCGGACAAAGCGCTGTTGGAATCAGACAAGAGCGAGATGGATCAATATAAGGTTCAGGTAGAAGCAGAGCAGGGCCGCGTGTCAGGGCTGGTCAGGCAGGCAAGTAACTCGCTTGCAGTTACGTCAGACCAAATTTCGGATGCAGAAGCCGCTGCTGAAGCATATGAACAGCAGCTTAAAGAGCAGGACAAAAATCTTACGGCGCTGAGAGCAAAACTTGCCGAAGAGATACGTATGACACAGTTGGCGGCTCAGTCGAGCTGGCGGGATATTTCAGAGGTTAGTTTTGCGGAAGATGACAGATATCTTCTGGCGAATCTGATTTATTGTGAAGCCGGAGGAGAACCATACGAAGGCAAGGTGGCGGTTGGTTCAGTTGTTATGAACAGAGTGTTAAGCTCGGTTTATCCGAATACAATAGTGGGCGTTATTTATCAAAATAAGCAATTTTCGCCGGTAGCGAGCGGAAGGCTGGCGTTAGCGCTGGCAGAAAACAGGGCGACACCGAGTTGCTATCAGGCGGCAGATGAGGTTATGACAGGCACGACCAATGTTGGGACATGCCTTTATTTCAGGACGCCTGTAAGTGGAGTTACGCCTAAATATACTATAGGCGGACATATTTTTTACTGAGATATTGTATACTGCAAATCTACGGGTACTGCCGGGATTCAATATCACATGTTATACATTCTGGTTTATGATTTGTTCAATGGGTGCCTGAAAGCGGCTGAAATTGCCCGAATAAATAATTTTCAACAGATTGTTCAGGCTGAGAAGGGCTTTTTTCAGGGTATCTTCCGATATTAGCTTCTGCTCCAGCGCGTCGGCAAGTTCATCGAGATCCACAACCTTTACGAAGCCGTCGGGATAAATTACGACATCGGCCAGAAGGTCTGTAACGGTATATGTATTTGTTTCGGATTGATATTCATATTCTACAATATCGCAGTACCAGTACATTAAGGAATTATCCTGTCGGTAGAATTTGCTGACTTTGCAGCCTTCGCTCAGAAAATAACAGGAATAGCCGTGGTGAAGCTCCTTTTTTGGTTTTAAAGAATTCCAGCAGGTAACAATCGTCTTTTCGTCCTGATGCAGGATTTTATCATCTTTTAACAGTATGCATTCTTCCGGAATGATTCTTTTGCGATACAATATAAGTTCTGGCATATTATCTCCTGATTTGTTGTTTTTTAATTAAGCATTAATTACTGATCACATTTCGTTATCTATATATAAAACGTTACACTGCATTATCTAAAAAGTCAACGATAAGTTATTCTTTTTGAGATTACAGATGTTACTGTATTGCGTGTCTGTAATTATAGTAACATTTCTACAAGATTATGGCAGGTTTACTGGAAAATTACTGGACAATTAGACAAAAACTGGATATAATTTTATTTATGGATATAAAAAAGCCCTTGAAAGGGAAAAACTGTGAAATATAACAAAAATGTCTATCATGCCCTGATGATGGTAAGTCAGTTTGGCATCAATATGCTGGTTCCTATTTTTCTTTGTACTATCATAGGTATTTATATAGATGAAAAGTGCGGAACCGGTATATGGGTGGTTGTCCTTTTTTTTGTCGGGGCTGCCGCCGGATTCAGGAATGTAATGAAGTTTGCTAAGAAAATATACGAAGTTCCCGCTGATACGCGAAAGCGCAGCGAGAGTAATAGGGAAGTTGATTGCCATGGAAAAAAGCCGGAAGAAAAAAGTTGATACAACGCTCTTTGAACTGTGTCTGGGTATTTTCCTCTATGGTATAGTATGCCAGGCAGTTCTTTTGATATTTTCGCGTAGACCGGACTATAGCATTGGTTTGTGGATTGGCGTAGTACTTGGAATAACGGGTGCTATTCATATGTGGTGGGCGTTAGACCGGGGGCTGGATATGACCGAAAAGGACGCGGTAAAAAAAATCGGAGGACAAAGCCTTGTAAGGAATTTTGTATTGATGGCCGTAATAGTACTGCTTGCATATAGCGGATTTGCCGATCCGATTTTCGCTTTTTTAGGATATATGGGAATGAAAGTGTCTGCATATATGCAGCCTTTTATCCATAGAATCAGTTCCAAAGTATTTGGGACGCAATAACTTTAGTATAGAAGGGGGTGAGATTATGGGGCAAGGAATTCTATTGTCTGCGGACGCTGATATAGATTTTATGATACATGGAGTGTTTTCTTATCAGCTTTTCGGACAGACCGTCTGGATTACGACGACGCATGTCTGCCTTTTGATTGTCATGTTGGTGATCATTGGATTTTGTATTGCGGCAAACAAGGCAATCAAACATGCATCTGAAGTTCCGGGGACTTTCCAGAACATCGTTGAGATGGTTGTGGAAATGTTGGACAATATGGTCGGTGGCGTTATGGGTAAATTTTCGCCCCAGTTCCGAAATTATATCGGAACCATATTTATCTTTATTCTTCTAAGTAATATCTCCGGATTGTTCGGTTTGCGGCCGCCTACGGCTGACTACGGAGTTACTTTTCCGCTTGGCGTCATGACTTTTACTTTGATTCTTTTTAACAAGTTAAGATATCAGAAAGTTAAAGGCTTTATTGCCGGATTATGTGACCCATGGCCGTTCTGGGCGCCTATCAATATAATAGGAGATGTTGCGGTGCCGATTTCTCTTTCACTGCGTTTGTTCGCAAACGTTTTGTCAGGAACAGTTATGCTGGCATTGGTTTACGGACTGTTATCCAAGATAGCCATTGTGTGGCCGGCAGTACTTCATGTTTATTTTGATTTGTTCTCAGGAGCGATTCAGACATATGTATTCTGTATGCTGACAATGACATATATAACAGATGCATGTACGACGAGCGATTAAGCTTTGTCCGAAAGATGCCGAAGACGGCTGATTTTTACCGGAGTGTTATTAATGTATCAATAAAGTAAATAAAGAAAAGTTATAAAAGGAGGAAACAGAAATGGAATTTAACAGAGAGTTTATTTTAGGATGTTCAGCGATTGGCGCGGGACTTGCAGTTATTGCAGGTATCGGACCCGGTGTTGGACAGGGTATTGCGGCGGGACATGCGGCAGCAGCGGTTGGAAGGAATCCGGGAGCAAAGTCGGATATTACCTCTACCATGCTTCTTGGACAGGCTGTAGCAGAGACCACAGGTCTGTATGGCTTGCTGATTGCATTCCTGCTTTTGTTCGTAAAGCCTTTAGCAAAATAAGAGCCTCTTGGCAAAAAATGGTGAAAGGAGGCTTAGAGCTTGAATACGATAATAAGTATGAATCTGATACTTGCGTCGGCTGAAATGGAGCCAAGACTTTTTGATTTGGATCTTCAGTTGATTTCGGATGCGGTATTGTCAATTATTGCAGTCGTTACTTTATTTCTGGTAGCATCACACTTCTTATTTAATCCTGTAAGGAACATGCTTCAGGCGAGACAGGACAAGATTAAGGGAGAACTTGATAACGCTGCAAAGGATATGGCGGACGCAAGAGAGTTAAAGGCAGAGTATGAAGCCAGGTTAAGAGATATTGATAAAGAAGCGGAAAGCATCTTAAGCGAAGCTCGAAAGAAAGCATTGGCTAACGAGAATAAGATTGTGGCACAGGCAAAAGAAGAAGCCGCAAGAATTGTTGAAAGAGCGAATACGGAAGCCGAACTGGAGAAGAAGAAAGCGGCTGACGAAGTAAAGCGTGAGATGGTGGTATTGGCATCTTTGATGGCAGGAAAGGTCGTAAATGCGGCAATTGATACGACTGTTCAGGATAGTCTGATTGATGAAACGCTGAGCGAAATGGGTGACAGTACATGGCTAAGCTAATTTCAAAGACATATGGAGATGCGCTGTTTGAACTTGCAACAGAAGAAAACAAAGTTGATGAGCTGTTTGAAGAAATACAGCAGCTCAGAGCGATTCTTAAGAAAAATGATGAATTCGGCAGGCTTATGGAACATCCCAAGATCATCAAAGAGGAGAAGCTTACAGTCCTTAATAATGTTTTCAAGGGAAAAATTTCCGATGAACTGCTGGGGTTTATGACAATTATAATTTCTAAGGATCGTTATCAGGAGATGGACGAAATTCTGGAATACTTTACTATGGAAGTAAAGAAGTATAAAGGAATAGGAGTTGCCACGGTAACAACAGCGATTCAGTTAAGAGATGAACAGCGTGCAAAGATTGAACGTAGGCTTCTTGATACAACAAGTTATAAGTCTATGGAAATGCATTACAAACAAGATGCTGCATTGATTGGCGGTATGGTGATCCGTATCGGTGACAGAGTCGTAGACAGCAGCATCAGAACGAAATTAAATGAACTGCAGAGAGATTTATTGAAAGTTCAGATATAAATTTAATTCTAATAGAAAGGTGCGTATGATCCATGAATTTAAGACCAGAAGAGATTAGTTCAGTCATTAAGGATCAAATT
>CAZRKN010000022.1:0-59299 GCA_964600805.1 uncultured Bacteroides sp. | reverse complement strand
ATTCATTCTAAAAATTTCATTTTAGGCTTGACTTTTAATAGTTAGTCTTTAATTAACTGGGCTTTTTAATCGGAAGTGTATCAACAATAACCACTTCCGATACATCAACATCATCAAGGTTATATTTCCAGTGAAATACAACTGGCTCTTCGTTCACTTCATCAAAATATTTATATACGCGGTCTATGAGCTCTTCCTTAGATTTTACACGGATACCTCGGAGCATCTGGCGGGTCAATTTACTGAAAAAGCCTTCAATCATGTTAAGCCATGAACCGTGCTTTGGGGTGAACACAAATTCAAACCTGCTGGGAACGGTGGCAAGATATCTCTTTGTTTCATCAGAAGTATGTACTTTGAGATTATCAAGCACTATACGTATTTTATCTCCTTTGGGGTATTTTCCGTCCAGCAGCTTTAAAAATTCGATATATTCCTTGCTGCTATGTTTGTCCCTGATACGCGGAATGCATTCCCCTGTCTGGAGGTCTATGGCTGCGAGAAGTGATACTGTACTTAGCCTTTTGTAATCATAATCACAGCAAATCTCACTGTGTTGCTCATCAGGCATCAGATCCTCTGATGTTGTGCCTATAGCCTGTATGCCCGGCTTTTCATCATAGGACAGTACATGTACTATCTGCCCATCCCCGGAGAATGGAATAAGATTTCCGTCCTCATCGAACTGGATCGAAATCTGTTTATACACCAGAAGAACATTGTGCATTTTGGCATCGAAATCAGGACCACGGTTTTCACAATAATATGTGATTTTATGGGGCTTTATATCTGCTTCTTTAAGTATGGTATTTACTGTACTTTTATGTATGGTGGAAAGTCTTGTAAATCCTGCTGCTTCTGCTGTTTTATTGATATGGGATGTCAACTTGGCATATGTCCATGTCTCAGCTGCGTATCCAAACTCCGCTGGCTTTTGGCAGGCAAGATTGATAATCCATGCTTTTTCCTCATCCGTGATTTCAGAATTCCTGCCACGACCAGGTGCATCAAAAAGCGCATTTTCAATGCCGCCTTCCTTGTATTTCCTGATGCAGAGCATAACACTTTTTCTGTTTATACCAACTTTGTCAGCTATTTCTTCAATTGAAATACCATCGGCTTTGAGTAAAATGATCCTTGCACGGATAACAGTTTGTGCTTGAATGGTACGTGCTCTCGTTTGCAGTTCAAGGTAATCGCGGTCTGCTTTTGTAAGTTCGATAGATGATGTATTTCTTCCCATGGCATTGTCCTCCAAATTTATCTGGATTTATTATACCATGGCGGAGATATTCAGTCCACTTATTTAAAAGATAATACACTAGCAATTTCGGGACACGGATATCCCGAAAAGCCCGCTCTGAGCCCGGACGGCGAATATCGGGTGGTTGCGTTCGGTATACACAACATCACCGGAATATTTAGAAAATCCATATTCCTAAACCAGGTGCGAAAGAACATTTTACGCAATCTGCCGCCTTAGTTCATAAAAAGTAGCTTTTGCCACCTGAATCCCAATATATAATCATTTCATCAAAAATAAGCTGCCCCAAATCAGGACAGCTCATTGTATTATCTGTTCAATTTTATTTTCCCCTTCTTACCTTAAATCAGTTCAGAACAAATTGCGCATAAACTGTATATTCGTCATAATCTCCACTCGCCCTAAAATCATCAACACTCTTTTTTATCCTGTACTCACCCGGTTCAAGTTCTCCATATATCCATTTCCATTCCATATCCATTTCTGCTTTATCGCCTTTAAGCACATAGGCAACGTCATGAAACGCATAATTCCCTTCTATGGGAATCGGAGCTTCTTCCCATTTACCGTTTTTCTGTATCTCAATAATGAAATCATCCCCAAATTGAAGGCTGCCTGTCGGAGCAGCTTCATCGTAACAGTTAAATACAAGAGTCGCTCCTGTAGAAGATATATTTTTCAAAGAGAAAGACAGTCCTATCTCTCCTACTTCTGATTCCGCACCGTAAACATATGCTCCGCCCTCTTTGATACTCTGGTCAAACGACAGCGTATCAAGGATAGCCAAAGTCTGATTACCATAGTCACTCCACCAATTATCCACACAATATGTCAATGCAACTATACCTTCATTTTCATCCTGAAATGAAATAAAATCCCAATATTCATGATTATCATAAGTTCCAATATTGGCAGGGCTTCCAGCAATAGTTGCGTTTTCCGTTTCAAGCCCTGTGCCGCATACGCCAAAAAACTCTACATAGGCAAGCTCAATATAGCCATCAGACTTATCCTCAGGATATAAATGGATTCCGTACATGCCATTAATCAAAGCATCACTGTCAATCGGACACGCTTCATAGCTCCAACCGTCGGGTAACGATACGGAAATCCTGCCATATGGGCCGCCCTGTACTGCTTCTATGGTTGACGTACTGCCATTTGATGAGTCAGGTACTTCGGCTGTAGAAATGTCAGTGGGGGCAGCTATGCTTTCACTTATGACTCCATTGGTGTTTTCATTTACATTTGTATTTTCACTTATATTTGTATCTTTACTTCCTAAACCTGACGAGCTTCCACATCCAGATAGAGTTAGTGTTAATACCAGTGCTAACGTTAAATTTATAGTTAATTTTCTCATTTTCAATCTCCTTCTGAAACTGGGAATTGACTACTACTCACGTAAACTCAATGAATCAAAATTCATTGACCGTTATAGTCATTTACATTTCTGATATATATGCCAATTCTAAGAAATACAGACTTTTATGTCAATGTAAACTAAATTTGAACAGCGCCGAAAAGTAATATTATCTAAATATTTACAACGGAATAATAATTTCCTATAATAAAATTGCCCCCATAAAATTCGTTACAATCAGTGAGGTATTTGATATGTTTACTCTTTCATTTTCAGATTGGACATGGAGCAGCATTATGATTCGAATGACCGTATCCCTTGTACTCGGAACGGTAATCGGTATCGACAGAGGTGCAAAGCGCCGCGGCGGCGGTGTGCGGACCATAATTACCGTATGCCTCGGAGCTACAATGATCATGCTTTTAGAACAGTACCTTGAGGCGCTTTATCCGGGGCGGCTTGATATCTCCAGAATTGCCGCGCAAGCCATCAGCGGCGTTGGATTTTTGGGTGCCGGCTCTATCCTTGTGTCCGGTCACCGTATCAAGGGACTTACTTTTGCTGCGAGCATTTGGACCTGTGCCTGCGTCGGTCTGGCGGTAGGAATCGGCTTTATCGACGGGGCTGTCATATTGACCGTACTCTGGCTTGCAGGGGTACATTTTGTTCCGTATATCGAAAGTAAGGTATATAAGCATTCAAGATACATGACGCTCTATATTGAGGCGACCAGCGGCAAAGAAATTACGAATATTACCCAAAAGTTGAATGAAGATCAGTGCTTTATCGATACCTTTGTGGTGGACAAGCCGAAGGCAAAGGGACAATATTTTCAGATTATGACCACATTCAGAATACCGAAAGGTGTCAACAAAAATGTCTATCTGCAAACCTTACGGGAAATGGAAGGTGTCGGAATCATTAACGAATTGTAGCTTTCCAAACTGCTCCTGCAAAATTCCGGTTGCCCATATATATGTATCCATTGTTTAGTATTTTCGGTATTCACATTCCGTTGACATTATAATCATCAGATAAATTTCATACCACAAAGCTCCTTTCATCAAAACCATGCAGTTTGGGGGCCGGACAGGCATGATTCTTATCCTGTCCGGATGTCTGATACAAAGTTAAGCACATAAAATTTTGCAGACTTTTTCAAGATGCTCCCTGATTGCCAGATGCTGGGGGCATTTCTTTTCACAGATACCGCACTTTTTACAGTCCGCAAAGGTCTTGCCTTCATGCTGGACATAATTTTTCATCATATTCTTTGCATGGTCTTTAAGACCATATACATTGTAATAGGTATACATCTCAAAAATCCGCGGGATATCGATTCCAACCGGACAGGGCTGGCAGTATTTACAGCCTGTGCAGTAAAGCTCCGAAAACTTCTTGATTTCTTCCATCGCAACTCCCAGCTGCTCCCATTCTTCTGCCGAGAATGCCGTATCATCGGACGCAACCTTTACATTCTTCTGAACCATGTCCAGGTTTTGCATACCGGAAAGAGCGCAGTTCAGGTTCGGGTTGCCAAGACAGAACTTGAATGCCAGTTCGTATGTAGCGATGGAAGCCTTGCCGGTGAGTTTTGCGTAAAGGTCCGTAGGAGCCGCAAGCCTGCCGCCGCCCACAGGTCCCATGGCAACAGTGCCAAGACCCTTTTCGTTTACGTACTTAATCATTTCTTCATTGGAGCGGTCAAGGAGATTGTACTGGCAGAGCATGGATTCCATCATTATACCGCGTTCCTCAGAGGTGTCAACGATGTACTTAATCGATTCCGGTGCATCATGGAAAGAGAAAGAAATGTGACGGATGAGCCCTTCTTTCTTGGCCTTTGCGGCAGCCTCAAGGAGACCCTCTTTCAGGATTACATTTTCGTAAACACCGCGGTTGATGCCCCAGAAATGGTAAAAATCAACGTGGTCGGTACCCAAACGGGAAAGGCTGGTCTCCAAAAGTTTTCTGTAACCATCGGCTCCCATGCCTGCATCTATGGGACATTTAGTAGAGATGAGGATCTTGTCCCTGAAATCCTTTACAGCCTGTCCCAGGGCAGCTTCACTGTTCGAGTTGCAATAACTGGGAGCGGTATCAAAATAGTTCACGCCATTCTCATAAGCGTAAGCAATCATTTCATCAACCTTGTCCTGGTCCACAAAGTTCTTTTCTCCCTCCTTATATTCCGGGAAGCGCATACATCCAAAGCCCAGTGCTGAAATCTTCTCTCCTGTTTTTCCAAATTCACGATAATTCATCTCTTTTCGTCCTTTCTCACTTATATTTGATAAATTTTGTCATATAACTCTTCTCCTGTCAAGATACCTCTCGATTTCGTCCTTTATCGTTGATTCATCATCCCGCATGAATCAGATAAAAATCATCTGCAAACAATCTTTCGCCTGAACAAAACGGTTCAAAACTTTCTTTACACCACCGCTTCATCCTGCCTTCAAACCAATCCTGTCTGCTCCATTGCTCAAAATGAATTGCGATACTTCCCAGAATGGACAGTACAAAGCAGGCATCCAGCGCCCCATAATGAATGATGCCGCCTGCATCTATGTACCCTTCGGCAATTTTCTGCCGACACACTAACCCATTAATAGTTGCAAATAAATTTGCAAGGTCAAACATCGGGTGTCCCATCCCAAAAAGCGAAAAATCAATTGCAGCAAGACCGTCTTTTGCAACCAGAATATTTGATGGTGACAAATCCGCATGCAGCACCAGAAACTCATTTTGAACTTTCTGCAATGCTATTCCGACCGCATCACAGGTTCTTTGAATCGTCTTAAAATATTCAGGGTTCAAACCGCTGCCATCTATGTTCCGAAAACTTTCCTTGATACGGGCACACTGCTGTCCGTCATACGCTATTACAGGAAAACCTTGAAATCCTTTTGCACATCTATGCAATGCGGCTGTCAGCGCCCCGATATGCCTGCAATATTCAGAAGTCAGTTCCAGCTTGTCCAGTGACTCTCCTTCAATCCACTTTGATACTGTAACCATAATTCCGTTATCCAACTTTGTGATAAATTCACCATCACAGTTCTCTATCGGTTCCCGGATTACCATGCCCCGCTCTTTTAAATACAAAAGAAACTTTATCTCTGTCTCACGCAGCGCTGTGCGATCCGAACCCTCGTAGATATGCCGTGTCCGGAATCCTTCCACAGAATCATGAATCTGCAACAGATAATCCGTTCCGACACGAAAAGTCATGTTCTCGTTGTGCCGCAATAAAACTACTTCCGATTCCGGTATATTGTAATGGGATAATGCTTCTTTGATGTATTTATGCTCCATATGATTTTCAGACCCTCCTAACCAAAACAGGAATGACTAATTGATTATAGTCATTTCAAAACAATTTCTAATACAGACAAACCGGAATCTGTACCTCTAACAGAATACCACAATCACACTCATGTCAGCAACAAAGAAACCGGACAGGTATAATTCTTATCCTATCCGGTTCCATCTAATCTTTTATAAATTATTATGTTGAATTATCTTTTACATTGATTATGAAACTTCAATAATATGAATCTGCCATGCCTGATATTCTTCCAATGCTTCGGGAATTACCAGTCCGCATTGCTGCAATGCCGCTCCGGTAATCGTTTCCCCATTTTTATAACCATATGGCAAATGACTCTCAAACTGTTTCATTTTCCAATCCTGCATATTTTCCGCATCGTCCATATTCAGGCACATCCGATAATCTGACTCAGCTTTCAGGCCCTGCACCTTTACAATAACAGGCTCTTCATTCGCTCCCACATGATGATATACTGCACTTACCAGAGCTTCCCTGCCCCCTTGATCTGCCATTTCCCATACAGTACACTGTCTGTCCGAAGGTGGAAGTAAACGATAATATTCACCATACTGAATCAAATTATAATATTCCTTAAACTTGCATATCTGCTTTCGTACCTGATCCTTTTCTTCCTCAGACAATTTAGTGATATCCAGCTCATAACCAAAAGTCCCGGCCATTGCCACACAACTTCTGGTAGAAAACGGAGTAATGCGTCCGGTCTGATGATTAGGAACCGCCGAAACATGTGAACCCATACCGGATACAGGATATCCAAAGGAAGTACCATACTGAATCGTAAGTCTCTCTATTGCATCTGTATCATCACTGCACCAGATTTGCGGCGTGTAATACAACATACCTGCATCGAACCGCCCGCCTCCGCCGCTGCAGCCTTCAAACAGAATATGAGGAAACTGCGTGGTCAGAGTCTCCAGCACCCGATATAACCCCAGTACATATCTATGGGCAAATTCGCCTTGGCTTTGTGCATTAAGAGCCATACTGAACTTATCGCATATACTTCTGTTAAAATCCCACTTTACATATGTAATCGGCGTCTCTTCAAAAATCGTCGTCATTCGCCCTATGATATAGTCCTGCACATCTTTCCTTGAGAAATCAAGAACAAGTTGGTTTCTGCTAAGCGCAGGTTTCCTTTCCGGTATTACCACTGCCCAGTCAGGATGCTCACGGTACAAATCGCTGTCCTCGGAAATTCCCTCCGGTTCAAACCAGAGACCAAACTGCATTCCGCAGTCCACTATTTCCTCTGCCAGCTTTTTCAACGTACATCCCAGTTTTTCCTCGTTAGGAAACCAGTCTCCAAGTCCCGAATTGTCGTCATCACGCTTTCCAAACCAGCCGTCATCCAGAACGAAAAGCTCTACTCCAAGTTCTGCTGCACTCTTTGCTATACCTGCTAACTGCTTCCCCGTAAAATTGAAATAAGTGGCTTCCCAGTTATTAATAAGTATTGGGCGGCGTTTATCTTTCCATTCCCCACGGCAGATATTTTCCCGTATGGTCTTATGCAGGTTTCTGCTTATAGTTCCAAATCCCTGCGCACTAAAAGTCATCATAACCTCCGGTGTGTCAAACTCATCTCCGGCCTGCAGGTTCCATGCAAAATTATCCGGGTGAATACCACAAATAAGTCTGGTCTGATTTACCTGGTCTTTTTCTGCTTCCATCAGGAATTCTCCGCTGTAAATAAATGAGAATCCAAAGCACCTTCCTATTTCTTCATCTGTATTCCTTTCACAGACGATGGCAAACGGATTATAGTGGTGACTGGAGGTACCGCGCACGCTGCCTACAGCATGAATGCCATGTCCCAATCGTTCCCTCTGCATATTTCTCTCCATTACATGTCTGCCATAAAATGTAAGCCATTCATAATCGCCGTTTATCCAGTCCAGATTCATGCTGGCTGCTTTCTGTAATACTATGCCGTTTGTTCCTCTGTTAATAATCTTCACTGCACGGGTTATTATGTCATTCTTGTAAAGCACTCCGTACAAAAGATGTACTTCCACTTGTGAATAGGTATCCTCCAGAATTATTTCCAACGTATCAGATGCTTTCTCTTCAGCATATACTGCCGGAAGTCCCTGTATTGAATACTTTCCCTTACTAACCTTATACCCCTTATACCTAAGTATTGCCGCACAGCTGCCATTCTCATTTTGTACTTTAAATGCGCTGATACGATAATCGCCTGTACCAAAGCAGCTGTATTCCTGAGGAAGAACATCTAAAGAATATACTTTGCTTTCTTTTCCCAACTCATATGGATTTCCTGAAAATCCTCTGTCACTAAAGCAGATTGTATAGGATTTATCACTGTTATCCGTTCGTTCCCCATAGTAGACATGGAGAAATGTACCCAATCCGTCTGCCTTCATCTGATATGTTGTATTTTCCGTATGCAAAGTAAAAATCTTCTTCTCTGCATCTATTACAATCGACATAATCATTCTCCTCCATAAATTTATTTACACGACAGCCTGATTAACCTTTTACACTGCCCAGTACAAGTCCCTTTGTAAAATATTTCTGAAGGAAAGGATATACCAGCATAATTGGCAGCGCACCCAAAAACAACTGCGCAGCGCGCCCTGTCCTGACATTCATCATGGACAGCAATGCTTTGATATCATATGTTGAGTCCCCCTGCAGCATGTTTTCAAAGTTCACAAGTAAAGACTGTAAATAAGTCTGCAAAGGATAGTTAGCCGGATTACTCATATACAGCATACCGTTAAACCATTCATTCCAGTGACCGACCATACAGAACAGTCCAACTGTGGCAAGCGCCGGTTTTAACAGAGGCAGAATAATTAATGTTAATGTCTGGAAAGGGCTGGCTCCGTCCAAAGATGCCGCTTCTTCAAGCTCTGCGGGCAGTTCACGTATAAAGTTCATAAGAATGACCATATTGGAAACCGGAAGGGCTCCGGGTAGAATCAGCGCCCATATGGTATCCTTCAGTCCCAAACCTGATACCAACAAGTAAGTGGGAATCATACCTCCGCCTATTAGCATGGTGATTACAAAAAACACTACATAAAACTTTCTGCCTATCAATTCTCCCTTGGGTCTGGCCAACGGGTATGCCGTCAGTACCATCAAAATCAGATTCAGCAGAGTTCCCTTCACCGTTCTTTCTATCGAAACAGCCATTGCACGGAAGAAGCTGCCGTCTTCCAGAATATATTTATATGAGGCAAACGTAAAATCAACCGGTATAAAGCCTACCTTTCCTGCCGCCACAGCGGTACTGCCGCTGAATGATACCGCAAGAAGATTGATAAAAGGAAGAACACATGTCACACATGCAATTCCTAAAAATATTACCAAAATTATATCAAAAAGACCATATTTTTTCGTTTCCATCCTCATCCCTCCTAGAATATTTTGTAACCGGCAAGCTTATCCGCCATGAAATAAGAAGCGCATACCAGAATACAGGATACCAGCGATTTAAACAGACCTACGGCAGCACCTATGGAATACTGCGCCTGCTGAATACCAAGACGATACACATAAGTATCTATAATATCACCTTTTGAATATACTACCGGAGAATACAGGTTGAACACTTGGTCAAAACCGGCATTCAGCACACCACCCAGAGCCAGTACCAGCATCAACACAATCGTTGGCTTTAACAGCGGAACGGTTATATATCGTATTCTCTGCCAGCGTGTCGCACCATCCAGTGTGGCTGATTCATATAATCCCGGATCGATTCCCGTAAGGGCTGCCAGATATACAATGGTTCCATATCCGAAGCCTTTCCATACATCACTGATAATCATGGTCCATGGGAATACCTTGGCATTTCCAAGAAATGAAATTGTCTCCATTCCCAACTTTCCGAGCAGAACATTGATAACGCCGTCCGATCCCAACAGGTCCATCATAACACCTGCCAGAATGACCCATGACATGAAGTTAGGGATATAAATCAATGTCTGGTAAATTCTCTTTAATTTATTAGATCTCATTTCATTAAGTAAAACCGCAAAAGTGACAGGAACGATAATTCCCAGAATCAGCTTAAATACCGCTATATATAAGGTATTCCAGATAGTCCTGACAAAGTTCGGCTGGTTAAACAGAAATCTGAAATTCTGCAGCCCAACCCACTCAGATGCAAATCCCAGTCCCGGGTTGTAATCCTCAAATGCTATGATCAGTCCATACAATGGAATATAGCAGAAGATAAAAGTTGCTATGAGTCCGGGCAGCAGCATAAGATGATACTGCGCCTGATTTTTAAGTTTTGTCTTATTCAGCTTATTCTTAGTTGGCATTTTTCTCCCTCCTTCAATTAATTATTTCCGTATGTCTCATTTATTTCGGCTGTTGCCATTTCTCCGCCTGCTTTCCACCACTGTTCTACCAGCGTATCAAAATAATCAATATCCGCCTCGCCGATAACGATCTTAGTGAATCCTTCCACCAGAATATCATTTAAGGTTGAACCGGAATTTTGCAATGTAGTTGTATCCATTCCCCACTTGGCGTCTTTAACATAAATTCCGTTATCCAGATATTCTTTTGCAATACCATATGCAGATTTATCATTTCCCTGCTGCAGCCAATCACCTACACCGTCAGGGTCCTGTTCTGTCAGCCATGCCACACAGCTGTTATATTTCGATGCATCTTTTCCTAATTCTGTCACATCCACATTTAATCCTTTTGCTAATGCATCCGTTACTCTTGTGTACTGGTTATAGTCAGTCATAGGGTTGATTACCGTCAATGGACGGACGCAGTTAGGATAGTTATTGTCATAAAGGGAACTGATAAATTCCAAATCTTCTTTTCCTGCCGCATCATCCATCATGTAGCACCAGAAATTGATTAATTTGAACACCCCTTCGGGATTCTTACAGTTTTTGCTTATTACAATATAGCCGATGTTTCCGAATCCGACGCTTCCTTTTACCTCTGCTCCATTGGCTGAAGGGATCGGATAAGGCTCAAAGATTGCTTCCGGACCAAGATTTTCTATAATCTGCGGTCCCGGATTGTAACCGAACCATTGTGCCCATGGAACCACGCCAACCTTGCCGTTAATTGCATCCTGAAACAGTTTATCCTGATTGGTAGTTGTGAAGTCCGGATTGATAATTCCTTCCGAATACCACTTCGCATAGGTTTCAAGTACTTCTTTCATCTCCGGCTGAACGGAACCATATCCTAATGTGCCATTCTCCAACTCTACCCAGATACCGGGATGCGCTCCAAAAGCAATTGCAAGGCGGTTCATGTTATCTAAGTTCTGCATCTCTCCCATGGCATATCCGCTGAAATTCTCCTTAAAAGCTTTTGCAATGGCAAGCACATCATCCATAGTCTGAGGATCTGCCAGCCCGAGTTCATCCTTCCAGTCCTTTCGAATCCACACATAATTAAATTTGTCTATATTACCATAGCTAAGCTGTGGAATACCGTACAATCGTCCTCCAAGGCATCCAGTCTCGTAGGTGTCACTCTCTACTTCAAAGTACCCTTTTAAAGTATCTGATGCATAAGTTTCAAAAAGCTCTGTCAGATCCATAATTAACCCTGATTTCTCCAGCGATGCAAGCTGCGAAGCATTTACATAACAGAAATCAGGCAGATCCCTGTCTGCAATCGCCAGATTTAATTTGGTTCCATAGTCGTTGCTTATCCACATATTCGTCAGCTTAATGTTGAATCTATCCTTGAAGGCCCGATACCATGGATTATCGTCATAAGTATCTCCATTCTGAAAACTCGTTCCTGAATTCTCCTCCATAACTGTTGTCAGAACCAGCTCCTGCTCATATGGATCCCACAAGCCTTCCGGAACAGGAACCGCTTCCTTTGCACTGCCTCCTCCGCTACTGCTGACTGCTCCTGCTCCTCTTCCTACAAATCCCGGAAGGCAGAATATCAAAATAACGGCAAGTACCAGCGCTATTACTTTTTTGTCCCACATCTCCATTTCCTCCTGTTTGCTTTTATTCTGCATTCATATTTGATTCTTTAATTGAATCCCATTTATTAATTCAACTCTGAATCATTTAAGATAAAAATATTATATAATTTTAATATTTATAAAAAAATAACCTGGAAAAACGATTATATGAGAATATTAATATGTCAAAATCGCAGATTATATGGTAAAATGTAATTAGCTTTATAGCTTGAGGGGAAGGAGATATTTTTATGCAGGGAGACGCTTCTATGCAGGCCGGTCAATACATTTGTATGAAAGACTTCAGCGAAACATCAATGGAAATAACTTTAGTACATGCGGGTAAAGAATACTGCAAACCATATCATGCTGTCGCGGCTTCCCGTGATGAATACATTATTCATTTCATTTTATCAGGCGATGGATTTTATTCGGTAAACGGCAGCACATGGCATCTTGGTCCCGGTCAGATGTTCTTAATCTATCCCGATGAACCTGTCGTTTATTGTTCAGATGCAAGCAACCCATGGTCTTATGTATGGATTGGTTTCAAAGGTATAAGAGTTGACACTATATTAAAGAATTGCGGTTTCTCAAGAAATCATTTAACACTTCCGGCTCCAGCTCCTGAAGAGTACATGGACTGCTTTGATGATTTATTTGAACATAGAGACGCAGGATTTTCCAATGATCTTTATCGTGAATCCATTCTTCTTAAACTGTTTTCCATTCTTGCCAATCACCATGCCATTCATGCTCAAAAAGGCAATCATGGACAAACCGGCTATAGCGATAATACATATGTAAATCTTGCAATTGATTACATTAATAAAATGTATATGCAGAGCATTGGAGTATCCGATGTTGCTGACAGCATTGGAATCAGCCGCTCGCATCTAAATCATGTATTTCAAAAGGAACTTAATATTTCCATACAAAATTTTTTGATAGACTTTCGTATGCATAAGTCTGCCAACCTCCTTGTCAGTACTGAGATGTCTATTAAAGAGATATCAAACCGAATTGGATATAATGACCAGCTTGTGTTTTCCAAAGCGTTTAAAAAGAAATTCGGGATGAGTCCGAAGAGTTACCGGACCAGTCAGAATAAAGATGAAGCAGTTAATAAATAGCGAAAGACCAAACAATGGTCAGCATGCTTCGCGAACTGCCCTTATGTTAGACAAAAAAGGACTACATAAATAGTCCTTTTTTAATTGATTTTCCCAGCTCATAAATTTATATTAGAATTTATCAGCCAACGCTGCAGCCTGATTACATCCGTCTGTCTTATCAATATCTCCAACATTCAGGACACCGGGAATCAAAACCTCACCAACCATCTTCCATTTATTCAAAGCACACATACGCTCGATAGGCATACGTACTCCATCCATAACAGACATATCCTCTTCCTCACAGCAGGTAATCAGCGCACATTCCTTGCCTGCGATGTCTTTTCCACCAACAACCAAAGAAAAAATGCGGTCAATGACACCCTTTATCTGTGCCGGGATAGAATACCAGTAAACCGGCATGGTAAACACTATAGCATCCGCTTCCAGAATTGCCGGTGCTATCACATTGAAGTCATCATCAAAAGTACATGCCTTGCCTGTGGAAAAACAGGTCTCGCAGGCATGACAGCCGCCTATTTTTTTCATAGAAGCATCAAAACGGGTAATAGTATGCCCCTTCTCCTGAGCAGCCTTAATAAACGCATCCGTCATAGCAAAGCTGTTCCCGTTTTTGCGTGGACTTCCTGTAATGACAACAATTTTTTTACTCATAATATGTTTTCTCCTTCATTCTTTTATCGTTTAATTTTACTGCCTTGACTTGTTTTGCAGTTCATACTATGATATTAGCATGAACTAAACATATTACAAGTACGCACATTCAGGTGCGATACTTACCGTAACGTTATATACTTACCCAAAGGAAAGTATGCTAAGAAAGGAGCATTGGAATTAAAATGGAAAAACGCTGTATTTCACAGGAATGCTTGAATGACACAGGTTTCAGCTATACCCTGTCTTTAATCAACGGAAAATATAAAATGACGATTCTTTATACTTTAATGGAGTTTGGGATTGTCCGCTTTAATGAAATGAAAAAATATATCGGCGATATCTCCTACAAAACTTTAAGCTCTACACTGAAAGAACTGGAAGCCGACAAGCTTGTCCATCGGGAAGAGTATCCGCAGATTCCGCCCAAAGTAGAGTACAGCCTGACTGAACGCGGAAAATCTCTGATGCCTATTTTAGACGGAATGTGCGAATGGGGCGACCGGAACAGAATATGAATCCTGAAACGTTGACCAATACAGTCGATATCATTTCAAATCTATAGCATAGTATTTATCCTGTGTATCAACAACATACAGAATATCATCTTTGAGGAAATACCGGCTCAAATACACCGGCAATGAAAATTCACACATAATCTCCCACTCTTTTCCTCCATTTGAGGACTGATATAACCGAAATCCATACCTCTCACTGCTATCAATTTTCATGTCTAAAATCAGATATGTGTTTTTTCCTTCCTGCCCAAACACCGGTGCAAAACCGTTGCAGTTGTCCACTGACTCATCTACCACATAAGGCTTCCATGTCTGACCGCCATCCTCCGTATGGTAAATATAACTGGTATTCCGAAGTGCAACACCAATATACCCTGTCTTATCAGAACTCATCGTAAGACTGTTAGGATAACTGTCCAACTGACTGCTTATGTCTATCTCCTCATAAGAATCCCACCCATCGTCAGTCTGGTACAGTATCTTATACATTTGTCCCATCGCAGGAGAACTGCAATACAGGATACTTCCATGGGTTTCATCGACCATACTTATGTAAACTTGATTAGTTGTGTCATATTCTACAGGAATCTCCAGTTTGATATTCCCTTCTTCTTCCGATGACCTTACCTCTATCACAGCCTCGCCAAAGCTTGCAGTGTAAAAACTGTCACTCTCAACATTGTTGTCACACTCAGTCAGTTCCAGTATTAGCATATCTCTATCCTGCTGTGCCGTTTCTGAGCTTCCACAACCATACAATATCAGTGTCAAAACCAGCGTTAATGTTAGAATTATAGTGGTTTTTCTCATTTTCCATCCCCCTTAAGACAACCGGGTGATGTTATACCATTCATTACTGATGGACAACATACCGTTATGTTCTTTACAAATTGACTGATTCATGAATATCAGTATATAGCATGCATAACAGCATGTCAATTAACTTGTCAAGTCAAAGTCTTCTTTACAGCATCAGACTTTACTTCACCAGTCTTGGTTTCACCGGCATTTTCTTCGTTCGTTTCCATATCGGTTCGATTTATGTTAACCCTTGATAACTCTCTTCCTTCCTCGCTGATTTCTACGGTGTCTGCATTTGTACCCCAGTTTTTACCTGCATTTTTATACTCATTTTCATCCTCATTTCTTTTTTCCTCAATCTTCTCTTCGAACTTTTCGCGTTCTTCCCTGCGCTTCTTAACAGCCTCTTCACGCTCTGCTTCCGCTTTTTCCCTTGCTTCCTTTACATCCTCTTCTATTCCCTTATCAGCTTCCGCCTTATATTCTCCTGCTTTATCTGCAAATTCGCCGGCATATCCCATTGCCCTCTCCATTGTTGCCGTATCGCCTTTGAGCCTTGCCTCCTTAAATACCCGCATAGGCGTATTCAGCAGCTCCATATTTACCCTCGCCCCTATAAGTCCTTCCATCGTTTTTGTATTCATACCACAGCCTCCTTTATCATACCTTTCAAAAGATTTTAGCTCTCATTTATTGTTTCGGCATCATAAATATGCGGTATTAACTTCATGTTTCAAACAGCTACTTTGATGTCATGTGCGGCGTAAGTAAGCGGAATTAAAATCGAAATCACGAAGATACCGTTTTCTGCCTCCATATTTACTACCCCATTATACCTTTGTACCACATCACTGACATTTAACAGACCTATTCCGTGCTCCTGCGGACTCTCTTTCTTCGTAATCCCGAATGTATACTTTTCCGTTATATCCATACTGTTTTTTACTTCTATAAGGAAACAGCTTTTTACGGTTTTCGCCTGAATATTTACAAAACGGCTTTCTATGCAATGCGTTTCGTCACACTTAAGTCTTTCACATGCTTCAAGTGCATTATCCAATATGTTCCCAAACAATACACACAAATCAAACTCATTTATACAGCATGTTTTCGGTATCCGCACATCACATTCCCATCTGATGTTTTCCCTTTCCGCCTGCTCCTTCTTCCGGTACAGGAGAGCATCCACGACCTTATTCCCTGTCATATCATCTCCTGACTCCAAACAGCCGCTCTCCATATTTTTCAGATAATCGCCCATCTTATCCCATTCTTTGTTCTGATACAGTCCAGATAGGGCGATGATATGATTTTTCATATCATGCCTTAGCTGCTCCGACTGCCTGTACTGCTCTGTCAGCATTTTGTATACCGCAATCTGTGAATTATACCGGCTGCTTTTTTCCTGTTCTAGGTAAATCCTTTCCATTCCAAACACATAAAAACCTACTGCCAGCATAGATAAAACTGCCAGAACCCAAAATTCAGTATAGCTGAAAATCTGGTCATAATACAATCCCATATTTCCCCCGCTCCTGACCATAATCCCGTGGCACGCGCCCCAGTCCGCCACGTCAAACACTGTAATAATCACAAGCAGAGGAATAGCCAGCATGACATACCATTTCCCCGGCTTTCCACGAAAGACAGACGTAAGATGCTTTGACATCCGGTATACGGCCAGTGCAGTCAGACAAATACCGACAACTCCGATTACACCGAATTTCCAATCGCTTAATACCGGATTTGGAATCTTTTTTACTGTATGCAGAAAAAACAATACAAGGCAGGATAAAAAAGAGACACAAATGTTGGCTGCCAGTCTAAAAGCTGTCATTAACATGGATGCAGCCAGAATTTTTTTCTCCCATTCTGCCCGAAACAGCAGTAATACCAATCCTATAAACAGAATATTGTACAACATATCATAGAAAATATGCGGAACGAAATACCGCATGTTCACAATGTTCAAAAACAGCCAGCAGCAAAAGGAAAAAAACACAAACAACAGCTCGTTTTTCTTTGAAGTTCCTAAATACTTTTTACAAAATTCACCTGCCATCCATAAATACACAAGATAGCAAGGTACTTCTAATAAAATATCTATATAATCTAAAAGTGTTTTCATAGAATTCCTCCATTTTCGCGCATGAACTTAAGTATTTCCCGGCAAAACTCCTCATACCTTCGCTTTGCAATCATGATTTTTTCCCCATTATCCAGAATGACATCCTGCCTGTTATATCCATCAACATATCTTAAATTTATGAGATAGCTTTTGTGACACCTGAAAAATCCTTTGTCCCTCAGCTTATTCTCCAATTCTCCTATCTGCTCATAAAAGGTAAAAATCCCTTCTGCCCCATGAACATCCACAATTCTCCCTCTGATCTCAAAATAATAAATATCATCCAGAAACAATTTCTTTTTCTGCCTTTCCCGGCTTACAATAATAAATTCCTGTGAGCGGCTTTCTATTTTCAGGACGGCTTTTTGCAGTACATTTTTAAGTTTTTTATCATCAACAGGTTTCAGCAGATATTGAAAAGCCTCCACATCATAGGCATCAAAAACAAATTCCCTACTCGAAGACATAAATATAAGAATCTTGTCAAATGCCTTCCCCCGGAAAAGCTGCGCAGTCTTCATTCCATCCAAATCACTCATAATAATATCAAGAAAAACAATGTCAAAGCTTTCAAGCGCCTGCAGCAGTTCCCTGCCGCTTCGGAATTGACGAATGATACACTGTATTTTCATTTCTTCCAGTATTTCTTTGATTTTTCCTGCCATACTGCAGCATTCTATAACTTCATCATCACATACTGCTATTGAAAGCATATTAATAACCATGCTCCTTTCTCAGCCTGCAAATTTGTATGTGTGCTTTGCACACAATTTCTAAGGCATCATTGATGCCTACACAAATATTGCGTAACACATGCAAGCATGTGTGTGAAAAATTTATTTTTCAATCTAATCACCTGCTTTTAACTGGTATATTGGGTATATAGTATATATCGGCATAAACATGAACTGAGTTTCGCTGATGCAATGAACGGCCACTTAGATGTAGTGACCGTTCATGTTATACTGTTTCTTCTATATTCTTGGCTATATATAGCTAGACTTTATTTCCCGCAGTAAATCTTTATCGCCTGAGACACAAATTCTGCCGTACCTGCACCGCCTGCATTGTCGATATTTATTGTGAAATCGCCGCCACCGGCATACATATTTCCCAGAGAATTTAATACATCGTTAGAGCATGTGTAAAAATTCTCGGTAATAAAATCTTTAAGTTTTTTCACCTGTGCCTGAACTTTTTCTGAATCAGGCTTAAGGTCAAGCATTGTCCCAAACTCAGTGAAAATCCGCATCATATTTTCGCCGATAGTCTGTTCTTCCTGCTTTGTGCGTCCCTTTGCTTTTTCCTCGTATTCATGGTACTCAGGCGTATTTCCCCATGATGCCTTCGCCTGCGCTGCATATTCATCCATCTTACTTGTATCAAATGCTGAAAAATCCATTTTCTTCACTCCTATCATTTTTATTTCACGAGCAAGACATATCAGGTTTTCCAGATGTTCCTTTTTCAACGTCAGTAATGTTATCTGCTGTTCCAATGCCTTACTCCTGTCAAAATCAGGGCTATCCATAATTACCTTGATATCCTTTAGCGGAAATTCCAACTCACGAAACAATAAAATCTGCTGCAGCTTCTCCAGCGCTGTATCGTCATACAGCCTGTAACCTGACTCACTGTATTCTGCCGGATGCAAAAGACCGATTTTGTCATAATATTGCAGGGTGCGTATACTCACACCTGTCAATTTTCTTACTTCATTTACTGTCATCATATTTTCCGCCTCCTCGTGTTAATCATATTGTAAACTATTACGTAACGTAGTGGTCAATAGATAAATACAGAAAATAAAAATATTTTTTTACTTTCACGCAAATGTCTTTTAAGTTATAATAGCGTTAGTTAATCGAAAGTATAGAGAGGTTAAATGAATGAATAGAATGATACGAAGCGTTGACGGACAAAAAGACCTGAAGAATTCTTTAGAACTGGCGGAAACGGCGGACAAAGAATGGAAAAGGTTATATGAAGAAGCAATGAGCGTTTTGAATCCCCATGATGTTTCAAATAAAATGTGGGTAGGGAGTGTGGCATCTGCCGTACTCACGAAAAAAGGTAATATTTATAAGGGTATATGCATTGATACGGACGGCTCTATAGGGATGTGCGCGGAAAGAAATGCTTTATCAACAATGCTTACATATGGCGAAAGTGAGATTACAAAAGTGGTTTCAGTATATAAAGATGGAAATATAATTCCATCTTGTGGTATTTGCAGAGAATTTATGATGCATTTAGGCGGAGATGTGGAAAATATTGAAATTCTATTGGATAAAGAAGGGCGGACAACAAGATTGATTGATTTGATGCCTGAATATCCACGACATAAATAAATTCCGGTTTACTGAGAAGTTAGTAGTAACACTTTTCCGAAAAGAGAATAATAAAAATTACGCAGCATTAAGAAAGGCGAGGAATATAAAAACATGGCAGAAAATAAGAACGATTTTACACAGGGAAGCATTGTCTCCAAACTGCTTAAGTTTATGATTCCGATATTAGGGGCATTAATCCTACAGGCAATGTATGGGGCTGTTGATATCCTTGTGGTAGGACGTTTCGGGACGACTGCCGGAATCTCAGGCGTATCTACGGGAAGCGGCATCGTGAATCTGATTACCTTTACAATTACCGGACTTACCATGGGCGTTACGGTTGTCATGGGACAGTATATAGGTGAAAAGAAGCCCGATAAAGTTGGGCAGGTTGTCGGTGGTGCAATCTGTCTGTTTCTGGCTCTGTCATTTATCATTGCGATAGCAATGCTGATATTTGCAAGACCTCTTGCGCTCCTGATGCAGGCGCCCGAGGAAGCATTGGACCTGACCGTATTATATGTCCGCATTTGCGGCGGGGGGATTTTCTTTATAATTGCATATAACGTAATAAGCAGTATCTTCCGTGGAATCGGGGATTCCAATATGCCGTTGGTCTTCGTAGGGATTGCGTGTGTTGTAAATATTATAGGAGACTTGCTTTTCATTGCAGTATTTAAATGGAACGTAGCAGGTGCCGCCCTTGCGACAGTGATGGCACAGGCAGTCAGCGTTATATTATCCATTATCATTATCAGAAAACGGGAGCTTCCGTTTGAAATGAAAAAAGAATATATACGGTTCAATCCGGAAATCAAAAGATTTGTACGGGTCGGAATTCCGATTGCATTTCAGGAGATTATGACACAGTTGTCCTTTTTAGCACTATGCGCATTTATCAACAGACTTGGGCTGGATGCTTCTTCAGGATACGGAATAGCCAACAAAATCGTTAATTTCATTATGCTGGTGCCGGGTGCGCTCATGCAGTCCATGGCTTCTTTTGTCGCACAGAATGTAGGTGCAGGGCAGGAAGCACGTGCGAGAAAATCAATGGTCACCGGCATGCTTATCGGCGGCAGCATCGGTATTTTTATCGCAATTTTGTCATTTCTGCGTGGAGACCTGCTTGCCGCAATTTTCTCAAATGATGAGGCCGTTATCGCCTGCGCGGCGGATTACCTGAAAGGCTTCGCGCCGGAGGCAGTTGTAACGGCAATCCTGTTCAGCTTTATAGGTTACTACAACGGACATTCAAAGACATTATTTGTAATGCTGCAGGGAATTGCACAGACCTTTATCGTGCGCCTGCCTATGTCATATTTCATGAGCATACAGCCGGATGCAAGTCTTACGATGATTGGTCTGGCAGCTCCCTGCGCTACAATATTCGGGATTGTAATTAATCTAATATACTTTATTGTAGTGAGCCGGGAAAATAAAATGTCGGCTTCATATTAATGTCACAGCATTATATGTTATATAGTAACTTTATCTACACTCTTAATCCCAATTTATAGCATCATGCGCAATTGTGCCATTTTCCTTAATATCTTTTTCCGCTTCTTCCAACGCTTTTCTTTCTGCCAATGTAACTTTTGTATAATCCGGATCCCATGCAAGAACAAGTTTCTTAATAAATTCAAGAGCAAAGTTTTGATCGCTTTCCGGTAACACTTCCATAAGACTTGCTGCTTCCTTTACTGCTCCGCTCATACTTCGACCCTCCTTCTATTTATAAATATCGCCCCTTGTATCAACATTCATAATATATAATACTTCTATTTTTCTATCTTCCTTATAATTATATATTATTCTATATTTTCCTATTCTTAAACGTTTTCTACCGTCAGAATAGCCTTGTAGTACCTTTATATCACCTTTTGGCGGATTTTCTATTAATCTTCAATTCCTTCCCTAATTCGCTGTTTTGTCGGTTTATCCAACGATTCAATATATTTTACTGCCTTTTTAGCATATTCAATTTTCACGTTGCCAACCTCCTACTTAAGTATTATTATATCAAATCTCAAAGTATTTTCAATCTGTATCACTCTGACTTCCTACAGATAAACATTCCCGTGGACTTGTGTATGAACATAGCACCCTCGCGGTCTAGCTTATCCTGTATCATTTTAAACATTTCCTGCCCTCTCTGGTCCAGAATCAGGGAAGCATTCCCGGGGAAAGAGTAAATATAGTCATAGATAGCCTGAGGGTCATCCACTATAAGGTCGTTATCCTGATTATGCCGCTCCACATGGGTAAAGTACCTCGTTAACTGTGGCGTGGCATTTTCCAGATGGAACTCGCCGGTCAGGTTCCTGATAGGCATATCAATCCTGGGATCAAAAGCAATGACTAACTGGTGCAGCTCCTGCATGTGACTATCCCCCACGGTGGAGCAATAGAAAGTCCCCTCCGGCTTCAGCGCCCGTGCTATAGCAGCAAGACAAGTGTCACGACGCTCCACGTGATAGAGCATGTGGTTGGCAATGATACGGTCATAAGAATCTGCGGGCAATTCCAGAGCATTTGCATCCAGTATCTGATATTCAATTCGAATTTGACGTGCCTTCAGTTCTTCCTCATAGGGCATCAGATTTTGGCGGGTCTGCTCCAGCATCTCTTCCGAACGGTCAGTGAGGGTCAGCTGCAGTCCATCCGGCAACATATGGGTGCGCTCCATCCAAAGCAGTCCCGTACCGCAGCCCAGCTCCAACACAGTTTCTCCCGGATGTAGGTTCAGACGCTCATATACCCAGTCCATCCATCCTTGAGCGTTGGTAGAGTAATTGTGTATATTGATCCGACGGTTTAAATTTTCAGGATTCCGGTACTGTTCCAGAACTTTTTCTTCACTGGTCAGCAGATTCAGGCAGCGCACCAATACTTGCCATTTGTCTTCCTCGGTGCTTTGTTGTGCTAATTCAATAGTGGAAATCAGCATTTCTAACTGCTCCTTGCGTTCCAACAGCAGACTCTTCTGTTGGGACAGGATAGCCTCCTGGTCCAAAGCGTCCGCATTCTGGGCGGCGATCAGCCACTGTATCTGCTCCAGAGAAAAGCCCAGATATTTCAACATCAGGATTCTCTGAAGAAGAATGATTGAACTCTTATCGTAACAGCGGTAGCCGCTCTCCGAATGCGATACCGGGGGCAGCAGCCCCTTTGTATCGTAGTAACGTATGGTGCGCAGGGAGACTCCTGCGATGCGGGCAATTTCCCCTGCGGTGTATAATTCTTTTTTCATTGATTGTCCTTTCCGTACCGATACAATGTCATTTTGAGTGTTTTTCAGATATCTGTATCTCTATAATACAGGATGACGTAAGGTAACGGTCAAGCAAAATATCCATGAAAATAAATTTATTATATTAATTATTAAAACCTGTATTAATTATAAACAATACTTCGGAAATACCGGAAATAAGAATATCATACACAGAATTTCTTTACATAATTATCTGCTCTCTCGTTTGTCATCTCAAACTTTTCCGCACATTTTTGTGTAATGACTTCTCTGGATATCCCTAATTCCTGATATGCCTGAATCAATATACGGATTCCTTTCTCTATTCCTTTCTCTATTCCTTCCTCAAACCCTTCAATCCTCATATCCTCAAATGCTTTGCACATATCATATTGCTCCTCTCCATCTTCAACTATCTTAAACTTATCAGGTATCTTTACGTTTGCCATTACATCCAGCATATCTTTTGTGTCACTGTCTATCTTACTTTATGCTTCTTTGTTTTGCTCCATAATGTTCTTAAGTTTTTCCTTATCCTTTGAATACCTGACAGTCTCAAATACCTGACGCAGCCCTGTATGATATTCATCAAAAGAATCATGTCCTTGACAGTCATACAGATTCAATCTGTAGTTTGTCACATACTTCTTAAACTCCTCATCAATATCCAACAAGTCGTATAGACATTTTGCACCATCCCATTTACCGTCAGTTCCGAAATAAACCACCAGCGTAATAATGGGTGTGAACTTCTCATCCTTTTTCATTCCGGATAAATATTCATCCTTGTTTTTTAAGTCTCCGGCTTCCTCATGCGCACGTTTCTTACGTCTCCACTGCTTGCGGTAGCTGTTGCTTTCTGATAGCATGTTCCTTAACACCATCTGATAATCCACATAGTTCAGATTCTATGATATGCAAAAAGATGTTCCAGAATTTCAGATTCCCAGATATGTTATTATAGTCATTAAAGCGGTAATAAATCTACTGTTTCTCCGTACCTATATTTATCATAACATTATTGTCGTTAATTTGTAAAGCCATGTAATTTTACGTTTTGTAATATTGCACAATACCATATATTGATGCATATTGGTATTTCTAATTATTTTATATACTATATGTTGTAACTTATCAGACATTGTCGTAATATCGTTATTTATTTTTCTACACTAATATATTATTTCAAATGTCTGTATCCCTATCATACAGTCATGAGGGCAAGAATATACGACTATGAATCCTATCGGGATTATAAACAATATTTCCATGTCCCGGCTTTGCGGCACCATCTGCCACCATACCGGTATCTCCCCTGAACTCCATCGGAATTCTGTCGCTGGTTCCATTTAGGATTTTTTCGCATAGAAGAATATTCTCACTAATAATTTCATGAGCCAGACTTCCATCCCCATGTGAAGACAACACCTTATCATATTTTCCTTCCAGCCTATCCCTAAGCCTTATCAGGCTGATTCGATACTCTTCAATCGTCAGTGAATAGTCCTGAAATACAAATGTATAACCATTACATGCGTCACCCGGAATAAGCGTCCTTTCCTCAGGTATCAGCATAACCATACTGCCTTTTGTATGTCCGGGACAGGCATATATTTCAATAGAGATGCCGCCTAAGTTAAAACAATCTCCGTCTCTTAAATCATGGTAATTTTCAATTGGAACAACCGGAGTGAAATCAGCCTCCGTTATACTTTCCCCCTTTGGCCCCATCAAAAACAAACCTTCTTTACGAAACTCATGAGTACAGTGTTCCCTATATATGTAAGCATCCTCCTGACTTATATAAACAGATTCAGCCGGAAATTCAGAAGCTCCCATAGCATGATCCACGTGCCCGTGCGTCAAAAGAACTTTAAACGGCTTATCTGTCAGCTTCTCCACCAATGGACGGACAAAGCCGATACCACTGCCACTGTCAATCAATGCCGCTTCACTATCACCTTCCACCAAATACATTAACTCTGAAGAAAATGCATAAATTCGGGTAATGCGCCCGCTTACTTTTTCCGTGCGGAAATTCAATTCTGCCATTTTAACTTACCTCATTACTCTATTTATCTTTATATAAGTATTGTAATTATTTTCATGCCAACTTTCAATACAATCCCATCCGGAAAAGTCATAGCATTTATGCATACCCTATGTTATACTAAGTTCAGGCTCTACAGCCTGAGATTATGATACGCTAATAAGCGCAGTGAGGGTACATAATGAAACTATTAATAAAGCAAAGAGTTTTTTCTTGGACTGATTCATATGACGTTTACGACGAAAGCGGAAATGTCAGGTATTTTGTCAAAGCAGAACTTTTGGCATTAGGGCATCAACTCCATGTATATGACCAATATCATAATGAAATAGGCGTAATACATCAGAAAATACTGACATTTCTTCCCGCTTTTGAAATTGAAATCGGAGGAAGAAAAAAGGGATTAATACAAAAGCAGTTTTCATTCCTTAATCCCAAATATGAAATCAACTATAACGGCTGGCGTGTGGAGGGAAATTTTCTTGGCTGGGACTATGACGTTTACAGCGGGTGCAGCAGGATTATCCATATTTCCAAAGAACTGCTTAGCTGGGGAGACACCTATGTAATAAACTATGCGAATCCGGCAGATGAACTTGACGGATTGCTCTTAGTCATTGCCATTGACGCGGCTAATTGTAATAATGATTAAAAAGAAAGGCATTTATCATGTCTGATTCCCTGATTGTGGGCAATTTTATCGACTCTGATGCTCCGGCGGCTGTCAGTTCATCAGGGAGTGTCATTTTTCGCTCATATGCCGGTGTGTTATCCGGGTATCATACATTACCATAATTGTACGTCATATTCCGGTTATTAACGTTATCTTCCGGGCTTATCCGCTCACTTGGTTTTTGAGCAGCGTTATTTTTACAATATTTTTCTTTAAATCCGACCGGATACACACTTATGAAAAGAAAAAACTTTTTAGTCAAAGGAGTGCATTATTTATATGAAGTCAAAAAAATTATCGGTTGCATTGTTGATAATCCTGTCTGCCATTGTTACAGCATGCGGTAATACTGCAAAAAACAATAATGAAAAATCAGACGTCAACTCCGAAACCGCTATAACAGATGAAAATTCCATAACAGACGAAACCTCTATATCAGATGAAGCCGTTGCAGCGAATGAAACAGATTCATCACCCGATACCACAGAATCTGAAGAAAAGTCTCCAATTCAAACGGTTGATACAGACAGTTTTGTACAGATGTCTCTTCGAGAGATAAATATTGATTTGACAAATGATGATGTTCCCGACAATATCTGCATGTATTTGATAGGTGATTCACAGGACAACCTACAGGCGGCGGAATATCTGGTAGAGCAGCAGATAAGGATGATTCAGGTGCTTGTAACCGATGGTGTGGCTCAGGATATACTATACGACAGAACCTTTTCCATTGCCCATGTTGGAGAAGGCGAGCTGGCAATTGTGACAGATGGTGAAAAACATTATCTGTTTGAAAGCAACTGCTATGAACAAATGGGATATGCCTCATACTATGGGGAAGTTTTTGACTGGAAAGACGGCGAAAAGGAAACTATTGATGAATTTCAGGCAGACTTTTTAATCAGTCTGGACGCTGTATGCCGCAGCGCGGAGCAGGGAGAAAGCATAACATTAAGGGAAGATGCGATTCCTGATTTCAAAGAAGCCGTACAGAGCTGGAATCAGAACTCGGAACTGTTGGTAGCCTGCGATACCATTAATTCGCTAAATAATGTGCAGTGCGTTTATGTAAACCACAAGGAAAATCAATACACTCTGGAAGACTTTTTTTCATCTATATGGGAGCGGACTCCTGAAAAATTCACTGTAGGAACTTTTGATAGCATCATGGGATACTCCGGATTCTATATCTATGACGAAACGTATTTTTTCACTTACGGATATTTCTATGCCGCAGAAGATGGACAATCATTCTGCATTGCAGAAAACTGGGGATGTTCAGAAGCTGACAGCTATATCGTAGACTTAAACGGAGATGGTGAAAATGAGCTGATATGCAATGTAACATACGGCGATGGAGTTCAGTCTGCAGTTGTATATTATAAATATAACGGAGAAATACTAAGCGGCTTCGCAGACGATATGCTGGACCATGAATATGATAATATAGGTATTGGCTCCTTATCCACACGGTATCTTCCTGATGAAAATGCTGTTGAAATATTTTACTGGAAAGAAGATTTGCAGGATTATAAAAGTGATAAATACAAAATTGACTTAGACAAAATTGATTTTTATCCATTTGGTTAATAATCTATGCGAATATGAGCAGGCATTAAATATGTCTGCTCATATTTGCGGTTGAAAGAATGCAATTCTTTCAACCTGCTATAGCTGCAGCTGCCTTAATTGATAAAACTCCCCTTTTTTCTCCATCAACTCTTCATATGTTCCATATTCCCGCAGTCCGCCTTTTCCAATCACCGCGATATGATCCGCATTCTTAATCGTAGAAAGCCTGTGCGCCACAATCAGCGTCGTCCTGTTATGCACCAGATTTTCCGTAGCTTCCTGTATCTTCTCTTCCGAAATACTGTCAAGTGCAGATGTTGCCTCATCCAGAATCAGAATTTTCGGGTCTCTAACGAAAGCTCTGGCAATCGAGACTCTCTGGCGCTGTCCGCCTGACAGATTGCTGCCATGCTCCATTACCATCGTATCCACGCCGTTTGGCAGCTGATTTATGACCTCTTCAAGATTAGCCGCTCGAATGACCTCCTTAAACTCATCATCTGAAATATCGTCTTTTCCATATGTAATATTCTCGCGTATTGTTCCCGAAAACAGTATCGGAGTCTGCGGTACTACAGCAATCCCGCTGCGATAGCTCTTTAAATCAAGCGATTCCATATCCTGTCCGTCTATCAGCACCTTCCCTTCCGTAGCATGGAAGAAACCTATAACCAAATTCAGTATGGTAGTCTTGCCGGCCCCGGACTCTCCGACAAATGCAACCGTCTCTCCTTCCTTTATTTTCAGATTCAGATGCTCGAAAACAGGCGTCTCCCCGTCCTTATACTGAAAACCTGTATCCACGAAGTTAATTTCTCCGCGTAAAACAGAGAGCTTTTTCTTATTTTCATATTCTTCAACATCATGGCAAAGCATGACATCACTAATAGAATCAACGGATTCCAAGCCTTTGGTAATCGTGGGCAGCAAGGTTATCACACCTGAAACCTGCGCTACTATCGAGCTGAAATAGGTCTGATACATAACAACTTCCCCGACACTGATTTTCCCCTGACTCGCCAGGTAACCGGTAAATCCAAGACATAATACCTGAAAAATCTGGAAAGACACCCAGCTAATCGACGAAAAATAGGATTGTACCATGTCCAGACGCAGTCCTGACTTTGCAACATTATACAGCTGATGATCCATCTTGTCGGTTTCCTTTTTCTCCAACGCATGTGCCCTGGTAACCGGAATCATCTCAATCATTTCCATTACATGGACCGAAGTTTCCTCCATATCTTTCCTGAACGCCTTGTTATAACGTCTGATTTTGCCTCTGAATGTCACCATGATACATACTGCCACGGGAATCGTCCCCAAAAAGAATATAAAGACCGTCAGACTTTTGGTTATAACAACCGAAAGTGCAACTACTACATTCATGATAATACTCAAAACCGTAATAAAAATCTGGGAGGACAAAGTTTCAATCTGTTCAACATCCCTCATAATCTTAGACTGTAATCTGCCCGACTGCATTTCATTATGATAGGTAATTGATAACTGCTGCAGCTTCCGCACCAGAGAACTTCTTAAATCACGTTCCACATTTCGTATTGACCTTGCATAGAACAAGGTATGAAAATAGTTCGACAATACATTCTGTGCAATCAGCGCTACCATAATGACTACATTAGTCAAAATCTTCCTGCCCGCATTACTGTCATGATTTGTAGCAATATTCACAATATTGGAGGTTACAATAGGCAAAACCCATACGGGAGAGTGCTTTACTACAAAACATACTATGGACAAAAAAAGCTCCAGATAATGCCCTTTATAAAGTCCCAGCAGGGTTATTAATGAATGGTTCTGATTCCTTTTAAAAGTTTCCAGCAATTGCTGCTCGGTTTCATCCAGATTGTTTTCCTGACTAAGCTTGTAATCATATTTTACTTTTGAATTTTCCGTAGTCATATTAGTCATGCCTTTCTACCATGTTGTTTATATTATCCCGTTTTATACTTATATCAAATTCTTGTGACACAAAGGTTCCTCTTTATAGGCTGGGAGGGCAGATAGTGCAAAATGTTCGCTCGCACCTGACATCGGAATATGGATTTTCTAAATATTCCGGTAAGGTTGTGGATGGCGGACGCAACCGCCCGCTATTCGCCGTCCGGGCTCAATGCGGGCTTTTCGGGACATCCATGTCCCGAAATTGCTGGGTATCTAACCGGAATATTAAGAAAATCTCATATTCCTCCGTAAGGCACTTCGCGAACATTTTGCACTATCTGCCCACGCCACTTTATAGATGCCCCTTTCTTCACCACCTGAATCATTGCAGATAATTGCGAAAATTACTCTTTCCAATACTTAGTTGTACAATATTGACAAATCAAAAGCAGGGTGCTATGGAGCCGTAGGCCACTGAAAGTGGTCTTGTACTTTAGGTGCCGTATTTTGGCACCTTATGTACCGCTACGAGCGACAATGCAACGCAAGCGTGCCCTGCGTTAATTTGTCTATATTGTACAACGGTCGTCTTAAAAAACCACTCAATTTCGCCATCACCCCATACCCTTACCTCTTGCTCCGGTAAAACTTCCGCACAACCTCCTCCGCCGGCTTCCCATAAATATCATATCCCCCATCTTTCAAAGCCGCCTTCAGCGAATACTGTTTCCACGCCCAGCTCCAGAAGCAGAATCCCCGTACAAAATCACGTTTACCGGCAGTTTCAAACGCGGTACTGTACCAGTCAGCCTGTTGCTGTAAATTTATTGCACCCTCTATTCTCCAGTCATTCGGCACCTTAGCGGAACCCTCTGTTGACATACACCCGGCTTCCGCGAAGAAAAACGGTTTGCTAAATTTCTTTACTACTTTCTCAATCCTATCCAATTGACTATTCCAGTCATCAATCGGATAATAACCGCTTGATGAAATTACATCAACACAATCCCACCATGTTATATTATCTTCCTGATATTTATCCGTATTATATGACACGGCTCCGGAATACACTGTCCTGATATCCGCAATCAGCTTTCTCCACTCAGCTTCCCGATGCTCGGACATAACCATTTCACAGCCTGCTATAAACATCTCACAGCCGGTCTTTTCCGCAATACGGGCATAATGTAATTGAAAGTCCGTATATGAGGCAAACCAGTTACACCACTTAGGTTCGCAAGGCACATCTTTATCAAAAAAACTGATGTGGGCGCGCCATGTGCCGTTCTTGCAGTTGGCAGTCGGCTTTATAGCGACTTTAAGCCCCTTATCGTGAATATAATTGACAATATTAATCAATTCATCATCCGTCATTGTCGCCTTAGTATGATAGTCAATCATCTCGGACTGAGGTGTTTCCTGAATACCATTCGGAACCAGAATAATAAAATTGGCTCCCGTTCTTTCTATAAGCAAATCGATACTATGATACGCTTCTTTATTTGCCAGACATCCCTTTCCTGCAAAAGCAGCAAAAGTCATTCCTTTTATATAATCCATGCTTCTCCCTCCAATACCGGCTCCATCTCAACTATTTTACTTATCATGAAATTGCAAAACTCATTATCAACACCCAGAGTTTAGCCTTTATAAACAAAATAATGGGCGATTTTGCTTGCAGTGAGACACTTATTTTGTTTATAATTGCTAAACTCGTGACTTTAAAATTAGTTTCGCAATTACCTATATCCTCTCTTACCATAAAATACTATAGCAATTTTATAATACACATGCTATAATGAAAACACTCAAAAATTGTAAAAATCTCTTATATATTTTAGTATAAAATAAAGCCAAGATGGTTACACCTTCATAAATACGTCAAAGCAGGCAAATAACAGTAAAAAGGAAAATGGTAATAATATGAACTATTTATATGAGTACAGCGACATTCTGAATGCACCTTTTGAAGCCTTTCTTTTTGATACGACACGGGAATCCTTTCCTGTCAGGTCACATTGGCACTACTTCGTAGAAATTATTTATATGATAGAAGGAACTGCTTTAGTCGAAAGCAATCAGACGGAATACTATGTATCCGAAGGCGACCTTTTTATTTTTCATGCCAGAGACGTTCATGCCATTTACGCCACATCGCATCATCCACTCAAATATCTGGTACTTAAATTCGATGCAAACAGACTATCCGTAAACAGCATCTACACGCCGAAACTGTCCGATATTCTGCAATATGCCAGAAAATCCGGACAGGCGGATGTCCTTTTTACTGCGGAAAAACTGAATAATCTGCCAATCAGGGAGCGCTTTGAAACCTGTATACGTGAACTGAACATGAAAAGTTACGGATATGACGTACGTGTTCACAGCGAACTTTGCTCTCTTCTTATTGAAATAATCCGCATCTGGCAGAATAACGGTCTGCATATCAGAGAACTTTACACAATCTATGCCGATACAGAAGCTTCCATTCAAAACATTACGGAATATATAGATAAGCATTCCAACGAACCCGTGAAGGTGGAAGAACTTGCAGATATGTGCCATATGAGCTATTCGCATTTTGCCAAATGCTTTAAAGAGCTGTACGGTCGTTCCTGCAAAGACTACATAGAGCTTGTGAGAATAGAAAAGGGGGAAGAACTGCTCCTTTTTACAGATTCTTCCCTCATAGAAATCAGTCAGGAAACCGGATTTTCCGACTGCAGTCATTTTATTAAAACTTTCCGGAAGTGGAAAAAGGTAACTCCCGGCCGCTACCGAATGCAGCAGCGTAAACAGCATAATACATAATGTTTCACCAAAGAACCTCCGGTCTATGCCGAAAACTGCGACATATACAGTTGATAATAAACTCCCTTTTTATCAAGCAGCTCACGCACATTTCCTTCTTCAACAATCCGTCCGTCATCTATGACAAAGATGCGGTCCGCCTTCTGAATGGTTGAAAGCCTGTGCGCAATTACAAACGAAGTCCTGCCCTGCAATAGATGCTCGATACCGCTTTGCACCAAAAGTTCCGTCTTCGTATCAATACTGGAAGTAGCTTCATCCAGAATCAGAATCTTCGGCATGGATACCATCGTTCTGGCAAATGCAAGCAGCTGTTTCTGGCCTATCGAAAGACCTCCTCCACGCTCAGACAATTCTGTATCATAGCCTTTCTCAAGCTTCATAATAAACTCATGGGCATTGACCGCCTTCGCCGCTGCAATGATTTCTTCATCCGTCGCATCCAGCTTTCCATAACGTATGTTTTCTTTTATAGTTCCTGAAAACAGGAAATTATCCTGTGTCATAATTCCCATCTGTTTACGCAGACTCTCAATCGATACTTTTTTCACGTCTTTTCCGTCAATAATCACCTTACCCTGCTGCACGTCATAGAACCGGCTGATAAGATTGACTATAGTGGATTTACCCGCTCCTGTCGCACCCACCAGAGCGATGGTCTCACCCGGTTTGATTCTGAAGCTCACATCGTCCAATACTTTTACCTGTTCATCATAAGAAAAGCTTACATTCTCAAAAACAACCTCTCCTGCAATTTCAGGCATTTCTTCCACGTCCTCAGCGTCTGCAATGGCAGGTTTAGTATCAAGAATTTCAAAAATTCTTTCTGCTCCGGCAATATTTGTTACAAGCTGGTTATAGAAGTTGCTGATATTATTAATCGGCTGCCAGAACATATTTAAATATGTGCCGAAAGCAAGAAAAGTACCGACCGATATATTTTCCGCCCCCAGAATCACAATCCCTGTAAAATAGAGGAATATACAGCCCAGCGCCCAGAAAATATCTATTACCGGTCCAAATGAATCACTTAATCTGACCGCACTGACAAAAGCACTCCTGTGTTCTCCTATCAGCCTGTCAAAAGTTTCCCTTGTCTCCTCCTGCGCATTAAAGCTCTGGATAATCCTGATTCCCGCCATATCTTCATGAATAAAGGCATTCAGATTAGCTGCCTTTTTACGGAAAAGAACCCATCTGGGATGCGCTTTCATCTCAATAAGCACTACTGCTACTGCCATAAACGGTATCGTCAGAAGAGAAGCAAGCGCAAGTTTAGGATTTTTCCAAATCATTATAACAACTACTGCGATTACGGTAAGGCCGTCCGGTATCAGAGTCGTGACGCAGTTGGAAAGAATATTCTTAAGTGAATTAATATCGCCTATGATTCTGGACAGAATCTTTCCTGTCGGTCTGCTGTCAAAAAAACTGAGCTCCAGCTTCTGTATATGCGTATACAGCTCCTGTCTGATTGTCAGAAGAATGCTATTGCATACCTTCGACATAACATACATTCGTATTTTTATTAAAAAGACAAGCAAAAGGTTCAGTGCAAGCGCTATGATCAGCAGCCGGTACAACCCTGTAAAATTTTTTACCGAAATATAATCATCAATAGCCGACTCCATAATAAGCGGATTAATAAGGCTGATTGCCACACCATACCCCATTATCAGGAGTACCAGCACAATCTGCCATTTGTATACAAACAGATATGCAAAAAGCCTCTTTAATGTCAACACTTTGCTGCGCTCTGAGCTTTTTTCATCTTCTTTATAAGAATTGACCGCCATAGTCTACACCTCCTGTTCTACTAAGTTATCACCATACTGAGCCATGTAGGTCTCATAATACAGACCTTTCTTTGCGAGCAGACTCTCATGTGTTCCGCGTTCTGCAATGCTTCCGTTTTCAAGCACCAGAATTTCATCCGCATGCCTGACTGCGCTGATACGATGCGCAATAATAATTTTTGTCGTATTCTGCAGTTTTTGCAGTGTTTCCTGTATCAAATGCTCTGTTTCCATATCAAGCGCCGAAGTGGAATCGTCCATTACCAGAATCGGATCGTTCTTGGACAAAGCTCTGGCAATGCTGATGCGCTGTTTCTGACCGCCGGAAAGACCTACTCCCCTCTCTCCTATGACCGTCTCATATTTAGATTCCATACGCTCAATAAATTCGCTTGCCTGTGCATCCTTGGATGCCCTGCGTACCGTGTCTGAATCGGTCGCATTCTTTTTTCCAAGTACAATATTCTCATTAATCGTATCGGAAAACAGAAATACATCCTGCATTACATAACTGATGCTGGTACGAAGCTGCGCTAATGAAAGCTGCCTGATATCTACACCGTCTAAAGAAATACTTCCATCCGTAACATCATACATACGCTGCAAAAGCTGTATGATGGAAGTTTTGCCTGCGCCTGTTGCCCCCATAATTCCAAGCGTCTTGCCCGACTCCAGAGTGAAAGAGATATCATGCAGAATTTCGTACATATCAGCTTTGTGGAAAGAAACATGGTCAAAGCAGATTTTACCCTCCACTTTCTCTAACACCACAGGATTTTCCGCTTCCTTAATACTGGAAGTTTCCTGATAAATCTTTTTTATCTTCTTATTAGAAGCTACAGCCGATGAAAAGCTGTTGGTAAGCCAGCCCAACATCTCCATAGGCCACACAATATTTGAAGAATATTCCACAAACGCTGTCATCTCTCCTAAAGTCATTTCACCATCTATTACATATTTTCCGCCGACCAAAATGGTCAATAACGGAACTATCTTTGTAATTACCGAGAAATACGGATAAAATTTTACGAAAACTTTCGACTGTGACATATTTAATTCATAGTACCTCTGGTTATGCGCAAGAAATTTTTTAATCTCAAACTTCTCTCTTGCAAAAGCTTTCACGGCACGCACGCCTGCAAGATTTTCTTCCGCCACCGTATTCAATTTAGCGTTCTCTTCACTGATTTGCTCATAAACATTGTCAAGCTTCTTCTCCATGACAATTGCAACCGTAGCACAGAAAATCATAGCCACCGTCGGAATCAGCGCCAACTGCCACCTCAACATATACATACTCACCAGAATGATGCTTGTATGGTATATTACTTCTATAAGCAGCATGCCGACATAAGACAACGTATCCCATATATTGTCAATGTCATCTTTGACTCTGGACATCAGCTCACCCGTATTGGTTCTGTCAAAAAAGTCCGCGCTCAAAGATTGTATATGTATGAATAAATCACGCCTCATTTCGGAAGAAATCTTAGACCCTGTACGGTCAAACGTATATTCCTTTACATATTGAAATATAGCTCTTCCTATGCCTATCCCTAAAAATCCAAGCAGGAGATACTTCAACTTCCCCATATCTCCGCCGATGATGACATCATCCACGACATGCCTCGTCAGACGCGGCCCCATCATATCCAGCGTTACTGCTATCAAAAGCGCAGCCACCGCACAGAAATAGGGCACTCTCTTTTCCCAAATATAAGTTGATACTTTTTTCATTCTTATAACCAAACTCCTCTCTCAGCCTGCGAGTTTGGGTCGTCAGACACAAACTATTACGCAAACCGAATAAATTCGGTTGAAAATTTTAATTTTCAACCTTAACCAGCTCCCTTTTCAACTTATTCTCCGCATTGATTGCAACAAAAAAGCCACGGCAGAAACTACCGTGGCTTTAAACCAATCTATTCAGGCATCAACTATTACAGTTATTGCCGAAAATATGCGGAGGTAATTTCATGTCTTTTTACTCTGTTCAACTTTAAATTATAATTCATGGTTAAATTATTTCTTGTAAACATCTTCTTACCTCCTTTCCACTTAATGACAATTGCTACTATATATTAATACAACGTAACTGCTATATTAAATGATTCTTATGTAAAAGTCAACAGTTATTTTCACAAATATTTTTACGCGTAAAATAACTACCTCTCCATCTTCCAGAAACTTGCACTGTACGGTGCCAGTTCGCTTCCACCGCCGAAATCATGCGTTTTTCCGGTGATTAAATCAACTGCCAGGCCACAGCCCGCATCGAAATGCGCCGTATAGCTCTCACTGTCCGCATTAATTGCCACCATTACACGTTCGTCATCCGTCTTTCTCTCGAATATACACTGCTTATTAGTCAGTACCACAGAACGGAACGCGCCATAATTAAGCGCCTTGGAATTCTTCTTTGCCTCCGCAAGCGCACTTATAAAGTCGCACAGTTCATTCCACTGCGGTTCATCGAAGCAGGCGCGCAGTGCCGGATCGCCCTCACTCTTATTTGCTTTGGTTCCCCACTCACTGCCGTAGTAGACAATCGGCACTCCCGGCATGCCGAAGCAGAGTGCATAGATGAGCGGCAGATGCTTCTCATTCGTCAGAATACTTGCCACCCTCGTCACATCATGATTATCCACAAAGGAAAGCAGGTGTTTTCCCCTGTACAATGTCCAGTTCTCCGGTCCGAACTGCCTGAGCAGGGAATGAACGATTTCAAACATATTCATACTGTTAAAACTGGAATACAAGCCCTTATAGCATTCATAATTCGTAACAGAATGAAGCATGTCGTCATTCATCCACTGGTTATAATCGCCATGAAGCGTTTCCCCAAGAAGATAAAAATCAGGTTTCAAACCGTTACAGAAGCCGCGCAGTCTGCGCAGAAAATCACGATCCAGACAATAAGCCACATCCAGACGCAGCCCGTCGATATCGAATTCCTCTACCCATCCCTTTATGCTGTCAAAGATATGGGAAATCACATCTTCATGTCTAAGATTAAGCTTCACTAAATCATAGTGACCTTCCCATCCCTCATACCACAGACCGTCATTATAATTGGAATTACCGTCAAAATTGATATGAAACCAATCTTTATAAGGAGAATCCCAGCGTTTCTGTAACACATCCTGAAAAGCCCAGAAACCCCTGCCCACATGATTGAATACACCGTCCAGAATAACTTTTATTCCATTATCGTGCAGGTTCTTGCAGACAGCCGCGAAGTCCTCATTACTTCCGAGACGGCAGTCAATTTTACTATAGTCCCTCGTATTGTATCCATGTGTATCGGATTCAAAAACCGGGGAAAAATAAATTGCATTGATCCCCAGCTTCTTCATATGGGGAATCCAATCGTTCACTTTCAAAATCCTTGACTCTGCTACTCTGTCATTCTCAAATGGAGCTCCACAGAATCCCAAAGGGTATATCTGATAAAAAACACTTTCATATGCCCACATTCTTATGTCCTCTCTTTCATTCCGATCCGCATTCCGCTTCTCATTATGCGCGATATAAAAACGAACCGTAAGATAATCATTATTGCAAGCTCAGCCTGACGAGCCTTAGCTTATTATACTATCTGAACCTTTTTAATGCAACCAATTTTGCTTTATGATTGTGTAACCGGCTTATCGGCAAACATCACTTAATTCACACTCTCTTTAAGCTCCAGATAGAATTTCTGTAAAACGGAAAATGCCATCTTCTTATAAGACTTATCCGATGAACACAATCCTTTACGATTGTAGTAGTTCTGAATGCAGCTGGTCCTTCTCGGGCATCTGAAATCATACAAAATCCAAGGAGTCATTCCTTTTATATAATCAATTTTCCGTAATTCTGCAATCTGCCGCTCATATACGTATGCCTGACACTCCTCCGTTCCCTTATCTGTTATAGTTCCGTGGTGCCCGCCCAGAGCATCAGCGCCGAATTCCGTAATAATGACCGGTTTTTGCGGTCTGCTGTTTGCCATAAGCTGCGGAAGTTTTTCAAAATCCGGAGTATACCAGCCGCAATACTCATTAATTCCTATTACATCCAGATACTCGGCCAGACGGTCTGCAATCACATTTTTCTCTCCGTCAACCAGACATGCCGCAGACACAAGACGATTTCCGCCTTCTTCATGCGCACACTTAGCAAGCCTGCCCATAAACCGAAGCCTCTCATCAGTATCCGCATTTTCATTTCCGACCGACCAGATAATAACGCTTGCTCTATTCCAATCGCGCCTCATCAATTCCCTTAGCTGGTTCTGCGCATCCTCATAAGTTGCCTCCCTGTCAAAGCGAATCGCCCAATACACAGGAATTTCCTCCCATAAAAGAATCCCCTTCTCATCCGCTAACCTTGCCATTCTTTCACTATGCGGATAATGCGCGATACGCATGAAATTGCAGCCCAACTCCTGTGCAAGCAGTATATTTTCCAGCCTTTCCTCATCAGTAAGCGCCTTACCGTTTACCGCACTCTCCTCATGGCAGCAGATTCCCCTTAGAAAAACAGGCTTTCCATTTAATAAGATTTCTCCATGCTCCACCCTTATCTCTCTGAATCCTACCCTGTCGCAGACAAAATCATCCATACATGACAACTGAACATCATACAGCTTCGGTGAGTCTGTAGACCATAACTGCGGTTTTGCCTCCACAACAGCCTCTCCTGACCCGTTCTCTATGCGTAGTTGTTTTTTTACGCCCAATTCTTCTATGACAAGCTCTGCTTCTCCGGAGCAAGGCGCCGAAAGCTTCACCATTACCTGCACTTTATCGTATGCGCTGTCAGGAACCAATCCAATCTGAAAATCCTTAATATATACTTCCGGCAGATGTATCAGCTCGATATCTCTATATACACCACCGTAATTAAACCAATCCGTATTTTCCGTTGGTACCTGTTCCGGTCTTCTTGTGCTGTCTGCAACCAGTATGATCCGATTTTCTGCACTGATAGAATCCGTCATGTCAAAATAACATGGTGTGGAGCCTCCTCTGTGCATTCCGATATAATCTCCGTTCAGGAAAACCCTGCATAGATAGTTTGCAGCGCCAATCTTCAGCAGAATCCTCTCACTATCCTTTCTGCAGCACGAAAATTTTCTGGTAAAAACCATGCTTCCGTCATACAGCAAGAATTTTTCATCCACTACATTCCAACAGCACGGAAGTTGTATTGACGACCATTGTTCAAAAGAATAGTCAAGCGGAAGCGTATATCCGTTTTCATCAAAGCGTTTCTCCTTGTACCATTGCTGTCTTAAGCATGTATCATACTGATCTATGGCATACTGCCATGTGCCATTTAATAATTCCCGCCTTCTGCCGGAATCAAATACCATAGTATCTGCATTTGCATGCTTTTCTTCATACTGCCCTGTATAATCCTCTAAATGTATATCTGACATATACTTTTTGGACTTCTCCATACACTCTCTCCTCCCCATTTATCAATTGTGCTAATTTCTTTTTGCTTAAAAAGTTAAAAATAATATTATCCCAACAAAAATTACAAATTAATTCTTATATCTCGGCTTCTAGGTCTGAGCCTATATTATCATAAAAGCGCTTGTTATTCAATTTATATAGTTCCGGGCCACACAAAAGTTGTTTCAATTTTCTCTTTTTATCCCAATTGACCAGTATGGTTATTTTTTGTTTACGAATTAAAGTGCACTGACTTTTCCACAGTTTTTATGACGTTTTTGTAAGAAAATGGGTCAAAAGCACAGGAGAAATCCCCCATTTCCACAAAGTTATCCACAATCGACACGAATGTCACACGTTATACACAACTTTTGTTATTTAAAAATCCTTTTTGGTTTTTACGAAATTTCAAATTGTCGGATTTAAAATTAGATATTTTTCGAGATTTTTTTACAATCTTTCAATTTTATAAATTGACTCTTCGGATTCAATATTGACTGAATTGTTCAAGCCATGTAAGAAACATTATGTACACTTTTAATTCAGTCTATATTCAGAGACCCTATTAAACCATAAAAAATCGTCGCTCAGCAGCGACGATTCAGAGAATGCTTCGCATTCTCCTTGGAATGATTTACGTTGCGGCGTAATTTCCTATAAGATAAAAATTTGTTAAAAAATCACTATTTCAGTTTTATATTGACATTTCTCTAAATACAATATATAATTTTCGTTATATAACGCAAGTTATAAGAAAGGATTAGGTTGAAAAATCAAAGATTTTTCAATCGCAAATTTGTGCAGACATCGCAGATGTCTTTGGTACATAAATTCGCAGGTTGAGAAGGGAGCATGTGTATTAATATGAATAAAATAAAAAAATTATCATTAATAGCAATTGTATTTATGACAATATTTTCTTTTTCCGGATTTCTTAAATTATTTAATGAGAATATTGTAAACCTTGCAAGTGTTACATTACTTATAGGAATCGCTGCTTACTTTTTTACAAGAGAACCTGAAGAAAAAGAGACTATGAGTCTGAAACCAATTCCGGGGTTATTTAAGGACTGGAAAGTCATACTTATTATTTTATTGCCGATTGTATCGAATATAGTATGTTATGTCTCAGCAAAATTGTTTGTACCTGAGTTTCTGGTGCATCTTGCAGAACGTACCTCTTTTGTGTCTTTTGATAAAATAGCAATAATGGCAGCTGAGTTAATAATTGCCGCATTGGGAGAAGAAATCGCATGGAGGGGATTTTTCCTGAATCAACTTTCCAAAAAAATAAACTTTGTTCCTTCATTGTTGATTACAGCATGTTTATTTGCCATTTGTCATTTATCTGCCGGAAATGTTGTAGTGGTAGTGTTTGATTTGACATTTGTCGCTATTGATGCTGTAATTTTTGGACTCATATACAAGAAAACCAATAACATAATTGTATGTACGATATCGCACTTTTTGTCCAATCTGTTCAGTGTACTGATTATGCTTATTTAATATATTTAATATATCGTAAAGATAACAATACATAATAAATGATACTCACAGCCATTCATTCCAGAAGCGTTCCACCCGTTTGGCAATCTGCGTCGTCGTGACCACCTCATAATTACTCCATTCGCGCGGAAACAACTTCTGATATGAAGGCTGTAAAAACCTCTCATCCAATAAAACGACCACTCCCACGTCATCGGCAGTACGGATAACACGTCCAGCCGCCTGCAATACCTTATTCATTCCCGGATATCTGTAAGCATAGTCGAAGCCGTTCTCGCCCCAGCCATCGAAATACATTTTCAGGATTTCCCTCTCATTGCACACCTGCGGAAGACCTGTTCCAACTATGATAGCTCCAATCAGGCTGTCGTTTTTTAAATCAATTCCTTCACTGAATATACCGCCCATAACGCAGAACCCAAGCAGTATCTTTTCCTCATCTATCTCTATATCCATATGAATCACTTCTGTCAAATCACAGTCCTCATTTCCTGTGAAACGGCTTAAGAATTCTTCTCTGGAACGCTCATTCATATAATCTTCCTGTACTATACACTCCACATGTTCATCTGCAAAATATTCCATGAAGCTTTCATAGACATTTCTAAGAAATGCATGTGAAGGAAAGAAAATCATATAATTTCCGTACCTGTTCTTCACAGTCTCATATATATAAGAAGCAATATTATAATATTCCGCCTTGCCGCGTCTCGTATACTTGCTTGTAACATCGCTTCCTATATATATACCCCGCTTCTCCGGTCTGAATACGGATTGGGCATAAACCTCATAATCTCCTTCCTCGGCTCCAAGCAGTGTCTTATAATACCCGATTGGAAGCAGCGTAGCTGAGAATAAAATAGTACTGCGCCCTCTCATCATGCATTCCTTCAAGTTTTTAGCCGGATTAACGCATAACAGTTTCAACATGAATCGGCCGTCGTCATTCATCTGTGAATATATTACATAATTTTCATCTACCAAATCATAGATACTTAAGAAATGCGACACTTCAAAATAAAACTCCAATATATCCTGCCGTACCGGACTCTCCTCATGCTCATCCATATAATCTTCCATTGTGCTTCCCAACCTGCTTAGTGCCACAATAAAAGGTGTTATTGAATCCTCTATACGATAATCCGGACATTCCTTTTTCAAATTTAAAAGCTCCTTATTACACTTATCAAGCTGCTTTGCCAGACTGCCGGAATAAGGAAGAACCACGTTTTTTAACTTCAGGAAATCTTCTTTATATAATATGGCGCTATACATCTCCCGGCTGCGCTCTACCAGATTATGTGCCTCGTCAATCAGGAACAGATACTCCCCTTTTCTGCTTTCCGCAAAAAATCGCCGCAGATAAACATGAGGGTCAAATACATAATTGTAGTCGCAGATAACAGCGTCTGAAAAAAGACTCATGTCCAGACACATTTCAAACGGGCAGACCTGATGTTTCGCCGCATATTCCTCTATTTTTTCCCTATGAAAGCTTTCTTCATGCATAAGCAGGTCAAACATGGCGTCATTTACCCTGTCATAATGCCCTTTTGCATAAGGACATGCCTCAGGATTACATTCCGTTTCATCCATGAAGCAGATTTTCTCCTTAGCTGTCAGTACTACTGTCTTAAACTTCAACCCCTTGCTGCGCAAAAGCTGAAAAGTATCTTCCGCCACCGTTCTTGTAATAGTCTTCGCAGTTAAATAAAAGATTTTCTCTCCAAGTCCCTCTCCTACCGCTTTAACTGCCGGAAACACGGTAGAAAGCGTTTTTCCGACTCCTGTCGGCGCCTCGATAAACAGTTTCCTCCTATGATAAATAGTACGATATACATAAGAAGCAAGCTCCTTCTGCCCGTCTCTGTATGCATAAGGAAATTCCAGCTTTTTAATAGACTCCTGACACGCTTTTTTCCAATCGAAGCTGTAATCCGCCCACTTCCTGTATTGCCCCATGACCATATCAAACCATTCCTGCAGCTCTGAAAAGGTATAATCATAATGAAAATATCGTATGTCTTCACTATTAATATCAATAACAGCTGTTTTTTCCATATGGCAATACGTCATTCGCACGCGAATAGAGCGCAGATGATTCTGCGCCGCATAAATATAAGCATAGCATTTAGCCTGAGCCAGATGCACAGGAACAGCCTGTTTCATCTTAGCCACATCATGATATGTTCCTTTAATCTCATCTATAGTCACTGTAATATGGTCAGCCATATCCATCGGAATACCCGTATCGGTAAGCTCCGGTACTGCGCTCAATTCTCCTGTCGATTCAATAAGAATGCCGTCCGCTCTTCCGTCAATAACAATATCGTACCGCTCCGTAGTATAACAGAATTTAAGCCCGACTTCGGCATGATATCCTGAGCCCATCCGCTTCTGAATCATTCTGTGAATACGCCCACCCTCCTGCATGGCATCCGGCGATGATGAAGTTTTACGGTTGTCGATATCGCCTGAGCGTAAGATAAACTCTACCAGACCTCTGACAGAAATCTGAATCTCCATAATGCTGAATTTCCTCTCTTATGTCATAAGAAGTTCGTTGTTTTTCCAAGCATACCATACTTTACCGCTCTTTGCTATTAAAAGTTCAATGAGAAAATATATACCATTCATAAAAACTTGACGTTTTTTGAAAAAAATATAAGTTATTTCTTTCAAAAAACGTCAAGTGCTCATTTTTTAGTAAAAAGTTTTATTATGAACCAAACCTATCAATACACGAATACTGGTTTCCATATGAGTCAATGATATAAAGAATATCTTCCTTAATAAAAAACTTTTCAACCATGTTATCTAATGAAAATGTACCTGCTTTTTCCCATGTAATCTGATTATCGCTTGATTGATATAATGAATATACTCCATCACATTCTAAAAGTACATATGCATTACTTTCATTAAACAAAGGGGCATATCCATATCGACATCTCTCTAAACTGTCATCTATTACAACAGAAGTCCATTGTTCACCGCCATCTGTAGATTCAAACAAATATCCGTTGCTTCGCATCTGTGTCCCTATATATAAGTGCTCAAGGCTCTCCGCAGAAAGGCTTGTTGGATATCCGTCCATCTTATAAGATATATCTATCTTACTATATGTATTCCATCTGTCATTTGTAAAATACAGCAATTTCATCATTTGACCGCCGGCTCCGGAACTGCAATACAATAAATATCCGTTTTTTTCATCCACCATACTCAGAAAAACCTCACTGGCATCATACTCAATTGGTATGGTGTTTAATGTAACATCACTGTACAATTCTGAAATAATAATATCATTTTCACCAAAATACCCTTCCACAGCAAAATTTTCTTCCACCACAGGCTCCCCTGTGCTGGTTAGGATAAGCTGTGTTTCATCTTTATTATATCTGCCTGCACAGCCTGCAATTATAAAAAATATCAGCATAACGCAAATAAATTTAGTTTTTTTCATCTGCACTCTCCAATTTTCTATTGACAAAATTCTACGCTTCCGATATAATTATTTTAAAGAAATGGGTTTTCACCGTACAGTTTCTACTCAAGCGGGCTGCACGTTTCTTTTTTTATTGCCAACAAATCATACAGATATTTCTTACCATCTGAATCATGACGTACAAGCATCCGCGCAAAAAAATGTTTACCAATTACATCAATCTTTGCATATAAATTTTTTCCACTGAACCCCATGGAGCAGTTTTACGGTCTATTATTTCAAAGCCATATTTTTCATATAAATTTTCATGATCACTTACTATATATACCTTGTCAAATCCAATTGACTTAAGATAATCCATCGAATACTGTATTAGCTTTTGGCTTAATCTATTTCCTCTGTATTCTTCACCAACAAACATATAACCAATGTATGGGGTATAATATACATCAGGAATGCAATCTGTCTTTGCTACCGTACAATATCCACAAATTTTCTTATTCTCCAGCGCAATGATAACCCGTTCCCATTCTGTAAACCGGTTCCTGTCCATAGTATCAGCCAATGACTTACCGGCCCCCCATGAACAACCTTTTGCATAATCTCTTACTTTGTTCCACATCTCATCTGATGATGTGATTTTTTTAAAATCCATGCTTTGTTTTCTCCCAAAGTTGCCCTCGTATCATTTCAATATAATTTTCCATATATCACCCTCAACAACATATTGAAATTCATTTAAACTGTCATCCAACATCACTTGAAGCAGCATATTAAAGTCACTTACAAGATTCACATTTGATAATTCATCTTTATTTATCCAGTGCATATCACCTTCTTCTGAAGAAATGAGTTCTCCTTCATATTCATCCGCGCTGAAAAGAAAAACAATATACCTGCCACCTTCAATAGGAAATTGTTTTACTCCGCAAAGTCTGGGATTTAAAATCGTCAGACCGGTTTCTTCTTTTATTTCACGGACTACGGCATCAACAATCGACTCTCCGCTTTCAATATGCCCACCTGGTAAGGTATACCCTTTCCAATCGTCTTTTACACGATTCTGCAGCAAATAAGCATCTTCATTATGTACTAAGCATAACACCGTCAGTTCAACATTTTCGGTTCGTGCCATAATCAATTCCTCTCCTAAATAAGAGGCTCACCCCACTGGAATGAACCTCTCACATTACGATTTCTAATTATTTACTCCATAATTACACTAGCATGCAACAGCGAATCTTTGCAAGTACTCATCGAACTCTGCATCAAATCCGTTGCATGAGACGGTCAATATTCTGTCAAAGTTTAACCCAAGAACCCCGATAATGGACTTAGCATCTACCAAGAAGCTGTTATACGAAATATCCACATCAAACAGGCACTTAGAAGCTGCCGTCACAAAATCTTTCACTTCGTCTGGTCTTAACATAATCCTGTACTGAATCATTCTAAACACCTCCTTTTCATTCTTTCAACATTACAATCGTCATGCCACTTTCCTAAATTGAATCACTCATAATAAAGTAAATCAATTTATTTATGATATTATACGTCATTAATTTCATTTGTAAATAACGAAATTAACCAAGTCTATTCTTATTTTGCTCAACTATTTGTCAGTTTTGCCTATAAACTTTTGGCTTTTCAAATTCGACCATGTATTCCCTGAACTTAAGCGGCAGCATCTGTTGCTGCAGACCGGGATTCTTACGTTCCTTTATTGCTATTGTATTACAGAAAGCGGTAAAAAGTTTCTGATACTGCTCCTCTGTCTCTGACATTTTTTGCAGATTTTCAGCAAAAATATCAGAGTCCGATACCAGATACCACTCCGTTTTCGCCGGATGTACCCCATATATATTATGCTTCTCATCATAAACAATGAAATTCTCCAGAGGCAGTCTGTCAGCAAAATGCGGCATCAGAAAAGGAACAACGTTACACTCCGGACCTATTCTTGCAAACAGAATGCCCTGCTCAAGCTCCTTGAATCTGATAAATTCCAGCATACGGTGTATCTCATTCCCCGCATTCCTCGCCAGCCTAAAGGTAAGCTCCACATAAGGATTAGTGAGATTATCCATCACCTTTCTTCCGCTTCCGTTTGTAATACCATCGACTATTGTCCTGTACACTGCCTGCCCTTTCCCTGAATCCGGTGTTGAAAGCGCACGGTGTATATCAAGATACGTATCTTGGCCCAGACGTCTCTGTATGGTATCCGCTACCTTCCTAGTCTTTACGGAATCCGGCTGAATATACAGATAAGATGCAAATAATCTCAAATTCTCTTCTTCCCCGATTTGTATATGAATATGCTCATGCCCTTCCCTCAAGGCATAAGCATCATAAATTCCCGTGAAAATGCCCTCTATGGAATCTTCACAGATTAAATATTTTTCTTCCGGCATCCCATCCACTATCAAATTCTCCTCTTAAAACCAGATTATCTTAGGCGACCTACAAACAATATCACTTGCTTTTTTAAGAAAACAGCGACATCTGCTCATATATCATTCCATCCTGAGAAAAAAGCTGCCTCTCCTTCCGGCTTGCCTGACTCGGACTGGTTAAATTCCTCACAATATAGTTCTCCTCTATTTTCGTCGGATACATCATTTTTCCGTTGCAGGTAATAAAATACAGGGCGCGTTTCAACACAACTCCTATCTTCTTTAAATCTTCAAAAGTCAACCTCCCAAAACGTCTTGCTTTTACAATCCGCTTGGCGCTTTTTACGCCTATGCCCGGTATTCTCAGCAAAAGTTGATAATCCGCACGATTGACTTCTATCGGAAATAATTCCAAATGCCTGACTGCCCAATCCGCTTTCGGGTCTATCATCATATTAAAATTCGGTCTGTCTTCCGTCAAAAGTTCATCCACCGTGAAATCATAGAATCTGAGCAGCCAGTCCGCCTGATACAAACGATGCTCCCTAAGAAGCGGAGGCCCTCCGGGCAGTGCCGGCAAATCTTTATCCTCATTTACATTGACAAACGCAGAATAGTAAACCCGCTTTAATGAAAATTTCTGATATAGGCTCTCTGCAACGGCCATAATCTGATAATCACTCTCCGGCATAGCTCCTATGATCATCTGGGTGGACTGACCGGCTTCGCAAAAACGCGGTACATGATTGTATACTGCTGTTTCATCCCTATTGGCGGTAATTCCGTTCTGAATCATCTTCATCGGCCGCAGAATATTCTTCCTGTGCTTGTTAGGCGCCAATTTCTGCAAACCCTCCGCTGTCGCCAATTCCAGATTCACGCTTATCCTGTCCGCAAGAAACCCCGCTTTCTGTATCAATGAGGGGTCTGCCCCCGGAATTGCCTTTACATGGATATAGCCCTGAAAATTACACTCGGTTCTCAGCTTATAAAGCGTCTGGCAAAGCAGTTCCATAGTATAATCAGGGCTGTACAAAATACCTGAACTTAAAAATAAACCTTCTATATAATTACGTCTGTAGAATTCCATCGTCAGACTGCAGACTTCATCAGGTGTAAATGATGCCCGCGGGACATCATTAGACCTTCTGTTCAAACAATACTTACAGTCAAATATGCATTCATTCGTAAAAAGAATCTTCAGCAGGGATATACACCTTCCATCCGCGGCAAAACTATGGCAAAGTCCCGCTTTAACCGTATTCCCGATTCCTTTTCCGTCTCCATTTCTTGAAGAACCGCTGGAACTGCATGAAACATCATATTTGGCCGCATCTGCAAGAATATTCAGTTTGTCCATTATTGACATTTCATTAGCAATTCGCAGTTCCATACCGGCCTTCCTCTCTCCGAACATATGTTCTTGCATGATAATATCACAGCTTATATGGAAATGCAATACCTTTTTAGAACATTTGTTTGTTTTTAATTATTCTCATTTAAACTTTTTGCAAAAAAAGCTTTAAATACGGTTCTGATAAGCGGCTGTATAAAGAACAGCTGCGAAAAGAATGCAAACGGGAAATTAAAGCACACCAACTTAATCCAGTTAGCCAAAAATGTGAATACATTAAAACCCATGTAATATGGATAATAAATAATAGCTGCTAAAAAGCTCATTGCCGGACACATTAAACCAACAGTGGCACAGATAATAGCCGTTTCAAATAATACGGGGTGCGTTGTTTCAGGGTCAAAAACCCTGCATGCAAGTTTGAATGAAAACGGACTTCCCATCACACATTCAAGTGCATAAGCAAGGCAAAACTCAACCAGTACTACTGCCCATATCGGTAATGGATGTCCAAACATCATTACACCGCCATTCCGGTTAATGCCGTCTATTACTCCGGCTGCTCCGTCAACAGAGCTGAAGAAACTGCCGTTTATGACATATAGACTGTAAAACACATAGGCATGAACGGTCACAACAACAGTAAGCAATGCGAACATCATTCGCTGAAATTGATTTTTTGGCATAATAAAATCCTCCCTTTTTGGCAAAAAAATAAGCAGTTTCTTTGCAGTAAACCGGAAAATGTACCGTAATCAGATTTACGTGCAAAGCACTACTTGTGTCGTTTTTGCCTTCTTTTATTTTTTTAACGAATTAAATTATATTTGTCAAAATTGAAAAAGTCAACAAAAATTTTCCAGTAAAATAATTGAAGTTACATACTGTGAATGATACAATTGCTTATATCAGATAATGCCAAAAAACAAATGCAAAGTCAGTAGAAGCAGGGAAGCATGCCATAATGAATAATAAATCATTTGATGATAAAAGAATTGCGCAAGGATATGCAAAAGACAGGCCGTGGCTTCATAAATTAGTTATGGAGCGGTTAAAGTCCGACTGCACTATTAACACGCCTTTTCATAACGGACTGGACGTGGGATGTGGAGCAGGTTTATCAGCCAAAGCTTTAAAGCTTATCTGCGATAAAGTCACGGGAACGGATATATCTGATGAGATGATTCAGGCATGCAAAGCGGAATATGATACTTCTGAATTTACGTTTTATACAGCAAAAGCAGAAGAAACACCGCTGCCAGAAATACCGTACGACATTGTTACTGCCGCCGGTGTAATCAACTGGGTGGATAAAGACAAATTTTTGGAAAATATGAAGCATGTAATGGAAAATAAAAGTCTGCTTGTCATATATGATTTCTGGATATCGGATAAGATGGTTGAAAATGAAGCTTATACAGAATGGTATCAAAATCTTTATCTTCCTAATTTCCCGAAGCCGCCCCGAAACGAAGATGTATGGCATCAGGAAGATCTACCGGAAGGCTTTGTCATAAAACAACAGGTGTTATATCAACTGCATCATCAATTTAATATGGATTCCTTCATTCGCTTTATGATGATACAGTCAAATGTGAATACCCAAATTCAAAACGGACGTAAAACGGAGGCGGAAATAAAAGACTGGATGAAAGAAACTCTGAATCCGATATTCCGTGGATTAAATCAGACTTTAATTTTTGATGCGTATAGCTGGTATATAGAACGGAGGTAATACATCCATAACGTTGACAGGCAGATTGCACAAAATGTTCACGAAGTGCCTTGCGGAGGAATATGAGATTTTCTTAATATTCCGTTAGATACCCAGCAATTTCGGGACATGGATGTCCCGAAAAGCCCGCACTGAGCCCGGACGGCGAATTGCGGGCGGTTGCGTCCGGCATTCACAACCTCACTGGAATATTTAGAAAATCCATATTCCGGAGCCAGGCGCAAGAGAACATTTTGTGCAATCTACCCCACAACCCATAGAAGCACCATTTTTCACAAATACCAATATAGCTTATAATTTTAAACGAGGAGGTTTATATGAACAACTTAATTATCCCCAAAGATTACCACTCTGCCCTGAATCTCTATGATACGCAGATTGGTATTAAGACTGTCAAGGACATCTTTCAGAAGCTGCTGGCGGAACGACTTCATCTGCTGCGTGTTTCCGCTCCTTTATTCGTTGACCCGGATTCCGGATTGAACGATAACCTGAACGGCGTAGAGCGGCCTGTCGTATTCGGTATCAAGGAGCAGGACGACGCCCCGGCTGAAATCGTGCACTCTCTGGCTAAATGGAAACGCTATGCGCTGCAAAAGTACGGATTTTCATATGGTGAAGGTCTGTATACGGATATGAGCGCAATCCGTCGTGACGAACAGACCGATAATATCCATTCCATCTATGTGGACCAATGGGATTGGGAAAAAATAATTTCCAAGGAGGAACGCACTCTGGACTTTCTGGAAGATACCGTTCGCACAGTCTATAAGGTCTTACGCAAAACTGAAAAATATATGGCAATACAGTATGATTACATAGAAGAAATTCTGCCGCATGATATTTTCTTTATCACCACGCAGGAACTTGAGGATATGTACCCCGGTACAACTCCGAAAGAAAGGGAATATCTGATCACAAAGGAAAAAGGCGCCGTATGTCTTATGCAGATTGGAGATTTACTTAAATCCGGAGAAAAGCATGACGGACGCGCACCTGATTATGACGATTGGGCTTTAAATGCAGATATAGTCGTATATTATCCGGTTCTGGATATCGCGCTGGAACTTTCTTCGATGGGAATTCGTGTAGATAAAGCTTCCCTGCTCAGTCAGCTTGATAAGGCAGGCTGCCCCGAAAGAGCCGAACTTCCTTTCCAGAAAGCGATTCTGGACGACGAGCTTCCGCTGACGATTGGAGGCGGTATCGGCCAGTCACGTATTTGTATGTTCTTCCTGCGTAAGGCTCACATTGGAGAAGTACAGTCTTCCCTTTGGCCTGAAAACGTGACCAAGAAAGCTCTGGAACATGGGATACAGCTTCTGTGACGTCAAATAAATCCAGATTTAATTTTTAAAAAAGCGGCAGTTATTTAGGCAGTAGTTATTCAAGCGGCAGCAATTCAGGCTGCCGCTTCCTGTTTATCTTCCCGAAACCTGAAAACGTTCATATATCGGTTTTCCAATTAACGCAATTATCACGCATAAAACGAAATAAATCATTGGCACAGCCTGCCACGGAGTCAGATAATGGTCAAATATGGAGATTGTATAATTCCCGAACACATTCCACGTCGCAAGATATCCCCACGGGTACCAATCCCATATCTGGGATAACACCCGATATTGAGCCGGAACAGAAAAAAACATAGGCAGAATCAACAGTACGGTCGATACCGCCAGCGCGGCTATATTACTATGCAGCATTTCCGATAAAACCATAACAAATATACTTACAATAACTACAGTAATCATCATATTACCATAAGCAATTATTACCGCCTGCCCGCAGGTAATGGGATCTGAATTTCCGGCATATATCAGCTGAAAAATAGCATTATAGCCCTCTGCTCCATATATACATAATATAATAACAGACGTAATCGTGAAGACTATGATTGTACTTATAGCAGCAAAGCTGATGCCTGCCGCTATCTTGGCTAAATAAAGCTTCGTTTTTCCCAAAGGGCTGCTTAGAATAAGCTGATCCGTTTTTCTTGTATGCTCATCCGAAAATATCCCCGAAAGGCATATTGCTATAAACATCAGTTCAAAAAAACCAACTGTTTGGAAACTTAAGATTATTCTGCTATATCCTTCATATGCCTGAAAAATATACGGCGTTTTTATCTGAGCTTCCCGCTCCCTCCAAAAATCCTTTTCTCCCTCTGACAGCCGTGAATCCTCCCACGAAGATTCCAGCCTGTTTTGTCTTTTTGCATACAAATCTTCTTCGTTTGGCTGCCATGATTCTATGATTTCCGATGTCTTCATACCTGTGGTGCTGCTTATAAAATTAAAAATCGAACTATATGGACGCGCATATTTCCAGTATTCGTCCGATGACGTATAGTGCATGCCCGGAGCCTCAGGAATTTTTCTGTATGCTGCTATTGTTTCCTCTATAAGACTTTGATTTATTTCCCTACCGCTCAAGGCTTCGTCATAACGCTTGTTATCCTTATACAAATTATAGTTTGTGTCAATAAATTTTCCGTCCACATAATAGCCGCCAACCATTTGTATAACCTGCGAAAATATGATTACAGCCACACAAATAGCAAAGGAAATCCAGACTATTTTCTTGTTTAAAAGTTTTTTACACTCATACCGGTACATAACTCCAAAATTATTCATGTTGATACCCATGCCCCTTTCTCAACACTTACCTTCCTCACCAATATGCTTTAAATAAAAGTCCTCAAGATTGCCGCCTATGTCATCCCACTTATCCTGATAAATAAGCTGTCCGGCTTTCATTATCATAACCGTATCTGCAATATGTTCAACGTCCGATACAATATGCGTTGACAAAAGCACGATGCTTTCCTTTCCCAAATCCTCTATCAGATTACGGAACCGCACCCTCTCTTTTGGGTCAAGTCCTGCTGTCGGCTCATCCAACACAAGAAGTTTAGGCTGACTCAGTAATGCCTGTGCGATACCTAACCTCTGCTTCATACCACCGGAATATGTTTTGATTTTCTTTTTGGCAACATCCTGTAATGACGTAAGCTGCAATAGTTCTGCCGCCCTTCGCTTTGCCTGCGGCTTTTCAATCCCTTTCAGCGCTGACATATACAGAAGGAAATCCTGCCCCGTAAACTCCGGATAGTACCCGAAATCCTGCGGCAGATATCCAAGAATGGAACGATAGCTTTCTTCTTTGACATCAATTCCGTCAAATGAGATTGTGCCGCTGGTCGGCTTCAAAATACCGCAAATCATTCTCATAAGCGTTGTCTTGCCTGCACCGTTTTCCCCCAGCAGACCATACACCCCTTTTTGAAGTTTGACTGAAATACGGTCAACCGCTATTTTGTTTTTATACTGTTTCGTCACTCTGTCAATTAATAGTTCCATGCCAATTCCTCCGTTTGTTTTATCGTACGATATGTTTCATATATCATTTCACCTACTAATAAGGCGGACAGAATAAGCCACCATTTCAAGTAATAAAATTGATATACATAATCTGCCCCGGTGCATAAAACGACGTTTGCAACGCTGATTATTGCTGCCACGCTCATGCAGGCGTAAATTACTTCTCTTCCGTGAAAATGACGGGTAATCCACAAGCTGACATTCACGGTCAGCAGATACGGCACCAAAAGATAAACTCCCGTTTGAATAATGGACAGGTTACTGCTTATATAGCACAAGGGGACAAAACAGCAAAGAATGAAAGCATCAAGCAGCCCCAAAACGCTCATTCTTGCAAGCACTGTGCTTTTCAGTGAAAAGCGCGTAGCCATTTCAAACTCGCCCATCCCATATGTTGTTGAACGTGTGCTTTCTGCAACAGCCAAAAGACCGAGAAACGGAATAAAAGCCGATGCAACCCACAAATCACCTGTTCTGATACTATTAGTACCCTTCAATGCAGGGAATAATAAAAGAATTGATAAAAATAACGTTTGTTTTCTTATATAAGATGCCTGTATCAAGATAAATTTCAACATACTGATCTGCGGCTGCGGAAGCATTCTGATAAATTTTTCCCTTTCCTGCCGATTAGGCTCCGGCGTTTCAAATGCTTTCTTAATCCTATTCTTTAACTGGCGGTTCATTCAGAGAATCCCTCCTTCTTTAACTCTTCCTTTAACTTATTCAGGGCTTTTGACAACCTGCGGTATACACTGAATCGTGACATTCCTACTGTTTTGCATATCAGAGCGACAGAAATCTCATTCACGTATCTCAGAAACAATAGTTCCTGCTCCTCCTGCGGCAGCTTTTCCATAGCGGATTTCACTGCCAGGTTATCTATCCATTCGTCCGATTTATCATAGTCTGCCTCTTCTTCAACATTTTCTATGCTGCCAAATGGCTTTCTGCGCAATTCGTCCACGCATAAATTCTTGGCAATCGTATATAAATATGGTAACTCTTTACCGTTAAGGGTCAGATCCTGTCTGTAAAAACGAAGAAAGGTTTCCTGTGTGATATCCTGTGCCAGTTGCACATCGCGCAGCTTAAAATAGCAATAGCGATATATTTTGTCGTATTGTTCTGCGATATCCATACACTGTAAAATCTCCCTTCATAATGTTTAACGGATTAGAGCGGTAAAATGTGCGGGTTATTTTTTATTTTACTAAAAAAGCTGCAATAAGCCAAAAAAGCGGCGAAATGGCTCTTGGCCAAATCGCCGCTATCTCTTATTTTCTGATATCGCTCAATACTTCCGCCGGAATCTCAAACTCCACAGTTCCCATATACATTGGAGCTACATCTCCTTCATTAAATCCGATTACCACATTGTCCTTTTCATTCAGATAAAAAGAGGTTTCGTCTGTAATAGATTTAAAATTCAAGTCTTCTATATCATCATGCAGCCAATAAAACACGTTCTCGTCGTTATCCATCTGTTCCTGCATCTGCTCTTTAATATTCTCGCTGATTGGAGTAATATAGTCTGCCCCTTCCTTAAAAAGGTCTTTTAACTTCAGACGTTCCCCGGTGTTTAAATCAATTGTATAATAATAGTTCCATTCATAACCGCTACCGGCTCCCTGATAGCAAATCAGCTTTAACGTAAAATAGTCATCTGTTGTCGATAGCACCTCGCTTTTTACAATAATATCCTGAAATCCCTCTTCGTATTCCAGATTAGCTTCAAACTCCGCTATAAGCTTATCGGTAATTTCCTGTATTTCCGCATTTATCTCCTCCGTTGTATGCTCCAGATTTTCCAGCGCATCACTATTATTTATCTGTCCATCTTCTATCTGTATATCCGGCTTTATCTCAGGAACTTTGATATCCGCCATATTTCTATCAGTTTCATACTCATAATCACGGAATGTTACAACCTTAACAAGCTGCCCGATAACAGGTATCTGCTCCATTGCATTTGCAACAGCAGCCGATGTATTCGGTAAAATCATAAATATTCCGACTAATACAGCTGCCGCTGCAACTAATCTTATAAATTTTGCGTTTCTACGCTCTTTATTATTCATTCTGTCTGCCTCCTTCATTTTTGCCCGCAGCTCTCCCAACTGTTCTTGCGACATTTGCGGCTTTTCATATTCTTCTTTTAACAATTGTATGATTTCTTCAGCCGAATCATCCAATCTATTCATATCCGAATCTTTATTCATACTAATTACCCCTTTCTTAATTTTTGCCGTTTGTCTTATCTGAGAGAATATTACGCAGTTTTTTAATACCGCGGTACAATCTGCTCTTAATCGTATTAACATTTTCCCCAAGAATATCTGCGATTTCTTCCAACTTCTTATCCTCAAAGTATTTCAATATAATAACAATCCTATCCTCATCTTTAAGTACATCCAACGCATTCTGCAAGTCTATGTCAGCATAATGATCCTCTTTAGCTTCTGCTTCTATCACGTTTTCCTCTTGAAGAACTTCGTAAGAAAGCGGTTTTGGGCGCTTTATATACTGAAAGCATTCGTTCAGCATAATGCGGTATATCCAGCTCCCTGCGTATTCCGGCTCTTTTAAAGTATGACTGCTTCTAATAGCCTTATATGCGCCATTCTGCACAATATCACATGCATCCGCTTCCTTATGAGTATAGCTATATGCCAAACGATAATATTGATTATATTTTTCCAAAATAATTTCTTCTATTAATGCTTTATTTGCTGCATTTCTTTTTCCGGAAGATAAATGCAAGGCTTTTCACCTCCTCTATGACATTCTACAAGATTAGATTTTTCCCATATTTAAAAAGTTTCACTATTCTTTTCAAAAAATATTTATGGCCATATTTACTGCACAAAAAAACTTTCCCCTGCTGCCAATAATGACAAAACAAGGGAAAGCATATGAAACATTCATTATTGAATATACAAATTCGTATACCCCATCAAGCTCTCATCAACCTCTCTTGCACACTCTCTGCCCTGGCGTATCGCCTTAACCACCAGTGACTGCCCCGTATGCATGTCGCCTGTCACGAATACGTTATCCACGCTTGTCTTAAAGGCTCCCGGAGCGGTCTTTACATTGGTTCTTCCGTCCAGTTCAACCTTGAAGGCATCAGTCACATATTTCTGGCTTCCCAGAAAACCTGCCGCAATCAGTACGATTTCCGCATCCAGTACCTTTTCGGAGCCGCTTACTTCTTTCATATTCATACGGCCTGTGGCAGCGTCTTTTTCCCATGTGAGACTGACTATCTTTACCCCCTTCAGGCTTCCGTCCTTGTCTTTGATAAACTCCTTAACCGTGGATTCATAGATTCGCGGATCGTGACCGTAAACCGCGATTGCCTCCTGCTGACCATAATCGGTCTTGCAGATTTTGGGCCACTCCGGCCACGGGTTGTTCTGCGCTCTCTCATCAGGAGCCTTTGGCATCATTTCTATTTGTGTCACTGATTTGGCACCATGCCTGATTGCCGTACCGACACAGTCATTTCCGGTATCGCCGCCGCCTATGATTACTACATTTTTGTCCTTCGTATCCACATATTGTTTATCCTTAAAATCAGAATCCAACAGGCTCTTTGTGTTTCTGGTCAGGAAATCAACTGCAAAGTATATACCTTTCGCATCTCTGCCGGGTGCATCGATATCCCTTGGATTAGAGGAGCCGCATGCAAGAACCACGCGGTCAAAATCCTTTAGCAGCTTTGCTGCTTTTACTCCTTTTCCGATATCGGCATTTGTTTCAAAAACAACGCCTTCTTCCTCCATTACCTTAATTTTACGCTCAATAACGTGCTTTTCAAGCTTCATATTCGGAATTCCATACATAAGAAGCCCGCCGATTCTGTCAGAACGCTCAAATACCGTTACCGAATGCCCTCTCTTATTCAACTGGTCCGCTGCCGCAAGACCGGATGGACCGCTTCCTACAACAGCCACGGTTTTACCCGTTCTGGTCTTAGGCGGCTTGGCAGAGGCATATCCTTTTTCATATGCATTCTCTATAATCGCATATTCATTTTCCTTGGTAGACACCGGTTCTCCTGTCAGATTACATGTGCATGCTGCTTCGCACAATGCCGGGCATACTCTCGATGTAAATTCCGGGAAATTATTGGTCTTATGCAGACGGTTATATGCCTGCTCCCAGTTCCCCGTATAAACCAAATCGTTCCATTCCGGCACCAGATTGTGCAAAGGACAGCCTGAAGTCATTCCGCAAAGCGTCATTCCCGACTGGCAGAAAGGCACTCCGCAATCCATGCATCGCGCTCCCTGCAGCTGCTGCTCTTCCATAGAAAGATGCTCATGAAATTCATTAAAATTTTTTATACGTTGTTTCGGACTCACATCAACCGAAACCTTGCGCTCATAATCCAAAAATCCGGTAGGTTTTCCCATATTCTCTACTTCCCTTCTATAATCTCTTTGATTTTTCAACCTATTATTTCGCCATGTTTGCGTAAAATGCTTCAATCTGTGCCTGCTCTGCGCTCAGTCCTTTTTCCTCCATCTGAACGATAAGCTTAAGCATACGCTCATAGTCGTGCGGAATAATCTTCTTGAACTTAGGAAGATATTCGCCGAAATTATCCAGAATCTCCTTTCCTTTGACTGAATTAGTCAAAGCAACGTGTTCCTTAATCATTTCCTTAAGCTCAATAACATCATATTTGGAAGTAATTTCATAGGAAGAAACCATTTCCTTATTGACCTTTGTATATAAATCATTGTCCTCGTCCAAAACGTAGGCTATACCGCCGCTCATGCCCGCCGCAAAGTTCTTGCCGGTCACACCTAAAACTACGACGCGCCCGCCTGTCATATACTCGCAACCATGGTCACCTACACCTTCTACAACAGCTATCGCTCCTGAATTACGGACACAGAATCTCTCTCCTGCCACTCCATTGATAAATGCCTTGCCGGATGTGGCTCCGTAAAGCGCCACGTTACCGATGATAATATTCTCATCCTGCTTGAATTTAGAACCCTTGGGCGGATATACGATTAATTTTCCGCCGGAAAGTCCTTTACCGAAGTAGTCATTGGAATCACCTACAAGCTCTAAGGTCAAACCCTTAGGAATAAAAGCTCCGAAACTCTGACCGCCAGAACCGTTACACAAAATCCGGTATGTATCCTCTTCCAGCTTATCTCCGAATTTTCTGGTAATCTCAGAACCCAATATTGTTCCGAATGTACGGTCGGTATTGGAAACATCGACTTCCAGACTTCTCTTTGAACCCGTTTCCATAGCTTTATTAAGCTGATTTAACAGCACTTTTTCATCCAATGTCTTTTCCAGCTCAAAATCATAAACCTGTTTCGGGTCGAAAATCACTTTCTCCTTGCTTCCCACATAAGGATTCTCAAGAATCAGGCTCAAATCTACTTTCTTAAGCTTCTCGGGCAGATTATCCTTTACCTTAAGTAAATCGGTCCGTCCAACCAGCTCATCCACGGTACGCACACCCAAAGCTGCCATATACTCCCGCAACTCCTGCGCTATAAACTTCATGAAATTCTCAACATACTCCGGTTTTCCCTTAAACCTTTTTCTGAGCTCCGGATTCTGTGTCGCAACTCCGACAGGACAGGTATCCAGATTGCAGACCCTCATCATCACACAGCCCATCGTAACAAGCGGCGCGGTTGCAAAGCCGAATTCTTCAGCACCGAGAATTGCTGCAATAGCAACATCCCTTCCGCTCATCAGTTTACCGTCCGTCTCAATACGTACCTTATTTCTTAACCCGTTCTGAATCAGAGTCTGATGTGTCTCTGCAAGCCCAAGTTCCCACGGAAGTCCTGCATTATGAATGGAACTGCGCGGCGCCGCTCCGGTACCGCCGTCATAGCCGGACACCAGAACTACCTGTGCACCTGCCTTTGCCACACCTGCTGCCACCGTGCCTACACCTGCCTCGGAAACAAGCTTCACTGAGATTCTTGCCCTTGTATTGGCATTCTTTAAGTCATAAATAAGCTGTGCCAAATCCTCAATCGAATATATATCATGATGAGGAGGCGGTGAAATCAGGCTTACGCCTGCCGTCGAATGCCTTGTCTTAGCTATCCACGGATATACTTTTCCGCCTGGAAGATGTCCGCCTTCTCCCGGTTTAGCTCCCTGTGCCATCTTAATCTGTATTTCCTGCGCACTGTTCAGGTATTCGCTTGTTACGCCGAAGCGTCCGCTTGCTACCTGCTTGATGGCGGAGCATCTGTTAAGTCCATCCGCTCCGATGGACAATCTTTCCTTATCTTCGCCGCCTTCACCGGAATTAGATTTTCCATGAAGTCTGTTCATAGCGATTGCCATTGTCTCATGTGCTTCTTTAGAAATTGAACCATAAGACATCGCGCCTGTCTTAAATCTTGTGACAATAGTGTCAACACTCTCAACTTCCTCTATTGGCACGGGTTTCTTCGCATAATTGAAATCCATCAGCCC
>CAZRKN010000021.1:0-59790 GCA_964600805.1 uncultured Bacteroides sp. | reverse complement strand
CCAGCTGCTCGCAGATTTCCGTCAGCATGACAAGGTCGGGAAAACTGCTGCCCCTTTCCCACTTACTGAGCGCTTGAGGCGTCACCCCCAGTCTGCCTGCCAATTCCTCCTGCGTAAATCCACAATACCTCCTGCTCTCCGCCAGCCTTGCTCCGAACATATCTCTCGCTTCCTCCATACCGCGCATCCTCTTACCATCCTTCCCTGTCGCGCCGCATTTTCCATGAAAGCGCGTTTCGCTCTGCGGTCACATTGACTGTTAATGCTTTATGTGTTACATTATAACCGACACAGGCAAGGACTGTAAAACAACATTTCGTTTATGTGCGCTCAACCTGTTCTTCCAGGATCTCACATGTTTTGTTGAACAGATATTTGAGTACATATCATAATATGAGGAATTCAGCCAAAAGGTATTTTTTGATGGGTAGATATATGATGCATTCTTATTCAAGATGGAGGAATCATTAGAGATATATTACAGAGGTTAGAGCTGGAAACGGAGGAATAATAACCTATGGAGAGCAAAATACTTATAACAGAAACAGAACGGCTGATTTTAAGAAGATACCAAAAAGAGGATTTGCAGGATTTATTTGAATATTTATCTGATAAAAAAGTTGTGGAATATGAACCATATAAACCTCTGACTCTTAATGAAACACAAGAAAATCTCGAATGGCGTATTGGAACAGATGAAATGGTTGCTGTCGAATTAAAAAATTCTCATAAAATGATTGGTAATGTATATATGGAAAAACGTGAATTTGAAGCGTTGGAATTAGGTTATGTATTTAATCGGAATTATTGGGGACATGGCTATGCTGCTGAAAGTTGCAAAGCGTTAATGCAACTGGCATTTTCAAATGGTGTACATAGGATATATGCAGAATGTGACCCACATAATAAGAGTTCATGGAAATTACTTGAAGCATTAGGATTTCAGCGTGAAGCCCATTTAAGAAAAAATGTATACTTCCGGAAAGATGAAAACGGAAAACCGATTTGGAAAGATACATATATATATGCCAAATTAAATGTTGACTAATAAATTCCAGCCGAACACAACGAAAGAGGACTGTATAACATCAGTCCCCTTCTCAAATTTTAATTCTCTTCGCCAGTTTCCCATGTTCCCTGCGTGTAGGTTTCGTCAACCATATCGCTGATACCTGCCAGCAGCATAATTATGCCCTGTACTTTGTGGGGTTGGATAATGTAAACGCCTTTCTGCATCTCGTCTTCTACAACTATATCGGCGGCGAGCAGCGGTTTCAAGTGATGATAAACCTGTCCTGTAGATCCAAACCCGCATTTCTTTACGAGTGACGTCACTGAACTGGGTTCGCGGAGTATCTCCAATAACATCGTAAGGCGGTTTGAATTCCCTATACAGGCTAATACTTTGCTTGCCATACCGCTTTCAATGAGGGAGAGCAAATCCTCAGTGGGAACAGTGTTTCGTATCCAGTTGGATTGCCGTCCGCCGGAATTAAATACCCCGAGATAAGTAACAAGTCCGCTTCCGTTTCTTTCCTCAGTTTTATAACACAGTTCTTCCATCTGCTCACTGAGGCGGCTGTCCGGATGCATTCCATGCATAACGTGTACTCTTTCCAGCTTCTCTGTTGATGGCTTGTTAGGAAGTAATTCCATCACCATTGCTCGTAGCTCGTCAAGTTGCGGAGATACCATTTTCTGAAGGTTTTCCATCTGCTCTTTGAGCTCATCAATTTCCTTATCATAATTTCTTCCCATCTTCATACAACACCCCTTTCTGATATATAATATGTAATTACGTAAGTACGTATATAAATAATACAGCAAAAAGGGGAGCGTGTCAATAGATATATGGAAAATATTTTTGAATTACGTAACTACGGAATAATGTCATATGTAATAAAAAGTGCGCATGAAAAGTGTTAAAATTCATTAAAAGTCCGCATGAAAAATGTTGCCATTACATATTTTACTCTGAACCCTCTTACATAACGTCCTCCGTATATATTATTTTGCGTATTGTGTCACAGGATAAATGGTATTCTTCACAAAGGTCAGCAATTTTTATTCCGCCTGCATACTTTTTTCGTATCTCCGCATTGCGCTGTTTATAATAACTTCGCGCCCCTGACGTTTCGCCCCAGGGCTTCTTTTCCTGTGCTTTGGGAATGTACAGGGTTTCGCCGGATATATACTCCTGCACTTCCCTTAAAAGCCTGTCAGGAAGGATATCCCGCGCATTCTTATGTGTTTTCATTTAAAAAATTTTCCTTACTGTTGTATTCACGGATGATTCCGCCGCCTGATGTAATTTCTTTACGCATCCATTTTTCCAATTCATCGGCGCGCTTGATAAATGCATCAAGATTTTCGTAGTCGTAATATTCCATGAGTTCCGGCTTCTCAAGGCAAAAATCTTCGCATACGCTGTTAAGCTCGCTTTGCAGTAATATTCCCCACATATAAACCTTAATAAAATCACCGTCTGCCGCATAGTGACGAAGTCTTAGCCATGTATAAGACAGTTCTGCGTACCAGTCAGCCAAGTCCTGAAAGTTGTGTTCATTCGAAGTATTGTCCGGATAAGTTTCTTCCAGATATTCACGAACGATTTGAATTGCCTTATGACATTTTTCCTTTTGCTTTGTCTCGTCATTCTCTTTTATTATGCTTAAATACAGTTCATGAAATTCTTCGGGTATTTTTTCGTTTTGAGTTAATTGCTGCAATTCCTCAAGCTGTGCGGTCTGTGACTTTTTAAAATAAATATGATTACTGAAAGCAATGGCGCGTGCCAGATAATCCAGCACATATCCGGCTAACATACGGATATTGCTTCGTTTGGTAAAGAGCATTTCCGTGTATAATTCTTTTGCCTGAGCATATGCCTTTAATGCACACTTGCGCATCTTTGATTCATCGGCAAGATTGCTGCGCTGCTTTGATTTGAGCATTTCAAAACGCTGCGTCCATTCGTCATCTTTTGCATATAGGATTTCGCTGTCTGCAAGCACAGTTATATTGTATTCCTCAAGTTCGGCAAACTGTTCCAGACGCTCCCAAGGAATACCCCATACATCAAAACCCTCACCATTTAGGATAAAAGTGCGTGCAAACTCATTTCCCCGATTTGTGATTGGTACAAAATAACTTATAGCCTGTTCACTATCATCAATTCGAAGCGTAGTATGGGAGATAACCAGCGCAATGTCATCCGCATACTTTTCCTTTATGGTATCAATTACCCACTGGGTAACAAATTCATTATTTTTCATAGGTCTTTTTCCCTCACTTAATTTTTTATTATTATATTAAATTATGCCGTAGCATTATTAGGTTAACCATGCATGTATTATGACATGAATTTTTAACGGGAACAATGCCATAAACATTTTTACAATGTTCTTGCCTATATCTTATCCCTTATGACTATTATTATAGAATATTTTTGATATACTTTACTTAATCTCATTAAAATTGAAGGATTAAGTAAAAAATAATTGATATATCTGTTAATTTATCTATATATTAGTGCTAAACATTACTTAAAATTATAAAAATTTCAAGATTAAGTAGAAAATATCCAGTCGGTAATTACGCTTGATATATGCAACCATTGGATGCAAAAAAGAACCTTGAAATTGGTGGTAATCGCTATTGGTATTTTGTACAATAATATCAATAGGCGGGGAGGTGGCTTATATGAAGCTGTCAGAAAAAATCATAGAATTAAGAAAAGCGAATGGGATGACTCAGGAGGAACTTGCGGCAATATGTAATGTAAGCAGGCAGTCCATATCTAAATGGGAAGCGGATATTTCATTGCCGGAGACAGAAAAACTGTTGATATTGGGGGAAACCTTTCATGTTTCCCTGGATGTCCTGTTAAAAGATAATCTGGTATTAAATGAAGATAAGGAAGTTCACAGCTGCGGCAGTAATGCAATTCAGGGGAAAAAACAGGAAGTATACGAGGGAGTGCTGATTAAGGAAAGCATAACGGATGATTCGGTTATCGACCTTCTTCATGTCCATAAAGTTGAATTGTGGAATACCGGTGGGAAACCTAAATACTGGACCGTATTGTTTTTCACATGTGACAGAAAGGATTTTCCGGAACAGATTTCCAAGGTTATGGTGTCTAATCCTGAAAATGGCGTAAATTGGTTTGTTGATTTCAAATCAGGCAACACGAAATACGTTGTATTCAAAGACAAGATTTTAAAATATCAAATCGGAAATCAGGCAGAAAAGGATTATGTATGTTCGGAATGCCGGAAAATGGGAATTTCGGATGAAGAGATGAATTGGCCGGAATAGGAGAATAGCGGGTACCCACTGCAAAATAAAAACTATTGTTGGAATAGCCTATGGCATTATAGTATAATAAATGTAAGTACATATAGATTAAAAGGAGACTGCATATGAATAAAGAGATGTATTCTTTGCTGGAAAATTATATGCTTACATGCATGGAAGACAGTGCGCATGACAATGAACATGTATATCGTGTATTGTATAATGCGCTGGAAATTGCCAAGTCAGAAGACAGTGTAGACTATGACGTATTGATTGCTTCGTGTTTATTACATGATATTGGAAGAAAGGAACAGTTTGAAAATCCCTCCCTATGCCATGCTATAGTTGGGAGCAAAAAGGCATATGATTTTTTACTGGAACATGGATTTGAGACTGGATTTGCAGAGAAGGTAAAGCACTGCATCCAGACACATAGATATAGAAATAATAACCAGCCCCAAAGTTTGGAGGCCAAAATCCTGTTTGATGCGGATAAATTAGATGTTGCAGGAGCTATGGGCATAGCCAGAACTCTTATTTACAAAGGTATTGTCTCAGAACCGCTGTATTCAGTCTTACCAAACGGAATGGTGTCTGACGGAGAAAATGATACTGCACCATCTTTTTTTCAGGAATATAAATATAAGCTGGAAAATCTGTATACAAATTTTTATACATCAAAAGCGGCAGAAATTGCCAAAGGAAGGCAGCGCATCGCAATTGATTTTTATAACTGCTTATATCAGGAAGCAAATTCTGCATACCAAAATGGGAGGAAAGAACTTGAGAGATTCATACAGTAATCCAAAACAATAGAAGAGATAAATACTATATAAATCGGGGAAGGCTTAACATTCAAAGTTAGGTCTTCCCTTGTTTACATTTTGTTGCTTTTTTTCAATGAAATTTGTGCTAAGATATCTGCATAGCGGAGTGCATATATATTAAAGCAGTATCGCAGGCATGGCTTGCGATATACAGGGGTGTAAAGATGAAAATATTAGTAATCGAGGACAATGCAGCTATTTCTGAATTGATTTGCATGAATCTGGAAGCGGCAGGATATGAAACACTGGCAATTTTCGACGGCAATCAGGCTGCGGAGGCGCTTATAAGCGGAGAGTGCGGCTCCGCAGCACTGGCGCTGGTAGATGTGATGCTTCCGGGAAAAGACGGCTTTGAACTGATGGCTGATTTGCAAAACGCACAGATACCGGTTATATACCTTACGGCAAAGGATGATGTGATTTCAAAGGTACATGGTCTGAAGGCAGGTGCAGAGGATTATATCGTGAAGCCGTTTGAAGTATTGGAACTTCTGGTGCGTATAGAGAAGGTCCTGAAAAGAACGGGCAGGGAAAGAGAGAAGATTATAATAAAGGACGTTGTCATTGATTTAAAGGAACATAGCGTAATAAAAAGCGGTGAAAAAGTAAATTTAAAGCCAATGGAATATGAACTTCTGGTGACGCTGGCACAGAATAAAAATGTGGCTTTGAGCAGGGAAGAACTGCTAGGCAGGCTGTGGGGAGTTGATTATGTAGGAGAGACCCGGACTGTGGATGTGCATATCGGTCAGCTGCGTAAGAAGCTGGATTTCTATGATGTAATCCGCACTGTTTCCAAGCATGGATATAGACTGGAGGATATGGATAATGAAGCTATGGACTAAAATGTCTTTAATAACCGCAGCTGCGTTGCTTGTGGGTATAGGGATATCAGGCGGGGCGGTCATTTACCACTCAGCGCTTTATAATAAGGAAACGACGGTAGAGAATTACAGGCAGCAGCTCAAATCGACAATGTATGCAGTCGGTAACGAATTAAAATATGAGCCGTTACAGAATTTCAGCAATGCAGCTACTAATTCTTTTTATAATTATGTGATAAGAAAATATGGCGCTTCAATGTATATTCTAATAGAGGGGGAACAGGTGCTTTGTAATCTGACTCCGTTTGAACTGGTCAATCCCGGAGATGAAAGATGGGGAGAAGACAGCGCAGACAGTATAATTCAAAAGATTGAAGACCAATATATTCTGGTTATGGGAAGCAGAATACAGTTGGAGGGGAATAGTGAGTATAAGCTTGTGCTGGTACAGGATATTTCAAGCATTTATGAAGAAATCCGTACTCAGGCTTTTTTTTATATTCTAATCTATCTTGCAGCAGCGTTGGCAGCAGTAGTTTTGGTTTTTATGATGACCAGGAGTGCACTGAAGCCTTTACGGGAATTGCAGCATGCGGCACAGGATATCAGCAGAGGCAGTCTGGACAGGCGTGCGGATGTGCATACGGGTGATGAAATAGGTGAGATGGCAGCAGCTTTTAACGGAATGGCGGAGCAGATTGAAAAACAGGTTACGGAGCTGTCGCTTGAATCGGAGAGGCGCAGGCAGATGTTGGGAAGTCTGACTCATGAAATGAAAACCCCTATGACTTCTATTATGGGTTATGCCGATTCTCTTCTGCATGTAAAGCTTAGGGAAGAGCAGAAGGAAAGGGCATTGCAGCATATTTATGAGGAATGCGGCAGGCTGGAGAGAATCAGCAGTAAGTTGATGAGCCTGATTGGTATGTACGATAATGACAGTATATGTATGGAAGAAGTTTATATAAATGATTTGTTTTCGGCTGTCGCAGAAATGGAAGAAAACAATTTAAAAAAGAAAAATATTACTCTTAGTTATTCATGCAAAATGGATAAGAGGCTTTTGGACAAAGACTTAATGATAAGCCTGTTGACTAATCTGGTCGATAATGCGATTAAAGCAAGCGTTAACGGTTCTGATATATATATGGAGGCAAAAAAGAATATAATTACGGTTCGCGACTCCGGCTGCGGGATTCCTGAAAATGAGATTCCCAGAGTGACGGAGGCTTTCTATATGGTAGATAAAGCGCGCAGCAGAAAGGCAGGAGGCTGCGGACTGGGACTGGCGATTTGCGGAAAAATTGCAGAGCTGCATAGGGCGGAGATTAAGATTAAAAGTAGGGCAGGGGCAGGAACTGAGGTGTCGATTGTTTTTGGCGATATATAAATTTGTTTTTACAAAATGTTTACATTCTGTTGTATACCTTTTACAGACATACAGGATATGCTGTGGTTAGATGTTTGTAAATGGAAGGAGTAGTGTAGAAATGAAGAAGAAGCATTTTTTGAAGAAAGTGGCTGTGACTGTATTGGCAGCAGGAATGTGTGTTTTGACAGTGTCGGGGTGCAGTAATGCGGAGCCACAGGAAGAAGTGGTTGTGGTAAAAGAACAGAATGAGGAGCTTACGTCGGGGCAGATGATGGCAGGAGATGGAATGGCATCCGGGAATGTCGCCGAGCAGGTACAGGCGCCCGAAATATATCAGATGGAAATATCCGGAGATGCCGTTACGGTAAAAGCGGATGCAGAGGTTACAATACCTGACGTTCCAGGGATAAAGCTTAAGAAAGTTACAGCGCGCACTTTTACGCAGGAAGACTATGATGCGGTAAACAGGGTATTGCTTGGCGGCGGAGGGTCGCTGGACATAGATAATGAAGCTCTGTCCGGAACAAATGAAAATCTTCATACCGGTGATGTTATGGCAAATGGGCAGGATTATTGGCTTCAGATAGATAATAATACGACGGCAGCAAGACATAGGGTTAAGTTTGTGATTGAGAAACAGGATGGAAACGGAGATTATCTGTCTTTTTCCAACTCACAGCCTGACCCGGAAAATCTGCCGAAATCTATGGAAGATATCAAATTTATACAGGGATATGTGAAAATGAATACGCCGCCGGAAGAAGTTATGAATGAAATAACAGAGGCTGTGAATCAAATGGGGATTGGCGAGTATTCCGTTCAGGGAGGAGGATATTATGCCTGTTGGATTGCAGATGAGAACGCTATGAGCATTTCAGAGTATCTTGATTCAAAATATCTTGCCGGGATGGGATATGGCGTACATCTTTACAGAGTAGAGGATGGCATTCCCATTACTTATACTTATGAAGACGGTGGAAGTGTTGATTATGATGCCGAAAAATTAATACAAGCTATGGAAAATGGGGAAGAGTTTGTCCCGGAAACCGCATACTGGCCATATGAAGAAATGATGTTTATCTATACTAATGACGGTCTGCGTACATTTGAGTGGATAAATCCGTATATAATCGAGAATTCGTCCGATGAGTATGTATTTCTGCTACCGTTTTCCGATATCAGCAGTATTTTTGAAGATATGATTTTAAAAAAGTATGCGGATAGTTTCAATAACGAGGGAGATACTGTTGATATTCAGGTAGATAAGGTAGTCCTAAGTTATATGAGAGTCAGGGGAAAAGGCTCTCTGGAGGGAACTCTGATTCCAGTATGGGATTTCTTTGGCACTAAAATCTATAAAAACGCGGCGGGAGAAGTGGATCTTGTAGTTGACAGAGTTTATGACGGCGTTACGCCTGACAGTATGATGACGATAAATGCAATGGACGGAACGATTGTGAGCAGGGGATTAGGATATTAACGAACATCAATGAAAGGCGTATGGAACAGTGTTACTGGCCATATGCCTCTGTGGTTAGAATAATAAGATATATCAATTATTGGCAGGTTCGGAGTCTAAATCGAAAGGAATATTATTCTTTTTTAACAGGGATTCCAAGTAATTAATCTGCGAAGTTAAATTATCTATCTTCGGCAAATAATATTCAGCCTCCTCCTTTTTGGTACGTTCGATAATTTCTTTAGAGCTTGTTCCGCATAAATTTAAAATTCCTTCACAAACCATAGCTGATTCTCCCTTCTTTTTGTTATTGGCAGTGCTTATTTGGTGCATGTATTTTATGTAGATCTCCTGCTCCTGATGCAGTTTGTAATCATTAGCAAGGCGGTTAGCCAGAGCGGTATCCTGTAGTTTATCAGTGAGGCAGTGCAGATATAAATTATCTTCAGGAGATAGCTCTTTTGTAACGATAATCTGTATGCTAAATGTCTCTTTATTGATATAATACACCCCCGGATATGCTTTTGCAATAGTTAATTTTCTTTCCTCCTGGAGGTGCTTCATGAGCTTCCGCGGATAGTGAAAGCTTAAGAGTGTCAGACTGACATCTAGGCTGGAATATTGCTTTCTGTGAGAGTCGTGCCCTGATTTCCCCATCTGGTTGATAAGCAACCTGGCATATCCGATGGTTTTATAATATGAATCAATACTTACAGAAGAACCAATGCCTTTAATTTCAAGGAGGTTAAAGGTTTTGAAAATACGCGCTATGTTTTTAGGAATTACTTCTTCTGTTAGTTTTTTAATGATAAGTAAATCAATCCGATAGCTGTTTTTGCCGAGTATATATTCTGTTATATATTCCAGAAATTCAGAATAGTCTTTAAGTTCAATCTGAAATGCACAAGAAGCGGCTTCGTGCCAGTTGACGCGTGGTTCTAGAGACATAGAACAGATACCTTTCGTAGTAGAAAGCCTTATATTTACGGCTTATATAGACTTATTTAGACATTGTAAGATATTAAAGCTATTAAACGTCTGATGACACAGACTTAATTATCATATAAATATTTGATAAAGCATTTATACCACAAACAGGAAGATGTTACAAATATTTTTTATAATATAATATGTAGAAAAAAATAAGGTTGAAAATATAAACTTATTCTGGATTCTTCAATATATAGTATCATTTTAAATTAATTACGCAATACATGTACAAAATATAGTATTGTGCAATCCGCCATAATCAATACTCACCATACCCATAAGAGAGCATCACCTGACATCATGATGCAAATTTGATGCAAAAATGATGCTACTTTGATTCAAAAGTTATGCTCATTTGATGCAAAAATGATGCAGCTATGATGCTTTCCTATTATATCATATTCACAGGCAAAAGCTCACAGGTTGAGTAAGAATGGAGGATTAAGTTAAGATGAAGAAGAACAGAAGACTATTATGTATTTTTTCCGTACTTTTGCTTCTCATGACCTATATGCCTGTAGTTCATGCAGAAGAAAGCCGGGCGGAAGATGAAGACAAAACTTATGCACCATATTTTTATGTGGAGAGCGAGGAGATAGGGGTGGATTGTTTTCCCCTGAAAAAAACAAGCGTGAAGACGTCAATAAACGGAATCATTGCAGATACATATGTAGAGCAGACCTATACGAATGAAGGAACGAAACCCATAAATGCCCAGTATATCTTTCCGGCATCCACCAAGGTCACCATACACGGAATGCAGATGCAAATCGGAAACCAACTCGTGACGGCTGTAATTAAGGAAAAGGAAGAAGCAGAAGAGGAATTTGAAACTGCTAAAAGTGAAGGAAAAAGCGCTTCGATGCTTTCAGAGGAAAGAGCAAATGTCTTTACTATGGATGTAGCAAATATTATGCCGGGTGACGTGGTCCGCATTGAATTGCATTATACGGAACTGATTATGCCGGTTGACGGAAGCTATCAGTTCGTTTTTCCTACTGTAGTCGGTCCGCGTTATGTGAGTCCACTTATAGACGACTGTGGCGGCAGGGAAGAATGGGTAGGAACTCCATATCTTTCTGAAGGAACTCCTCCGACGGATGAATATGATATTGATGTGACCGTTTCAGCTGCTGTACCTATTACGTCTCTTGCAAGCAGTTCGCATAGTATAGATATTGGATGGACTGAAAACACAACCGCGCACATTACGCTGGCGGATCCGTCAGACTATGCCGGGAATCGTGATTTCATTCTTGATTATAAGCTTACCGGAGATGAAATTGGTACAGGTCTGATTGTAAACACAAACGAAAAAGAAAATGTTTTTATGCTGATGATACAGCCTCCGGAGCGTTATGAACTTACGGAAATTCCGCCAAGAGAATATATTTTCGTTTTGGACGTATCCGGCTCCATGTCCGGATTCCCATTGGATACTGCTAAAAAGCTGATAAACAACCTTGTTTCGGGACTGCGGGAAACGGATACTTTCAATCTGATTTTGTTTTCGGGGACATCATATAAAATGTCGAGTCGTTCAGTTCCGGCGACTGAGGAAAACATAAATAAGGCAGTTCAACTGGTCAATGGGGAAAAAGGTGCAGGCGGCACTGAGCTTTCCGCAGCGCTTGAGGATGCTCTGAATACTCCTGCAGATAAGGATGTGGCCCGTAATATAGTAATTATTTCCGACGGATATATTTACGGGGAATCCGAAGTGTTCCAACTTGTTAATGAAAATATGAATAAGGCTGAATTCTTTTCCTTTGGAATCGGAAGAGCCGTCAACCGTAATTTAATTGAGGGAATTGCTACAATCGGTCAGGGAGAACCGTTCATCGTAACAGAGGAAGAAGAAGCCGACAAGATTGCAGAAAAATTCCGTACCTACATACAGTCGCCTATTCTGACAGATATTAAGGTATCATTCGAAGGTTTTGACGCTTATGATGTTGAGCCTGCCATACTGCCGACTCTTTATGCAAATAAGCCCATAGTTCTGCTTGGTAAGTGGCATGGAGAAGTCTCAGGAACCATTAACATCAGCGGGATGACCGGTGGTGGCGCATACTCACAGAGCATTTCAGTTGCGGATGCCATAACAGGAGAAAATGATGCGCTTGGTTATCTGTGGGCGCGCAAGCGTGTGGAGCGTCTGACTGATTATGGCGCAGGCGGCGACAACCCTGATGTACAGGAAGAAGTTACACAGATAGGATTAAATTACAGCATGATAACTCCGTATACTTCGTTCATTGCCGTTCTGGATGTTGTCAGAAATCCTGACGGCGAAAGCACTGATGTCAATCAGCCGCAGCATCTCCCGTTTGAGGTGTCCAATCTGGCAGTCGGTTTTAGAATAGGCTCGGAGCCGGGAGAAGTGATTCTCTTCGCTGCGTTGATAATTCTGGTATTTTTGCCGATATTTTGCAGGAACAGACAAAGCAGACATCAGAATATATAAATCACTGAAAAAGTATTGAAAAAGAAAAGTTAAAAAAAATAAGGAAAATAAAGAGATGAGAAGCTTAAGCATAGGTAATAGAAAAGAAAAGCGAGAAGACATAAAATTATCTCAGGGCATGACAACAATTAGAAAGTATTTACCGCTCTATCTTCTGGCATTCGCTATTACGCTCGTAATGAGATATATAAGCAAAATAAACGATAGCGATGCTCTTTGCTGGATACTGACGCCCACCGCATGGTGGGTCAGTGTCCTTAGCGGCATTCATTTTGAATATCTTCCGCATATGGGGTATGTAAATTATTTTTATAATTTCTTAATTGCTCCGGCATGCTCAGGCTGCCGGTTTATGCTGATTATATTTCTAATGCTCATGTTTTCATTTTTATATCGGATTAAGTCATTACGGTCAGGATATATGTGGTTTGGTTTCAGTGTAATTTTTTCTTTTGTATTCACAGTCTTCGTAAACGGCATTAGGATTACTGCTTCAATATACCTTCCTGTCGTATTTGAAAATCTGGGTCTTATAGGCGGATTACTTACGCAGGACAGACTGCACACAATTATTGGAACTGCCGCATATTTTTCATTTATGTGTGCTGTGTATCCGTTAGCTGACTTTATCTGCCGACGCATTTTTATGCATCCTGACAATGAGACTGCGTCTTCGCAGCGGGATAATGCTTCCAAGATTTCATTGAAACCTATTATTCCTACATTCTGGTATTTTCTGTTTGTTTTAATAATTCCTTTCATTGGAAGGGTATATAGAAATGATTGGGAAGGATTTGGCCAATACACGATTCTTATCATTGGGGTATGCCTTGCCATTGCGGCGGTAAAGCATATGATTGAAGTAATTGTATATAGGAAGCATAGTTTTTTCAGGCAGATCCGGAAGGAAGGTTGACATCATTATTTCTTTGTGTTATATATTATTTTAGGCAAATGCCTAAATAATGTTAATAAGGATGCGACTGACATAAAATGAAAATAAATGCAGAAAGAGATACCAAAAGAAAGAGCGCTTCCTCTAAAAAGGCACAATTAGAAGATATTGTGGATTTAGATATGGAAGATATGGAATGGAATGAGTCCGAATCGGAAGACGATGAATACCGGAATGATGAATCAGAAAACGGTTATGATGAGGATGATTGGGAATCAGGTAAGGACTATGATGATGATGCCGACTGGGAGCCGGACGACGATGAGGATGATGAATCCTACATGGAATTCAGCATTGGGGACATAGACAGGAGAAAAATTCTGTTTGGCATGGCAGCAGTAGGACTGGCAGGCATAACAGCATTAATTATAGTAACTGTTTCCCTGTTAAGAAGCGCTGAAAGATCACATGAAAATATGCAAATGCAGATTGAATTGATTGAAAATCAAGAATCCGGTTTTTCAGATGAGGAGTTGTCGGATAATACGGAAGCTTCTTCAGGGAATACAGACCCAGAAAGTATAGATGAAGCAGGAACTGATGGACAGGGTGCGGAATCGGGTTTACCCACAGATTCTGAGATACAGGAGGAAGTTTCCGTAGGCGCATTGGATGATGCTCAGGACCCGCAGAGCGATGATGCTGCAGGAGATGAAGGAAACGGTGCAGAAGTAACTGTAGCAGCTATTAACGAAAATGAGATTTCAGGCGTTACCTTAGGAATAGATGTGTCTAAATATCAGGGAACTATTGACTGGAGCAAGGTCAGGGAGTCCGGTGTGGAATTTGCCATGATCCGTGTGGGATACAGGGCCAAATCAACAGGAGAGATCTTTGAAGACCCTGCAGCCAGATATAATATGCAGGAGGCGCAGGCAGCAGGAATCAAGATTGGGGCGTACTTCTTTTCTTCGGCTGTCACAAAAGAAGAGGCAAGAGCGGAAGCTGCATTTACCAGGGATATTATTGCTAAATACAGGATTACATACCCGGTAGCTTATAACTGCGAGGATTTTCAGTCAACGGACAGCAGACAGTATGGGCTGGATGCTTCCGCAAGAACTGAGCTTGCCTGCGCATTTCTTGATGAAATATCAGCAGCGGGTTATACTCCTATGTTCTATGCTTCCAAGGGAGAACTTGAAGGTAATGCACAGTGGAATACAGATACACTTTCTTCAAGATACAAAATATGGGTAGCGCAGTATCCGACCCAGCCTTACCCACAGACCACTGCATCCAGCTATACGGGAACGCATGCTATGTGGCAGTATACCGGGCAGGGAATTGTGGCAGGTATATCAAAAAAGACGGATGTTAACATCGCTTATTTTGGATATCTGCAGGAGGCTGAGGCAAAAGACGAAACGCCTCCTGAAACGGTGGTAGCTAATCCGGAAGTAGGAATCATTTTTACGGAAGTAAACGAGATAGTGACAGCCAAACAGGAGACCAATCTGCGCTCCGAGCCAAGCACGTTGAATGACGCTTCGATTGTGACTAAGCTTATGCATGGGGATACCGCCACACGAACGGGCATCGGACATAACGGATGGTCAAGAGTAATATACAACGGGCAGACCTTGTATGCAGTTACCAGCTACCTGACTACCGACATGGCGGATACCGGGCAGCAGGCACCGCCGCAGGGGCCTGTTTACACACCTGTATATGAGCAGGTAACTGCCAAGATTGAGACGAACTTAAGAACAGAACCAAGCACGGCTAATGCAGATACCGTAGTAGGGGTTCTGCACAATGGAGAGTATCTTATCAGAACTGCTGTAGGTGATAACGGCTGGTCACAGTTAGATTTTAACGGAGTGACGGTTTATGCGGTCAGCAGCTATTTGATTGTTCAATAGCAGGTTCAGAATAATTAAGAGAAGTTTTTGAAAGGTTGACATAAATAGGGATTTAATATATTATAAACATATTATATGAGCTGCTAACGAAAGGATTCCACAACCATGCCAATCAAATCAACCTTCATGCTCCCTCACCCGCCTCTGATTATTCCGGCAATCGGCAGGGGTGAGGAGCGAAAAATCCAAAAGACAATTGACGCATATCATGAAGCGGCACGCAGAATCGCAGCGTGCCGGCCGGAAACCATTGTCCTAATCTCACCGCATCAGGTTATGTACGCCGATTATTTCCATATATCACCGGGAAAAGGAGCCCATGGAGATTTTGGGCAGTTTCGAGCACCCGGAGAACAAACGGAGGTTTCTTACGATATCGATTTTGTAGAGAAACTGTGCGCATTGGCAGAGGAAAAAGATTTACCGGCAGGCACTTTGGGAGAGCATGACAGGAAACTGGACCACGGTACCATGGTTCCCTTATACTTTGTAAATCAATATTGGACGGACTATCAGCTTGTTAGAATCGGGTTATCAGGTCTTCCGCTTATCAGGCATTATGAGTTAGGGCAGTGTATTCAGGAAACGGCGAATGCGCTGAATCGGAATGTTGTTATTATCGCCAGCGGGGATTTATCACACAGGCTGAAAGAAGACGGTCCATATGGGTATCGGGAAGAAGGACCTGCATATGATGCCCGCATTATGGATGTAATGGGCAGGGGCGATTTTGGAAAACTTCTGGAATTTCCCGAGGATTTCTGTGAAAAGGCGGGAGAGTGTGGACACCGCTCTTTTACAATTATGGCGGGTGCGTTAGACGGAACGAAAGTGACGGCCGAAAAGCTTTCCTATGAGGGAACTTTCGGAGTCGGATACGGAATCTGTTGTTATCAGGTATGCGAAGACGCCTATGTACAACTTGCCCGCAAGACAATAGAAGTCTATGTCCGAACGGGGAAAAAAATAAAGATCCCCGATGGACTTCCGCAGGAAATGTATGAGCGTCAGGCAGGAGTTTTTGTGTCAGTTAAGGAAAACGGAAACCTTCGCGGATGTATCGGCACGATTCAGGCTGTTCAGGCATCCATAGCAGAAGAAATCATCAATAATGCTATCAGCGCTTCTTCCAGAGACCCAAGGTTTTACCCGATAGAACCTGTGGAACTGGACAAACTGACAATCAGTGTAGATGTACTGGGAGAGACGGAGCGGATAGATTCTCCGGATAAGCTGGACGTACGGCGGTATGGTGTGATTGTGACAAAAGGCTATAAGCGCGGACTGCTGCTTCCAAACTTGGAGGGTATCGATACGGTAGAAGAGCAGATAGCGATAGCAAGGAACAAAGCAGGTATTAATGCGAAAGAAGAAGTTGAACTGGAAAGGTTTGAAGTAGTCCGGCATTATTAAGGAATAGGTTGAGAGAAAAGTATAGTTATTGGCATGAAAGCGTATATTTTGTAATAAAAGGAAGGTATCGTTGTCAGTATGAAAGAAGTCTGTCAGGTATGTATGCATCATTGCTCCTTAAGCTCCGGTCAGGCAGGGATTTGCAGGGCAAGAAAAAATGAAAACGGTCAGATTGTATGCACAAATTATGGGCAGATAACATCTATTGCGCTTGACCCGATTGAGAAAAAACCGTTGTATATGTTTTATCCGGGAAGCCTGATTTTATCCGTCGGAAGTTTTGGCTGCAATTTGCGCTGTCCTTTTTGTCAGAACCATGAGATTTCTATGGTAGACAGTGATAATGCCCATACTATAGAAATGACTCCGCGTATGCTGGCCGATAAGGCATTGGCATATAAAGACACCGGAAACATCGGAGTGGCATACACCTATAACGAACCTCTGATTGGATGGGAATATGTGCGTGATACGGCCGTCTTAGTGAAAGCAGCCGGAATGAAAAATGTACTGGTGACAAACGGTACGGCGGAACCTTCGATATTAGAAGAACTTTTGCCTTATATTGATGCGATGAATATTGATTTAAAAGGTTTCCGGCAGGCATACTATGAAAAACTTGGCGGTAGTCTGGAAACCGTGAAAAAATTCATTATCCGTGCAGCCGCGGACTGTCATGTGGAACTTACTACTTTGATAGTACCGGGGGAAAATGACGAAGTTTCCGAAATGGAAGAGGAAGCGGCATGGATTGCTTCTGTGGAAGACTCTGCCGGAAAAAAGATTCCGCTTCACGTGACACGCTTTTTCCCGCGCTATCATATGCTTGATAAAGAAGCAACGGATATAGCGCAAATACATCGGCTGGCTGATACCGCGAGAAAATATCTGAAATATGTGTTTGTTGGAAATTGTTGATTTTTATCGAATAGACTATGCATCTTTATATAGGATATTAGTCTATTGTCTTTTTAATTAAAAGGCATTAGAATAATATATTGTACCAGATTTAAATAAAGCGAAAGGCATCTCATGTATAAAGTTTCTTTATTACTTACGACTTACAATTCCATAAAAAATCTACCGATAACCCTCGCAAGCATATGTGAACAGACTTATAAGAAAATAGAGGTAGTTATAGTTGACGGCAAATCTACGGATGGAACCGTCGATATGATAGAGCAGTTTGCCGGGAATGCCGGGAAGGCAGATTTAGAAGTGAAGTGGATATCAGAACCGGACAAGGGCTTATATGATGCAATGAATAAAGCATACGGTATGTGTACCGGCGATATTATAGCAGTCTGCAATGACCGCCTTTGTGAAAAAGGTGCGGTTGCTGCTTTTGTGGATGCAATAGAAAAAGCGGGAGAAGAGTGCATTGGCGCACACTCTGATTTAGTATATGTAGAAGGCGATAAGGTAGTACGCCACTGGCATATGGGGGATGGAAATATTGAGCAGGGATGGATGCCCGGACATCCCACACTTTTTCTGAAGCGGGAAGTATATGAAAAATACGGTCAATATGATATTTCTTTCCGCTGTGCAGCAGACTATGAATTTATGGTGCGCTTTTTAAAAGATAAAGAGAATAAGCTTGCCTATATCCCGGCTGTGCTGGTTTCCATGTTTTATGGAGGAACCAGCAACGCAGGACTGAATAATTATTTAGTATCCTTTAAAGAAGGATATATGGCATTGAAGAAAAATGGAATAAAGCATCCATTGATGATTACTTTAAAAAGAACGTGGAAGGTTTTGCGTCAGTTTTAGTAAACCTTCTTATCCAGCTCCATTCTTGATATAATGTCATTTATTTTCTTATAAACCAATGCCTCGTCTATCGTCAGCAGTTTACGGTGTTCCATTGTAATCTGACCGTCGATGATGACGGTATCCACCTCTGAACCGTTTGCAGAATAGGAAAGTCCTGCAATCAGGTTATTTCTTGGAGTGAGAGACGGGCTGTTCAAATCCAGTATAGCTAAATCTGCTTTTTTACCTACTTCTATTGAGCCGATTTCTTTTTCTAACCCTAATGCTTTGGCACCGTTTATTGTTGCGATGCGGAAGCCCTCTTTGGCGCTTATGCACTGTGGGGTTTTACCTGTTCCCTTGTGAATCAATGTAAGCAGGCTCAGCTCGTGGAACATATTCAGGCAGTTATTGCTTGCTGCGCCGTCTGTGCCAAGGCAGACATTAACGCCTTTATCCAGCATTTTTGCAATCGGTGCGAAGCCGTTACCCAGCTTCATATTGCTTGCGGGATTGGTGACAACGCTGACATTATGCTCCCTTAAAATGTCAATATCTTTGTCTGTTACCTGAACGCAATGTGCTGCAATCGCGGGAATATCGAAGATTCCTGTCTTTTCTGCCAGTTCAATTGGTGTACATCCGTATTTTTCCTGAATCTGCTCGATTTCACTGACACTCTCTGATAAGTGGATATGTATTCCCATGCCGTTCTTTTTGGCTTCGTTTGAAACGATTTTTAAGAATTCATCGTCACATGTATAAGGTGCATGGGGACCCAGCATAAAGGTCAGTCTGTCGCAGTCTTTTGCAGCGTCGCGTTCCTCATATGCCTGACGCAGCCTCATTTGTCCGCCTTCGTCATTACCGTTTCCGACCAGACCACGGCAGATTACTGCACGCATACCGGACTCCTTGACTGCACGTGTAGTCTGGTGAATATTCATCTGCATGTCGTTAAAGCAGGTAGTTCCGCTTTTCATCATTTCGATTATTGCCAAATTAGCGCCCCAGTATGTATCCTCGTCAGTCATTTGCTGCTCAATCGGGTCTATAGTACCAAAAAGCCAATCCATAAAAGACAGATCATCTGCAACATTTCTCATAAAAGACATGTAGGAATGCGTATGGCAGTTAATCAGTCCGGGAATAACCAGCTTATCAGTCCCATCGATTACCTTTTCCTCCTGAAAACCCGCAGGCATCTGACCGATTCCGGCAATCCGGTCTTTTTCTATATAAATACTTGTTTCTTTAATGATATCCTCGGTACCTTGCGGTATGATGACCAGTGCATTTTTAATTACGATTCCCATAAACTTGTATCCTTTCTGTTATATTTTTATCAGGTAATTGCAAAACTCTGTTTCTATAACCAGAACTTATAATAATTTTTATAAGTTTACAATATTTCTGTTCTCTCCGTTTAAGAATGCTTCAATGTTTTTAACTACCTCTTCTATCAACCGGGTTCTGGATTCTATGCTTGCCCATGACATATGAGGTGTAATGATCAATTTAGTGCTGTCCTTAATCTGGCTCAAAGGATTGGAGCGTTCCATCGGCTCTTTTTCCAATACATCCAGACCGGCAGCGGCAATCTTTTCTTCCGTAAGCGCCTGATATAAATCCTGTGTATTTACGACAGGTCCCCTTGCAACATTGATCAGGATTGCCGTCATTTTCATTTTATCAAAGGCTTCCATATTAATCAGATTCCTCGTTCTGTCGCTGAGCGGGCAGTGGAGCGATAAAATATCGGATTGTTGGAGTAATGTATCAAAATCCACTCTTTCATATTCCGTGCAGGTGCTTTTTCCGGAAGCAGAATAAAAAATGACCCGGCAGCCGAAAGCCTGCGCTAAAGAAGCCACCCTATGCCCGATATTGCCCATGCCTACAATGCCCCATGTTTTTCCTTCCAGTTCATTAAAGGTTCTGTCAAAATTGGAAAAAAATGATTGCGCACTATAAGCTCCCGATTTTACATAATCATCATAGTGAGCCAGTTTCTCTGACAACGCCAGTGCAAGCAGCATCGTATGCTGTGCTACTGCGGATGAACAGTAATTAACGACGTTTGCAACCTTGATGCCTCTGGATTTACAGTACTCCAAATCCACGTTATCATATCCCGTTGCAAAAAGACATATAAGCTTTACGTTTGGAGCGTCTTTTAATGTGCTTTCATTCAACGGAGCTTTATTGGCAATTACAATATCCAGATCCTTAACTCTTTCTGCGGTATTCTCGGCAGATGTATTAGGATAATAAGTTACCTCACCGAATTTTTCAAGGGCGGATATATCAATATCCGTACCTGCGCTGTTTCGTTCCAAAACTGCCAGTTTCATTTAAGTTCCTCCTTGATATGCTCGTCTGCTGCTTAATGAAGAGGGTGTCCGATAAACAGATTGATAGTTACGACCCTCTCCTGCAGCAAATTTTATATGAATTAAGTCTAGCATAAAAAGGCGAAGTTTACCACTATATAAGGAACGATTTTTGAATTTCGATAAGTTCATACAGTCCATTGATATCAAAACCAATATATCACGAACCGCATGACTTATAATTCCTTACTCCAAACTGCCATATGAAATTGCAGATAAGAAAAAACACAATAATCCCAAGCGGAAAAAATGCCAGATGCCAGTTGCGCGTTTTTCCCAAAAGAAACTGCAAGGGATAATATTGAATCAATGTATATGGAATAACATAAGTACAGAACCGCAGAATTCCTCTCCCATAAATGTCTATGGGATATTTGCCATGTGTTTTTGCTCCGTAAGTAAGAACGTTAACCAAAGACGTATCTTCGATGGAGAAGAAGCAAAAACTTGCCTCCAGCATGAACAGCCCTATAAACAATAACGTACCCCCTATGATCATGGCTGCTATTGTCCAGATAGTCATTATGTTCCATGTTATCTGACTGTGCATGATCCCCAATATTAGCGTAATAAGAGCTGTAAATAAAGGTCCGGTTCTTCCCACTTCAAATCTGCTTCCAATTACCTGAAGAATCAAACTGCGTGGTCTAAGCAGCATCCGGTCAAATTCGCCTCCACGTACCATTCCGGAAAACACTTTGAATCCATTACCAAACAGCTCCGCAAATGTAAAGGACATTTGAATGATAGAAAAACACAGTAAAACGTCTCCATAGGTATAACCTTTTATCTGCGTAAAACCGGCGAATAAAAAATTAATTGCGATAAGTTCGCAAAACGCCAAAATAAACCGCGCAATAATCATCAGTAAAAACGATAGTTTATACTGCATTACGCTTTGCGTGCAGACAGAGGCATATTTAACATACAATTTCAAACTTTCTTTTATTTTCATAACAATAACCATGCTCCTTTCTCAGCTTGCGAATTTTGGGCCGCAGGCACAAATTTGCAATTGAATAATCTATGATTTTTCAATTTTTAGCCGCCCTGTACTACAACTCTTTTTTCTGCCTTTTTCCATATGATAATACCCAAAAACATTAGTGTTACAAGCCAGAAAATCTGTCTCAATATACACTGATATATTTCCTCTCCGGCAAGGTCTCCGCTGTATATCCTGAATGGGACATTCTGCATATAGGCAAACGGGGACATTTCTACCAGAAACAAATATTTTTTAGGGAAAAAGGGCAGCGGTATCACACCGCCTGACAGAAACTCTACCGCTCCTGTCATTACCATTCTCCAGCCCTGAGGCGAAATAGTAAAAAAGCACAGCATAAAAACAAGCATGATAAATGTTATAGTTATTCCAAGCGCTAATAATAAGGTCACCCAAAATAGCAAGAACGAAACCCCATTGACCGAAAGAGTCATCCTAAAGGGTTTGGGCATTAGAAACGCACATAATAATACGGGGATGCACCTCATAATTGCTTCGGCTATTCTTGCTCCAAAAACTCTGGAAAACCACATGGAATATATTGACACCGGACGGCACATTTCATATGCAATGTTTCCGTTTGTTATCATTGCAAAAAGGTCATTATCCGAAGCCCACGTATAAAAAAGAGCTAACAGCGCCTGCTTCAGCCAGATGTATGTCACGATTGAAGAATAATCCATAGGCAGATTGCCTCCTGAAGCTTCTGCAATTGCTTTGTATGCCAGACATTCCATCAATCCCCAGATAAGCTGTGTTGTCAAAGCCGTGACAGAAGCCATGCGGTATTGAAGTCCGGTGGCGAATCGAAGTTTAAAAAAACAAAAATATTTTTTCATTCATGTCCGCCTCCTACATAATGTTTAGTTTTTTATAAAGACCGGCTATAATGTGGTCAAGGTCTGTTTCTGAGCTTCCGCCTTCGGATTCCATAGTTTCGGATTCCATAGCTTCCGATTCTACAGCGCCCGCTTCAAGTCGCAAATCTTCCAGAGTGCCATCCAGCAGTTTCTGTCCTCTTCCAATCAAAATCACGCGATTGGTAATCGCTTCGATATCCTGCATATCATGTGTTGTTAAGATTACCGTAGTTTTATGTTCTTCATTCATCTGTTTTATAAAGTCACGGACTGCAATCTTAGACACCGCGTCTAATCCAATTGTCGGCTCGTCAAGAAATAACAACTTAGGTTCATGCAGCAGAGACGCTGCAATTTCACAGCGCATACGCTGTCCTAATGACAACTGTCTTGTAGGCGTTTTCAATATCTCCTCCAGATTTAAAAGCTGCGTCAGCTCGTCCAATTTGTTTCGGTACCTCGGTGCGGGTATGGAATAAATTGACTGCAAAAGCTCAAACGAATCTATGACCGGAATATCCCACCATAATTGCGAGCGCTGCCCGAAAACAACGCCTATCTGCCTGACATACTTTTTCCTGTCTTTCCATGGCACCTGGCCATTCACTACACACGTTCCGCTATCCGGTGTCAATATTCCGCTTAAAATTTTGATCGTAGTACTTTTACCTGCTCCATTCGGACCAATATAGCCTACCATTTCGCCATCACTTATGGAAAAACTTATATTGTTTATGGCATTAATTGTGGTGTACTCTCGTTTGAAAAGCGATTTTACCGCGTTGCCCAACCCGGAATCCCGTCTGGCTACCCGGTAGGTTTTGCAGATATCATTGAATTCTATCAAAATAAACCCTCCTTTCCTGCATCAGAAGTCCGGATTTACCGGCTATCCTTACCTCCTTTTTGCAGGGATATTATATTGGAATTTATCAGCTGATAAAAAAATTTTAGCAGAAAAATAAAAAAAGAATAGACTTGTAATTAATTTTGTGGTAGACTATACAATTAGTTACTGCCTAAAAATGAAATGCATAATGGACCGAGAGATTTGACATAATCTCTCGGTTTATTGCTTAGTAATAATTGCTATAGCGCAGGGCATTCTTCCGTCAACAATATAATAGTCAACATTTTTGTATCCGGCATCTTCAAAGAACTTTTTATACGAATTAATATTAAATTGCCGCTTAAAATTTGCCCCTGCTATTTCAAGCAAATGAACTGCTTTTTGATTAACTCCATCTGAAGCATTAATATATGTCGGAATAATGATTTTGCCGCCCGCTTTACATACTCTTTCTAATTCTTTTATTGCAGCATAGGGATTTTCTAACAAATGTATTACATTTCCTGCAACGACCTTATCAAATCTGTTATCACGGCATTTTAACTGTGTCATATCTGCACGCCTTATTTTAATGTTGCTGTATTTCCGGCAATTTTTCGATGCCTGTTTTAACATCCCTTCGGAAAAATCCGTTGCAATTAATTGTTTGCATTTAGGGGCAATATATTTACTGATTGCGCCCGTACCGCAAGCACACTCCAGTACAATATCATTCTGCTCGATTTCTTCAGCTGCTTTTTTACCCAAATTTTGATACACCTTACCATTGTATACAGTTTCAAAAAAATCATATAATCCAGCCACTTTATCCCAAAACATATATCTTTTCCTTTCAAATTGTGATTCTGTGGTTGTAATTATAGTATATTTGTGTAAGGAACGCAATTCTTAATAGAATTCGTTTCATATTATGATTCACAGATTCTCTTACACAGCACATACGCATTGTGTTATACTAAAGGCAGCCGGAGGTAATTAATTATGCATAAGGAATGGTCCGAATTTAATAAATCAATGCAAGCGCAAATTAAAAAGAAAGATACCTATGAAACAGGTATTGATACTTTATTCAATTTGCGGAATCAGTTGATGCAGACCTTTACGTCATTCAATGACGAATTAAGTAGAGAAGAATTTGATGCAATCCCTTTTATAAATGCAGACGGTTACCATAGTAAAACGATTGCCTATTCAATGTGGCATATTTTTCGTATCGAAGATATAGTTGCGCATATATTAATAGCCAAAGATGAACAAGTATTTTTTGAGGGCAATTATCAAGAGCGTATCAATTCGCCAATAAAAACTACTGGAAATGAACTTGTAAAACAACAGATTGCAGATTTTTCAAAGCAGCTGAATTTGAAAGAGCTCTATTCGTACATTTTTGAAGTAAAGGAAAGCACCGAGAAGATACTCAAAAGTTTACCTTTTGACGGATTGAAAAAGAAAGTATCAGAAGAGAGAAAAGAATACTTAAAATCGTTGAATGTTGTAAGCACAGATGAAAATGCAATTTGGCTTATTGATTATTGGTGTAACAAAGACATTCGGGGGTTAATTCAAATGCCATTTTCAAGGCATTGGATCATGCACTTGGAAGCAAGTCTGCGCATTAAAAATAAAATACATCCGTAAGTACAGAATCGAAATATGCGTAATTATTTTATTTTCTATCGTTCATCATACTCATGGTATCTTTGCAAAATTCATAAATACCGATTCCGGTTGCCAATGATAAATTCAACGAATCGATATCATGCGTATGTGAAATCACCACACTTTTTCCAATATTTAAATAGCTTGCTTCCAACCCGCTCGCTTCATTTCCAAAGATTAGGGTAAACGGTTTATTTTCTGGATGTTTCAAAGTTTCAAGCCGATACTTTCCGTTTAGCATAAAAGGATAGCTCTCCCGTTCGTTTCCATATTCCTGATTATACAGCTCAAAACAAGAAAAATATTCAAATTTTACCCGAAAGAATGCTCCCATTGATGCTCGAACTACCTTAGGATGAAAAATATCAACCGCAGGTTCGATCAACGCTAAATTCGTAATTCCAAAACCTACGCAGCTTCTGATGATCGTCCCCAGATTCCCGGTGTCACTTGGATTTACTAATAATACATGATTTACATGATGCTCCAGTTTACAATGGTATTTTTTGAAAACGCCAATCATCATACAGTTTTCCTTATCGCGCATTTTTTCTACATATCTGTTACTATAAACTGTTTTTACATCCGCTTTTTCACATTCCTGTTTTAATTTCTTAAGGATTTCTTTATTTGTATCCGAATGCACCAAAACCATTTCTGCCATTTCCGGCTTATTTTGTAATAGTTCAAATGTCGGAAAAGACCCGAAGCTATAGGAACATGTATCTTTTTTTCTATACTTTTTTATCTCGTTTGCTGTCATTGGCTTTCTCCACAATCATTAAATATAAAGTCTCCCGAAATCATTTATTTAATGTTCAGGGAGACTCTTCTGCTCTTATTTTTTCTGATAAATTATTTTTTTGATCGTACTGCCGGATAATCCGAATTCTTTTGCCAGTTCTTCAACTGACGTTCCGCCATAAAATAATTCCTTGATCCGGTCGTTTCTTTCCGAATAGAACTTCTTTGATCCGCTGACTGCACCCCACTTCTGTTTGGATTCAGTCTTAGGAATATATAAAAGTTCCCCTTCGATATAATATTGAATCTCCCGCAGTAATCCGGGAGGTAAAATTTCTGCTGCATTCTTATATTTCATCTCTGCCCGCTCCTTATCTATTAAATTAATAAACAAGTGCAGAAACAGCAGATATATAGTATTGTCAGCCCACACAGATTTCTATATAACTGCTATTCTGCATGGGCACCGGGATTTAGCACGCAACTGAATCCACATAAACTTTTTATCATTTCCATATTCACATATACCACCTCTTTCTATATTTGTGCATGTCTATATGACTCTAATTTACACCATAAGCATCGAATGCACCAGTGGAAAAAATAAGTATAATCATACTGGAACAAAATTCATAATGGAATTCTATATTCAGTGCGGTATTGTAATGCATCTGGACAACAGCCGGACTAATTCGCGGAACTTCTTTGTGCAACAAAGGATATGACGCTCGTATTTATGCTGCAAACACCCGATTCCCTTGGTATATCATACTGTTGTTTTTGAACGGTGGATTTTATTACAGTCCATCCGGCAAATGTTCTGTTTAGCATAGATTGTAATTCTTCAGTAGGTAAGTTGACTTCAAATTGTGCCGGAAGCTGTTTTCCGGTCGATTTGTCAACTTCACTCACATTGGAATTTATTACTAAACAAACAATTCCGTTTTCGCAAATACCATCTTTAATCTCTATCAGCTTATTATAAAAAGAATCCTCTGTATCAATATGTTCCAATGCAGATACTGCTATGATGAGATTATATTCATTTTTTCTGATAACATAGTCTTCAATGGGTCTTACGATTCCATGAATATTTGACGCCACCCCATATTTTATGGCATTTGTATGTAATTTTTCAATTGCCAATTCTAAAATATCGACACCTTCTATGACACAATCTATGTTCTTATATTCACACGCAATAGGAATGCAATTCCTGCCAACGCCGCATCCTAAATCCAATACCTTGAGTTCTTTGCATTCTTTAAATATAGGAATTAAATCGTATATTGTTTTTATTGGCTTTTTTAACCAACTATCAGTTTCATACAATTCTTTATTAGAATATACTTCTATATGTGATTTCTTTTCACTTTCTCTAATCTGTTTTAACCTGTCATTCATCTATTATTTCCCCGATATATAAATTCTCATAAACATTATAACACAAAATAAAAGAGATATGATAAACTGAATGAAATGCTATTAAAATCAAACTTCTAAAAGCATAAACAGAAGCAAACAAAAAGTAATTACATAGAAAATGGAGATTAAATATGACTTTACAACAGTTAAAATATGTTGTTACAGTGGCAGAAACGGGAAATATCACGGAAGCTGCTAAAAAGTTGTTCATTTCACAACCCAGTCTTACAAATGCAATCAGAGAACTGGAAACTGAAATGCAGATAACGATTTTCAAAAGGACAAATAAAGGAGTTACGATATCCAATGAGGGAGATATGTTTTTGTCCTATGCAAGACAAGTGTTAGAGCAGGCGAATCTTTTAGAAGAAAAATTCAAAAACACGGATAAACAAAGTCCTCGTTTTTCCGTGTCCTGTCAGCATTATTCTTTTGCGGTAAATGCTTTTGTGGATGTTATACGAAAATTTGATGCTGATAGGTATGATTTTACTTTGCGGGAAACGCAAACCTATGAAATTATAGAGGATGTAAGCAGGCTGCGAAGTGAAATTGGAATTTTGTATACATCTTCAAAAAACGAGGAAATCATATTGAAGCTGATAAAACAAAATGGATTAAAGTTTGAGGAATTGTTTGTCGCAAAGCCCCATGTATTCATATATTCCAACCATCCATTGGCTGGTAAGAAGGTGTTGGATTTAAAGGATTTGGATGAATACCCATACCTTTCTTTTGAACAGGGAGATTACAATTCTTTTTATTTTTCAGAGGAGATATTAGGCACACTTGATAGAAATAAAAATATAAAAGTAAGGGACCGGGCGACACTTTTTAATTTGGTAATCGGGTTGAATGGATATACGGTCAGTTCCGGTGTGATCAGTCAGGAATTAAATGGAGAAAATATTATAGCCAAGCCCTTACGGGTAGATGAGTATATGCGTGTCGGAATAATTACACAAAAGAATATGCCCCTTAGCAGATATGGTCAGGCTTATTTAGAAGCATTAAAAATGCATATCAATATGAATGATGATGAATAAGGAATGAATTAGAATAGCGGTTTGAAATAGTTTAAAACTATGACAAAGTGTTGTTTTTTTGTATTTTTCAAAAAAGGGTAGGAAAGATATACTCATATTTATTAAATCAAATGTTGAAAATTTGAAATTTTCAACCGAACTTGTTCGGTTTGCGCAATAGTTTGTGCCTGATGGTCCAAACTCGCAGTCTGAGAAAGGAGCATGGTTATAAAAATGATAAAGGATTTATTGGATAAAACAAAAACAAGTCTTTCTTTTGAGGTTTCCCCGCCTAAGACGGAAGACGAGTTTCAGGCTGTTTTCGGTAAATTGGATATTCTTGCTGCTTTGCAGCCTGATTTTTTCAGCTGCACTTATGGCGCAGGAGGCTCTAATGCAGGAAAAACAATGGAAATTGCATCTTATATTCAAAATCATTTACATATTGATACAATTGCTCATATGACGTGCGTAGGTTTCAGACAGTCAGACCTTCAAAAGAACTGCGAATTATTGGAAAAAGAAGGTATTCGTTATGTCATGGCGCTGAGGGGTGATCGACCGCAGACAATGGGGGATGAGCAGTTTAACAGCAGGGAATTTTTATATGCTTCCGATATGATACGTTATCTGAAGGTAAATACTTCCTTGACGATTGCCGGAGCCTGCTATCCGGAGAAACATTATGAGGCGGAGAGTTTTGAAAGTGATTTGATGCATTTAAAAGAAAAGGTTGAAGCCGGCGCAAGTTTCCTTGTCACCCAACTTTTCTTTGACAATGAAATCTTTTATCGCTTTAGGGAGCGGATAGTAGATTCTGGGATTACAGTGCCTGTTTGTGCCGGTGTTATGCCGATTATAAGTGCAAGGCAGATAGGTAAAAGTATTAATTTATCCGGTTCCTCCGTTCCGAAGGAACTTAAAAATTTGATTGCTAAGTATGGCGAAAACAAGGAAGATATGCGCAAGGCCGGTATTGATTACGCAGTTCGACAGATTCTTGATTTGAAGGCGCATGGGGTGGACGGCATACATATTTACACAATGAACTGGCCGAAAACGACTGCGGAGATTGTGGAACAGATATGTAATAATGCTGATGTATCGTGTTAAAAACTATCAATTTGACAAAGGGGAAATAAGTCTGTTCAAACACTCATTATACAATTTTTCCGTCTGAATCAGTACATTTTCCGGTACTTTGTCAAATTGAAATTCACCATTTACTTTATTATTCATCAGCCAGTCGCGCAAGAATTGTTTATCAAATGAATCCGGTGATACACCAACTTCGTAACTGGCGGCGTCCCAATATCTGCTTGAATCCGGTGTGAATATTTCATCAGCCAGAACCAGCTCGCCCTGTCCGTTCTTACCAAATTCAAACTTAGCATCCGCAATTATCAAGCCTTTGGAAAAAGCATATTCGCTGCATTCCTCATAAAGTCTGAAACAGATTTCCGTAATTTGTTTTGTCAGCTCAGTGCCTATTCCGGATTCAACCTCCTCCATGCTTACATATTCATCATGCCCAATATCATGTTTTAATGCAGGAGTGAGAATGGGTTGTTCCAGCTTTTGAGCCAGCTTGTAATTTCCCGACAGCATATTACCGCAGAACTGCTCTCCGCTATTATATGCTTTCCACATACTTCCGTACATATAACCGCGTACAACGAATTCAAAAGGAAGCATATTCAGTTTTTCAACCATTACTGTGCGTTCCCTGAAAAATTCTTTGTGAAAAAATGAGGGCATATTTTCAACCCTGTCATCAATAATATGATTTGATAAGATATCTCTGGTCTTATAAAACCAAAAGTTTGATAATTTGTTTAAAACTATACCTTTGTTTTTTATCATCACAGGTAAAATATGGTCAAATGCGGATATTCTGTCTGTTGTTACAATTACTAAGTGTTTATCTGAAATGTCATAAATCTCTCTTACTTTTCCACTGTATATTGGTTCCATTATGTTATTGTCTCCTTCCATTATCTGTGCAGTTAACGTATCTATACAATGCGCTTTTCCTTTGTTGATAAAATGGATATTGCTTTGTATTTTTTTATCTTAGTATAATGGAACGGTTATCTCAATAACGTAACAAGGGAATGTGACACAATAATTCACCTGATAGTTGAATAATAGAAGATTATGATATATTTATTTTTTTGCATTATTAATTTATATTAAGTCAAAAAAGGTATGTCAGATTTCTCCGGCATACCTTTAGATTCCAAAATACATTGATTTTATGGCATTTGTAATTAACTAAAGTATCTCTTCAACAGACCCTCAAATGCCTTGCCGTGTCTGGCCTCATCTCTTGCCATCTCATGAACGGTATCATGGATTGCATCCAGATTAGCTGCTTTTGCACGTTTAGCAAGGTCGAACTTTCCTGCCGTAGCGCCGTTTTCAGCCTCTACTCTCATTTCCAGATTCTTCTTGGTAGAATCAGTTACGACTTCGCCAAGCAGCTCTGCAAACTTAGCAGCATGCTCTGCCTCTTCGTAAGCAGCTTTCTCCCAATACAGACCGATTTCCGGATAACCTTCTCTATGAGCAACCCTTGCCATAGCAAGATACATACCGACTTCTGTACATTCTCCGGTAAAGTTTGCGCGTAAATCAGCCATGATATCTTCGCTTGCGCCCTGAGCTACGCCTACTACATGCTCAGCAGCCCATGTTCTGTCTTCTCCCTGTGCCGTAAATTTGGAAGCCGGTGCGTTGCACTGGGGACACTTGTCCGGTGCAGAATCTCCTTCGTGAACATAACCACATACCTGACATACATATTTCATAATTAATCTCTCCTTTTTATTTTTTATTATTATCTATTATAATCATAGAAGCAACAAAAGTAAATCATTTCAATAAGAATTACGAAGTAATTCTTGTAGCTCAGGCTGCCGAGCCTGAGCTTATTATAATAATAGAAGCAACAAAAGTAAATAAAAATAAATTTTACAAATTTTTAATAAGATTTATGAGTTGGTTTATTTTTATTGTACGATAGACGTGATATAATAAGCTCAGGCTCAGAAGCCTGCGTTACAAAGGAAAGACAGGAGGAATTCGTTTGAAGTTCAAGACCCGGTTGCTCATTACTTCAATTTTTATTATTGTAGTACCGCTTTTGCTTACGGCGGTTGCTTTTATGGGAATTGGTATTTATATGGCGAATTCGGGATCGGAGTTTGAGGGCTCCGGGCAGAATTATACTTCTTTTGCCTATACTTTGGAAAATTATAATAAGATGACGGAAGAAATCATTCTGGATGTAAAAGAGCAGATTAAGGAGGATTCTTCCAGAATAGAGGATGCCGAATATCTTAGTGAAATGAATAAGAGGCTGGCGAGCCTGTCTTCGTACATTTTAGTCCGAAAAAGCGGGGATATTTATTATGCCGGAAATGATGATGCGGCGGATAAGATTTTTACTAAACTGCCGGCATATGGAGGCGGTATAGCGGATACGGAGAGAGGTTATTATTATCATGATATGAGGAAGCTGGTAAAACAGCTTGATTTCGAATTTACTGACGGCACCCGGGGAAGCTTTTTTATCATAACAATGGTAAGTACCATGATTTCACAGAAAATGCTGGTGGACATGATATTGGCATTTGTTCTGATCCTGATTTTTACCAGTATGTTTTTGACACAGTGGCTGCAGAAGGGCGTCTTTATACCGGTCAACCAGTTAAATACCGCTATGCAGAATATTGCGGAAGGTAATCTGGAATACCGTCTTGAGAGTGACGGGAAAGGTGAAATAGGAGAGTTATACAGGAACTATGAGGATATGAGGCTCAGGCTGAAGGAATCCACGGATGAGAAATTCGAGCAGGAAAAGCAGAACAGGGAACTTATAAGCAATATTTCACATGATCTTAAGACCCCTATTACCGCCGTTAAAGGATATGTGGAAGGCATCATGGATGGGGTGGCGGATACACCCGAAAAAATGGATAAGTATATCAAGACCATATACAATAAGGCAAATGATATGGACAGATTGATTAATGAACTTACCATTTATTCCGGTATAGACAACAACAGAATTCCTTATGATTTTCACCGTATCAACGTGGCGGAGTACTTTGGGGACTGTGTGGAAGAAGTCGGACTGGATTTGGAGTCAAAGAATATTCAATTGAACTATGAAGATCTGGTATCGCCGGATACGCAGATAATCGCAGACCCGGAGCAGTTGAAGCGGGTCATCAATAATATAATCAGCAACAGTGTAAAATATTTAGGTACGGAAAAAGGTGTGATTGATATCCGTATTCTGGATGAGGTGGATTCTATACGGGTCGAAATAGAAGATAACGGAAAGGGAATTTCAGCAAAGGACTTACCGAATATTTTCGAGCGCTTCTATCGAACGGACGCGTCCAGAAATTCATCACAGGGAGGCAGCGGTATAGGGCTTTCCATTGTCAAAAAAATTATTGAAGACCATGGCGGTTATATTTGGGCTACCAGTAAAGAGATGGAAGGGACGTGCCTGCATTTTGTAATCAGGAAATATAAGGCGCCGGAACAAGAATAAATAATTATAAGTAGAAAGGGGTATAGATATAACTATGAGCAGAATTTTGATTATTGAAGATGAGGAAGCAATCGCGGATTTGGAGAAAGATTATCTGGAACTCAGCGATTTTGAAGTAATAATTGAGAATACGGGAGACGCCGGACTTGCAAAAGCATTGTCGGAAGAATTTGACTTAATAATTCTGGATTTGATGCTGCCGGGAATGGACGGATTTGAGGTATGTAAGAACATCAGGGAAGAGAAGAACATACCTATTATTATGGTGTCTGCGAAAAAAGATGATATTGATAAAATCAGGGGATTGGGATTGGGAGCTGACGATTATATGACCAAACCGTTCAGTCCTTCTGAGCTGGTTGCGAGAGTCAAAGCGCATATGTCGCGGTATGACAGACTGGTAGGAAGCACTCAGAAGATTAATGATATGGTTGAAATCAGGGGGTTGAAAATAGATAAAACTGCCAGAAGAGTATATCTGAACGGTGAGGAAAAAATTTTTACAACGAAGGAATTTGACCTTCTTACCTTTTTAGCAGAGAATCCCAATCATGTATACACAAAGGAGGAACTTTTCCGAGAGATATGGGATATGGATTCTATAGGGGATATTGCGACAGTGACGGTGCATATTAAGAAAATTCGGGAGAAAATAGAATTTGACACTACTAAACCGCAGTATATTGAGACTATCTGGGGTGTAGGATACAGGTTTAAGATTTGAAAATATATTAAGAAGATTTCGTTATAAATTTTTCATATATCTCTCATACTAATACAAATGTTGGATATGGGAGAGATAATATATGAACGATTGGGGCAAAGAACTATATTCTGCTATATTTGAAAAGAATAGACTGGTCAGGTTTGCAGCGGTAACCTTACTGGTTTATCTTTTTTTCCGATTTATTTTTACGTTGATTGCGCCTTTTTTTCTTGCATTCATATTGATTACATTATTTTACCCTTTGCTGCAGCACATTCAGAAGAGAATTCCGATGAAGAAGAAGTTTCTGGCGATTGGCGTATTGCTTCTTATTTTGTCATTTATATCTGTAGTCTTCTGGGCGCTTGGGTACAACAGCAGTGGGCAGTTGGACGGACTTACGGATTTCGTTGAAGAGGCATATGATAAAATACAGATTTTTCTCCACCGGTGCTGCTACAGCCTGGATGGCAAATTTGGCTGGAACGGATATGAAATAGAGAATTTCTTCGTGGAAAAGATGACTGTAATAATGGAAAATGTTCAGGTACAGGTAATTCCGAGGATGATATCATCATCTTATACATGTTTTAAGGGATTGTTTGGTGCCGTGGCTTTTCTTTTTATCACATTAATTGCAGTAATTTTACTGGAAAAGGATTATAGTTTATTTATAGAATGGCTGAAAACATCAGAGGATACCTCGTTCATATGGAAAACAATGGAAGGCGTTTTGAATTACATCATTACATTTATTAAGGCGCAGGGAATCATAATGCTGGTTATCATCGTGACATGCAGTTCCGTCTTGTGGGCTGTAGGAATTTCCGGAAGCATATTCTGTGGAATCCTTGCAGGCTGTCTGGATGTACTTCCGTTTATCGGCACGGGAATTGTTTTAGTACCGATAGCCATATGGCAGCTGCTAAATGGCTATTATGTGGCAGCTGCAGTCTGCCTGGCGCTTTATGTTGCATGTATTTTTATTCGTGAGTTTTTGGAGCCTAAGCTGATAGGTGAAAAACTTGGAATTGCGCCGGTGCTGATGATGCTTGGGATTTATGCAGGAATTAAGCTTTTCGGAGTTGCCGGAATCATTGAAGGCCCTCTGGCACTTATTGTTATATATCAGTTGCTAAAGGCAGAGTGACTATAGGTGTGATTTATTCGGTTTGACGAAACGGGATATACATTTTATAATAACTGCAGATGCAGAAGTCGTATAACGGCGTCATGCACGTAGTGTGCGAAGCACAAATACAAATTCGCAGGTTGAGCAAGGAGCATGGTTATTATCATGGAAAAAGTAAAAAAAGACGATAGACAAAGAAAAATCATATGTGATTGGAAAGAGCGCTTGCTGAAACTGTCCGGTCAAATAGCAGATAATATTTTAAAAATATATTTTCTTATACTTACGGTAATATATCCTTTTTATATGCAAGACGGCTATTTTGAAATCGGAGCCGTGAAATATTATTTTTTCCGCAAAATAAGTCTGGTGGTAATGGGAATCATGGTGCCTGTCGTAATAATTATTTTTTTGTGCGGCAGAAAGGCACAGAGGCATAAAAAGGAATCGGCTTTGAAATATTGCCGCAGGCTGTCGGCTACCGACATGTTTGCGTATGGATATCTGGCAATAGTTTTTATTTCATATCTGCTTACAGATTTTAGAGACAAAGCATTTTTAGGAGCTGACGGCTGGTATATGGGTTTTGTAAGCCAGCTTATATTTATCTTTATATATTTTATGTTTTCAGGATATTTCAGATGGAATAATAATATGCTGTATGCAGTACTTTGCAGTTCGGGACTGGTGTTTTTGCTTGGGATTCTTAACAGATATTCCATATATCCTATCACGATACAGACTAGGGCACCATCTTTCATTTCTACGCTTGGGAACATCAACTGGTTTTGCGGATATTGGTCAGTTTTGGCTCCGCTTGGCATTATGTTCTACTGGAATAGCAGGAAAGGCCGGCAGCGGGTGGCAGCAGGTACATATGTGGTGATATGCTTTCTTTCCGGAACGACGCAGGGCAGCAGAAGTGCCTATCTTGCTCTTGCAGGTATTTTTGTTTTATTATTTTACCTTTCTTTTCAGGAAAATCAGAAAATGTACCGATTTTTGGAAATATGCGGTTTATTTGTGCTATCCTGCCAGATAGCCAGACTGATGCGGTATCTGCCGGGATTGTCTATGAATTATGAAGACAAACTGGGAAGTATATTTACCAATACGGGATTGACTTTATACATAGGAGTGATTATTCTTGCGCTATATCTGCTGTTTCATTATCTGACAGAACACAAGGGATGTATGGTAGTCAGATGGAAGATCCTGCGGCGGTGCGTCATGGTTATGATTGCTTCGGTTGTATTAGTATATATTATCCTGATAACAGCCAATACCTGTATTCCGGGAGGTTTATCAGGCCTTGCGGACAGACAGGACTTTATATTTAATGATAAATGGGGCAATTACAGAGGCATTACATGGATATGCGGCCTGATGGCATATAAGGATATGACTCCGATACAGAAGCTTGTGGGTGTGGGACCGGATTGTTTTGCGGAATATATATACGGAATCCCGGAATTGGCAGAACGTATCTATATGGTATTCGGAGATTCCCGATTGACAAATGCGCATAATGAATGGATTACGATATTGGTAAATCAGGGAGTCTTGGGAGCTATCTGTTATGCCGGAATTTTTATTTCTGCATTTATACGGTTCTTAAAGAAAGCGCCGGAAAAAGTTTTTTTATATTTGTGCGCGGCAAGCATCTGGGCTTATATGATACATAATATCGTGAGCTTTCAGCAGGTGCTTAATACTCCGTTTGTCTTTTTGATTATAGGAATCGGGGAAGGACTCATGAGAGAAAACCGGGCGGAAAATGATAAATTATAATGGAGGGGCATATGAGTACGATAGTAGTGCTTGCTGTTATAGCAGCAGCAACTGTTATGGCGATTAGGAGCATAGTGCGTCAAAGAAAAAACGGTAAGCCGTCATGCGGCGGAGACTGCGGTCATTGCGGCGGGTGCAGATAATACAATTTAAAAATTTGATATAAATAAATTAAATAAAAACACTGGTAAAAATTCCTTTTTTTATATACAATAGCAGTATAAGAAATATTTCAAAAAGTGATGATAGGACAGACGACCATCACTATAATAAAAATTCGGCTGGCTTAATGACTATTTTATAAGGAGGAGACTATCATGGGTAGTGAAATCAGAGACATTAACTTGGCCGAATCAGGCAAGCAAAAAATCGAGTGGGTAAAAAGAAACTGCGACCTGCTCCGCACCTTGGAGAAGGAATTTTCCGAATCCAAGCCGTTTGCAGGGAAAAAGGTGGCACTGTCTGTACATCTGGAAGCAAAAACAGCTTATCTGTGTCTGGTACTTAAGGCAGGCGGCGCAGAAATGTATGTGACAGGTTCCAATCCGTTGTCTACACAGGATGATGTGGCGGCGGCATTAGTTGCATCAGGTTTGGAAGTACATGCATGGTATAATGCAACACCCGAGGAGTATGAAAGGCATATCCGCAGCGTACTGGAAATAGGTCCGAATATCATCATTGATGATGGCGGCGACTTGGTTAATATGGTGCATAAAGAAATGCCGCAGCTTATTCCGAACATCATAGGCGGCTGCGAGGAAACTACGACCGGAATCATTCGTCTGGAGGCGATGAATAGGGCAGGAGAGTTGAAATTCCCGATGGTTCGTGTAAATAATGCGGACTGCAAGCATCTTTTCGATAACAGATACGGTACGGGACAGTCAGTATGGGACGGAATCAACAGGACAACCAACCTGATTGTGGCCGGTAAGATTGTAGTAGTGGCAGGCTATGGCTGGTGTGGTAAAGGAACGGCAATGAGGGCTAAGGGACTTGGCGCAAGAGTAATTGTTACGGAAATTGACCCGATTAAGGCAATAGAGGCTGTCATGGATGGATTTGACGTAATGCCTATGAATGAAGCGGCTAAAGTAGGCGACTTCTTTGTTACCGTAACAGGCTGTGACGGAGTTATAGATAAAGAAGACTTTGCAGTCATGAAAGAAGGAGCTATTCTTTGCAACGCAGGGCACTTCGATTGTGAAATTGATATGGCATGGCTTAAGAAAAATGCCGTAGAAACAAGAGAACAGAGAAAAAATATTATGGGATATAAGCTTCCAACCGGACAGTGGATTTTCGTTCTGGCAGAAGGTCGTCTTGTGAATCTGGCAGCAGGAGACGGACATCCGGCGGAAATCATGGATATGAGCTTTGCGATTCAGGCGCTTTCTGCAAAGTATCTGGTAGAGCATGGAAGCGAATTAAAAGAAAAACTGATAGATGTTCCGGAAGAGGTTGATAAGGATGTGGCAAAACGTAAGCTTGCATTCCTTGGAAAAGAAATTGACGTTCTGACACCGGAACAGGAAAAATATCTGAACAGCTATACTTTGTAAAATGTTAAAATGATTGTAAAATTCAGTTGATAAAATCCCCCGTATATTCTGGTACGGGGGATTCTGTGCAACGTAAGGATTTACGGGCAGCGAAAGGAACATGGGTTTGGAAATGAAAAAAGAAAGGGTTTTATATCTTGATTTAATTCGCATCATTTGCTTTTTGATGGTGACGGCGTATCACTTTTCGGTTGCTGTAAAGACGCTTGGCGTTAGTGCAAACGTGGAATTGTATCAGGGGATCGTGCATATTGCATGGGCGCCGATCGCGGTATCATGCTTTTTAATGGTATCCGGAGCGTCGTTAATCTATCGCTATGAGGAGACGTTCTCGCTGAAAGAGTTTTATAAAAAACGATTTTTGGGACTGTACCCGCTGTTTTGGCTTGCGTATCTGTTTGCGTTCCTTGACTTTTTTTACAGGATGAAATCCATGCCGGGGGGACCGAAAATTAATTTTTTATTGTCGGTGATCGCATTGGACGGGTATTGCAACGAGTGGATTCCGACATTTTATATGCTGGGTGAATGGTTTTTGGGCGCTATCGTGATGCTCTATATTCTGTTTCCGCTGTACCGGTTTGTGATGTGCAAGTGCAAATATATACTGCCCATCGTGTTTTTGGCGTTTAGCGTGATGCTGCTTTATTATAATCCGTTTCCGATGGTGATTGAAAAAAATCTGATTGTGTGCAGCATGTATTTTGTAATCGGTATGCTACTCGAGATGCTGCGCAGGGGTCCGAAGCAGCGCATGGTCAGAATCGGAATGAGGATTGCGGCGGCGGTTGGCGCCGCGCTCTATATTGTGGTGTATGCGGTGGAAAGGACCGGATACTTGTTCAATCCCTATCATGTGATTTTTGTGTTGGCGGTGTCGCTTTATATGATCGTGATGGAGGTGGCGGAGTGGATTAGATCGGAGAAGGCAAAAAGGTTGATTAGTATGATCGGAAAACATTCCTATGCTTATTTTTTATTGCACCATGTGTTTCTGTATAAATATCTTCCGAATTTTTCAGGTATCTCGATGAGCGGTTCCAACACGTTATTTTTGTTTGTGAACTGTGTGTTGTATATTTATGCGCTGGCGGTTGGACTGGACAGGATTTATGCCGCGCTCGCGGACTCCCTTAGGAAGTGGTACGGGAAGGAGGATAGATTGAAAAATCTTTGATTTTTCAATCGCAAATTTGTGCCTGCAGCCCAAATTCGCAGGTTACGGAAAGGCATGGTTAAAAGTAAAAAGATGAAGACGCAAAATGAAACTGCATCAAAATATAAGGCAGGAGAATTATTGAGAAGATTTCTTCCATATTATAAAAAATACTGGACTGTTGTAGTAATTGATCTGATTTGTGCCGGTTTGACGACAATATGTGAAATGGTTCTGCCGATGATAATAAGATACATTACGAATACGGGAATGAACGATTTAGCGTCGCTCAGCGTGAATATTATACTTCGCATGGGAGTTTTATATCTGATGCTTAGAATAATTGATTCCATGGCTAACTTTTATATGGCGTATACGGGACATGTCATGGGCACGAAGATTGAGACGGATATGCGGCGGGATGCGTATGCCCATCTGCAAAGTCTTTCCGACACCTATTATAATAATACAAAAGTCGGGCAGATAATGGGACGGATTACCAATGACCTGTTTGACGTGACTGAATTTTCACATCATTGTCCTGAGGAATTTTTTATTGCAGCGATTAAAGCGGTTATTTCATTTATAATCTTATCCGGTATCAATCTATGGCTGACACTGATTATTTTTGCCATAGTTCCTGTTATGCTGATTACTTGTACACTTATTAATCTGCGTATGCGCGCGGCATTCCGTCAGCAAAGGGTTCAGATCGGCGAACTGAATGCCAGAATAGAGGACAGTCTTCTCGGGCAGAAGGTAGTCAAGACATTTACCAATGAGGACAAGGAAAAAGAAAAATTCGAAGAAGACAATCAGAAATTTTTCAGAATCAAAAAGCGGGGCTACAAAATCATGGCAGCCTTTCAGACTACGACAAGAGCTTTTGATGGTTTAATGTATCTGGCAGTATTAACCGCAGGCGGTATTTTCATGGTATATGAATTGATTTCTCCCGGAGACCTGGTGGCGTATGTCATGTATGTTTCAACGCTGATTGCGACGATAAGAAGGATAATCGAATTTGCCGAGCAGTTCCAGAGGGGTATGACCGGAATCGAAAGGTTTGTTGAAATCATGGACAGCGAGATAGAGATTTTTGATGAACCGGATGCGGCGCCATGTGTGAATGTGAAAGGCGATATATCATTAAAAGATGTAAGCTTTGCCTATCCCGATGACCATAACATTGTGTTCCGCGGATTGAATCTGGATATACATGCAGGAGAGAAGATTGCCATTGTCGGACCATCCGGAGGCGGTAAGACAACACTTTGTAATCTGATTCCCCGATTCTATAATCTGGACGAAGGCGAGATAATTCTGGATGGCCGGAACATCAGAAAGTATACGTTAAAGAGCCTGCGTCGTAATATCGGAATGGTGCAGCAGGATGTATATCTTTTTTCGGGAACGGTATATGAGAATATTGCATACGGCAGGGACAATGCTACAAGGGAAGAAGTAATCGAGGCGGCAAAAAGAGCGGGTGCGCACGAGTTTATAGAAGCGTTGAAGGATGGATATGACACTTATGTCGGAGAGCGTGGAGTAAAACTCTCCGGCGGACAGAAACAGCGAATCAGCATTGCCAGAGTATTTTTGAAAAATCCGCCTATTCTGATTCTGGATGAAGCGACTTCGGCATTGGATAATGAAAGCGAGTTTCAGGTTGCAAAATCGCTGCGGGAATTGGCGGAGGGCAGAACGACGATTACGATAGCGCACAGGCTTTCCAGCATCCGCAATTCTGACAGGATTCTGGTATTGACAGAGGAGGGGATTGTTGAGGAAGGAAACCATGAGCAGCTGCTTGAGCAGAAAGGAATATATTACCATTTTTATGTGACGGCGAATGAACTGAAATAAAATCAAAAATAAAAAATGCTTACATTTTTAAAATTTTAATGCTAAAATTATAGTATGGCAGTTGATTTATTAAGGTTTTGTTTGTTTTTCAGTGTCAGGAGGAGAAGGCATGTTTGAAATTGGTGAATTAATTATGTGTGGGGGCCATGGAGTCTGCCGTGTTACGGCAATTACAGGAAATCCGATTGATAAGCTGGATAAGAAGAAAAAATACTATATTCTGGAGCCTGTTTTTGAAAAGGGAAGTACTATTTATACGCCTGTCGATAATGATAAGGTTGTCATGAGAAAAATCATGAATGAAAAAGATGCAAAGAAGCTGATTGGAAAGATTCCTGATATTGAGACAGTGTGGATAAAAGAAGAGAAGACCAGAGAGCAGATGTACAAAGAAGCAATCCGCACTTATGACTGCCATAGTCTGGTGCAGATTATTAAAACTCTGTATCTGCGTAAACAGGATAGAGTGCAGCAGGGAAAAAAGGTGCTTTCATCCGATGAACATTATTTGAAGAAGGCAGAAGAGCTTCTTTACAGCGAAATGTCACTTGCATTATCAATTCCGAAGGAAAGCGTTGAAGAGTATATCGCTGAAGAAATCAGCAAAAAAAGAAAGTAGAGCAGATATACTTCTGAGTATCTGTAACTGCTATTTAATGTTTTGTGAGAAAGAATGAGCCAAATAGGCGTATCTGCACGTATATTTGGCTCATTGTCTGTATAACTGTTATTTAGCATTGTTGTTGTCGGCGGGTGGCTAACTGCTTGAAGCAGAATCGCTGTTTGAGGAATTTTGTTCTGTATTGGCGGTATTTAATGGCGGATGATGGGGGTGGCTTCCTATTATATTAATAGCAGATACAACGGCTGTTAATATTTCGGCTTCTACCTGGGTGGAAGAAGTATCGAAACGATGCATAACGATGCCCGTAGCTGTACGCGCATACTTAGGTTGTAAGCGGTTCAATGCATAAGTTGCCATATCCAGCCTACAATCGTTGCATGAGCAGACATTCGGCATAGTGGGCAAAAGCTGATTAAGCGCATGCTCCACATTATCTTCCATCATATTCTTTAGTCCTTCCATTATAAATCCTCCATACGTAGATTTGCATCTATATTTTATATTATATGAAATTACGCCGCAGCATAAATCATTCCATTGAGAATGCGAAGCATTCTCGGAATCGTCGCTGCTGAGCGACGATTTTTTATAATTATATGAATCAAATAATTATGCTATAATACAATATTTTATAACTTTTTTGAATGATAATCAATATCAAATTGTTACAAATGTAGAATTTTATAGTTTCCCATTGACCTTTTTGACAAATATGGTTAATATTTAAACAATCCGGAAAGATAAGAATTTTAAGTACAGTAAATGCGTGCGCAGAAAAGAGAGTATTGTATGTTGGACATTATTTTGGACACTTTGTTGGATAGTGTGAAATTATTGCCTTTTTTATTTCTGACTTATATGGCTATGGAATATCTGGAGCATAAGGCGGGAGAGAAGATGCAGAGTACAATTCGTAAATCGGGTAAGTGCGGCCCTGTTATCGGGAGTATTCTGGGGGCTTTCCCGCAGTGTGGCTTTTCGGCTGCCGCGTCTAATTTATATGCAGGAAGAATTATAACACTGGGCACATTAATGTCTATCTATCTGTCTACTTCGGATGAAATGCTTCCGATTCTAATTTCCGAAAATGCGGGGCTCGGTATGATATTGAAAGTATTGGGAACAAAGATAGCAATTGGTATGATTGCCGGCTTTCTTATTGATGCGGTAATTAATCGCTTTTTCCTTAAGAAAGAAAGAAAACCGGAAATAGAGCATTTGTGCGAGCAGCATAACTGTCATTGTGATGAAGGTATTGTGAAATCTGCGCTGCACCACACGCTGGAAATATTTATTTATCTGTTGTTTATTTCATTTATATTGAATATACTGATTGCCATAATCGGCGAAGACTTTCTGGCAAATCTGGTTCTGAACCGACTGTTTGTGGGAGAAGCACTGGCAGGAATAGTAGGACTCATCCCTAACTGTGCCGCATCCGTAATCATTACTCAGCTTTATTTAAAAGGCATTTTAGGCGCAGGTGCGATGACGTCGGGATTGCTGGTAGGAGCGGGCGTCGGTATTCTTGTATTGCTGCGCGTGAATGACAGACCCGGAGAAAATGTCGGAATCGTCTTTCTGCTCTATTTGATTGGCGTGACTGCCGGGATTTTTGTTGAGCTGCTTGGCATTACTTTCTAAGCTATAGTAAAGTTACAGCTTTTCCTGCAGTTGGTTTTACAACGGGCAAATCAGGGAAACGCTCTTCTAATGCTTTTTTCAAAGGTCTGGTATTTATATGGTTTGAAATTGGCGGAAAAGCATCGTCAAAATGATCTAAAAGAACCGTTCGGGGTTCAATTTTCTCAATAATGGAAAGTGTAGGATTAACCAAATCCGTTGCCCCCTGATAAGGAAGTATCAGCATATCCACATACTTGGGGTATTCTACATTTTCATTAAGCCCCAGACTGCCGAGGACAAGAATACGTTTGTCGGCCGTATCAATCTGAAAGGCAAGTGTTTCATTCCCTTCAGGATAAGTATGATTCATAAAAATCAAATATAGAAAATTGGGAAAGTACTTTAGTATGCGGGTATTTAAAAATGTATGCAGGATTAGCCCGGAATCAAAATGTATATGTCTGCCTGACAGCGCTGTAACTCTGATTTGGCCGAAATGCAGCACATCGCAGGGACGGATGATAACAACCCGGTCGCCGTCGGCACCCTTCTTTTCCAGAGTGGCAGCCGGAAGCTCACTGCAGTACACAGTAGCGTCTGAGTTCTGAAGGATTTTGGGAATGCTGCCCAGATGGTCAATATGTCCGTGTGTAATCAAAATAGAATCTTCCTTTATATATTCCAATAAAGAAGGATGATTCTCTGCTCCGTTCAGCGGTAAAAAGGGATCAATCAGAAGCCGGTCTTTTTCATTTTCAATTAGTAACGATGCTGTTCCATACCATGTGATTTTCATAGGACAACCTCCAGTCATGTTCATTGTAGGGCAGGAAGGAGATTTTTGCAAGTCGAAATCTTTTCATGACATTAAATCATTCATTCGTGCCGCTTGTATTGATAATCTTAGCTATTTCCCCTACACTAAGAGCAGAAGAAAATATTTTTTGGTTATGAGTTTGGCCAAAATGGATTTTTAGCGCATCTAAATATAGCTATATGACAGGAGGAAAGCTGAATTTATGTACGTCAATGGACTTGGAATGCGAAGTATAGGGCAACTACAGGCAGCCGGCAACAGCAGTAAGAAGACATCGAGCGTAAACAACTTTGATGATAATATGCAAAAGGCTGTGGAGACCTGGAAAGCAATAACAAAAACAGGAGATGATTCGGACTCTTCAAGTACTAATAGCGGTGAGGATTACTGCTGCGAACAATGTTATATTAACAGCAAGATAATTAACCAATTGCTGATGCGGAGTTTGTATTCACAGAGTTTATCTGGCGTTATGACAGGGCTGCCATCATATGGAAGCAGCAATTCCGTTTTGTCAGCCTATGGGAATACGCTGGGACTGCTTGGCAGCAGCATATTTAGCAACATACAGATATAAAGGTATAATAAGAAAAAATCAGGCTTAGCGGCCTGATTTTTTTGATATTGCCCCAATTGAAGGCACTTATGTTGTGGCCTATCAGGGTAATTTATGGAATAAAAAATCGAGTGCCAGCGCACTCGATTCCGAGAATGCTTCGCATTCTCATTGGAATGATTTATGCTGCGGCGTAATTTCCTATAAAATAAAAAGCACCATCCCCAAGGCGCTTACGTCCTCAAAAATGGTACTCCTACTGCGCCTTCAGGGGCTCGAACCCTGGACACCCTGATTAAGAGTCAGGTGCTCTACCAACTGAGCTAAAAGCGCATATTTACAACGTAAGTGTTATTATAGTATAATGTTTTTTAGTTTGCAAGTATTTTTTCACATTTTTTTTATATTTTTAAAGAAATTTTTAGGAATATGCTTTGAAGCCATGTTTTGGAGGGGAAAAGGTTGAAAATTAGAAATTTTCAACCGAACTTGTTCGGTTTGCGCAATAGTTTAGTGCTAAAGCGCTTACAGCGCTGTACAAACTCGCAGGCTGAGAAAGGAGTATAGTTATAAGATGATATTTGAGAGCCATGCACACTATGATGATGCGGCGTTTGGGGAAGACAGGGACACGCTTTTGCAGTCCTTGCAGGCGAACGGGATAGATACGGTAATTAACGTAGGCGCTAGCCTGGACAGCTGCAAAAGAACGATTGAGCTGATGGATAAATATTCATTTATCTATGGAGCGATAGGCATACATCCAAGCGAGACCGGAGAACTAGACGAAGAAAATTTCAAGCGGCTTAAAAGATGCTGCAGTCACAGTAAGACGGTTGCAGTCGGGGAAATAGGTCTGGATTACCATTATGAAGAGCCGGAACACTCTGTTCAGAAGAAATGGTTTGAAAAGCAGCTGGAGATGGCAGGGGAGCTGGAACTTCCGGTTATAATCCACTCCAGAGACGCCGCCAGAGACACTTTGGATATAATGAAAAACCTTCATGCAGAAGAACTGGGCGGAGTGATTCATTGCTTTTCATATACGAAGGAAATTGCAAGGGAATATCTGGATATGGGGTTTTACTTTGGTATCGGAGGGGTTATTACTTTTGCGAATGCTAAAAAATTAAAGGAAGCGGTGGAAAATATTCCGATTGAGAAGATTCTGCTGGAAACAGACAGTCCATATCTTGCACCGGAACCGAATCGCGGGAAACGCAATTCATCTTTGAACCTTCCCTATATCGCTAAAGAGATTGCATTGCTAAAGGGATTGAGTTATGAAGAAGTTATTGCGGTTACGCATGAAAATGCAAGGAGCCTGTTTAGGATTGGCTGAATATGCTTAAGAAAGCGGAAGGAGCGTGGCTATCGACATGAAAACACTGGGAAATGTCGGAAATACTATAGAGATATTACAGAAATATAACTTCAGTTTTCGTAAGAAGTTCGGGCAGAACTTTTTGATTGACGGAAATATTCTGGAGAAAATAGTGGACGCCGCGCAGATAACGGATACGGACTGTGTGTTGGAGATTGGTCCCGGAATAGGTACGATGACGCAATATCTGGCGGAAAGGGCGAAAACGGTTGTTGCCGTGGAGATTGATACAAACCTGATTCCTATCCTGAATGATACCCTTTCCTCGTATAATAATGTAAAAATTATCAATGAGGATATTTTAAAAGTAGATATAAATAATATCGCAGAAGAGCAAAATGGCGGAAATCCGATTAAGATAGTCGCTAATCTTCCGTATTATATAACAACACCGATTATTATGTCATTGCTGGAAAAAAATATAAACCTGCAAAGCATTACGGTTATGGTGCAAAAAGAAGTGGCGGACAGAATGCAGGCGGGACCGGGAACGAAAGATTACGGCGCGCTGTCATTAGCGGTACAGTATTATACGAAACCTGAGGTTATTACCAAAGTCCCTGCTTCCTGTTTTATGCCAAGACCCAATGTAGATAGTACGGTCATAAGGCTGACAAGATATGAACAGCCTCCGGTGGAAGCGTTAGACGAGGCATACCTGTTTGCCGTTATCAGGGCATCCTTTAATCAAAGAAGAAAAACATTGATAAACGGACTTTCCAATGCAGGTAATCTTGGAATAAGCAAAGAAAGGGCGGCAGCAGTTTTGGAACAAATGGGATTGTCTGCCCAGATACGCGGAGAAGCGTTGACATTAGAACAATTTACAGAATTTTCCAATTGCTTTTATCGAAAGGAAAAATAGGAAAAGCGTAATCAAAAAAATACAATATAAAGGAAATGCATATTGCGATATCACCATATCTGGTATATACTATTAGGATAGAGGTGATATTTTTTTTCTTTATATTTATTTACATCAATATCTGTCTATGTTAAACTAAGACAGTAAAAGAAGCTACTATTCACGTAAAGTACAGTGTTATGAGGTGAACATTTTGGATAAATATGAATACAAGGTTCGCGCTGATGAAATTAAATCACTGATAGCAGAAGGAGAATATGCAGAAGCAGTAAAAATTGCAGATACCATTGACTGGCGCAGGGTGAGAAGCGTCATGATGCTATGTACTATTAGTGATGTATATAAAATAAACCGGAGATATCAGGAAAGTAATGATATCCTGTTATTGGCATACGAAAAGCATCCAACGGGAAGGCTTATTGTTTATTCGTTGTGTGAACTTGCTATTAAAATGGAAGACTATGCCCGGGCGGTTGAGTATTTTAAAGAGTTTGTGCAGATAGCGCCCCGGGATACCGGTAAGTATATTCTTCAGTATCGTTTGTATGAGGCACAGGAGGTCCGTTTGGAAGAGCGGATTGCTGTTCTTGAAGAATTTAAGAAACGTGATTATCGTGAAAAATGGGCATATGAGCTGGCATATCTTTATCATAGAATCGGACTTGCGACGAAGTGCGTGGAAGAATGCGATGAAATGTATCTTTGGTTCGGCGAAGGGAAATATGTGCGCAAGGCTTTGGAATTGAAGGCCCTGCATGTTCCGTTAAGCGCTGAACAGCAGGCGAAATACGATTCCTGGATGAATCGAAGCACAGAAGATTACAGCGTAGAAGAAGAGATTACGGATGAAGAAGAAAGCGCTGACGAAGAAGATCGTGTTGACGAAGAACAAAGTGCTGAAGATGAAGAAACTAATGAAGAAGTCGAAGAAGAAAATGAAGAGGATATTAATGATATTATGACAATGCCTACTACAGAGCTTCCGGAAGTGAAGACTGTGGATGTGGGTCAATACAATACGCTTAACTTACAGAAGGCATTAGCGGAAAGCATGAAAGAGGTTCTGGAGGAAGAAGAATATTCTGTATCAGAAGAAGAACCTGCTCTTCAGGAAGAAGAGTCTTCCATTGTAGAGCAGATTATTGCTCCGCTTTTGCAGGAAACGGGTGAAATATCAGGTCCGGAACTTGAACAGTATATGCTTGAAGAGCAGGAAATTGAAGAGCCGGACGATATGGAAATACAGCCGGAAGCGCCGCGTCAGGAAGCAGTGATAGAATCATATGTGCAGTCAAGCAGATATGATAATGTTCTGGCACAGGAATATGACGGACAGATTAGCCTGGTGGTTCCGGACGTAAAGAAAGTTGAGAAACAGATTACCGGACAGCTTAGCATAGAAGATGTTATGGCTGAATGGGAAAAGATGAAAAAGAGTAATGAGCAGAAGCGCATGGAGGCGGTTCGTCAGAAGATATTGTCTGATACAGGTGGATTGTTCGCAGAATTTGACGAGGCGACCAAAAGCGGTCTGTTAGAGCAGCTTGAGAAAGTCTTCGAAATGACGGAATTGGAAGATTATGATAGTGAATCTGCTGCCATTAAGAAAGTGATTCTCCCCGGAGAAGCGGAGTTAAAATTGAATGAGGACGTATATCCGGATGTGCAGCAGGAAGCTGTGCAGGAGAAATCATCCGAGGCTGAAGAAGATTCCGAAAATTATGAAGTATCACAGGAAATGCCGGAAGATGTACTGGCAGAAGAGGATGAAGTTGAAGAATTAGTGGAAATTGAAGACCTGGAAACGGCTGAAGAGAGAGAAGACCTTCAAGAACTCAAAATATCCGAAGAGCCCCAGGCTGTCGAAGCGGTTGAATCATCCGAAGAGTTTAAAGCAGTCGAAGAAACTACGGCAGTTAAAGACACTGAAGCCACAGCGTCGAAAGAGCATTCACAGACTCCACAGGAGCATAACCGCACAATACGGGAGTTAACCGATGAAGAAAAGGAGTTATTTGGACCGTGCGTTAATAATAAGAAAACGAAAGAGCAATTAATCCATGCACTGGATAATATGAGCATGGCAGCTTATACGGGCAATGTCATAATTACCGGAGAAGAAGGCAGTACACTGGATTTGGCGAAAAACATGATTCGCGAGATGCAGAGTAGCGACAGTAATTTTTCGGGTAAGGCAGCCAAAATATCCGGTGCGGTCCTGAATAAGAAGGATATTCACGAAACAATAGGAAGGCTTGTAAACGGAGCGCTGATTATTGAGAAGGCGGCCGGCTTAAATCCGGAAACTATTATGAAGCTCAATAAAGAGCTTGAGAAGTATAATGTGGGATTACTGCTGTTCATGGAAGATACAAAGCTTGATATGAACAAGCTGTTGGCAAAAAATGAGGTATTAAAAAAGAACTTTAATCTAAGGGTGGATATTGAGCCTTTGGATAATGAAGCATTGGTTGCCTGTGCAAAGCTGTACGCTCAGGAGATGGAATATTCCATTGATGAATTCGGTATTCTGGCACTCCACACCAGGATAACAGAACTGCAGACGAGCGACCATGAAGTAACAGTGGCGGAAGTGAAGGAATTGGTAGATGAAGCGATATACTACGCAAACAGAAAGACACCGAAACATTTTCTGGACATTCTTCTTGCAAAAAGGTATGATGAAGAAGATATGATTATTTTACGTGAAAATGACTTTATGCATAATTAATAAAGATGTAGGGGGGCTTTTTAATGGCAGGTAAAGCGGTTAGAAAAAAAGAAGCAGGTAACAGGGTGTTTATTTCAGAGGATGATCAGTATCTGTTTGCTCAGGGAACGCATTATGATGTTTATAAAAAACTTGGTGCGCATCCGTCTGAGGAAGATGGGGTGAAAGGAATGTCCTTTGCAGTATGGGCGCCTAATGCAGCAGGTGTGAATGTTATAGGTACATTTAATGACTGGAATGAAGGAAGTCATCCGATGACCAGGCTGGGTCCGGGCGGAATATGGCAGTTATTTATTCCTAATGTCGGCGAGAATGAGATGTATAAATATCTTATTTTTACCCCCGGTGGTGAGAAGAGGTATAAGGCGGATCCTTTTGCCAATTATGCCGAAATGCGGCCGGGTAACGCGTCTAAGACATTTGATATATATAAATTCAAATGGACTGATAGTACGTGGATGAACGCGAGAAACGGAAAGGATTATAATAAGGAGCCGCTTGCTATTTACGAATGCCATATCGGTTCATGGATGAAGCATCCTGACGGAACGGAAGAGGGTTTTTATAACTACCGTGAATTTGCGGACAGGATCGTAGAATATTTAAAGGAAATGCAATATACCCACATTGAGCTTATGGGCATTGCAGAATACCCGTTTGACGGTTCATGGGGTTATCAGGTGACAGGATACTATGCTCCGACTTCACGATATGGAAATCCTGAGGATTTCATGTATCTGATTAATGAACTGCACAAAAACAAGATAGGCGTTATTTTGGATTGGGTTCCCGCGCATTTTGCAACTGATGCGCATGGCTTGGAAAGATTCGACGGAGAGTGTATTTTTGAGCATCCCGACCCAAGGCGCGGCGAACATCCTGACTGGGGTACTAAAATTTTTAATTACGGAAAAACGGAAGTAAAGAATTTCCTGATTGCCAATGTGCTGTTCTGGGCAAGGGAGTATCATGTAGACGGTATCAGAGTGGATGCGGTGGCATCGATGTTGTATCTGGACTACGGCAAACGCGACGGACAATGGCTGCCTAATCAATACGGCGGCAATAAAAATCTGGAAGCAATAGAGTTCTTCCGTCATATGAATTCGGTTGTTCTCGGCTCTATCCCCGGATTTTTGACTATAGCGGAAGAATCTACGGCATGGCCTCTTGTTACGGGTAAAGTTGAAGATGAAGGTTTAGGCTTCTGCTTTAAGTGGAATATGGGATGGATGCATGATTTCTGTGAATATATGAAATTGGATCCACTCTTCCGTAAGAATAATCATTATGCCATGACTTTTGCCATGAGTTATAATAGCAGCGAGAATTATATTCTTCCGTTATCTCACGATGAGGTTGTGCATTTGAAATGCTCAATGCTGAATAAAATGCCGGGTTATCCGGTAGATAAATATGCTAATCTGAGAGTCGGATACAGTTATTACTTCGGACACGCAGGAAAGAAGCTGCTCTTTATGGGTCAGGATTTCGGACAGGAGAGAGAGTGGAGTGAAACAAGAGAATTGGATTGGTTCCTGCTGGGTGAAGAACAGAATCGAGGTATGCATGAGTATGTAAAAGAATTGTTGAAGATTTATAGGAAGTATCCGGCAATGTACTCCATCGATAACGATTGGGGCGGATTTGAATGGTTGAACGCAGACGACGCTGAACGCAGTACATACAGCTTTTTCAGGAAAGATGCAACAGGAAAGAATAATATTCTGTTTGTCCTCAATATGACTCCGGTAATGCGGGAAGGCTATAAAGTCGGCGTTCCTAAGAAAAAGAAATATAAGCTGCTTTTGAACAGTGATGAAAAGCGCTTCGGGGGCAATGGGCATGTTATACCGGCTGAAATTGCTGCGGTAAAGGAAACCTGCGATTTCAGGGATTACAGCATTACATTTGATTTACCGCCACTTACGGCTGCGATTTTCATATTCTAACGTCTGTTTCGCGGATGACTTCAGTGAATATTCTATGTCAAATACGAAAGCACCTCGCATTAAAAAGAATGATTAATGCGGGGTGCCTTTTTGCTAAAAAGTAAACATACAAAATTGGCAGGGTATGGTTAATTGCGACAGCTGCTTTTTGTAGTAGCGCAAATAGAAATAATATAGTAAAATAGGGTTAAGGATTACGAAATTGCGTCGAAATAGATATTGACGGGTAATTATGAAACCAATTTTAAGCGAGGAGAGATAGTATGGGGCAAAGAATAGCTTTATCATGTAAGGATTGCGGTCTGCATAAAGAGATATCGGTAGGCTGTGGCCTGATGAGTAATAATCCGGATGTTATCGAGTCCTGTCTGAACAAAGAAGACGCGAAAGAATGGAGAACCCTGTTTGAGCAGAAAAAGATAACTTCTTTTGCGGCAGAGCAGAAAGCATATTTTTGCACCCACTGTAATGACGTGTTTTCTTTGCTTACCGTAGAAGCTGAACTTACGGATGGGAGAAAGGTTATATTAGGGAATAAATGTCAAAAATGCAATAGGGAATTGTATGAAATAATATTGCAGGAGCATAGACCATGCCCTGCTTGTAAAGGCGGTAATTTCAGCTGGCAGCAAACGGGTTTTTGGGATTAAGGAATTGGGGGGAACAGTAGATGGTTATCCAGCATAATTTGAGAGGTTTGAACGCCACACGTAATTTGAATGCGACTGTTGATAAAAAAGCGAGAACGACGGAAAAACTCTCGTCCGGATATAGAATCAACAGCGGAGCGGATAATGCGGCAGGTATGGCGATATCTGAGAATATGCGCAGGCGAATTCGGGGAATGCAGCAGGCTTCCATGAATACCAAAGATGGCATTTCTTTTGCAAAAAGCGCAGAGGGAGCACTGAATGAAGTGCATGATATTCTTCAGAGAGCCAATGAGCTGGCAGTGAAGGCAGCGAATGATACGAATCAGGATGCGGACAGGCAGGCAATCTATGAAGAAATTGCGCAGTTACATAAAGAGATTAACAGAATTGCGCAGACCATGCAGTTTAACGAAATCGATATGTTTGATTCTTCTCATGTGCCTTCTGACGAGAAGTACGAATCCCAGATGACGGATGACATTTCGGATATTATTTTTCTGGATGCAGATTATATGTCATTTGAAATGCAGAATTTTAAGGGCGCCATTGACGAAGCGGAAGCCGCAAACAAGACAGGATTCACACAGGATGGGCTGGCAGCATTTGCCGATGAGATAAAAAATAATTATATGCCGAAATTATTGGGGGGCATTGTCTCCGCGCTGCCTGATTCCGCAGTACCTACGGTTTCGGGGATGCAGATTGGTCTTAAGATGTATTATGAAAACGATTCCACATTGGCTTATGTATCTTCCAATGGGGTCTCTTTCCAACTTGGTATTAATTTGAAATATTTAGATCAGGTTAATGGGAAAATAGAAATGTCGCCTGACCTTGCCACGACTATTGCGCATGAAATGACTCATGCGGTTATGTTTGATGCGACGACGAACGGTATGCTGGGCGTGTGTGGTGCGGATAAGTTCCCTTCATGGTTTGTGGAAGGCACTGCACAGGCGGTTGGCGGGGCGATTAACTATTGCTCGGAGCTTGTTTATAATGTCATACCGAAAGGCGATGGGGCAATCAGTAAATGGTTATCCGGATTGACTGACACCTCCAACCAGTACAATGCTTATGCTCAGGGGTATATTGGCAGCATGTATCTGGGCTATGTTGCGGGCGGAAGCAAGGCGGTGGATGCTGCCACTATTGCTTCCGGTCTGGACAAGATTATAAAAGACATTGAGGACGGATATTCTCTTAGTCAGGCTATTTCGCGCAATACAGACGGAAAATATTATGACCTGGCTGATTTCGAGGATAGTTTTTCAAAAGATGCGGTGCAGTTTACAAAAGATCTGGTTGCTGCAATCGGAAACGGCACCGGTTCCATTGCATCCCCGGATGGGCTTTCCGGCACTAAAGATTCTCTTCTTAGAGGGGGCAGCACCAGTGACTATTTTGTTCTGGATGTGGACCATCAAAGTTATGAGAATAATTTTGGCGGTAAAAATACATATACAGGCGGCGGCGCGACTACAACAGGCGGTCTGGACAGGGATGGGAATGCGAATCCTGACGCTGAAAGCACATGGGGAAGTTCAACGGATGCAAGAAGGGGAACTGTACAGCGTTCGGGAATTCTGTCTGTACAAGTCGGCGCGGAAGCACACCAGATGATAGAACTCAGCACATTCAGGCTGTCTACGAATGATCTTGGGATTGCGGATGTTCAGGTAGATTCCATGGACAATGCCGGAAAAGCCATTGATAAATATAAGAATGCTATTCACTGTGTATCGATGATGCGTTCGGAATACGGCGCTGTACAGAACAGGCTGGAACATACTCTTTCCAATCTGGATAATATGGTGGAAAAAATGCAGTCGGCGGAGTCGTTTGTCCGGGATGCGGATATTGCGGATGAGATGATTGAGTATTCTATTAATAGTATTCTTGAGCAGTCGGGAGTCTCCGTTCTGGCGCAGGCGAACCAAAGCGCTCAGAATGCCATGAAGCTTTTACAATAATATTGTAGAATATTTTCATGTATTCTAAATTTGGAGCAGAGGGTTAAGAAAACGTGAAATCAGTCCGAAATAAAGGGTGAACGAAAAATATAAAATACTATAATTAAATAACCTGCTACATGGAGAGTGTATATGAAGATAACATTTGATAATAATAACACTGTAAATAATGTAGATAGGGGAATGACAACTACATATCGGAGCACTCATGCGGAAAAGACGAACCGGATGGGTGCATATACATTAGACATTTCTGGGATGGTTATGGATAACAATGCTTACAAAGGTCAGGGAAAGACCGCAGAACATGTAATGCAGATAGCAGGGCAGTCTGAAATTGCCGTGCAGAGAGAATTTATCACAGTTATGTCTAATGTTATGTCTACGGATGATTATAAGAAGATGACGAAGGAAGGATATCAGGCCGGAGACATGTCAGCAGGGGAAGTTGTCACTATCCTGGATAATATTAAAGCAGAGCTTGCTAAGAGCGGCATACAGATAGAAGGGTATACCGATAAGATTGATATGGAGGCGCTTGAGAGCATTGTGGGCAGCAAAGTTTTTGCGAGAGCGCTTTGTACGCAGTTTGCGAAGCAGGATATTCCGGTAACGGAAGAAAACGCAAGAAATGCGAAGCAAGCTTATGATAAGGCGAAAGAACTTAAGGATATGACGGAAGGCTGCATGAAGTATATGGTGGAGAACCATATGCAGCCGACCATCGACAATCTGTATCGGGCGGATTATAGTTCTACAGCAGATGGGAACAGGCAGGGCAGAGGATATTATGCTGACACTTCAGGATATTATGCAAAAAAAGCAGAGGAGCTTAACTGGCAGCAGCTATTGCCGCAGATGGAAAAAATAATAGAAGAAGCCGGTCTTAAAGTAGAGGAAGATACTTTGAACGATGCAAAGTGGCTCATTGAAAAAGGTCTTCCGCTGACGCCGGAAGCTCTGGCAGATTTGTATAGGCTTAAGACTTTGGAACTGCCGCAGGATGAAGAGCAGATTTTATCTGCAGTCGCGGCAGCGATAGCAGATGGGAAAAGCGCGGGAGAAGCCAATCTTGCCGACGGCAGAAGCAATCTGGAAAAAGCGGTGGATTATATGGAAAGATTCGCGCGCATCACGGATGAGACGGTTGATAAGGCGGCAGCAGAGGAAAAGCCTTTGACGCTGGTTAATTTAGAAGCGATTCAGGAACGGTCAGAAGAGGGCTATGCGCCTATGGAAGATGCCGACGCTGATAATAGCACGAAAGCTGTGGGAAAGGGCTCTGTCAGCGTAATTTCAGAGAATGCTGCCCCGGAAGACATTACTGCAAGACGGCAGTTAGAAGAAGTCCGCCTGATTATGACTATCGAAGCTAACCGGAAGCTGTTGGAAAGCGGGTATTCGATTGATACTACGGAACTGGAACAGTTGGTAGAAGCTTTAAAGCAGATTGAAGACAGGCAGAAACAGCTTTTGTTTAACGAACCTGATATTGACAGGGCAGCGGAAAAAGCTGCGCTATATGCAGAAACAAAAGATAAGCTTGCGCAGATTCCGCAATATCCGATAGACATGATTGGCAGATTTAAAGTGGCGGATGAAGGTTTTACTTTAAATCGTGTTCATGTTGAGGGCAGCGTCCTAAAGAACGACTATGAGAGCGCCGGCAGGAAGTATGAAGCGTGGATGACTGAAACAAGGGCAGATTTAGGAGATTCTATCCAAAAGGCATTTCGGAATGTAGACGACATCCTGAAAGATCTTGAGATGGAAATAGATGAAGAGAACCGCCGCGCAGTCCGGATTCTGGGCTATAATAAAATGGAGCTGTCTGAGGAAAATATGCGGAATGTGATTGCTGCTGACAGAGAGCTTCACAGTGTAATAGGTAGAATGACACCGGCAGTCGTCCTGCAGACAATTCGTGACGGCAGGAATCCGTTGGAAATGACGATACCCGAATTGAATGATTATCTGGATAATTCCCGCTATGAGCGGGAGCAGGAAACAGAAAAGTACAGCAAATTCTTATATAACCTTGATAAAAACAATCAGATTACGGAACAGGAACGGGAAGCGTTTATCGGTATATACCGTATGTTCAGACAATTTGAAAAAACAGATGATGCAGCGGTTGGAGCGCTCCTTAATATCGGAGCGGAGCTTTCGTTTAAAAACCTGTTGAGTGCGGTAAGAAGCCAAAAGAAAGCCGGTATGGATTATGTCATAAATGATGATTTCACAGGACTTAAAGCGGCGGAACAGAATGCATCGATTACCGCGCAGATAGAGAGTGGGTTTAAAAAATGCTACCGCGATATTGTCAGAGATATAACCGACCGGATGGCAAAGCAGGATTCATCCACAGAAGCGGATTATCAGGAAGAGCAAATGCAGGATTACCGGCAGGCGAGCGAAGTGGATGATGCTGTCATTAATGATCTTTTGCAGAATAATCAGCCTGTAACGGCCAATAATCTGCTGGCAGCCGATATGCTGATGAATAGGAGAGGTTCACTATATAAGGATATTAATAATATTGCAAAACCTGACAGAAAAGAGAAGATCAAAGAGGCTGTTTCACATATGAAGGAAGCCTTGGCTGATAAAGAGACTGCGCAGGAAGCATACAATGAAATGAGCCAGGTTTTTGAGGAAATTCTTGAAGAGGAACAGTACGATACAGAAACCAGGTACATTGATCTGAAGTTCATTCAAAGCTGTCATAGGCAGCTTGCACTGGCTGCAAATCTGTCACAGGAGGAAAACTATCAGATACCCGTTGAAATCAATGGTGAAATGACGTCAATACACTTGAAAGTTCTGCATGGACAGGACGGTGGCGGTAAGGTAAAGGCAACCTTTTCAACGGAAAGTTACGGTGAGGTTGCCGCAGAATTCAGTGTCCGAAATCGAAAAGTATCCGGCTACATTGCCTGTGATACAGCCGGCGGAACGGAGAGCCTGAAGAGCAGGGAAGAAAATTTAAAGACCGCCTTTAAGGCACATGTGGATTCCCTGACGCGGAACGAACTTGAACTCGGGACAGTTAGTGTGGTTTACAGCGACGAACTGGATTTAAATAATTTCACAGCCGAGGAGACACAGGATGAATCAACGGTCGCGACAGCTGACCTTTATAAGATAGCAAAAGCGTTTATAACAGTGATAACAGAATAAGAGGATATGTTTACAGTAAACTTTGCGAGGAGGAATAAAAAATGAGGATTAATTATAATGCGACGGCGATGCGTGCCAATAATGCATTGAATGTGGCGGACAACAGAGTGTCGGCATCTTTACAGAGATTATCATCCGGACTGAAATTGAATCAGGCGAAAGATAATCCATCCGGTTATGCGATTGCGCGCAGAATGGATGCGCAGATTGAAGGCGTTTCTGTAGCAACAAGGAATGCCAGCACGGGCATATCGGTTATCGAAACTGCGGATGGCGCCTTGACGGAAGTTCATGAGATGCTGCAGAGAATGAACGAGCTGGCTGTTAAATCGGCTACCGGAACACTTACGACAAGCGACAGGGATATCGTACAGGAGGAAATCAAGCAGTTAAAAGAAGAAGTCACGAGAATTTCGAGAGATACGGAATTTAACGGGCAGACACTTCTGGACGGAAGTTTTGATTTGAAGGGATATACGAATAATCTAGATGTCAAAGTAGGGTGCTATAGCGATGATGTATTGGCAAAGGTGTACACTATTGATGCACTGGAAATTTTTTATGAAGATGTTGAGAAAGGTAAAATAGATTTAGATAAAACTCAACAGAGTTTTAAAGCCGGAGATGGATTCCCGGCAGGAGTAACATTATCTTCCGTAGGGGAGAACAGTATTACGATTACTGACAATAACGGTTTTGAGATCACGTTGGACGTTACGCCGCCGGAAGATGTAACGGACAAATATTCGTTAATTCCCACGGTATATACATCTGATGCCAGTGTTAAAGTGACAAATTACGATGATACTATAATACCGCAGAATTATAAGATTGATGAGTTGAATATTCAATATGACACAAATGGAGACATTGTTCATCCGGTGGGTTTAGTCAGTGGGGATCTTACGGTACAAAGTTCCACAAGTGTAGCTAATGCGGATGGGGATGGATACCAAATAACAGTTACGTGTAATAATAATATTGAATTTACCGTGGATGTCGGTAAGGGAGTACAGGATGCATCAGGAAATTATGAGCCGGTTATATTTACGGACCTGGGTGTGAATATAGAGCCTCTGAAACTTGATATCACTGGTATTGGAGCCATGGATACGCAGATCGGGGCAAATGAAGGTCAGGTTCTCGCAGTCAGGATTCCGACAATTTCCCTGCAGAGGCTGGGACTTACCAATGCAGACGTGTCTACGCAGGAGAGCAGCGCTGACGCCATCGTTGCTATTAAGGGCGCAATTGCATATGTATCATCAGCGCGCAGCCGTCTCGGCGCATACCAGAACCGTTTGGATCACACTGTCAACAGTCTGGATATCACGAATGAGAATATGACGTCCGCTTATTCACGAATTATGGATTCGGATGTATCGGAAGAGATGACTATCTATACGACGCAGCAGGTTGTCGAGCAGGCGGCGATTTCCATGCTGGCACAGGCGAATGAAAGACCGTCACAGGTATTGCAGCTGCTGCAGTGACAGATTGCCGGTGATTATTAAATTTGGTGTTAGCCGGCATATGTGCCTGTATATATTATCGGCAATTATGACTATCTGATTATCAGCCTTTGTATGATGTACCAACACATTGATCGACTGATGCTTTAGATTTTGTGGCAAGTTGTTAAAAAGCAGTTATAAAGCAGAAAGGAATTATATATGACAAAGGAACAGAAGCAGGAGTTCACACTTAGGATTACTCAGGCAAACAAAACTAAGCTGATTACTATTTTGTATGAGATGGTTTTGCTTTATCTGACAGAAGCAAGAGAAACGCTTCTGTCAGATAATAAGGCTGAATATAAAAATGCTATCCGTAAGATCCGGGGGTGTATGGATGAACTTATCACTTCGCTTCATATGGAGTATTCTATAGCTCAGAATTTATTGCAGCTTTATCTTTATATTAATAGGGAGTTGGTTCAGGCCAATATGCACTATAGACAGGAGAATCTGGATCACGTGGAGACCATCATAAAAGGGCTTCACACAGCCTGGAGGCAGATAGAGTCACAGGATAAATCGGCTCCTGTTATGGGAAATACACAGACAGTATATGCAGGGCTTACCTATGGAAGAAATACATTGACGGAAAATATGTCAAATCTGAATGAAAACAGAGGATTTTTTGTTTGACGTATTACCGACATAAAGTTAGCGCGATTCAAACGCCATATAGATGCTTTACAGTCAAATACCCCGCAGCAAGCTGACGGAGCATCAATCTTGCAACGCAGCAGAGCTGCGGGGTATTTGCCCCCCGCGGCATTCGCCAAATGCTCGTGCAGGCATGGCACTTGACTCATTGCTCGCGGGAATAAAATATCAGCCGGATTCCAATTATAAGATTTATATTTCTTAACAACTGGAATCCGGCTTATCTATTTTTTATCTTATAGGAAATTACGCCGCAGCATAAATCATTCCATTGAGAATG
>CAZRKN010000020.1:0-60251 GCA_964600805.1 uncultured Bacteroides sp. | reverse complement strand
ATCATCTTACGCACTGTCTTTTTCTGATACTGATATACAGCCTCGGAAAGCACTGCAAGATAATCTTCTTTTTCCGCAAAAGCTTCCTCCAGCTTCGCGGTGACATTTCTGATGTTTTCTTCACGAACCTGCTTTTCATCAGTGAAAACAGCCGTCTCCATCTCTTCAGGCGTAACAATTTTTTTCATTTCTTCAAACATTTCATCAGGAATCGCACAACTCTCATAAGCATGTTTCGGTTTTCCGACTTCAGCTACGATTTGGTTGATAAATGCAATGATAGTCTGATTAATTTCATGCGCTTTATAAATCGCTTCAATAATTCTGGCTTCCGGAATCTCATTCGCACCTGCTTCAATCATAATTACCTTCTGTGCAGTTGATGCAACCGTCATCTGTAAATCTCCATCCGCCCACTGATCCTGTGAAGGGTTGATGATAAAATCACCGTCAATCATGCCAACCTGCGTCATCGCACACGGTCCGTCAAACGGAATGTCTGAAATACAGGTAGCTATTGATGTGCCAAGCATTGCTACAAGTTCGGGACGGCACTCAGGATCAACGCTCATAACCATATTATTCAATGTAACATCGTTTCTGTAATCCTTCGGGAACAAAGGACGCATAGGTCTGTCGATAACACGGCTTGTCAGGACAGCATTTTCAGACGCCTTGCCTTCTCTTTTATTAAAGCCTCCCGGAATCTTACCGACAGCATACATTTTTTCCTCATATTCAACGCTGCATGGGAAAAAGTCAATTCCTTCTCTGGGCTTCTCTGATGCCGTTGCAGTGGATAATACGGTAGTTTCACCATACTGCATAAAAGCGCAGCCGTTAGCCTGCTTACCGACTCTGCCGATATCCACGCGAAGCGTGCGGCCGGCAAGTTCCATTGTGTAACTCTTATACATAATCTTCTCTCCTTTAAAATATATTTTCAGGCAGAAGATGCCGAAACTACAGATGTGCCCATGACTTGTCCGTCATAACCGCATCTGTGGTCTCGGATGACTCTTCCACCCTTATAACATTGTAAAAAAACGAAAGGCGGAAAGACCGATAAAATCAGTCTTACTCCCGCCTTTTATTCTTTATTTTCTAAGTCCTAATCTTTCAATCAAAGAACGATATCTCTCAATATCCTTATTCTTTAAGTATGCAAGCATGCCTCTTCTTTGTCCTACCATCTTAAGAAGTCCTCTTCTGGAATGATGGTCTTTCGGATTAGCTTTCAAATGCTCTGTTAATTCCTGAATCCTTGCAGTAAGGATAGCTATCTGTACTTCCGGTGAACCGGTATCTCCTTCCGCCCTGCCGTATTCTTTGATAATTGCTGTTTTCTTTTCCTTAGAAATCATGTTTTCTCCTCTCTTTCCTAACAGTCATTTAGTTTACTGTTTTCTTACCGCCGGACACCAAGAATGGGCTGGAGTGTCCCTGCTCTGAGTATCGGCTGAAATTCATACCTTGATATTCTATCACATAAAAACTTACTTTGCAACCATAATTTACTAATCCTGCAGAATCCTCACTGTCTTAAGCGGTGTCTTGTAATATACATTGGAAATCTTAATGCCTGTTGTCGGGCTGCTGGCATGTATAATCTGGCCGTTTCCTATGTAAATGGCAACGTGGCTGATTGTCTGCCCTTTTCCGTAAAATACCAGATCGCCCGGCTTTGCGTCAGAAAGGCTTATTGTCTTTCCGCAGTTAGCCTGTGCACCTGAATAATGCGGAAGAGTAATTCCATACTTTTTATATATACTTAAAACAAAACCTGAGCAGTCCGCACCGTTTGTCAGACTTACTCCGCCCCATACATAAGGGTTTCCAAGGAACTGCTTGGCATACTGGCATAAATCCACGCGCACATCCGATATTCCCTGTCCGTACATAAGCTCAGTCATCGTAATTGCCGTCTTCAGCTTGGCGTCTACCTGAACAAATTCAGCAAAAACATATACTTCTTCTTCGTCCAAATATACTCTTACCCAGTCTCCTTCCGATTCCACTACTTCCAGTTCTTCACCTCTGGGCACCATGGTAATGACCTCAGAATCAGTACTTGCTTCTTCACGTACCTTCAGGCTGTCCACCGTGACCGTCGCAATTGTCGATACAAGCTCCTCTGCTTTCCACTTAGCCTGCAGCCCGGTCAAAAGAAATTCACAGCTTACATATCCCTCTACATTACCGGATTTAATATGTGCCCATTCGCCGTCGGAATCTATAACCTCGCATGCGGCGTCTTTGGGCAGTTTACCCACCAGCTTACCGTCTGTAGACGGTATTGACCTGATATTCAGATTATTGCTTACATCGGCTATTCCCAGATTGGTATAGCCCCAATTGGCATTTTTAGCTTCTTCATAGGCTTTGACATAGTCTTCCTGAGTTTTAGCTTCTACTACTGCAGATATACCCACCGGAGCTCCGAGCGCTTCTCTTACAGATGAGACCGTACCGCTGCCCTTGGTGCCATTGTCTTTCTCATCGTTTCCTTGAGAGCCATCTGTCAAAGCACCGCTTTCCTGAGTATTTACATCCTTTGAACCAGTCTCCTGCGCACTGTTATTTCCCGACACGCTATTGCTCTCATCTATCGCTGTTTTATTTTCTGTGGCAAATACCTGTATAGGTTGACTTAATAACATAACCGACAGCATTAAGTACACAAATTTACGTTTCATCTTTTATACCTCATTGATTTCTCTGACTGCTCTCTTCTGATCTTTTCATCCCGGAAGTTGTAACAGATTCATTAAAATTGTTACATATTTGTTACAAGTATGTTATCATTATATCAACATACTCATAACATGTCAATGGGTATAATTGAAGAATAATCACGCCGCCCTATACTGTCACGTGTCCATCGCCACTGTAGCAAATGCTATATTCATCGCATGGTCTGCAACTCTCTCCAGACCGGAAATAATGTCGGAAAACAGAACACCTGCCTCCGGAGTGCATTCATTATTGGTTAATCTGCTTAGATGTTTCTGCTGTAATTCCTTAGCCTTTTCATTAATTGCCTCATCCAGATTATTAACATCCTCTTCGTGTTCATCCGAGCTTTTTACGAACATTTCCATAGAAAATCTAAGTAAAGTATTGACCATGTCAAGCATAAGCCCCATCTCCGCATGTGCCTCCCTGCTGAATTCCACACCGGTCTCAAGTCTGTGTTTTGCAGCTTCCGCTATGTTTTCTGCATGGTCTCCAATCCGCTCAATATCGTTGACAACATGGAACAGCGCGCCTATGCCCTTCAAGTCCTCTATGGGCAGAGTTGCCTGATTGATTGTTACCATATAGTTTGAAATTGCATGACTGAGGAAATCAATGTTCTCTTCAACTTCATACACTTCCTCAATTTCTTCCTGATCCATGGTAATCAGTGCATTCATGGCACGGTTGAGATTTTCCGTTGCCAAAGATGCCATGCGGTCCAGCTCCTTTATAACTTCCACTACTGCCGTAGCAGGATTGAACACTACCTTTTCACCTATATATTTCAGCTGATACCTTTCCCGATAACCGATGCTCTTATCATCTCCGGGCACGAAAACATACGTCAGTTTAACGATAGCTCCGATAAAAGGCGCAAGCACTATAACCTGAAACAGTTTGATTGAAATGTGTGCATAAGCTACGATACGTCCTGCATCATTATGCGCTGCCTTAGATAATACCTCTACAACCTGATGTACTCCAAATCTGAAAAGAATATAAACGATAATGGTACCGACTATATTGAAAATAAGATGAATGGCTGCCGCCCTTTTCGCGTCCTTTTTACCTGTCAGAGATGCTAAGAGCGCCGGTGTACACGCGCCGATATTACAGCCCAGAATGATGAACATACATATATCCAGCCCGATAAGTCCCTGATTTGCCATAAGTACCATAATACTGACCGTGACAGACGAACTCTGTATCACAGATGTCAACAATGTTCCAAGCAGTACGCCCAATATGGGTGTGCGAAGTGAAGCAAACAAATCAAGGACTGCCTGAGAATCCTTCATACCCGACATCGCATTCGACATACTGCTGAGACCCATAAACAAAATACCGAAAGCAATAATAATCTCTCCGAATCTGTTAATTCTCTTTTTCTTAACGAACATGACAAAGATAACGCCCACAAGTAATATAACCGGAGCCAGTCTTTCCAATTTAAAAGATACCAGCAGCGAAGTTACGGTCGTACCTATATTGGCGCCAAAGATAACTCCCGCCGCCTGATACAGAGTCATAAGCCCGGAATTGACAAAGCTGACGACCATTACCGTGCATGCCGATGAAGACTGAATTATTGCAGTGAAAATGATGCCCACCAGAATTCCCGTAAAACGATTAGTCGTAAGCTGCTCCAATATCTGCCTGAGTCTGGCGCCGGCTACCTTTTCTATACTGTCACTCATGGCGCGCATTCCATATAAAAACAGTCCTAATCCTCCCGCCATAGAAAGTATTATTTCAAGATTCATATATGTCTTTTATCCTTCCTTTGTTTTTTATAAAAAAGAGTGGTGAAAAATTATGCCTTCATCAATATCTTTCCGCATCTGTTCTTTTAACGCTTCTGTAGAATCAAACTTCATTTCCGCTCTTTTAAAGCGAAGCAGCTCCACTGCAATTTCCCTGCCATAGACGTTTTTATCAAAATCATAGATGTAGGTCTCGACCCCTACAGTCGGCTCATCGTTCACTGTCGGTTTACATCCCACATTAGAAATTGCGGGATAACGAATTCCGTCTACCCATGCATATGAATAGTAAACGCCATTCGGAGGGAGAAGCTTCTCATATGGCGGCTGCTGATTCACGGTAGGCATTCCAAGCTTACTACCAAGTTTTCTGCCATATATAACCGTTCCGCTTATACGATACGGTGTTTCCAGCAGAGCCGTTACTCTTTCCATATCGCCCCTGCTTACTGCCTCCCTGATAAGTGTAGAGCTGATTTCATCGCCCTCAAAAGTCACTTTATCTATTATCTGTGCAAAATAGTCTCCTCTTAGTGCCATTTCGCACAAAAGTTCTGCATTTCCTGCACCTTTATTTCCAAAAGAAATGTCTGTGCCTGCTGCAATAACCGATGCCTTAAGCTTTCCTATAAGATATTCAGTCACGAACCGTTCCGGCTGCGTCGCCGCAGTTTCTTCATTCAGTGGAAATTCAATCAGAACATCGATTCCCATTCTTTCAAATGCAGCCCGCTTTTCATGAGCGGTCATCAGCTCTTTAGCCACTTTCCCACTAAAAAAGACTTCCGGAGACGGGTCAAAAGTAAAAACAACCGCTAAGCATCCGTTTTTTTTCTGTTCCAATATATTTGCAATCAGCTTCCTGTGTCCTAAGTGGATACCATCAAACTTACCAATAGCAATTGCACTTTTATGAGGCAGCTCAAATTCTGTAGTTCCGTGTATAATCTGCATAGCAACCTCCATAACGCTTTCATACATCTGATGTTATGAACATTTTTACCGGATTAAAGGTACCTGTACTGTGCTCATAACGGTATATTCCGAAAAATACGCCCTGTCCGCTATAGATACGCACCCTCTCATCATCTTCAAAAGTTCCGCACTTATGTACCATTTTCAATGTAAGGCGGTTTCCATTTTGCAGCAGCTTATAATAAGTATCATCTACACTTACAGCGCGCAGGTCATTAAAAATATCGTCTACAGGTATTATACTGTTTTCCAGCCTGCCATCCTGAACAAGTCTCTTGACTTCATCTAATGTAAGGGCATCTTTTATCAAAAAACTGCCGACCCTGGTTCTTTGTAATGACTTCATTGCAGCGCCGCAGCCTAACATCTTCCCAATATCGTCACATAAAGTGCGTATATATGTTCCGGCGGAGCATACGACACGCACCTGCACTACCGGAAGCTGCATTTTCAAAATCTCTATTTCATCTATTCGAACGCATCTTGCCTTACGTTCCACTTCCTGCCCTTTTCTCGCCAGCTCATAGAGCTTCTTCCCATTCACCTTAATCGCCGAATACATGGGCGGAATCTGCTCATAATCACCCTGAAAGCCATGTACAGCCTCTTCTATCTGCTCCTTAGTCTGCGTCACTTCATGTCTTGTCAGAATATTTCCCGACATATCCTGAGTATCCGTAGTTACTCCCAGATAGAGTTCCGCTACATATTCTTTGCCGCCTCCGCTAAACATATCGTTCAACCTGGTACCTGCTCCCAAGCCCACCGGAAGCACTCCGACCGCATCAGGATCCAGTGTTCCCATATGTCCTATCTTTTTCTGGTTAAGGATACCGCGCAGCACCGCTACCACATCATGAGACGTATAGCCGGATTCTTTGTATATATTTATAATTCCATGATACATTTCTACAGCCGCGCTCCCCTCTCAGCATGCAGAAGCTGATGCCTTTTCTTTGAGCTGTTCTTCTATATGTATTGCCAGATTATTGATACTGTCATGATAAGTGCCGTTCATGCTGCAGCCTGCCGCCCTCACATGTCCGCCGCCGCCGAATTTCATGGCAATTGCCGCGACATCGACTATACCGTTAGAGCGCATGCTGACCTTGTATTCCATAGGCTTGACTTCATACATAAAAATGGCACATTCCACACCCTTGACGATGCGCAGCTGATTGACAATTCCATCAAGATCGCTTGGTTCAACCTGATAGAAATCCATCATTTTTTTGTCAACCATGCTGACGATACATTTCCCTCCCAGAAACCTGATACTTTCCAAAATTGCTCTGCCCATAATCTGGCTCTGTACATAGGTTTTTTCATAGAAAGTCTCATCAATCAGCTTAGGGAAATCGAAACCGAATTTAATTAGTTCTGCAGCCAGCTTCAGCGTTTCCGGCGATGTATTGGAATACCGAAAAACGCCTGTATCATGAACAATACCGATATAGAGCGCTTTTGCAATCTCTTCATCTACCTTATCCTCCTCCAGCAATCCGTATAACAGCTCACATGTAGAGCTTCTATCAGGTTCTATTATATTGATATCTCCACATCCTGAATTGCTGATATGATGGTCGATATTGATTCTTTTTAATGCTCTTTCAAAAATAGGCTCCGCATCACCCAGACGCTCTGCATTACAATCCAGAGCAAGAAAAACGTCGTATATTGTATCTGTTCTGAAATCGGAACGAATCTCATCTATATCCTGAATGCACTGAAAAATATCCGCCGGCTTCTCCAGATATACATCAACCTGTACATCCGGCAGCACTTTTTTCAAATAAAGATACAATCCCATAACGGAACCAACGCAGTCTCCGTCAGGTCTGACATGTCCGCCTATTCCGATGGTTTTTACATCTTTTAATTCATCTATTATTTTCACTTATAGCAATTCCCCTTTCACACAAACAATAGTAGTGTCTCCAATGGGAGTCACATCTAAGAAAAAGTTTACTTTTCACGTTGTATATCATCAATCTTCTTTGACATGGAAACGCCGTATTCAATTGACTGATCCATGATAAAATGAATCTGTGGAGTATTACGCAGATTGATTTTGCGTGCCAGCTGACTTCTTATGAAGCCTTCCGCACTGTTCAGACCTGCAAGCGTATCTTCTCTGGCTTTATCATCTCCAAGCACGCTAATCCAAGCTTTACAGGTTTTTAAGTCAGGAGCGACTTCCACTGCAACAACAGAAGTCAGTTCTCCAATCCGCGGGTCTTTAATTTCCCCGCGGATTATTTCCGCAAGTACACGCTGCACTTCACCATTGATGCGGATATTCTTAACACTATTTTTACGCATACACAATCCCTCTAACTTTAAGTTCTTGGTACTTCAACCATGATGTAAGCCTCTACTATATCCAACTCCTGCATTTTATCAAAGCCGTCGAAGACAAGACCGCATTCAAATCCTGCCTTTACCTCTTTCACGTCATCCTTGAATCTCTTCAGAGAAGCCAATGAACCTTCGTAAATCTGCTCACCCTCTCTGGTTATGCGAATCTTGCAGCCTCTCTGGAATTCGCCATCCAATATATATGAGCCTGCAATATTGCCTATTGCAGATGCTTTGAATATCTGACGTACCTCCGCATGACCTATTACCTTTTCTTCAAATATAGGGTCTAACATGCCTTTCATGGCTGATTCGATATCATCAATTGCCTGATAGATAACCTTATAGAGTCTGACATCGACTCCCTCACGCTCTGCAATTGCCTTGGCTGTCGCATCCGGTCTGACATTGAAACCGATAATGATAGCAGAAGAGGCAGATGCAAGCGTAACGTCGGATTCATTGATTGCACCGACTCCGCCATGGATACATTTGACTACTATCTCATCATTCGAAAGCTTCATCAAACTCTGTTTTAATGCTTCCACACTGCCCTGTACATCCGCTTTGACAATCAGGTTAAGTTCTTTCAGATTACCTTCCTGAATCTGATTAAACAAGTCGTCTAAGGACATCCTAAGCTTAGTATCTGCAAGCATTTCTTCTTTATACTGAGCCATATACGTATCCGCATAAGATTTTGCGGATTTGTCATTTTCATGAACAACAAATACCTCTCCTGCACTCGGCACATCGGAAAGTCCGAGGATTTCCACCGGCATGGAAGGAAGAGCTTCTTTTACACGTCTTCCCTTATCGTCAATCATCGCCCTGACTTTACCGTGGCTTGCTCCTGCAGAAATGAAATCGCCAACATGCAGAGTTCCTTTTTGTACGAGTACTGTTGCCACAGGACCGCGTCCCTTATCAAGTTCGGCTTCAATGACAAGACCTCTTGCACGTCTGTTCGGATTTGCCTTCAGTTCCAGAATCTCAGCCGTCAGCAGAATCGTCTCAAGCAATGTTCCGATTCCCTCTCCCGATTTGGCGGAAACAGGCACAAATTCCGTAGAACCACCCCAATCAACAGGAATCAGTTCATGCTCTGTCAGTTCCTGCTTCACTCTGTCTATATTCGCACTCGGTTTATCAATTTTATTGACAGCGACAATAATTTCTATTCCTGCTGCCTTGGCATGATTGATTGCTTCTATTGTCTGAGGCATTACTCCGTCATCCGCCGCTACTACCAGAACAGCAATATCGGTAGAATTAGCGCCGCGCATACGCATAGCAGTAAACGCCTCATGTCCCGGAGTATCCAGAAACGTGATCTTCTGATTATTGACATTAACCGTATATGCACCAATTGCCTGTGTAATACCGCCCGCTTCTTTATCCGTTACATTTGTTTTACGAATTGCATCGAGAAGTGAAGTCTTGCCATGGTCAACATGCCCCATAACGCAGATAACCGGTGGTCTAGGCACCATCGTGCTCTCATCTTCATCTTCCTCTTTCAGAAGTTCCTCGATTACATTTACTTTTACCTCTTTTTCACAGATAATTTCATATTCAATTGCAATATTCTCTGCATCTTCAAAGGCAATCTCCGAGTTCACGGTAACAATCTGACCCTGCATAAAAAGCTTCTTGATTATTACAGAGGGCTGAACCTTCATCTTATCCGCAAGTTCCTTGATTGTTAAGGTCTCAGGAATCGTAATCACTTTAATTTTCTCTTCTGCCGGCGTTTCCACTTTCTTCTCAGGCTTAATAAAACGTCCGGCTCTATTAAAGTTCTTGCTGCCTATTTCATCTTCTTCATAGATTAAATCCTTCTTTGAACGTTTATCCCTCTCCTGACCAATCCTGCGTTTTTCTTCATCCCTGTGCTTCTCAGTGTCCTTGATGGGACTCTCCGGCATAAAGTCCTTGTTATTTCCACCCTTTTTAAATCGATTTTCCTGCCCGCCATTTGCTTTCTGAGGACGCTCGCCGCCGTTAAAATTCCGATTACCGCCCGGTGCAAAGGCCGCACTGCGGTTATTACCCTGATTATTGTTAAAACCTTGACGATTTTGTCCTTTAGGCCGTCTATTTTCGTTTTCAACATTGTTATTTGCGTTGCCGCTAACGTTGTTATTATTCGGTTTTTCCTGCGTACTCGGTTTATTCTGGACATTTGCCTTTTCCTTGTTTTCCTGCCGTTTCTGTTCAAGTCTCCGCTCCTGTTGCTGTTTCTGTCTAACCTCATATGGTTCTGCCGTTACCGGAATCGGCTTCTGTGTAGGTCTGATAATCTTATGCGGGACCTGCTGCTGCGATACCTGACGGTGATTATTATCATTCGGTCTTTTATTTCCGTTGCCCTGACCCTGTCTTCCGCCGGGCATACTGGAATTATGCGGATTACTTACGAAAATAATCTTCTTCTTTTTCTTCGGTTCATCAGAAGCAGCATTCCTATTTTCAGGTGCAGCCGGTTTTCTCACCGTTTCAGCCTGTTTCTTCTCTGATACGCTCTGCCCGTTTTCCGATGCGGCTTTTCCCGAATCCGGACGTTTTTGCGCCACACCGCCTTCCGGTTTATCAGCTTTTGCGTCATGAGCGTTTTGATTACTTTCCCCGGCTTTTTCTTTATCAGGAGCATTCTCCGTCTTTCCTTTACCGAATATTTGCCGCACTAACTCAATGGCGTCTTCTTCTACTGAACTTTGAGCCGCTTTTACCTCATATCCTTTATCCTGCAAAAAAGCAATAATATCCTTGCTTTGCTTATCCAGCTCTTTTGCAAGCTCATGCACTCTCATTTTTGCCATGCTCACTACCTCCGTCTAATGACTAAATCTTTCAAAATGTTTCTGTATCGAATCCGCAAATCCCGCATTCGTAATTGCCAGAGAAGTTCTGTCCTGCTTTCCCATCGAGTGTCCAAGATTCTCTTTCATTCCGAACCGATAATAAGGCACTTTATAAAATTCACACATATTACGGAACTTTTTCTCTGTGTTAGCCGAAGCGTCCTCTGATACAATGACCAAACATGCTTTCCCTGACTTTACTGCATTCTCTGTTGCAAATCCTCCACTGACAACATTTCTGGAACGAGTCGCAAGACCAATCAGGGATAACACTTTACTCTTTTCCGGTTCCTTATCCCTGCACATTCTCCTCAAACTCCTTTTCCATGTTCTCATATAATTCATCCGGTATTTTCATTTTGAAGGAACGCTCCAGACCTTTATTCTTTCTCGCTTTCATAAGACATTCCTTCGTCATGCAAAGATATGCGCCCCTTCCGTTCTTCTTGCCTGTCGTATCCAATTCAATAGAGCCGTCAGAGGTTCGCAATACCCTCATCATTTCCTTCTTATTCTTCATTTCATTACAGCCCACACACTGTCTCATGGGTGTCTTCTTTTTATTCATCAAGATTTTCTTCTACCTCTATTTCTCCGTCTTCCTCATTATATGTTTCTTCATCATAAGACTCTCCATCATATAATTCTGACTCGAGTCCCTCTTCGCCATATGAATCCTCATCATAGTCTTCATCATCATATTCATAGTCCTCATAGCGGAAGCCCGGTGCGTCCTTTGCCTGAGTCTCATTCTTTATATCAATCTTATACCCCGTCAGTCTCGCAGCCAGTCTTGCATTCTGACCTTCTTTTCCGATTGCAAGAGATAACTGGTAATCCGGCACGACGACTTTGGCGGTCTTTTCGTCAGGGTCGGCAAAAACGGCTACTATTTTTGCGGGAGACAGCGCATTCTGAATTAAATTACCCGGATTATCATCCCAGTTGACAATATCGATTTTTTCTCCGCGAAGCTCCTCAACTATTGTATTGACTCTTGCGCCGTTCATACCGACGCATGCTCCCACGGCGTCTACATTCGGATTGTTGGAGCGCACCGCTATTTTGGTTCTGCTTCCTGCTTCTCTGGCAATACTCATGATTTCAACGGTTCCGTCCTTGATTTCCGTTACTTCTGTCTCAAATAATCTCTTGACAAGTTCAGGGTGTGTACGGCTTACCAGAATCTTCGGCCCCTTCGGCGTATTCTTTACTTCAAGAATATATACCTTTATTCTCTCGGTAGGTTTGAAATTCTCTCCGCGCACCTGCTCGCTTTCGTTCAGAATTCCATCTGCTTTACCCAAATTGATGGAAATATTTCTTCCCATATAGCGCTGTACTATTCCGGTGACTACATCCTTTTCCTTCTCGTAATACTGGTTGTAAATAACGCTTCTTTCCTCTTCGCGGATTTTCTGCAAAATAACATTCTTCGCATTTTGTGTTGCAATACGCCCAAACTCTTTTGACTTGATTTCTACATGAATAATATCTCCGAGTTCAGCCTTGGGAGAAACCTTCTGGGCGTCTTCATAAGATATCTGCGCACAGTCGTCTTCTACCTCTTCAACTACTTCTTTCTCCGCATAGCATAGAAAATCACAAGTTTCCCTGTCGATTTCCACTTTTACATTATCAGCCTTGCCAAAATGGTTCTTGCATGCCGTAATCAAAGAATTTTCAATTGCGTCAAACAACGTATCTTTACTGATTTCCTTCTCCTTTTCCAGCATATCCAATGCTTCCATCAATTCATTATTCATTTTCTTATCCATCCTCCTTTATATTCTGTTAAAAATCCAAAGCCAGCCTGATGAGTGCTATTTCTCCCCTGGCAAATATTTTCTCTTCATTTTCTATTGTTATAGTAATCTTATCTGCATCATAAGATTTCAAAACACCGCGAAATTCTTTTTGCTTATCTATGGGCTTATAAGTCTTTATTTCCACTTCTTCTCCCAGACTTTTCTCAAGGTGCTTATCTTTCTTAAGTGTCCTGCCAAGCCCCGGACTGCTTACTTCAAGAATATATGCGTCTTCTATAAAATCCTCTCTGTCCAATTCATCTGATAACGCACGGCTTACATCCTCGCAGTCTTTTATATTAACTCCGCCCGGTTTGTCGATATATGCTCTCAGATACCAGTCGCTTCCCTCTTTAACATATTCGACATCATAAATCTCTACACCGAAACGCTGTACGATCGGAGCAAGTATCGCTTCCGTTTCAGATTCGTATGTCTTACTTTTTGACATCTGCTGTTTCACCTCTTCACATCATATAAAAGAGTGGACTCGCAAGTCCACTCTAAATTAACAAACAATATCATTGATATCTTATGTATTGTAACACTTATACTGCATGAATGCAAGCATAATTTATTTATCAACTATTGTATCATCTTTTACCATCTTTTACCAATGAAAAATTTATGAATAGACAATTTGCTAAATATCTATTGTAGATTCTTCAATATTGAATTTATATAAATTTATATTCTTTTATTATGTTCGCATCTATCACAGAAATAATATACTCATATGTTTTCTCTTTAATTCCAGCTTGTTCGGCATATGTCACAAAATCACTTACCGACGCAGCAATTTCACTTATGATATCCTTACAACGTCTACTCTTTATTCCCATTTTTTCACCGGCTGAAAGAAGGTCTGACAGCATTATCTCAGTTGTCTTTCCATTCACTGTCATCTGATGCGCACGCAGCCATTTGTTGGTAGGATTATACGAGAAAGTAATATCATAAGCTGGTGAAAGCATCCATTTACCGCTCCTATCCATAATAAAGGAAATATTCTTAACATGATCATCCTGATTAACTGCCAGACAGTTAAATACCATTCTTCGATAAAACTGCTCTATCTCTTTATATGAGAGTCCCATTTCCTTCATGTACATGGCTGCCAATTCATATCCGCATACACCGGGCTCCTGATAACTAATATGCGCTAATGCTCCAAGAGACTGCATATGCAGCTTTTTTCCATTCTTACGATCAAATCTCTTTGTCATAAAATGGTGATCACCGTCCGAATTGTATATCCGGCATTCATTCATTATAATTCCACAGGACTTAGCCATAAGATAATAAGCATATTCTATTAAGGTATATTCCGGCTTATCTTCAAGTCCATGATCACCATTTTTTGAAATATTATCAAACTTCATTAACCAGTAATCATATCCGGACTATTCTTACCAATAGGCATCCTTAGCGGTGAAACTTCTATTCCACTATTGACAAAATCTGCATCATATTCAAAAGTCGCATATGCTTTAGAAATATTCTGATGAATAATACCTATCCTCGTTCCCCACAAATATACTTCAGCCGTATCATTCATTCTTCGTCCCCCCATTTAAAATCATTACTCTGCGTCTTTTTTCTTACCCGCTTAAGCTTACTTCCTGATTTTTCCAAATAATATGAGGGTCTATTCGTTTGGTCCGGAACAAGCAATTCAATATTATCGCCAAGACCTAGGGCAATTAGAATTTTAAATAGATTGTCTGTCTGCACAGATTCTCCCTGCTCCAACCGAGATATACTTCTCTTCGAAACACCCGATTTGTCCTCAAGATCCTGCTGTGACATTTCATTCATTATTCTATATGTCTTTATCTTCTGTCCTAATTCTTTAATGTATTCCTGACAGCCTTTTTCAAATTTCACATCATCACGCCATTTCTGTCTTATTATTAGCTATATTATATATTATCATGCCATATTTGTCTACTTATTTTATTATAAAGAAACTTTAGTCATTTGTAGTCTATCCAAACTTTGATTTATAATACCTATTTATTATGTTTACTTCTCTACCGGTAAAGCTATACCGTAGTACAACGCTTACACACGTCCACCCTCCCTATGCCTGCGAATGAGCCACAGCACCAGATGGTAAATACCCCTCACCACAGAAAAAAGCAAAAACATACTGATAAATCCAAACACGCCAAACACTATATCCCTAAACTCCATGACCCCCGTGTGTGTTACCCGCTGACCAATCTCTATGGCAAAGGTAATGACAATTATCAGGGTAAACACATATATCCAGCTAATCATCATGATATGACCATGCTTTACCAGCCATTTAAAAATCGGGTGCACCACAAATATCATCGCCATTCCCATAGTGCCAATGATAAGGAAATGTAATTCCTTATCCGAAAAATTGTACTCATAAGCGTCGTTCAACTGCAGGAGATAATTGTGCACTCTCGCCACCTGTCCCACGACCCAATATAAAAATTTTTCCATAATGCTCCAATCTAACAAAAAGGCAAAGAAACCTTTGCCTTTTGTTCACAATCCTTACCAAGTCATTTCATTTCTGTATTTGCGAAGTTTGCCATAGCATATAATGCTGGATATACTTCCTAATATTCCGGTACACAAGAACATCACCGCCATACCGCTCCCTGCTCCTTCTCCGACAATAATATGCAGTACTGACGTAATCGTATTTTCTACCTGCATATAAGGTTCAAACACGTAATCGGCCAGAAAACCTCCTAAAAGAATGCCCACAGGAATCGTGCTGTACTGTATGGCGTTTCTGACCGCAAATATTCTGCCCTGCATATTTTCCGGCACCATTCTGTACAGGATTACATTCTGCGCCGCATTAATGAACGGTATCGGCAGACTTGCCGCTAATCCGGCAAACGACCATATCACAACATTTCTTCCCGCTCCCATCAATAAATCGCCAAGCAGAAAAGAAAATGCTGCGGACAAATATATCGTTTTTATATTGTCTTTTGACATCTTTCCTGCCGAAACAATTACTCCTCCTATGATACCGCCGATACCCATGACCGCGCTCACAATACCAAGCGTAAGACTGTCATCTCCGCTTCTTGCAAGAATCATCGGAGATAATATATTTTCATAGGTCAGCCTCGACAGGAAGTTTATTAACGCCATTGTTATAACAATTACAAATATTGCCTTATTGCGGATTAGGAACTGATACCCTTCTTTACAGCCGGCAAACGCGGAAGTTTTATTTTCGTCCTTCACTTCATCTTCCGGAATTTGAATCAATAAAAGCAATACCAGAAATGCAAAGAGGAAGCTACCTAAATCGATTATCATTATAACTTTAAGCCCGCTGATTGCAAATAAGAACGATGCTATTACCGGGGTTAGTACGGATACCAGATTACCTGAAAACGAATTCATTCCGCTTACATTTGCCAGTTTCTCCTTTGGCACCATTTTCCCTATTGCCACGCTTGACGCCGGCGACTGGAAGGCATTCATGAAACCGATAACACTGTTCACTATATAAATATGCCATATCTGGAGACCGCCGAAAATCCACATAGAGAAAATAAAGCAGGTACATACTGCGGCAATAGAATCCGATACCAACATTATCTTTTTCTTACTGTGTCTGTCAACAAAGGTTCCTGCAAACAGGCTTACGATAATGTACGGAACATAACTGCAGAATGACATCATGGAAACCGTAAGCGCCGAATGATTCACCGTATACACCCACAGAATCAAGGCAAAACCCGTCATTGCGCTGCCTAACTGTGACACCGACTGACTAAGCCAAAATACAATATATTTTTTAAATTTATTATCCATTGAATTATTCTCTCCTTATAGTTTTTATGAATTACATATTTCTTTTACTATAAGTACAAAATCCAATGTGGACGAATATTTTATTATCTCTGTACAAGTTTCGTCCTGACATCAGACCTTGTACAGAGTAATACACTCAAATCAATTATCATATGACACAACATGGTGTTCGCCTCCTTGTAGATATTATAGCATCTATATGCTTTTAATACAAACGCTTCGGAATCATCCTGCCGATTTTTTTATATCACTGATGGTGCTAACCCATATTCCCTATAGAATTTGTTCCTCTCTTCCTTGTTTATAAGTGCTATTCTGGCATCTTCTGTCCGGCCATCGGTAAAGAGCATATTTAGCAGGGTTGCAAGTAAATTTTCGCCCTCTTGTAGTCCTTCTTTTCTGATTCTGTCTGCTATTTCACACATAATGTTTACTCCTTCCTTCTGTATTTTAAAGTATCTCACACGCTCTACTATTCTTGGAAAATTCTTGGTCTGATATTGAGGGTCTGAATCTTTGAAGTAATCCAAAAACTCATTAATTCCCGCATCTTCGGTATAGTATTCCAGATTAAAACATATCTCATGTAATCCGTTGTCCAGCGACATTGTAACATCCTGTCCGTCTGTTTTTCTCGGAAATTCATAATGTCCTCTTTTATCTCCTATGAAATCTTCCTTAGTTATGAATACAAGCGTCACATCAGGCAGCTCACTGTATGGCTTTCCTTTTTCCAGTATGCTCATGTCTATGCTTGACAGATAATATCGCATTCTCCTAAACGGCGCCTTTTCTTCATACATCTGTATTTCTACGCTGATAATGTTTCCATCCGTGTCCTCTGCAATAATATCCAGCTCTACCGAATGATTTTCCAGATTGCGGATGGCATATTTGGTCTTCGCATTCTTAATGACGATTTTGTTGTCCTTCAGCAATATCCGACATAACTCCTGACATGCCTCCCTGTCCTCAAATACCTTCCCTGCAAATAAATCGCTTGTTAAATTGAATTCTCCTACCTGCTTTCTTTTTTCTTCATAAGTCTTTAATATTGTTTCTTCATCCATGTTAATACCCCTGCCTTTCTCTTGGTTGTATTTTTGCAGGAGTGCTGTTATGACAGTGATATGAGAAATGGAATCAGAATACAATAGAAACCTAATTTCCATTATTAATAAACAATTATTACAGCAGTCCTGCCAAACAAATTGAATCTCTGGCAGAACTGCCGGAATCATGTAACTACATAAGATGCGACAAAAAACATGCTTAGCAGTTATCATGTATAAGAGTCAAGATTTGTTTTATTTCGTATATAATATCATATAATATGGAGTAATGCAAGATGTTTTAATACCTTTTATAAAAATTGCTTTTGAATTTGATAACTCTGTCACTGACAAAATTATTGCAAATATTGCCAACCGCATTGAGTTTATTGACTGAGGTTTATAGAAAAATCTGCAACATTATAATCCCACCCAGAACCATCACCACAATTCCGCCTGTCTTTGCAATCAAACGTCCTGCATCGGACAGTTCTGCCCGTTCATACTGCCAGCCTCTTAAAAAGAAATGAGTTTTATCAGGAAACAGAAAACTTAAGACTCCCAAAACATAGGACATCGTACCGATAAAAATGAACACTATGGAACCCTTTGTATCCGTATCCCCCAGTGAAAGTCTGCAAAAAATTTTACTCCATGCAATATCGGATACCGGAGAACGTTTTCCATTCACGGTAACCACAACATCAAACCGTCCAAACGCCAAGTCTTTTCCTTCTGCATCGGACAGGTTTTCTCCATTCCAGATTCCTTCAATTATATTTCCGTCCTGAAATGTCACATATACCTGTGTTCCGTTATTCCCCACTGCTTCACCCCATACCAGTGTCGCGTCTTTTTTAATGCCGTCCCAAATCACCTCAAACCTTGTATCAGGTCCTTCCTCATACATGCAGATTTCATCCTGCTGCCTGCAAAAATACCCCTGACCTTCGCTGTACAAAAAGTCACCATCCACATAAATTCCCTGCCGTAAATTAATCCGGCAGCTAAGTGTAGCCAAAATAACCCATACCGGTACAGAAATCCATAAAAATTTCTTTATTGCTTCTCTTTCCTGTTTCTCTATATAATTCGTATCATTAATTATCGTACGCATACTTATTCATCCCTCTGTATGTTTCGGTGGCTTACCCATGATAATTTTATCAACTCTTCACTGAAAAATCAACATCATATATTATCTTCTACGGTATCAAATCTGCTAATTCATAAAAGTCTCCCCTCTTGTTTATCAACTCATACCAACTTCCCTGCTCAGAAATCACTCCGTCCTTTAGTACCAAAATTTTATCGTATTACCGCATATTTTTCCTTCATATCAAACAATATGTTAATATCATTTAACAATCGAAACCCGTTATCAAAGGAAAACGACACCTTTTTCTACCTCACGGACAGTTTTTCGATACTTTTCTAATTGATCTGTAACAAGGTTATGCAATCGAATCACTAAGTAATTGTGAATGTTCTCTGCACTTTGGCAATATGGCGGCTGCTGCTATCAAGAAAATTCTGCTCTGCCAAGTCCGCGCCATTTTGAAATAATTTCGGCAGATTAACTGTCAGAAATGAATCTTGGCGAAAATATGCAGCGAAATACCTAATGCGCAGATTCCTTGTACATGCGGCGATCATCCTCACCCTTTGTACTTGTTCCAAATAATATGCTCCATTATCTATTACAACACAAACAACAGCAAAGAGAGAAGCACGCCAAAAAGCTGCCATATCTCCTGACGTTCCTGCATCAATTATAGGCTGATGTATTTTATTCTCAGTTCTTTGCATAAAATACCAATGTAAGTTTTTCGTTTATTACTTCTGTCTTACCTGTCTGCCGATATCCCATCTTCTCATATAAATGACAGTTTTTGGGTTCCTGCAAAATGGTATCCAGTTCCCAATTTTTACTCCCATGTATTTCTTCGCATAGTTGTATTACTTTTTGCGCGATTCCCTGACCTTGAAATTCCGGCAATACAAATAACGGAGAGATTCTCTTATTTATGCCTGCTTCTTTTTTATCAACAATACGAATTGCACCCACTTTTCGCACCCCGACACAGATAAAGTAGTAATATGTGAAATCCTGCTTTAAGCGTGCTTCTACTTTTTCCACGCTTTCATTTCCGGGATTTGTATCAAAATCCTGATATTTCTCCAACAGTTCTCTGAATGATTCAATCTGCATTGCATGCAATTCTTCTGCGTCATTTACGCCTGCCCTTAATAATTTTATTTTCATATGCTTCCTTTCCAAACAAAAAATGCACCAAACATACAACATGTCCAGTGCATCTCTAAAATCGTCTATTACAAGTATTATTATAACTCAAACTTATATTCACCGATTTATATGCACTTACACATCAGACCTACCCTGAGTAACCGCGCATCCAATCGGAACACAATTACTTCTAAGTACGTCTGTAATACAAATACATATAATTCATTTCAAAACGTAAGTTCTGCATTACAATGTTCTCCTAAATTTTGAATAACTTACCACAAATTTATTTATATGTCAAGCAACACATAAAAATTGTTTACATAATTAGGTAAAAGCTTTACACTTTAGGAATTGATTGTTATAATGATTATAGTAGCTAATATATAGTATTGTTCATAGAAAGTAGGTGATTTAATGCCATCCGGTATTGAGGTAACAAAGGCTGCTCTTGACGATTTTAAAAAAATTCAGACTTATATGCAACTTGCAAAAAAAGAGAATGCTACCGAAACATATGCAGAATTGAAAAAAGAGTATTTGACAATAAAAGCATTGTTAAATGTTTCTGGCGTAAATCTCACAGACATTGACCTGATCAAAGAATAATTGCAGCTACAATTAAATAGCAGTTATAAAACAGGGTGTAAAGTTTTTATAAAACTATTAAGACTTTACACCTTTTTCATTTCTCTATCTGTACATTCGCGGTACAAACATTTGTTCGAAATATATAGAGACATTCCAAACATTTTATGATATACTTTATTCATACGGTACATCATAGTCGTATCAGCTAAAGAAAGGGGCGCGGGCTGCATGAAAGAGCATATCTATATCTGCATTGATTTGAAATCATTTTATGCCTCTGTGGAATGTGCGGAGCGCGGTCTGGATTCCATGACTGCCAAACTGGTTGTCGCGGATATGTCACGGACTGAGAAAACGATTTGCCTCGCCGTCTCTCCCGCCATGAAAGCACTCGGCGTCCATAACAGATGCAGGATATTTGAGATACCCTCTGATATAGAATATATAGCCGCCGTTCCGCGGATGCAGCTCTATATTGATTACGCCGCCGAGATATACGGTATTTATCTGAAATATATATCAAAGGACGATATCCATATTTATTCCATTGACGAAGCATTTATGGATGTGACTGATTATCTGACGATGTATCAGCTTTCCGCTAAGGAACTGGGAATGAAGATAGTCGAAGAAATTTACGACATGCTCCGCATTCATGCCGCATGCGGTATTGGCACGAATCTCTATCTTGCCAAAATTGCACTTGACATTACGGCTAAACACTCACCGGATTTCGTGGGTGAATTGACGGAAAAAACCTATCAGGAAACACTTTGGAATCACAAACCTTTAACAGATTTCTGGAGAGTAGGCGCCGGAACTGCAAAGAAACTGGAAGGCTACGGTATTCTTACAATGGGCGATATAGCCCACTATGACGAGGATTTTCTTTATCACCTGTTCGGTATTGACGCGGAACTGCTCATAGACCATGCGTGGGGCAGAGAGCCGACTACCATCGCTGACATCAAAGCCTATAAACCGGATACAAATTGTATCTCCTCCGGTCAGGTACTTGCCCGCGATTATAACTTTGAAGACGGAAAGCTGATAGTAAAGGAAATGATGGATTTGCTGTGCCTTGACATGGTAGAGAAGAAAATTGTCACCAAATCCGTAACCCTGCACATCGGATATGCAAACCGCCTTAATGTGCCATCAGCACACGGCACTGCATCACTGGATGACGAAACCAACTCAGATATCCTGCTGATACCCGCAATTGCCTCTCTTTATGAGCGTATTGCAAATCCGCAGTTTCAGATTAAGCGCGTCAATATAAGCTGCAACAACGTTGTTCCTGAGGAATTTCATCAATATAGCTTTTACCGATGCGGCGGAGCTTGAAAAGAATCGAAAGATACAGGAAGCTGTCATAAGCATTAAGAATAAATTCGGTAAAAATGCAATATTAAAGGGGATGAATCTTGAAGAACACGCTACCACAAGAGAAAGAAATCAACAGATAGGAGGGCACCGAAGTGGCGAAACGTCCTAAGAATAAAATGCCTGTATCCGACAGGGCTAAACAATTCATGCCATTTGCGGCTCTAAAAGGTCTGCCGGAAGCTCTGGCGGCAAAGGAGAAAATAATCGTCCCTAAACTCTCTCTTCCACCGGAAAAGGAAGAGGAACTGAATTTAAAAATGCATCAGCTTAAACGCGGAGAAATTGCTACCGTGGTCTATTTCTGCAACGGTGAATATATTAAAATATCCGGTATGGTTGCACGGATTGATGAAACCAGCCGGATACTGCAGATTGTGCATACGAAAATAGCATTTGACGATATTTTTGACATAATTGATATATAACTCACGGTACCTGCCGAATGCTCCTGCATAATTTCCGGCTATCTGAAATTCATGTACACAGCCGCACAGATTACGGAAACAATAAGGCACCCACCGCCTACGAACAACAGTACCCGTTTTGTGCCGGGCTTGTCTTTATCCTTTTGTTTTGCTTTCCTTTCCAGACAATAGGTAAAATAATCTTTTCTGTTTTCAAACCTGTCCTTCCTAAAAGAAAATAAATACACTACGGTATACCCTAAATACCGGATTCCGTAAAAATTTCCTGCCTCTTCAATCGCCATCAGAATACCACAGCCTAAAAACATAACCGCCGAAGTAAAGAAGCCGTCACTGCAAAACCGTATCAGCAGCACACCGTCCGTTCCGTATGTGCTGCTCTCAAAATAGATAGTAAGTATTGCAATGACGATTGCCGTCACTGCTGCAACCAAATAGGACATCCATCTTTTTTGCTTCATGTTGACTCCAATATTTTACGGTACTTTTCCAGTTCCGTCGTATTACAGCTTACAAAATGACCGGGTGTTATCTCCTGTAATACAGGCTGTTCAGTCGAATAATCATGCTCTTTTTCATACTCATATATCTTTCTTTTCCTCTTCTTTTCATAATTCGGATCAGGAAGAGGAATGGCAGAAAGCAGGGAACAGGTATATGGATGCAGCGGATGGGCAAACAATTCATCGGCATCCGCGATTTCCACGATCTTACCGAAATACATCACTATGATCCGATCCGAAAAATATTTTACTACGGATAGATCATGGGCGATAAACAAAATGGTAAGCCCCATCTCCTCCCGAAGCTCATTTAACAAATTGATCACCTGTGCCTGGATGGACACATCCAAGGCACTGACCGGTTCATCCGCAATGATCAGCTCAGGATTCATAACAATAGCACGCGCTATTCCGATACGCTGTCTCTGACCGCCGGAGAATTCGTGAGGATATCTGCCTGCATGTTCTTTTACAAGCCCGACACGCTCTAACATTTCATATACTTTATTATCAATGTATTCCTTATCCTTGATTCCCTGAATAATAAGCCCTTCCGCAATAATATCCCGCACTGTCATACGTGGATTTAAGGAAGCAATCGGATCTTGGAATATCATCTGAATCTTGGTTACTATATTTTCTCCTGCTGCCTCTTTTAATTTTTTACTGCGCTCTTTGGAAAGCTCCGCAAGTTTTGCCGTATTTCCCGCTGCTTCTTTTTCTTTCGCATCATACTCTTCGTTAATCTCATTGGCATGACGTTCCCTGTATAGAGAAATACAATGCTTATGATCATACTTGGCATCTTTGATCTGTTGCTTTTGCTCTTCTATAAACTTTGACAGTTTCTCTTTTTCGTCCTTTATGGCCGCCGCATTTCCTGCCTGCTTAAATCCCTTTATACGTTCTTTCGATGCCTGCCTCTGTGCTGCAATCGCATCCGTATAGGAACGTGTTCCGGCAACGATCCGCTGCCCCTTAAAATACACATCACCGGATGTGGCATTATATAATTTGATAATAGAGCGCCCTGTTGTAGTCTTTCCGCAGCCGGATTCACCTACAATACCTACGATTTCTCCCTTTTTAACGGAAAAACTGATATCGTCCACCGCTTTGAAATCATGTTTTCCAAAATACTGCTTTAAATGTCTGACATCAAGAATTACTTCGCTCTCACTCATCATGCGCCACCTCCATTTCTTTCATTGCCTTCATTCGGTTCAGCACGCTCTTAGGCGGTTCTATTTTCGGCGCATCCGGATGTAATAACCAGGTAGCGGCATAATGAGTATCCGACACCTTGAAAAACGGCGGTTCTTTCTCAAAATCAATCTTCATGGCATATTTATTCCGCTCAGCAAAGGCATCTCCCTTCGGCGGATAGATCATGTTAGGCGGCGTACCCGGAATCGCTTCAAGTTTCTCTTTCGTATCCAAAGACGGCATCGAAGACAACAGCGCCCATGTATACGGATGTTTCGGTTCATAGAAAATGTCTTCCACCGTTCCGTACTCCACAATCTTTCCAGCATACATCACCGCTACTTTGTCCGCCATGTTTGCCACAACTCCTAAATCATGAGTAATAAAAAGTACGGAAAGATTTCGCTTTTTCTTAATATCGTTGATCAGTTCCAGAATCTGTGCCTGAATCGTCACATCCAATGCCGTCGTCGGCTCGTCGCAAAGCAGAATCTCCGGATTTGCCGCAATTGCAATGGCAATGACTATACGCTGTCTCATACCGCCCGAAAATTCATGGGGATATTGATTAAAGCGTTTTTCCGGTTCTTTAATACCCACATCGGACATGATTTTTATGGCTTTTTCATATGCCTCCTGTTTTGTCACCTTCTGCATGGATTCCTTCTGCTTGTTTGCCAAATAATCAAGCATTTCTTCCGCAAGAATCCGATAATCTACGTTTTCTTCCTCCGAAAGCGCCTCTTTATAGTTCTTTAGCAGCTCTGACATATTTTTACGAATATTCAAAAGCGTCTGCTCCAAATCTACCAGATTTGCCGGAATTACCTTCGGTGCATTTTTCTTCCGCTGTAGTTTCTTCTCCCGCTCCGCAGTTTCCTTTGCCACACGATTCTCTTCCTTTGGATTACTCTGCACACCTTTAAAATAACGGTTCAGATTTTCTTCCACAGAAGTGCGGAACGTATAAGCAATCCCATGCCTTTTCAAAGAAAGCGGATTAATAGAAGCCTCCACGGCTTTTTCCGCTTCCCTTGAGGCTTTTCTTATTTCCTTTTCCTGCAGCGGTTCTTTCTCAAACAGAGGAATCACTTTTTCCAGTGTCTCCGCAGCCAGTTTGCCGGCAGCCTTTTCAGCTTTGTCCGCCTCTTCCATCGCTTTCGCCACATTTTCCACCGTAAGCGTCTGATCTGCACATCCTGCATTTTTCATATAATAGGCTAGTTTGCTCTTTAACTGTCTGATTTCTGTTTTCGCATTTTTACGTTTTGTTTTATTATTTAAAAGAGTGGCTTCCGTCATCTGTTTTCCGACCTTCATAATCGGATCAAGGGAGGAAAGCGGATCCTGAAAAACCATCGTAAGTTCATTTCCGCGTACCTTATTGTAATCCTGCTCCGAATATTTTAACAGGTCTTCCCCCTTATAAATAATCTCGCCGCCTTCTATGATCGTATTTGCCGCGTTGATGCCGATGATCGACTTTGCCGTTACCGACTTTCCCGAACCGGACTCTCCGACAATTGCAAGTGTTTCTCCCTTATTTAACTCAAAACTGATTCCGCGTACTGCCTTCACATTTCCATGATTGGTGCGGAAGGATACACGAAGATCTCGAACTTCTAATACTTTACTACTCATACTAATCCTCCATGCTGCCAACAGCCTGCGAATTTGGGCAGCGCTGTAAGCGCTTTAGCACAAATATTGCCAAACACATGCAAGCATGTGTGTGAAAAATCTTTGATTTTTCAATCTAGTCTCCTTTACTCATCCGCACCGCGTAAGGATGGATTAAATGCATCCCGCAGGCCGTTCCCGAAAATATTAAAACAAATCAGCAGCAGTGACAGAAAAAATGCCGGGAAAAACACACAATGTGGATAAGTAGACAGGGTCCGCTGCCCGTTTTCCAGCATGGAACCAAGACTCGTCAATGTTTTGGAATTTAAGTTTACAATTCCTAAATAGGAATAAGTCGCTTCCGAAAAAATGGTATACGGAATCGTCAGTACGGAAGCCGTAATAATAAATCCCGACGCATTCGGCAGAATATGCTTAAAGATCAGCCTTCTGTCTTTTGCTCCCAGCGTCCTCGACGCCATCACATATTCCTGTCCTTTAAAACGGTAAAACTGTGCCCGGACCGTAGAAGATTCTCCAATCCACCCAAAAACAATAAAGCAGATAAACATGGCAAATAAAGATCCTAGCCTTCTGGCAAAATAAATCTGGAACAGTATCATAAACACCAGACTGGGAATCTCATATAAGATATCCTTAATCCGCTCCATGATCAGGTCAAAAGTACCTCCGTAATAACCTTCCAACGCACCTACGATAATCCCCAGAATCAGGTTGACCACAGCTGCCGAAACGGAAATAAGAAATGAAAGCCTTGCTCCTGCCGCCATACGCACACAAATATCATATCCAAATTCATCCGCGCCAAATAGAAAACTTGCCTGTTTTCCGTTTTTATATTCATACCAGTTTGCATACAGAGTGCGGATCTGATACTGTGCTCCATTCATTTTACTGACATAATAGGCATAGCCGTCTTCCGTGCTCTCGTCTTTCAGATAAATGTTTTGCAGTTCTCCGTTTTCGTCCCGCTCGGCAACTCCTTTTGCATTCGTGAGATACCATGCATTCGGATTGCTCTGGTAAGTTTTACATTTTACCAGACTATCGTTTATCATCGGATAAAAAAGCTGGATTCCTGTGCTTTCCTGCCAGGCAAGCGCTGCTTCATATTCGTTTTTTGTCAAAAGCATCGTGACATAACCGACTTTTGCATAAGAATCGACGGAAATATTATATACGGTCTGTATTCTGTTTGCCACATTAAGCTCTTCCGTTCCGTAATCTCCTGCAATAGCGCCCGGAATTGCCAAATAATAGTCATATGTCTGCTGATTTACCTGCCTTTTGGAACAGCCGTTCCAAAAACTTAGCCTGGAACTGAGCCTTGGCAGAGCATAGGAATAATATTCGTCCTTTTCGGAAATCTGATAATCTGAAATAAAAGGAGTAAAAACAGCAAACAAAATCATGGCCAAAAGTATTACAGAACAGACCACAGCCCCTTTGTTATGGGCAAACCGGATTAGGGCATCCTGCAAAAAACCTACAGGTTTTGTTGCCAGTTCTTTATCATAAATTCTTTCATCCATCTGCACAAAAGCAAATTCTTCTTTAGGGATATGTTCATATGATTCGTTATAGCTCATTGGTTTTGTCACCTCCCATACGGATTCTCGGATCAATGATCCCGTAGCTTAGGTCGAACAAAATACCTGCTGCCAGTCCGATTGCTACATAAAACATACTTATTGCCAAAAATACACTGTAATCTCTCATGTTAATGGACGCCAGATAGGTTTTCCCGATTCCGGGTACTGCAAAAATCTGTTCAATGATCAGGGAACCGCTGATTACATAAATAACATCCGCCATAAAAGAAGGCAGAATCGGCACTAATGAATTACGAAAAGCATGCCGCATGGTTGCCTGTGCCCTGGTCAGTCCCTTCGTTCTTGCCAAAAGCATATACTCGCTTGTTAAAGTCTCAGTCAGTTCCGCACGGACCATACGCATATCTCCCGCAATCGTACCGAAAGACAATGCCAGAATCGGCATGATAGCGGAATGAAACATGGACCATGAAAAATAGTCCGTACCGCTTTCCATAATGAGCGGCGCCCACCCCAATTTAAAACCTACTATGTACTGCAAAAGAACCGCATATATAAAAGCCGGAATGGAAATAAATATCATAATAAAAACATTGATAAGCTGATCCTGCCATTTATTTTTGAAAACAGCAGCAACCATGCCGAAGATCACTCCCAAAGGAAGTGAAATAATCAGAGAAAAAAAATTAACATAAAGAGTTGCCGGAAGTTTGCTTGCCAGATACTCTGTAACAGGCTGTAAGAAAGTACCTACCGTAGTACAGAAGCCCCAATCAAATTCAGTAAAAATGTTTTTCAAAAAAATTCCATATTGTACGATTATCGGATCATAATATCCCCATGCCGTACGCATATCTTCCAACTGCTTAGCATAGCCTCCCGTAACCTGTACAACCGGATTGGGCAGCATTCGGATCAGTACAAACAACATTGTCATAATAATGAATGCGCTTACTATACCAAGAGCAATACGTTTACATATATATTTCGCCATATTTACACCCGTCTGCCTGCTTTGGCAGGCTCTCTTTTCATCTCATTTACAAAAAGCATTGTAAGAGACAGTTACCCACTGTCTCTCCATGCTTTTCAAGGTTCTCAGCCGGACTTTTCCTAATAGGTTAAATTATTGTTCTGATCTTTACAGTAAGCATCCCATTCTTCGTCATTCATCGTATAAGTCATATACTGGATGCCTCCTCTGCCTACAAGGGAGTTGATAAACTCTTCGCTTCCGTATACAATTCTCTGGGAAGCAAGGCTTGCACTGCATAATGCCCTCACCGGGATGATATGATAATTCAGCAGCAGACCTTTTTCGATTCCTGCAAGGATCTCATTTCTGACATCCAGATCAGCCATTGCATAAGTACCGCCGCACAGTTCCAGATACCAGTCATAAAAGCTCATGGTTATCTCTTCTCCCTGTACCGAAATAGTCAGATCTGCCGAGGAATCAAAACCATATTCTATAATATAAGTAGGATCGGTATAACACTGCATCATGGTATACGGATCCATATCCGCACCGCCCCATGCACCCATGACCATATCATCCTGCCCGTTTTGCATACTGTTGTAATAGTCCTGATCTTCTATCAGATTTACCTTAATCCTTCCTTCCAATGAAGTGCCTTCCGCTGCCGCTGACAATGCCTCTTCAATAAAGTCTACCATCTTCTGATAGAGCGCATCCGTACCGTAAACATGATAGTCAATCTCTACAATATCGGAATCGGAAATATTTCCGTCCTCATAACACTGGTCATAAGCCGACTGTAAAAGAACAGACGCCGCCTCTTTATCATAACCGGTCAGTGCAGAAATATCATCTACATCATATACTTCACAAAGCGCTTTCTGTGCATACTCAGAGTCACGGTATTTTAAACCGGTTTCCGGATCACAGATATAGATATCATTGAGCAGTCCATATGCCGGATCCGAACTTGCCGTACAGCTTCTTACATAATCGTTTCTGTCCAAAGCAAGCGACAATGCCTTACGGAAATCAAGATAGGTCCAAATGGTTTTATTCACGCCTGCGCTCTCTCTGCTCTTCAACATATCAAAATCTGTATTAAAGGTCAGATAATACGTATAAGACTCCGGCGTGAAATATACATAATCACTGGTTCCGTATTTTTCCATATCTTCACTGGTAAGTCCCACATCGTCCAGATTTCCCTGCAGGAACATGGACATCTGTGTCGTCTGTTCATCAATCTGCAGCATGTCGATTGCAGTTGTCTGATACATACCTACATGATTCCCGTCTGTATAACCATACCAGTTTTCGTTTTTCTCCAGTTTCACTTCTTTGGCTTCCTGATAGCTCACTACTTTATACGGACCATAGGAGCTGAATTTCTCCGGCGCCGTTCCGTAGGAAGACTTAATCAGACCTCCTGTTTCCTGCTTATTTGCCTCATACAGTCCTTTATGTAACAGGGTAAGTCCGTCAATATTATATTCAAAATCGAACAGACTGCATGGATTTTTCAAAATAAGAGTAAAGACATAATCCCCGTCTCTTACATAACCGACATTACTCCAGGGCATTTCCTCTGCAATGCCGTCTTCGCAGAATACATAATTTATCAGATCTTCCTCCGCCTCATTTCCCCAATCATCACTGCCGGTAAAACCGTAAAGCGCTGCAATTGATTCCTCCGTTACCGGAATATAGCCTTTTTCATCCGCCAGAGCATCTAAAGCATCAGCCGTTTCTTCTGTCATATAGTCAATATAATCCGTTAAGGCGTCACCGCCCATCCAGTCGCTGTTAATGGCAACATCCCAGCCAAAATATGCTTTATTGCCATCCGCATCTGTATATTGACCGTCATCTCCGGCACCAAGGTCTTCAAAAACAAGTCCTGAATCCGTTGCCAGTGTCAGCTTCGTCTGTCCTGCCAGATCGTTATTATAATAATCTTCTGCATTTGCAAGTCCCAATGTTCCGGTATAATATGCAGAAGCACGATAGTTTTTCATGTCCGGATTTAAAAACTGCTGCAGGGCATATTCCACATCATCTACGTTTATCGGAGTACCGTCCTCCCAGGCTGCATCCTCACGAATGGTAACCTGCCATGCATAGCCTTCTGTTGCATCTGCCGGTACGCCGTATGTTTCATTTCCTGCATACTGGGCGGTCAGATCCACCGGAAATTCTGTCGCCAGTTCACATACAATATCATAACCGTCTTTGGCTTCATTCATCCAAAAACCGTAAAACTCCGAAATACAATAAGTAAAAATATCTCCTTCAGTCGTTATCTGCCAGTCCGTCGGACTCCATGTGCTAACGCTGGAATAGATGGTACGATATGTATACGTTCCCCCTTCCGTCGCAGAATCTCCATTATCAGTTCCTGTTCCACTTTCACTTCCCGTCTGGTCTGTGGCCGTGCCGCCATTTGATGAATCTGCCGCTTGTTTTCCACAGCCGGAAAGCAGGGATGCCGCCATGCAAACCGTAAGCAGCATTGCAATTACTTTCTTTTTCATTTTATCTCTCCTATCTTTTACACTTTTATGCATTAAGCTGCATTTGCAGCCAACCCATTAGATTTTGTAGATTTTCTTCCGAAAAAGGATCTCCCAGTCCCGCAGCCTTAATGGTTTCCGGGAAGTTCAAATGCCCTGTTTTATCGCAGAATGTCAGGTAACTCTTCCAAGCCCCGTCAAAATCCTCTTTCATCCATCTGTAATATTCCAGCGCACACATCTGTGCCAGTGCGTAATCAACCGCATAAAACGGATATTGATATGCATGCATGATCCTCTGCCAGTGGTATCCGACCCTTTCACTTTCCTCTTTCGTATACTCACGGTATGGAAAATACTCCCGTTCCAGACGCTCCCATATCTCATTCCGCTCATTTTTACCAAGGGACGGCTGTTCGTAAATAAGCTGTTGGAATTCATCCTGCTGGCACTCATACACGATCAGACTGATTGCTTTTTCCAGATGCATTCTACGATAATCTTCCGCCCTGTCACCGAAAAACAGCTCCATATACGGTGTCAGGAAAAATTCCATTGCCATCGCATGCGTCTCAGCCGCCTCCGACGTCATCCAGCTCCGCTCACGAATCTCCTCGTTTCTCTTTAAATAATAGTAAAATGCATGTCCGCCTTCATGACACATAACATAGGCATTTTCACTTGTTCCGTCAAAATTTGCAAAGATAAACGGTGCGTGATACGCCGCGAACTGTGTGCAGTATCCGCCGCCGCGTTTTCCCTCCCGAAGCGCCACATCATACAAGCCATTATCCATCATAAAATCAATAAATTCTGCTGTTTCGGGAGACAGCTTCCGATACATCTTCCCTGTCATTTCCAAACAAAACTTTTCATCCCCTATAGGTATCGGATTTCCGTTTAAAAATGAAATGCCCGCATCGTAACCATATAAATGTTCCAAACCAAGACGCTTTTTTCTCTGTTCAAATAATGTCGCGGCAACCGGAACCACATGCTTCTTTACAATCTCGCGGAACCGCTTCACATCCTCCGCTGAATACCCGATACGGCACATACGGGCGTAGCTTAACCCCACATAATTGTCATATCCCAATATCTTCGCCTGCTTGTCACGGTTGAGCACAAGACTGTCAAAAATTTCCTCCAATTCGTCCCTCTGTTCTTCCCATGAAACTGCAATTGCTTCCGAAACCAGCCGCCGTACCCCTCTATCCGAAGACTCAAGTGTGGGCGATAGCGATAAGCGGCTGACCTGCTTGCCATCATAGTTTACTTTCGCATTGGCAGTAATGCAGCTGTACCGGTTCATCAACACATTTTCTTCCTGCTCAAAAGGAATCAGTCTGCTGTCGTGCGCTTTCAGACCTAACCTGATCTGCTCAAAGGCAAAACTCCCCATCCGCTTTTCAAAACAGTTCTGAAACGGAGACTCCGTCATGGCACGGTCAATCCTGCCTGACCAGTCATAAATCTTTGGTCCGATCTCATCATAATAATCCTGTTCGACAGCATAAAAAGGATCGTTTAAATCCATGTCATGGCGTACATAACACAGCTCCATAGCCGTCATGTCATCCTCCAAAATGTAACGTTTTTTCATAACAGTCAGACACTCTTCCTCGTTGGAAACTTCCTGTAACTGCGCCAAAAGCTCCTGATATCGTTTTTCAATTTCTTCATAAGTAATACGCCTGTAAGGCATGTCTTTAAAACGCATAAAAAATTATTCTCTCCCATAAAACAAAAAGCATCTCTTTGATTGTTGAAGAGACGCCTTTGCAACTACAGTCAAATATATTATATATTTTTTATATATTTCTGTCAAATACTTTATTATTTTAATTTGCTTTTAATTTGCTTTTTAATTTGCTAATTCTGTTCGAATCATTCAATGATTCAATTAGGAAATCAAATCCAGTCGTTTCCTACTGCCTCACCGTCAATAAACACATATTTAACCTGTGTTGATGTTTCAAAAGGACAGCCGTCTGTGATAACAATGTCTGCGTCCTTCCCAACCTCCAGCGAGCCTACTCTGTCTGCGATTCCCGCATGTTTCGCCGGATTTATGGTGATAGCCTGCAGAGCCGCAAAAGGTTCCATCCCCGCCTGTACAGCCAATCCTGCACAGAGAGGCAGATATTCCTGTGGGATAACGGGCGAGTCCGTTATAATGGATACCTGACATCCTGCCGCTGCCAAAAGTCCAGGCGTCGTCCAGCTTTTATTGCGCAGTTCAAATTTTGAAGCGCTTGTAAGCGTGGGACCTACTGCCAACGGAACATTTTCCTTCGCCAGTTCCTCTACAATCATATGCCCTTCCGTCACATGTTCCAGAGTAATCTTTAAATTGAATTCTTTGGCAATACGCAGGGCTGTAAACAGGTCCTCAGATGCATGGGCATGCGCTTTTAAGGGAATCTCTCTTTTAAGTACCGGTGTTAAAGCCTCCAGTTTTATATCAAAAGCAGGTCTCTTTGAAACATCGTCTCCTGCTGCCTCCTTTTTTTCTATGTACTCCTTCGCCTTGAACAGTGTCTCCCTCAGGAGCGCCGCAGTTGTCATACGGCTGGAATCCTTTTTATCACGATATACCCTCTTGGGGTTTTCTCCGAATGCGCATTTCATAGCCACGTTGTCACGCACTATCATATCATCCACTCTTTTTCCCACTGTCTTAATAGTGGTAAAAGTACCTCCCAGCACATTTGCGCTTCCGGGTCCTACGCAGACACAGGTAACCCCTGCCGCAGCTGCCTTTGCAAAAGCGGGATCAAGAGGCTTCACTCCGTCTATACCTCTCATCTGAGGACTGATAATATCATTCAGCTCATTGTAATCCATCCCTTCATATCCGATGCCATATCCGTCCAGACCAATATGACCGTGCGCCTCTACGAATCCCGGATAAACCTGAAGCCCGTCTGCATCCACAATGCGAGCGTTCCCTGCTGCCTCAAGATTTTCTCCGATTGCCACGATTTTACCGTTTTCCACCAAAATATCCGACCGAAACGCTTCCTTATGGACGGCATCATGAATCATACCGTTTTTAATACATAGCATAAATATATCCTCCTTTAAATTATTCTATTTTGATATCTTACACAAACCACTTGCCATTTCTGCAAATCTCACCTGATTGGCAGTACCATCGTTATCTGAACGGTTTCTGAATCCGGCGCAGCTGCACTTATCCTTCCCTTATGCGCTTCTACAATAGACTTTGCAATGGACAGCCCCAGTCCATAACCGCCTATTTCGGAGTCTCTTGACTTCTCTGTACGGTAAAAACGGTCAAAAAACTGTCTCAGCTGCTCATCTCCTACCGTTTCAGCATGGTTGCTTACATTTAGGACTATACTGTGATTTTTTTTCTCCAGCTTTAATATAATATCGTCACAACTTCCGTCTTCATTTACCTTTGTATACTTAATCGCATTATCCAAAATAATACCCACAACCTGACGGATACTGCCTTCATCACCGCAGTATGAAAGCATAGGGGTAATTTCGGTTTCTATATTCCTTCCCTTGCTGTGAGCCAGAGTCCGAAAAGATTGAACCGTCTCACTGACTACATCTGATATGGGAAAATCAATCATGGTAAACTGCTGCCTGTTTTCGTCCATGCGGGACAGCTTAAGCAAATCATTGGTAAGCGCACCCATCCGTCTTGTCTGCGCACATATATCCTGAAGCCATTCATTGTCATCACCGATTTCCATAGATAGAATTTCGGCATCAGCGTCTATTATTGTGATAGGCGTCTTTATCTCGTGACCCGCAATGGATATAAACTGTTTCTGCTTCTCATAGCTTTCCGCCACGGGTGCAACGATTTTTTTTGAAAAAAAGACTATGATAATAAAGATTACCAATAATCCTATGAACGAAATAAGGCAGTTCACGAAAACCGAATTTCTGAATGTACTAAGATTCCTTCCACAGTCCAAAAAAATGATACACATGTCATTTCCATTATAAATCTTTATATATCTGAAATCATCTATAAAGCCTTTGTCATTGCTTTTCTTTTGCGCAAGTTCCACATAATCTTCCGCATCATCATCATCTACCATAGCTATACTTTCCGTATTGACAGACATTAGTTTTCCGCTTTCAGAAATATTTGCAGTAAAAAATCTCGCTTCATACATTATTTCCGGCGACATCAACCTTTTTCCCAAGAATCCGTCATGCCACTCAAAGTCATCATTCTTTGGAAAATCTTTCTTTTCAGGCGGAGACATACGCATGAAATGCCCGTCGTTTCCGGCTATCTTCGTAAGAACCATGTCAGCGTTTACCACCAGTTCCCTGTAATTCAGAAAACTGCCGGATATTACAATAATAGCCAGCAGTAATACAAGCGAAACAGTAGATAAAATTATAAATTTTGTTCTCAGCTTTTTAATCATTTTGCATTAATTCCTTTTATGATTTAAAGTTGTATTAAGTTATGCTTTCAAGCGAATAGCCAACGTTGCGTATTGCCTTTATTTTCACATCTGCCTTTAGCGCTGCAAGCTTTTTTCTAAGGTATGATATATAGGTCCATACAACATTACTCTCCGCATTTGACTCAAATCCCCATATTTTATCCATAAACTGTTCCGCCGATATAATCTGTTGCGGATTTCTCATAAGAAGTTCTATCATCTGAAATTCTTTATTGGCAAGCGTAAAACTGCCAAATGGTGAAGACAGTCCGAATGTCGCGCAATCAAGTGTGATATTTCCGGAGCGCAGTCTGGAATCCGACTGCACTGCTGCCGTACCGCTTCTTGTCATTGCGCGAATCCGTGCTAAAAGTTCTTTGGTGGCAAACGGCTTAGTAAGATAATCATTCGCACCGCTGTCAAGCCCCAGCACCTTGTCATCTATCTCCGCCTTCGCTGTAAGCATGATTACGGGAACACAATTACCGGACTTCCGAATCTGCCTAAGTACGCTGATTCCGTCCATGCGCGGCATCATCACGTCTAATATTACGCCGTCGTATTCATTCGTTTCCAGATATTCCAGCGCTTCAACCCCGTCACGGGCTGCATCGACAGTATAGTTGTTCTTTTTCAGAATTGTCACGATTGCTTTTGCAAGTGATGTTTCGTCCTCGGCAAGAAGTAGTCTCATTTGAACCTCCTAACTAATATTTTAAGGTTTCTTACCATTCTCAAAATCCGGCGGTGTTTCCATCCCTTCCGGTCTTTCTCCGTTCCTAAATTCAGGTGGTTCCTCCATTCCTTCCGGTCTTTCTCCGTTCCTAAATTCAGGTGGTTCCTCCATTCCTTCCGGTCTTTCTCCATTATCAAAACCATGTTTTCTCATATCATTTTCGTCATCATTCTTATCAAAGTTCCCTCTGCCGCCAAATCCATCAGGAGCATCATGGATATCAGAATTGTCGAACTCTCCGTGATTGCCGTGACCGCCAAATCCGCCGCGACCGCCAAAACCAAAGCCGTCTCCGTAAATCAGTCCATCCATAGTAATATCTGTAGATGTCTCACCGGTTATCAAGGTGTATGATTTCCCGTCTGCTATCTCAGGGCAGCTTACTACAACAGAATTATAACTTTTTTCCATCGTCCATGCAACAAGCGTATTTCCATCATTATCTAACAGGGTAATATCGCTGCCTGCCGCATTCTGTTTCTGTGTATTTACAAGTATAGAACCCTGAGTCGAGTCATTGCCGAAATTCTGAGCCATGGTATTCTGTCCTGCAGCCACTATGATACCACCGCTTATAAAAGCGTCTATACCATAATCAAGCGCTCCATTCCCTCCGTTTGAAGATCCTGCTACGTAGATTTCACCGCCGCTCACCGTGAAATATCCGTTTGAATCAATACCGTCACCTTCGGCATTAATATTTATAATTCCTCCTGAAATATTGATATTTGCATCGCTCTGGGTATCATTCATCATGCCGCCACGAAAATTCTTATTGTCTACACCTGTATCATTATCTGCAGTTCCTCTTTTATCCGTAGCGTTTAAACCATCATCAGATGAGGTAATGTCTACTTTGCCGCCGCTTATGTTTATTATTCTGCCTTCAATACCTTCATAGGATTTATCTATTGAAATGCTTCCGCCCGCAATGTTTATCTCATTTATAGCGCTTATTCCGTCGCTGTCCACACTAAAAGCATAAGTTCCTCCTCCGATATACACGTTTCCTGCTGTTTCATCATCATCATTTGAAGAGTGAATGGCATCCTTACCGGCTTCTATATAAAAACTTCCGTCTGCTATCGCTACACTGTCTTTACCTGAGAATCCATGCGACGATGCCGTAATGTTATAACTGCCGTTTGTTATTACAAGATCATCTTTGGATACTACGCCATGTCCCGCCGGAGAAGTAATCGTAAGGCTTCCTGTACCATTCAACGTCAGGTCATCCTTTGAAAAAATTACCGCATCAATATTATTATCATCTATCGCTATGAAACTACCGCCGTTTGACAGTGTATTCACGGTGCCGTCAGCTAAAGTTACAAATACCTTGTCGGCATTTTTCACATATATGGCTGCGGAAGTATCGCTGTTGATGTTCACTCCTTTTAGAACAAGCTGAACCTTCTCAGACTTATCCACGTCTATTATTATCATTCCGTCACTGAGCGCTCCGCTTAATATATAGTCTCCCTCTTTTGTTATCGTAACGGTACTCCCATCTATGGCAGTTCCCTTTGAATCCGAGGTAGATCCTGTATCCGAAAGCGTTATTTTATCACATTCTGACTCTTCATATTCTCCACTCAGATCACGATTTGAGAAAATTTCCGAGGTATTTATAAAAGTTTCAGTTGTAGAAGCGGCTACGGTAACAGCATTATTGTCTGAATTGCTATCCCTTTTAATGCTCTTAGTATCAGCTGCACCCCCGTCCGTATTTTTTCCGCATGCTGTGACAAGCATGCATATCAATAAAGTCACTGATAATGTAAACCGTACATAATTAGATCTTTTCATAAATACTATACCTTCTTTCTGCCTGCGAATTTGTGTATACCCCCATAGTGTATACACAAATTTGTAATTAAAAAATCTTTGATTTTAAAATTATTATAACTCCACCGCATAATTCTCCTTATTGGATAATGTTATTTCAAGATTTCCGTTCCTGCAGCGCACCTCATCAATAAACGCCTTTTCCGTATTCTTTTCTTTAAACGATAAATTATAAGTTAGTTTAAAAAGACTTCCCATATTAGTGGTCTTAACATTAATAAGCTCGCTCTTACTTGTATATTTTTCAAATATGTCATCGAATATGTCGTAGTAGTCCAAATCTTCGGGAATAGTGACATGCATGGTCTTATCAAGGGCTGCACGATGCTTTTCTCCTAATCCTATATGCGCATAGAGCATATTAATAAGTCCAAGAATCACAGCGAAAAGAAGTGCATACGCTATATATCCCATTCCTGCAATCAAGCCTGCTCCCATTGCCAGGAAAATTACGCCGATTTCTTTCGCAGTACCCGGAAGCGACCTGAATCTAACCAGACTAAAGGCTCCCGCGACTGCCACGCCCGCTCCTATATTTCCGTTTACCATCATGATTACAACGCACACAATTGCCGGAAGCGTAGCAAGCGTAACAATAAAGCTCTTTGAATATGTACATTTATACATATACATAACCGCTATTATAAGTCCTATAACAAGCGATGCGATAATACAAATCATAAAATCCGATACTGATATTATGCCGGCGCTGCCGGTATCAAATAATCCTTTAAAAATATTCTGTAACATGTTCATTTAATTCCTTTCTCTTTTATTTATGCAATATGGAAGTCAGCTGCTTTTTTATGCTCGCTGCATATGATTTTCTCATACGCTGTTCCATACTTGGAAAATGAAGTCTTGTATATCTTCTCCCGTGTCAGAGCCTGCGTCATCCAGAGAGGTATTCTGTCTGACGCTTTAATTTCCATAAGTACAATATCATCATCTAAAAGCTTTTCTCCCCATATGTCAGTTGATAGCGAAAGTTCCTGCTCTCTGGCAAGAATATTTTCATCAAATGTAACCCTGAAATCGCTGCCGTCTAATGAATAGAAGGCATCCCGTTCATATGATAAAAACACTTTTGGCTGCAGTGTCTGATAGAATCGGAAAAAGTAATCAATTTCAGCGCCTATCTGTGTCTTCTTCGGAAATGACCCTTTCGCAAGCCATTCAAGCATTTGTTCCTGTGAAAGTCCTTCGCGGCGTTTATACACTACATCATCAAACTTTTTCTTAAGCTCTATAAACACCTCTCCCTGCGGCTCCACCCGTTTATAGCTTCTGATGCGGAGTTTTTCTTTGTAAACAGGCTTTTCTATGGAGCGCCGTACCAGCCTGTAATTATCCGTATCAAAATATACATTTCTAATTGTGGTATGTCCATATCCATCCTGCTTCATATAAGGGAGCATAGCTTCAAGCATCGCTTTTTTCTGTTTCTCTGTAATTATGTACTTCATCTCGTAACGCTCAAATACTGCCTGATATGCCATAATAATCCTGTACCTAAACAGCGTTCTTCGCTGTTTCCTTTCTCCTTTATGCTATGAGTATATGACTCAAAACTTAAGTGAAACTTAAATTATATGTGATAAATTTGTGAAAAATCGCCGCCTGACGGCGACGATTTCACTGCTCTGATTATTTTTTCCTTTCTCACAATCTCTTTATCCATTTCTTTTTTCTGAATATAACCAATGAAATTATCACACGTATGCACTCTTCCATAGACAAGACAAAATAAACTGCTGCAATCGGTAAATTAAATACAAAAGCAGCTAATATTCCAAGTGGTACACCAAATATCCATGTACCAATCAGATCAATCAACATTACATAGATTGTCTTTCCTCCACTCCTCAAAATTCCGCCTAAAATCATGTTCTGTACTTTTACAGGTGCAACAAGGGCATATGCTATAAGCAGAAAACCTGTCAGCTGCCTTACGTCTTCTTCAACATTAAAAATCAATACATAATAATTATTTAAAACAATTATAAATACCGATATCAGAACGGAACAGACGAGTCCTGTATACATCAGCCTTTTCGAATCCTGATAGGCGCTGTTTGAGTCATCAGCTCCCAGCCTCTTTCCTATCATCACTCCGGCTGCCTGTGATACGCCGCTCAGCGCTCCCATTACCAATGCCTGCAAAGGATTGGTCAATATCATTGCAGCAAAAGCTTTTGTTCCCACATGCCCATAAATTGACGCATATACATTTTCTCCAAGACTCCAAAAAAATTCGCTTACAAGCAGCGGCATTAAAACAGCTAAATACTGTTTTATATACCCTTTGTCCATAGTAATCTCAAATGGGATTTCCCATGAACACTTACGGCGTAAAAGAAAAAACAGCATAACCGTAACTATGCATCCCAGCAGCTGTGCAATCACAGATGCCCACGCTGCCCCCTTTACACCCATTGCCGGAAAACCCGCATTTCCGAAGATCAACACATAATTTAAAACAGTATTTGTTATACCGGCAAAAATACCGGCATATAGCGGTATCTTTGCTGCCTGTACGCATCTAAGATATGCTGAAACAATCGACGTAACCGCCGCCGGCAGAAAACTGAGTGCATATATCCTGAGATATTTCACACCTTCCAGTACTGTAATCCCATCATTTGTATATAACCCCAAAATCTGAGACGGTATCATCACACTTAGTAACGTAAAAATCCCTACTAATATCAAGGATACTGCTAAATTTGTATAAAAACCTCTTCCTACTTCTTTTGAGTCATTCTTTCCTATGTACTGCGCCATCATAATGCCTGCCACAGATGCAACCGCTGCAATCACCACCGAATAAATCGATGCAAACTTTCCACCCAATCCTATACCTGCAATACATATACTTCCAAGCTGTCCTGTCATAATCTGGTCTACTACGGAAAATGAAGACTGCATCAGACATTGTAACGTTACGGGAACAGCAATCCGGAGTAGTTCCTTCTGAAATTCCATTCTTCCCATTTTAACACCCATGCTCTTTCCTCAGCCCGCGAATTTGTATTTGCGCTTTGCACACATTTCTCAAGCACAAATATTGCGTAACACATACAAGTATGTGTGAAAAATTTATTTTTCACACTATTATTTCTCCAATCTACGTTAAGCAGTTGTAAAAATAATAAAACGAACTACAATAAATAGCAAAGGTTAAACGCATAACCAATGACAAAAATCAACCGCAAATTTTGTGCATATTTACATCACATACACTGTTGCGCTCTATCAGTGTTACCGGTAAAATTACATTTTTTTCTCTACAGCGGCCGTCTTTTAACCGGCTTAACATATCAACTGCTAAAGCTGCCCTTTGCTGATAATCCTGCTTTATCGTAGTTAACGCAGGTACAAATTTCTCACACTCCCTCACATTATCAAATCCTACTACCGAGATATCTTCCGGTACGGATACCCCTGCATTTTTCAGAAATTGAATAAAATCCATTGCATAATAATCAGACACCGCGAACACCGCTGTATAATTTTTTATTTTATCTAAATGACTCGTGTAAAAAATAAAGCGGGCTTCCTGCTCCATAGGTATAACCATGAGTTCTGCCGTCGTAATCTCGCTTTTTAATCCCATAAATCTTTCCATATCCATGCATATGTCATTATCCGATATACAGAGCACAGCGCTATGCCCCCTGCTTTTCAGATAACGTCCAGCCTGTACCCCGCCATCAAAGTGATTTACTTCAATGTTTACAAGATTTCCGGAACTTTCCATATACCCATCATAAACAACAAACGGGATATGCATCTGTTCCCTCAATTTTTTATAATCCTGTTCACAATAACCAATCAGTACCATGCCCTCCATATTCCACATAGAAGCAAATTTAGGAATTTCATTCCATTTATCTGTAACTTTAAGCATAAGAAATTTTCCTGCCTGTTCTATCTCTTTTGCCAATGCGTTAACCGATGCGGAAATAAACTGGTCCTCCAGTGTGCGCCCTTCGTATTTTTCATGGTTATTTATAACCACCCCGATAATTTTAGAATCATTTTGCGCTAAAAGTATGCCTGCCATACTCGGAATATACTGTCTATCCTCCAGAAGCTGTTGCACACGTTTCACCGTCTCCCCTGACATCTTATTTGTCTTTCCATGAATAACATTCGATACGGTAGCAGTACTTAATCCCAGCTCCTCAGCAATGTCAATAATTCTAACTCTTCCATTCTCCATATAAATCAATCACTCTCACTCAGTCACTATATTCTGCAGCCATACACCCTTTTTCACGAGAATAAATCCTATGATACATTTTATCCAGTCCGCTATCTGTACCATCGCAAAAATAGCAATAACGGGCATCAGGGTAAAGCGGCTCAAACAATATGCTACCGGAACGCTGACGCACCAGACGAATACACTGTCGAATAAAAATGTAACAATCGTTTTACCTCCTGAACGCAGGGTAAAATATGCTGCATGCATAAACGCCGCCTGCGGCATAAAAACTGCCTGAGCTATAATAAACTGAACCGCCAGTGCTTTTACATCAGGAGTCGTATTATAAATCCGCGGGAAGAACGGCGCAATGCAAACCATCAGTAACGCTACCCCTATACAGCTTAAAACGGAAAATACAATAATCTTGTTATCCGTATCTCTTGCCTCTTCCATTTTTCCTGCTCCCAGAAGCTGCCCGACGATAATTGCCACCGCATCACCCATTGCGATAAATACAACATTGAACACATTGTTGATGGTGTTGGAAATATTAAGTCCGGCTATGACGCTTAAGCCCCTTACGGAATAGCACTGGATAAGGACAGCCATTCCCGCAGACCACATTGTCTCGTTAATCAGCAGCGGCGCACCTTTTATGAAAAATTTCCCAATCAGATGTTTCGGCACTTTCAAAGTCTTGTAAACATCCACTATATATGGATTCTTTTCTTTATGCGTATGCGTCCAGACAATGACAATCAAAGCCTCGACATATCTTGATATGACGGTTGCGATGGCAGCGCCTATAACGCCAAGCGCAGGCAGACCGAGTTTCCCGTATATGAGCAGATAGTTTAAAAATAAATTAACCAGGACCGCAGCAATTCCCGCTTTCATAGGAACTACCGTTTCCCCGCATTCACGCAGAATGCTTACATATACCTGTACTACCATAAATGCAGGCAGACCAAAAAGCATTACATGCATGTAATTTACACCATAGCCAAGCGTCGCTGCAAGGTCTCCTCCGTCATTGCTTCCGTTTAAATACATCTGAATCAATTCTCCGCCAAAAAGCAGCAACAGCATAACAGCCCCTGCCGTCAAAATAAACGCCATCCAGAGTTTATAACGAAAGGTGTGCCGGATTCCCTCCGAATCTTTCTGACCGTAATACTGCGCCGTAAAAATCCCCGCGCCTGCATGCCCGCCAAAAAGGCACAGGTAGTATATCATAAGCAGCTGGTTGACGATTGCCACACCGGACATCTGTTCCGTTCCAACCTGCCCCACCATTATATTATCAAGCATACCCACAAAGTTTGTAATGCCGTTCTGAATCATAATGGGTACCGCTACTGCCAGAACCATTTTATAAAAAGCTTTGTCGCCTATGTATTTTCTTCTAACATTACCATTCATATAATAATCCTTTCCAAGCCGGTGATGCATACATAAAAGCACCGCAAAATTTAGTCATAGTCAGATGATTATATCATATCCACAGAAGCAATAAAAGTATATTATTCCACTAAGAATTACGAAGTAATTCTTGTAACACAAGCAACGCTTGTGTTTTCTTAGGCTGCTGAGCCTGAGCTTATTATATTGCAAATTTTTATAAATGCAATACACCGGTAATAAAAATCTCCAGTCCTATTACAATAAGTATAACCCCTCCCAATATAGCCGCCTTATTTGAAAATCTGGTTCCGAAATTTTTACCCAGAATAAGCCCTGCCATGCATATAATGAATGTCACGACAGCAATAATAAGTGCGCATACAATAGCCATTACGAGTCCATATTCGGCAATTGTAAATCCTACCGATAAGGCATCTATGGAAGTAGCTATACCCTGTATCATAAGTGCTTTAAAGCCCACTTTCGTTTTCTCTGCCTCAGAATCCTCATTTTTTATTCCATCCACCAGCATCTTTCCTCCAATATATGAAAGCAGCGCCAATGCAATCCACGGAATAAACTTTTCAAACGCCTCAAAGTATTGGACTATCGTATGGACACATATCCAGCCAATCATCGGCATTATAGCCTGAAAGACTGCAAATACTCCTGCAACTGCACACATCCTGTCTTTCTTCATGTCAGGCTCGTTTAATCCATTCGCAAGCGACACTGAAAAAGCATCCATGGCAAGTCCTACTCCAAGCAATATGCTGTTAAAGAAAAATAATAAACTCCACTCCATCTTTTGTTCCTCCTGGAAATCGTTAATATAAGCATTGGACAGCATAGCGTAATTTCATACAATAAATATTAAAAAACCAAGTACAGCTTCACACTATACTTGGTACATATTGTAAATATATGGACTGCATGCATAGTATGAACTATACATGAGTCTCGCAATTTAAAACAAGCCAGACCTTAGAGGCCAGTATGTTGACTTGCTACGATATACGCTTGCTACTCCCCCATGGGATTCTTATTGATGATAATTTATCATTGATTGCTCTTTTTGTCAACTCTGTAATGGAAAAACCATGCAGTTCTATATCAATTCTCCCTGACTAGCACTTTAAAGAACATAAATTTACATGATTGTAAAAAAGGAATTTTCTATTACTTACATATACTAAAAGATACCGAACTACACACACAATAAACCGTATACCGTTTCTGCGTGACAGCCACATCTACAAAATTTATCTTATACTTACTTATTTCGACGTGCGAGGTTATAGCGCCTTTGAATATAAATTAGTTTTTCATATCATTCTAAGCTGATTTTTGGTGCCAAAATGGTGTCTAGCTTAACAAAGTCAACTTACATGGAGATATGGAAAAATATATAAGAATAAGCGGAAAATCTTGATTTAAGCCATTCATGCAAAGTGTTATAAACACTTACGCAGGCTTAAAAGAGGATATTCCGCTGCAAATTCAGTAAAAAATATTTATAAGCATTCCCCTTATTTAACGTTCAAATATATTTATACCCTCAAGTAAACTTTCAATACTTATAACTTTCTCATTTTGACTTATATATTGAACCACAAATGATTTTGACGCTTCCACCAGTTTTCCGCTAATATTCTCTGGTATACCTTCATTTATATATCTTGAAACTTCCTCTAATGCCTTGTTTCCCAATTCTGGCCTTACACCAATTCTTGCTAACTGGTCTAAATATTCACCTAATGACTTATAATACTCAGGATATTGCTGCACATTGTTTTCCAAATAATCAGCATACTTTTTATATGCATCATCTAACATACTAATTTCCTCAGACATTGTAAGTTTCCGATAACCATTTTCATATGTAGAATCTTCAACGTACTTCTCTCTTGTACTGCTCTCATGCCCCTGTACAATTTCATCATATATACTCGCATACGTCATGAGTAAATCAGATGCACGATCTTTTATCGATTGATATTCTCCTTCCTTTTAATAGAGCTTAGTTTACTGCCAAACTCGAAGCCATAATTAACAAGAATTTTAGGTGTTTTTTCCTCCGCTAATAATTCATTTCGCTGCTCAATAACATTATCAAAATTTCCACTATTTTATTGCAAACTATTTCTATAACTTTCTCTTCCTTCTTTTGAAATAGAAACCTTAATTGAAGCTTCCCTATCCTCATTTTTTAAAGCAGCTTTTTCTATTACTTTATGATCTGCATTTGTTATATTAAAATTATCTGTAAACAAATTAATCGTATTATTAATGCTCCTCATTATATGCAAACATATATAAATCAACATCTAAAGTTTCCACCATCTGCAACAATATTGTTACATTACTTTTTTGGCTAAGCGAAAAAGCATACCATCTCATTTTGTAGTTTGTTTCAATTGCTCCTTTCATAACCATATCATTGATTACCTGATACGCATAACCAGGTTCAGTATTAGATTTCGAATCATTACTTGCACTGTAAACGCTTGTACGCTCTGTAACAGCATAAGTTTCTCCATTATACGGCCTTTCAATAATATTCGCCTCATATTCCATATCAATTGTTTCTGGCGCTATTTCTTCACTAGAAATTTCAGTCATTTCTAATGTATTTTCGGAATCCTCTGGTAACGTACTTGCATTTGCAATCATTCCTTCGTTAAAAAAAAGTGAATACAGTAAGTAATGATAGCATTACAGCTAAAGTTTTTTTCTTCATTTTCATAATAATTTCCACCTTTCATATTTAAAATTTAACTATATATTATTAGTAGCTTCAACAGTACCTAAGCTACTTTTAACACCCATTCACAAATGTAGGCAGTTTTCATCTGATATATATGCTTTTTATGAACAAACCTTATATGACTCTAGTAGATCGTAATTAATGAGAAAACATTTTTGTGCCTGAAATGCCTGAAAAAATGCAAAATACTTGCCTAATATTAATCTATTTCATACTCCTGCGCAACAATCTAATTATTTATTAGTAGTATTGCAAATTTACCATAAATTTTTAATAGCTTTTTTAAACGTACAACTTTTTGTCTTGACGTACATATTGTCATGTTGAAGATTATTAATAAGAGTTGCAATTTTCTTAAAAATTTATATTTCACTTCTGTTCTCGTTCATTATGGTATGCCGGTGAAATATCAAAATACGCCATATTCGTCTTTCTCACTTGCTATTAGAGCCTGTCCAAACCAAATGACAGTTCTTCAAGCATATGTAATAAACGTTCCTGCTGCTTTCTGCTTTTATTGTTAAAGATATTCAGAATACGTTCTATTATGGGGATTTGATTTAGATTTTCAAAGATAAAAAATCGTCGCTCGGCAGCGACGATTAAGAGAATGCTTCGCATTCTCAATGGAATGATTTACACTGCGGCGTAATTTCCTATAAGGTAAAAAAATTCTTTTGATCTAAATTAACAATTTAAACCAAAAGAATTTCTAAACATATAAACTATACAGTCTCTCCATTTTGTAGTTTCTATATGCTATCACAATAATGATTTTTAGGCATCTTCATCCACTGTACTGGAAAGCAGCTTTGATAGTGTATCGGAATAGCTGCCGCTGCTTGTATATGTTGTTCCCTTAGATCCTACCGACGCATTAGCAGCCGCTCTACTGATACTGCTTGCTTTTTGGGAAATTTTATCAGCATAAGAACTTGTTCCGGTAAACAGTGATTTCAAGATATTAATATTAGCTTTCTTTAAGGCATCTTCGTCCAGTTCCAGTTGGTTGCCCTTTCCTATGGTAATTCCCACACTTGAAAGCAGCTTCTGGGTGCTTTCTGTTATGCCCGTCATCCACGCTGCATTACGGAGCACATTTTTCGTTTCAGAATCGCCCGCCGCCTTCACTACGGCATTATAATCCTCAATAAAGGATTTCACCGCTTTTGTAATGGCATCCCAGTCATAATCCTCGACCTCGGTTTCTTCCCCCGTTTCCTCGTCTTTTTTCTTAATTTTCTTTTTTTCCCAAAGAGAGGTATCATTCAGGGCGTCCGCTGATTTTTTAAGCGCATCCGCATTTGACCTCATAAGAGTCAGACTTTGAGTGCTGTCTCCCGATGCTGCGCTGTCTGCTTTCTGTTTTGCATAGTATGCTTTCATCAACTTTCCATAACTCCCATTTTTAATGGAAGCATAGTCTGTAAGCAAATTAGCGGAAGAACTGGTATTAGAAGTCCCCAAAAGTGATGAAAAATCATAACCCGAATCATAGTTTGTATAATTTACATAATCACTATAGTTAATTGATGATGACATATGCTCTACCTCCCTATAAACGAACATCCACTGATACATATGCTGTCGGCTGCGGCATTGTGGTTTCAGTTGCTGCGGTACTATTTGAAACGGAAACGTCTGCTTGTGTACTTATTCTTTCTGAACCTGATACCGCTTCTTTCTGCGTATCTACGCCGGACACATTTTCGTCTGAACCGTTTTCTTTTGCACCTGCGGTTTTTGCGTCCTTGTTGTCTGCCTTTGCAGCTTCCTCCATTGTCTTGCTTGCGTCTGCCAGAGTAGAAAGCTGTGATAAAGTCGCTGCCTGCGCTTTCTGCTGAACATCAGCAAGTTCTTCTTCCTTTTTCTGTGTATCATTGCCTCTGGCTTGATCTTGCTTGATTTCAGATTCCAGAACCCCGGCTCTACCTTCCATTTTTTTAGTAACACTGCCTTGTACTTTTGCCTGTTTCATAGAAGTACCCGCAGAAATCATTGCTGTCATGCTTGCCTGTGAAAGCCCACTGCTTTCATTTCCCGTTGTTCCGCTTTTTGTACCGCCAAGCATATCGTCCATAGAAGAACCTTTTGCCTGCTGTTTCTCTCTGCGCTGCTCCATCTGGTGTTGTCTTAACTGCATATATAAGTCGCTGATCTGCTGCTGTATTTCCTGCCGCTTCTTCATTTTTTCCTCTAATGTCATATCCTCATTAGAAGAAAGCTCCTGCAACTGCTTCTGTGCATTGGAAATCTGGTTCTGAATATTCCGGCTGTAAGAATCTGTTGCCTGATTCATCCCCATTTGTCCCATTTGTGTGTTTGCTCCATTGATACCGTTAATTGTCATTTTCTTAACCTCCTTGTTTTTCTTTATATTTTCTATACCTGTTTAAAATCTTATAAATCCATTTAACAAGTGCTAAACAGCAAGGATATAAACCTTATTATCAATTTAGCTTTAAACAGATACCATTTCCTATATTTCTATAATACTCTTGCCATGCTTAATAATTTTTATCTGATACAATACAAAAACCGTTTATTCCTATATACCCATTGCATCAGTATAGATACTTCAAACTTCTTTATCCAAACAATTTGCTATTATTGACGCAATTCCATTAATTGTAGCGAACTGTTGATTCCTCAACTGTTCTGCAGAAATATTAATATCATAATCCTGTTGAACGTCTAAAAACAGATATACTAAACTCCTTGGTTCTAAATAATAAGGCTTGCCTAGCACATTAACGTCATTTTCCATAATATCTTCACTTGTTATTTTTAATATTTTAGAACGTATATCCTGTTTAATTTTTTCTATATCCACCGTAAACACTCTCCACCTATATTACCGAAATATTAGCATACTCTTGCAGGGTATCAATCAATTTTTGTACAGAATTCTTTTTACTGCTGCAATCATATATATTGTAAATATCCAGTCCATTTGTTCTTTCCAATAAGGATGATGTCTTACATGTCAAATATGTCAATACATGGTCTGATTTAGATACTGCATAATTAAGTGCATAATTACCGATAAATACTTGATCTGTTTCATAACCATATCTATCATTGAGGCGTTTTTTCATTGTCTCTAAATATTCTGGCAAAGCATCTACATAAAGAGAATTGAAAATAACATAATCCGGAGCAATCGAATTTGAAACGTAAAAATTTGTTATCCCAAAATTATTATTAAAATATTCATCGAAAGCGAACACTCCACCTGGAACTCCAATAATTATTACATCTGGTCTTTCCTGCATATACAACATTTTAATATATTTATTAAATCCAACAATCTTTTCTCTTTCTGTATATTCGCTATGATCTAACATAAAATCTGGAAAAGAGTGAAAACCAAAAGACTCACAATAGTTTTTGCTCCCTATTTGTGTTAAAACATATCCATTTCCTAATAATGCTTCTCTTAATTCCAGTTGCACATCAAACTTACAGCATCTTTCTCCTGCCCCCAAAACCAATACTATAGATGCTGGAATTTCCTCTATACTTGTGTCTACAATTTCTATATCAGTATATAAATCTATTTTATTGCCTTTATACACTTCCAGATTCCGGTTTATACGTGATTTTTCAACTAATTGGTTTTCCGAATCAATATCCATTTTTCTAAACACAACGACTCTTTTACCGCCAGCTAAAACGTTCTCTATTTTCTCAACTATATCTGTATCAGGCAATGATAATATAGAATCTACAATTATTAATTCGTCTATATCTTTGATCAAACTGTTAAAATCACTTTTTACCAAAACACCCGTATCTATGCCTACCTTATTGCCTGCATCTTCATTTTCATATCCCCAACCTCTAGGTGAAATACATTCAATAATATCATCGCTAGAAATATCAAGCATGGCTCTATGTAGCAGTAAATGCAAATTAGTAACATCGTATGGATATAATGCAATTTTTCTCAAATTTCATTCCTCCAATAAAGTATCAAAGAAAATAAATATAATTATCGTCTGCCTCTACTTCCTTAATTAAGCAATAATCTTTAAACATATTTTCTATCGCTATTTTTACTGTTTTACAATGGGAAATTCGCTTTTCAACGGATAGCGAGTCTCCTCTTTCCGAAAACATAATACATTGATAACAAAATCTACTGCACCAGCAGTTTTTACACTCCTCCGGCGTTGATTTTCCAACATTTAATATATCTTCAATCCGTTCAAAATCAAATCCTCTTTCAATGTTTCCTATAATAACATCCTTTATATTCTCATTTAATTTCTCACAAGGATAAAAATCACCATTAATGTTCACAAATAACTTATGCACTCCCGGGATACAAGGTCCGCCCGGATGTCCGCTGCTATTGTATGTATATCCTACACTTCTCCCTTTTAGCATCATTCTGATAAAATCATAATATGACTTAACGATAGTCGATACCTCTTTATCAGAAATCAAATTGCATTTATTCAACAAAAGCTTAAATACTTCATATTGGTACGCTTTATCGTAATCTTCGCTGGACAGAAGGAGTTCTTTATCCTTTATTCCTTCCTCCGCTATATCACTAAAAGTGGTATGAATATCCTTAATAATATCATAGTTGGTAAAAAAATCATTCAGGCATCCATAATCACCTTTTCCATCAACAACACAGTTGAACATGATTTCTTTTATATATTCCGGAAAATGCTTCTGTATTATTTGAATGTTTTCAATAACCTTATCAAAACTTCCTTTTCCATCTGTTTTCGTTCTGTTTTTATCGTGTAATTCACGTGGTCCATCCAAGCTTATAGTAATTTTAAACTCATTTTTCACAAGAAAAGTTATTTTTTCCAAATCAAGCAATGTTGCATTTGTTGTTATATGAAAATTAACCTTCTTTCCTTCCCCCTGCTTATGTGCATAATCTACCACTTCCTTAATCATATCATACTGTATGAGAGGCTCGCCTCCATAAAAACCAATATTCAATTCATGTCTATCATATGAATGCCGTATGTAAAAATCTACCGCCTTTTTTGCAATTTCTATATTCATACATGCATTACTATGTTTTCTATTATAGTAGCTGCCAGAATACGGGCAGTATTTGCACCGTAAATTACACTGTTGCGTAACCTGTAGTGTCAACATCTCGATTGAACCATTCAGATGTTCTTTTAATAATTGGGTTGCCGGATGTTCAATCGTTTCCCATTTATTTGTACTTAACATTCCTGCCCATGTTAATGTTTCTAACTCTTTCAAAATACTTACATTATCCAATGGATCCTCTATTTCGCTATTTAAATAATCATACAATTGTGAAGTAACCCTCACAATAGCATTGGTATTGACATCATAAAAATATTTGCCTTTAGGTGTTTCAAAAAAGTAAATAAACGGTTTACTCATATTTTCCTCACTGGTAGAAAAGACCGCTATATCAATTTTGCATAACAGCCTTTTCCCCTTTTTTTCTTAATCTTTCTGTTTCTTCTGATTCGTGTACTTAGACGATGTAGAGTTTACAGATACCGTACAAGCACAATTAGTACAATTGCAGTATGTATACATCTGCAAAGAACCAGCATCTTTTCTCACCTTTTTACCAAGCTTTTTCATGTGATACGCCTCCTTTCTAAATATATTAAATATTGATACAATGTTGTATACAACAAGTATCATCTTCAGTATTTCCAGCCTATTATAGTACAATCATTTTTTTTGCTTTATTCATGACACCATTAAGAATCCTGTTTAAGACACAATATCTTTTGTATATATTTGCATATTTTTACCAATCTGTTAATAGTATTTTTCAAACGTACAACTTTTCGTTCTGACGTACAATATGGCATTACCATTATCACCAAATCTAATCTGTTTCACGGACCGACATTTACCATATCCAAATACCGCTCACATTTTATGATATGCCCATAGCTGCCTTGCTCCACAATCTTACCCTCATCAAGCATCACAATATAATCCGCCTCACTTAATATTTCCTGTCTGTGCGTAATAGCAATAACAGTCTTATTTTTAAGCTTCGTGTGCAGCAATGAGTTGATCTGCTGTTCGGAATAACTGTCTGTGCTGGAAGTCGCTTCATCAAATATAACAATCGGCTTGTCATGCAAAAGTGCCCTCGCAAGTGCAATTTTCTGTTTCTGTCCTCCTGAAAGCATAGTCCCGTTCTGCCCCACTGTATAATCCAAAGAAACCTCATTTATATACTCTTCCAAACCACTATCCTTGCATATATCTAGGATTAAATCATCATCTACCTGCTTATATAGGCAGATATTATTGCGTATTGTATCATTAAAAAGATATATTTCCTGGCTTACCACTGAAATCATACTCCTGTAATCATTCAGCGGCATATGCGCTATATTTTGACCGGCAAGTAGTATCCTGCCGACTGAAGGTTCATACATACGGAGCAGAAGATTAATCAGTGTACTTTTCCCTGAACCGTTTTTTCCAATAAAGACTATTTTATTTCCCTGGTTAATCCGTAAGTTTACATGTTCAACAACAGTTTTCTCTTCATTATAGGCAAATGACACATCTTCAAACTCTATATCACCATCTTGAGGCATTACAGGATAGTCCCCATTTGTACTTTCCTCCTCCAGATCCATAAATTCATAAAATCTCTTTGTAGAGGGGATAATTCCCGAGAGTAAATAACCGATATTCAGGATCGCCGATATAGGTCCTGTCACATAAGCGCTGTATGTAATAAATGCAAACACGCTTCCTACTGACATCTGCAGATCAAAAACGAAATTTGCGCCCAAAATATATAATACAGTCGAGAGAATCTGTACCATCACTAAATCAATCACACTGTTCCACTGACTGAGCATATCCATCTGCTTTTGCTTTTCTATTACGCACTCTTGATTTTGAATAAATTCTTCATGCTTCTTGTCAAAAATACTGAATAATTTAACTTCCCTGACCCCGCCAACAGTATTCCCAAACCACCGGGCATACTTCTGATTTGCTGAAATAAACTCATCCATAATGCTTTTCTGCTTTTTGGCAAAATATTTCATTACGAAAAATTTAACCGGTATAAATAGTAAGACAAGTAATGTCATTCTATAATCTATTATAAAAAGACCAATAACGCCCCCTGTCATACTAAAAGCCTGCGTTACAACAAAAAAAACGCTGCTGTCCGCAACAGATGACATCCTATCTATGTCCATATTGATTTTACTTAATATTTCCGCATAGTTGGTGTTGTTAAAATAACTAATTCTAAGCTTCATCAAATGCAAAAACGACTGCTCCGAAAGAGAGCAGCGTATCCTTGCAGAAATATCTACCCTTTTTTTTTCTTTAATAATCTCTATCGCATAATTCACCATGCATATAGCCATTGATCCAAGAACCAGCGCAATCAGCAAATCTTTATTTCCACCGATAAATCCCGCATCCATAATCTGTCTGCTAAGCAGGGGAATGCAGAGATTAAGTCCTGTTGAAACCAATAGGCATACCATAATAACCGCAATGGTTGATTTATAATTTTTTAAAAGCCCCAACAGCTTCTGTACGGTTGCTTTATTGTCCATCGTCATCCTCCGTTAAAAGTTTCAGAATACATTGATATAAACTTCTGACCTCTTTCCTGTCCATATGTGTGAAATTTACATTCTTTCTCCACTTTCCATCGCAGTATATCGCCGCCACGCTTTTTCCTCCCATCAGATTTATCTTAATTGCCATATCCGCATCTTCCACAAAAGGCGGATGTTCCCTTTTATCCATGCAGAATAAAATAACATCTGATTGTTTGTAAAATGTCTGCCAGTATAAAAAATCAAGTACTACCTCACGCTCTAATTGGATGCATAGCTCTTTTGGAAGGAATTCAAGATCATACAGCACGCTTTCCGTTTCACCGCTTACAGCATATGCATTATATCCATCCTCGGAAAAGCTGTTCCGTAGGTCATCGAGCAATCGTATGGAATCCTGTTCCATGCGCAATTCTATTATAATGATTGGAATTTGAATTTCCGATATGCGTTTCGGACTTGACGCAATTTGTTCTATACGCTGTTCTTTGCTCCAGAAATACCCATCTGTCAATGGGCATTCGATAGGATCATCTCCCAAATAGACGATATGTTTCGCTTTGTTTCGGTATTGTTGAAGTTCTTCCTTATCCATGACTACAATAGTGTCGATTTCATCCTTGCAGGTATCTAACTCCCCGGAAACACACTTAAAATAATATGCAGCTTCACTTTTCCGGCATTTATCTGATATCCAGGCCGACTCTATCCAGTCGGGCATATAAAAAAATGTACATTTCCCATGACTGTTGCAAAGGGTTTCCCGTATTGTTGTCAAACTAGCTGAAGGTTTTTCCTGTAAAATATTAGCAATCATTGCCGTCACATACGGAGTTGCATAGCTGTTACTCCGAGAAGTACCGATAGGTGTTTTTCCAAAAAAATGTTCCTGTTTTATGGGTGCAGAGAAATCAACACCTTTTTCTTTTTGAGCATATTCCGCAAAGCAGAAATCTTCTCCTACTTCCACGCTGATTACATTAGAAAAAGATGCTGGATAAGTTGTATAACCGCTGTTTGATGTTGCCGCCACTATTATCATATTCTTATTTGCATAACGATTTATGATCTCACGGATTTTGCTTTTGTCATGAAAATGCGTTGTCCCCAAGCTGAAATTTACTAAACGTATACCATTTTGGTAGCACCATTCCAATGCAGGTGAAATACTATTGATCAGTCCTTTTCCATTTTCATCCAATATCCTTACACTGTAGAGCTCAGAATTTACCACGTTTTTTTTGATAATATACGCACAAAACGTTCCGTGAGCGAAGCTTACACTACTCATATCTTTATCATCTATAACGCATTTGGTAACAGAATCAACATAAACTTTGTTTTCTAAACCAAAAGCTATTAGGGCATTATCAATGCCATTATCTATTACTGCTATTTTGACGCTATTCATAAATCACCACTTCCTAAGTGTAAATAAAATCAAACCTATGAAATCGCACCCCTGTAAACATCCAACAGCATGTCCTCTTCACCTTGACCGAAGAGTAGGATTCTGCTGTCTGAACGTTCGTACATACGAAGCAATCGAACAATCAGTGTGTTTTTGCTAGAACTAATTTTCTCTATAGACTATTCGATTTCCCTACTCAATCCAAAGACTTATCTAAACAACAAAGAACTTTTCCTTAAGCATAGGTAAAAAACGCATTTGTATTTTTTTACAATCTGCCACTATTCTTCTGCTTTTTCTGAAACAGATTCATAAATCCAGTCTACCATATTATTTATATAATCCATTCTGTTATTTAAGACATCTTCCTCTTTTAAAGAAATCTCATACAGTCTTTGCATCTCGATAACAATCATTAACAGGTCTCTTGGTTCAATTCCCTTTTTAGGATCAAGCAGACTGCAACGTGAATCCGTTATATCGACATGTAAAGAAAATCCCGCTTTTTCTTCTATAAAACTAATCAGTTTTGTTTTGATTTCATTTTTTTCCATACAATTATATTACCTCGTATTCGTCATATACTGACAACTTTTCAACTATCTTATCAACCATTTTTGAATCTAACAAATCTACAAACGAAAAGGCTCCTTTAGTATGCGCGTTTTCCATAGAAAAAGTAAATTGCAATTGTTCACGTTTATAACTGTTAGATACAGGAACATAGTTTGAAATAAAAAAGTCATCAACATCAATATGAAAACGATATCGTGAGAGTTTTCTTATTTCTTCAAAGAATTTTTGGCTATATTCCCCATTATATAAGGATACTAATAAGTAATCGGGATGTACAGCTGACAATATCTCAAACGCTTTTATTCCAAATCCTTGTGAATGCTTATCATTAAAGGCCATAATGCCTTCAGGAATACCTAATACTATTACTTCAGGTTTCTCTTTTAGCTCTATGTCTTTTAAATAATGATTAAACGCGTATACTTTTTCCACATCTGTATATGTTTTATCAAACATCCACTCTGGCATAGAATGAAAACCCAGCATTTCACAATAAGGTTTGGTTCCTATTTGACTCACAGTATATCCCATTTTGAGTAAATGTCTGCGTAAATATAATTGTGCATCAAATTTCTGGACAGATGTTCCTATGCCTGCAATGGCGATAATTGGTGTATCTAATTTGTACATTAGTTTATTCCCAATTATCCATTCAAAATTATCATACATCGTTTTTCTATGAATAATTTCTGAGGATCCTTTATCCTTTATCGTTTTAAGCAATAATTCTTCTATAGCTATTGGCAAAATAGCAGAAAAATATATTGTTTTGTTACTAACATGTAATGCATCTATCGCTGAGATCATCTCAGCCTCTTGCATATAAGCTATTTCCGGCGTAATCCATATTCCATCATACATTTGAGGATCCACTGTTGTAAGTATCTGGTATTCTGATTTATCGATCCCCCAAATATATCCATCTTTTCCCTCTAAAGCAAATCCGGAAGGTGCCGCCAGACATGTTATTTGGTTTTCTGTCATTAACTCTTTACTTCTTATGACAGGTATAAACTCCGGTGAATAAGGATAAATTAGCCATCTCATAACTACGATTCTACCTCCAATTCATTAAATCTACATCCATAGTGCTTTAATACAATGTAGTCTTTTATCATTTTTTCTGCACTTGTTCTTGCACCAGCGCAGTTTTTTAATCGTTGTTCCCTAGATAGCTTTCCATTTTCATCTGCTCTGGCAATACACTGTGAACATATTTTGAAACACCAACAATTACGACACTCTCTTTCGGTTAATTGGCTGACATTTAACAGTTTCTTTGCTTGTGTCAGATCAAACCCATCATATATATTACCAATACAAAATTCATCTGAATTCTCATTCACTCGCTCGCAAGGAAATATCTTTCCGTCTACTGTAACAAACAATCTTTGTATACCAGGCAAGCATTGGCCACTAGCATTATTTCCAATATCACTTTTTACAATATCCCTTTCAGCCAGATTAAATTTCACGCTTTCGATATATCCTCTTAATAATCTTGGCTGATAATTTTTAAATATTTTTGTACAATAATATAGCATAGTTTTAAACTCTTCATATCTTGAATCAATTAAATACTGATAATTGATAGAAGTGTCCGTTTTTCTATTATTTGTATTGACAAAATTTCCCCTTACCATTGATTTCTTTACCATATCATATGTAAGAAAAAATCTATCTGCAGCCTGAAAATCATGCTGCAAATCAATAACAGCATTAAAACTAAGCTTTTCTAAAAACTTAGGTGAAATTTGCTCAATCATTTTTAGTTTATCCATTACAACATTAAAAGTGCCTCTGGAATTATCTGCGAACACTCTATTTCCATCCTGCACATTTTGGGGGCCATCAAGGCTAATCATCATAAAAAAGTTATTATCAATAAAAAATTGCAGTATTTCCTCATCGAGAAGTGTTGCGTTTGTCGTAATAACAAAAACCTGCTTTTTCCCCTTAAAAATCTGTTTTATATAATCAACGCACTTTTTTATTAGCTCAAACTCTAATAATGGTTCTCCGCCATAAAACCCGAAACTTACCTGATTACTACATTTTGAATGTTGATACAAAAAATCAATAGAGTCTTTTGCTGTTTGCCAATCCATTCTTTTATTAGTGTGAGTCCTGTTTACATAACTTCCGGAATATACACAGTACTTGCACCTTAAATTACAATTCTGTGTCACCTGTAAAGTCATGGTCGACAGATTACTTTGATATAAATCTTCTAATAAATTGGTTTCGAAATGTGTAATCTCGCTATTCTCAGTTTCGAATAAAAAGCCTTTATTCTTTAAATATGTTATGCCGTTTTGCACGCTGACGGGCAATTCTTCATCGACAATACCTGATTCCGAATTTTTTAAATACTCGTAAATATCATTTGGTATTTTTATAATAGCATTGGTATTTACATCATAGAAATATCCTTGACCATATATTTGAAATAAGTGTATATTTGCTTTTAACAATTTTCATTCTCCTATCATTTGCAATAGGCAAGACCTCCATTTTGGGGAGGCCTTGCCTGCTTTTGAATTTCTTGGAACTCAGAAATCAAAAGGAAGTCCTGAATTACTCAAGTTTCCATCTGTTACTGTTGTCATCGCAATAGTACCAAGCGATGTCGGGCTTTTGCTGTTGCAATTTGTGCAAACGTTACATGATGCACAATTGCAAAATGAACAACCGTACGCTACCAATGTTCCTTCCTGGTAAATGGAATTTTTACCTAATTTCTTTTTCATTGGACATCTCTCCTTTCGTAATATTCAATATATTCATAATAAAAATATATTGTCTTTGTCGCCGTTTTAATAACACTCACATATATCCGCAAGTGTCTCATTTCCTACATATACTATTTATAGCTTATTCATATAAAGTTAAATCTGATGATCGAATGATTTATATGTTTCATCTATCCTCGTATTACTGTGCAATATAACCATTTTGTCATCTGAATTTGTTGTTTCTGCCTTTTTAGCTTCTCTGCGCTTTTCCAGCAACTTTTCACTTTTTTCTTTCTCTTCCTTACGCGATTTTTTGTGTTCTTCCAACCTCTTATTAAAATTATCCTTTTGCTGTTGAGCAAGCTGTCTTGAACGTTCAAATTCTTTTTTCTTCTGACTAGGACCACTAACACTGCCTGCGCTCATATTGCCGTTTTCATCAATATAAAATCTAAATTCGTATACCGTGTCACCTGTCATTGAACGAATCATTGATTCGCCCCATTTACACGCTGCAGGTATGTCAGCTAAATTTTTTTCATATTTTGCAGCCAATTCTGGATCAGATGCCATTTTTGCCAAAAAACCTGGTGCAATCGTGACATCAATTTTCTCGGGATAATTGCTGCTACCTGCACTGCCATTCCCGTATCCCGATAATATATTTAACTTCGGTTTTTTTTGTTGTAAAGATTTAATATATTCGTCATTACTCGTTTTCGCTCCTTCGACCTGATTTACAGATGAATTTTTATTTGCCTGCGAAGTTTCAGTATTTGAAGCAGTTTGTGTTTGCTTACCATTTCCTGTATTGTAAGCATAAGCGTTTACATATGAATTAGAAATTTGTATTGCCATATCTCTTACCTCCCGTTAAAAGTTATTCTTTATAATGTGATTCGTCAAACATCCGAAATATGTTAAGCGAATTCTTCAAACGTACAACTTTTCGTCCTGACGTACATTTTGGCAAGCTTAGGATTGCTTTATGGATTGTAATTTCCCCAAAATAGTCAAAAAAGTATCCATAGTCAACCCTATTGTATACAGTGTAATAAAGTATCCAGCCCTTAATCCGATTGTTGCGATACAGACCACAAAAAAACCACTGACAATATCTTAAGCCTATGTTAAAATATTCCATATCTTCTGTATCCAAGTTCCTGTTGCTGTTCTTTACCGGCGATAATATTAGTAATATGAATATTTCAAGAATTGAAATTATTGCTGCACTCTGCCAGCTGAAGCTTATTTCAGTTGTAAAAAGAGATAAAAAAATAACGACGCAGGAAAACAGGCAGCATCCAATCCTCATTTGGGCATGGTAACCACCTGTATTGCGCCGAAATATTTAAAACACAACAAAAATAACAGCAAACTCAAGAAGTTTATTCATACATAAAGCTATTGCAATATAAGAAACATAATGAAATGTCTTTAGTATGGTAACTTCCAAACCAAACTTATAGGCTTCTACATCAGCGGTATCTATTGAATTATCCGCAACTAACCCATATGTAATTTTATCAATTAATTTTCTATATTTCTCGCTCACTACTTTTTCTTTCTGTTTATAAACTTTTTCGCAGAATCCGGCACAACTGGCTGATAGCCAATAATCATACATGCGCTATCCATCTCCTTTTTAATGTTCCGGTTAACTACTTTCGCAAGGATCTGTGAAACTTTTATCATACTTATTACCTCTTTCCTTTTTGTAAAATTTTACAAAAAAATAAATTGTAATTCAATAGCAATTAGCGAATGTACAACTTTTCGTCCCGATGTACAACTTATTATTCCTATAACAAAACAAAGGAGCTGTCGGGAAATGACAGTTCTAACACAGGGAAGCTGTGACTCAAATGAGTCACCGTCTCCTTAAAATTTTATAAAAAAAGAAAAAAGATGGCTAACGACAACCATCTTTCTCCCGTTACATATTATAATGTAACTATGCTAAAACAAGATTATTATAACGACTTTTTTGAATTAGGGCAACAGAAAATTAACTTCAGTTTCTTCGAGTTGAGTATACCTGACGACGATCCAGTCTATACCCTGAAAAAAGTGATGGAGGAATTAGATTTTTCGGGCTTATTAGCCC
>CAZRKN010000019.1:0-60731 GCA_964600805.1 uncultured Bacteroides sp. | reverse complement strand
ATTGAGAATGCGAAGCATTCTCTTAATCGTCGCTGCCGAGCGACGATTTTTTATATGTTACAAAAGATGTGCCCGCAGTTCTTCTCCGCTTTTTGCAGAAAGGTAAGCGGGTGCGATATCGAAGACGGTTTTTGCACCGTTTAATCCTTCATGGTTCATGCGATATGCCGCTCTTGCATAAGCTGCAATGACAGAGCCTGTGAATTCCGGATTGGAATCCAGCTTTAAGCTGTACTCGATAACATGAGAATTTTCCTTATCCATGCCCGTATTGCCGGTGCGGATGACGCAGCCGCCGTGTGGCAAGCCACTGTGGTCACGCTTCATTTCCTCTTCCGTAATGAAATGCACTGTCGTGTCATAGTCGGAAAAATAGTTGGGCATTGTCTTGATTTCATGTTCAATGGCGGCAGTGTCTGCACCTTCCTGTGCCACTACAAAGCATTCACGGGTGTGCTTCTGTCTTGTAGACAACTCAGGATTAGAGCCGCTTCTCACCGCTTCAAGAGCTACAGGCACCGGAATAGTGTACTGTCTGCAGTCCTTTACGCCCGGAATTCTTCTGACCGCATCGGAATGTCCCTGAGAAACGCCCTTTCCCCAGAATGTATAATCATGTCCATCGGGCAAAATGCAGTTCGCATACAGTCTGTTTAAGGAAAACATGCCCGGGTCCCAGCCGCAGGAAATGATAGCGGTTTTTCCTGCTTTTTTCGCCGCCGCATCTACTGCTGCAAAGTGCTCCGGAATCCTTGCGTGGGTATCAAAGCTGTCCACTACGTTGTACATGCCCGCATATTGCGGTGTCTGCACAGGCAAATCTGTGGCGCTGCCCCCGCATAAAACAAGTACGTCGATTTTATCCTGCATGTCCGATAACGCTTTGTCCGGTAAAACGCTGACGCCCGGTGTCCTAACCTGTACGCTGTCCGGATTACGGCGTGTGAATACTGCGGTAAGCTCCATGTCGGGATTTTGTAAAATGGCGCTTTCTACGCCCTTCCCGAGATTTCCATATCCTAAAATACCTATTCTGATCATTATTATAACCATGCTCCTTTGTTATTGTATTATTTTCCAGTATTTTAACATATTTTATTTTTCCTGTGAAGGGAACATTGTTTATTTACCTGCATTTGTTAGTCTTTCATTTTCAGCAAAGAGCCTTTGGATAAGGGCATCTTTCTCCGCGAGTTCTGCCTTTTGAGCCTCAATAGTCCTCTCCATAGCCATTTTATCCAGATGATATTCTTCAATAGTCCTCTCCATAGCCATTTTATCCAGATGATATTCTTCAATAGTCCTCTCCATAGCCATTTTATCCAAATAATATTCCTCTCGATCCAGACATCTCTTACGAATCTGTTCGTCAGTGCTTAACCTATAAATGGTCTTGGATGCTTCATCAATATACTGGTCTTTAGCTGCTAACATCTTGATTTCCTCCCAAGTAGTGGCTTTAAAAAGTTTAGCCCAATAGTCAATGTGATACTCTTTATCCTCATCGGTTGCCAGAGCTATCTGAGATAAGTCTACCACACTTAAGGTCAGTTTGTCACTATAAACATGATGATTTTTTACGTTTAACAGTTTGTTTGTTGCATAAAATTCAGGGTATTTGTCAAACAGGGTATAATCCAGAAAACTGATATGTATGACGGGTTGGATTTCCTGATAATCCTGCCCATGATTAAGCATATCGAAGGAACGGCAAAGATAGATAAGTGAGCGATTAGGCCAGATTAATTTTCCGGCTACCTGCATTTCAAGATTAATACGTGTTTGATTATTAAGATTGACATTGATATCCAGTCGGAATTCTTTGTTTTCAACGGCTTCACCTAATATAATGGGATTAGTGATTTCCACGGACAGTACATCTTCATGCTTGAGATGCAGCAGTGAACATATTAACCCTTGCAGAGCTTTGTTATTAGTCTGAAGGACCGCCCTGAACATGTAATCGTTAGTCATACCATATGGAATCGCACCTTGGGCATTCAGGAATTCTGAGTCTGAATTTGATGATTTTGAGCTTACAACATTTTGGCTTGAAGATGGTTGACTGGTAACTTTTTGATTTGCATTTTTTTGATTCATAGATGTGTCTCCTTTGTGATTTGCGAAAATAGAAAAAATAAGTATAAAGATTTGATATGAAATATTTATATCATGAGAAGAAGGATTGTGCAATTCTTTTTATACGTTATATATGTAGAAAAATAAAAGACGAAATAGCGATAATATCATGTGCAAATCATTATGTAGTGCATCTGCTGGATTTAAACAAAAACAGAATACAATATATTGTATTGTGCAAATTTGACAGACTGAAAAATCACAGCTGTGTCATTGTATAGGATAATCAAATAGACTTTGCATATTAGCTGTGTTACACTTAAATAAAAAACAACTAAAGGCAATAGGAATCAAAATCCCTGTCATTTGTGAAGAAATCAGGAGAAAATAGAGATAATGTACACTAATATTCTACCCGTTTTACGCTGCCCTCATTGCGGGGAAAAGTTTTCGATTACGGAAAACAAAAAGGATGGCGAAGAAATTATTGAAGGAAAAATCGTCTGTGAGAAAGGACATACTTTTTACATACACGAGGGAATTCTCGATTTTCAATCGCAGGAACAGGAGAACTTCAATTCTTGGACTGAATATTTTAAAGAGGAAACAGATGTCGATTTTGATGATAAATTTGCCTCACATAAGTCAGATAACCAGCGAAAAATTGAAAGAGACTTTATTGACGGCATTGTCGAGGAAGCTGTAAAGCTGAAATCAGGATTTTTGCTTGATGTGGCGTCCGGCAGAGGATTGCTCTTACGGGAAATACTGAAAAATGTGAATGCCAATGTGGAAATAATCTCAGCCGACCTGAGCTTTCAGGTATTATGGCGTGACCGAATCAAATTCAAGCAAATCAATCCGCATATTAAAGTAAATTATATTGCCTGTGATGCCGCTAATCTTCCAATTCTGGATCATAGCATTGATATGGTCTGCACCTTTGTAGGTTTCACAAATATGGTAAATCTGATGGAAAACGGAATCAGAGATACTGCCCGTGTATTAAAGGATCATGCACCGCTCATTAACTCATCTGTATATATGGATGAAAATGCAGATGGCGCGAAAAAGGTCGCCAGATATCTTTCGGAAAATCACATGGAAGATGCCAGGAAAACATATATACGCGACGAATTGCTGGCAATCCACAAAAAGTATTTCCGGACTGTACATGAAAAAATCATTTATGAAGGAATCGCAGAGACCGTGGAAGGAGACTTGATTCCCTGTACCGGGGAATGGTTTGCAAATGTTGTGCTTATTGCGGAATAGAATCAAAATGTACATAAATCAGTGAGGTGTGTATGGGTAAAAAATTATCGGAAATGAGTTTAGAAGAACTGTGGCAGTTATTTCCTATCTTTTTAACAGAGCATCAGGACTGTTGGAAATTCTGGTTCGCTGATGAAAAAGCTGATTTAATGAAAATAATTCCACAAGCTGCCGGAATAGAACATATAGGCAGTACGGCAGTAAATTCCATATGGGCGAAACCGATTATTGATATTCTTGTGGAAGTTTCAAAGGATTGCGATGTGTCGGGTATCAAAGATTTACTGGTTGAAAATGGCTACATTTGTATGAGTCACAGTACAGACAGATATTCTTTCAATAAAGGATATACGGAAAATGGTTTTTCCGAAAAAGTATTTCATTTGCATTTAAGGTATATAGGAGACAACGACGAATTGTATTTTCGGGATTATCTTAATGAATTTCCTGATATTGCTCATGAATACGAAGAAATGAAGCTGTCATTATGGAAAAAATTTGAGCATAATAGAGATGGTTATACCGGTGCGAAAGAGGAGTTTGTAAAAAAATATACAAACGAAGCAAAATTGAAATATGGAAATAGATACTGAAATGCTGTGATATACTATAAGTGTTTGATAAAGTAAAACAATGTAAAACATTTTCATTCATTTTATTGACAATGCTTGCAAACGTAAATATACTAAATTCAAAAGGAGTGATATCATATATGGCTACTACAAATATTAATGTACGTGTGGATTCTAAATTAAAGCAGGAAGCAGAAGCGCTTTTTGGTGATCTTGGATTAAATATGTCTTCTGCGATTAATATGTTCCTGCGCTCTGCCATTAATCATAATGGAATTCCATTTGAAGTAAAGCGAATAACTCCAAATGCAGAAACAAAGGCAGCGCTGGATGAATATGAAGAAATGAAAAAAAATCCGGATAAATACAAGCGTTACGAATCTTTTGATGAAATTATAGATGAGGTATTTGCAGATGCTTAAGATTGTTCCATCTAATCAGTTTAAAAAAGATTTAAAACTTGCAAAAAAGCGTGGTTGCAAAATTGAACGCTTACGAGACGTTGTTAATATGTTAGCGTGTGAACAGAAACTGGATGAAAAGTATCGTGATCACGGCTTAACAGGTAATTATAGTGGATTTCGCGAGTGCCATGTTGAGCCGGATTGGCTTCTTATTTACCGTATCAACCAAGATGCGCTTGAATTATTTCTATTCCGCACTGGAACACATTCTGATTTATTCTAGTCCAATGTACTATAAAAGTCGAAGCACATATTATTTGTGGAGGAAATCAAAAGATGGATAAGAATGAACTTCTGAAAAAGATTGCACCTTGTTCTTTAATGTGCCATACTTGTTCGGCATACAATGATGGAGTAATCTGTAAGACTTCTAAAACACTATTAAAATATCTGGAGGGTATGGGAGAATTTTATGAAAAGCATATTCCCGATGCCGTAGAAAGTTATAACAATTTTGAAGACGTACTTTGTATGTACAGCGCTGCCTCCTGTGAAGGCTGCCGTAGCTTAGAGCATAATGAATGCAGTATCAAAGGGTGTTTTTTACTTGAATGCACTAAGGAACATGGAATTGATTTTTGCGGAGAATGCAATGAGTTTCCGTGCCAAAAAACAACTGAATTATTTGAAGAAGAAGTATATAAGCAGTGGCTAAACGGAAATCAGCAAATTCATGATAATGGTGTAGAAGCTTATTGGGAAAATAATTCAGAGAATCCGCATTATAAAGCATATAAAGCCTGAAATATGTGAAAGAACATCGTAAATGGAGGAAACAAAATGGCTAAGACAGACTATCCTGCCGGTTGGCTGCAACATATAGAATTCGTGGCTATTTTTACTAGATATCAGGACAAATGGGTATATTGCTGGCACAAGTACAGGAAGAGTTATGAACATCCGGGAGGGCATGTAGAAGCTGGCGAAACTCCTATGGAAGCGGCTAAAAGAGAGCTCTTTGAGGAAACCGGAATAAATGACTGTACCATAATTCCTTTATGGGATTATGAGTATACCTGGGAAAACGGAGCAGGTCAGAATAACGGAAGGGTTTTCTATGCAAAAGCCAATTCGTTAGGACAGCTTCCTGATAATGAAATGGAACGGATTGAGCTGTTTGACAATGTTCCGGAGAACTATACATATGACAAAGAGGAAGAACTTCGGGATATAGCAATGGTTGAAAAAAGCCTGAGTGCGTATAAAGGAGGTAGTCTACAATGCATTTTGAATACTGTCCGCATTGCGGAAGTAAATTAATAAAAAAAGAAATAGGCGACGAAGGGCTGATTCCATTCTGTGAAAAGTGTAATGTGCCTTTATGGGATATGTTTACCACAAGCATTATAGCTGCTGTCGTGAATGAAGAAAAAGAGATTGCATTGATAAGGCAGAATTATGTGTCCACTACCAACTATGTGTGTGTAGCCGGTATAATGAAAATCGGGGAGTCGGCAGAAGAAACTGTTATTCGTGAAGTTAAAGAAGAAATCGGTCAGGATGTGATTGAAGTCGAGTTTATAAAAAGCTATCCATATGAAAAAAAGGAAATGCTCATGTTAGGATACAAGGCTTTTGTAAAAAAAGCTGATTTTGTAATCTCAGGGGAGGTTGATTCTGTTAAGTGGGTAAAATATGAAGATGCTTTGAGTTTGCTGCGCGAAGGGAGCATAGCATGGCAGTTGGTTAAAAGTGTAATTGACATATACACGTGAAACAGGTATAATTAAACTATGATAAAAACATTTACAGACAAAGAAACGGAAAAGATATACAATCAGACGTTTTCAAAGAAACTGCCACAATTAATACAAAAGATAGCGTTACGTAAATTGATTATGATTGATAATGCACAAAGCTTGGAGGACTTGAGAATACCACCGGCTAACCACTTGGAAAAATTTGAAGGTGACCGGGATGGGCAATATAGCATTAGAATAAACGAACAATACAGAATATGTTTTAAACCGGATGGAAATAATTTTTTTGATGTGGAAATAGTGGATTATCATTAGAGAGGATGTTGTTATGGAAAATTATATTGAAACTCCCAAAATAAGCGAAATATTATCTGAAGAATTCATGTTACCGTTCGGATTATCAGCGTATAGATTGGCACAGGAAATTCATGTTCCGGTTTCAAGAATTCAGGATATTTTACATGATAGACGGAAAATAACGGCAGATACATCAATAAGGCTTGGGAAATTTTTCGGTGTGTCAGATAGATATTTTCTTGATATTCAGGATGACATTGACATTAGAAATACTAAAATACAGATTATGGAAGAAATCAATAGTATTTCCGTATTTCATTATACGCAGATGGGAATGTAAGCTATTACTAAGTTATAATAGATTTTGTATTCCAAAATCAAAGAATAACTAAATGGGAAAATATCAGGGTGCAAGTCTATTATATATAGCTTACGTCCTTATTTTATATAATAAGCAGGAATGTGAATAAATGATGATTAAAATAACTGCCATGACAACTATGTGCGCCGATATTTTTGATTCGACCGGAGATATTTTACCCGGAGGAGAGGCTCTTAACTTTGCTGCAGTGGCGTGCGGATATCCTCATATTAATGTGGGCATTATGGGCGCTATCGGTGATGATGAATGCGGAAAAGCCATATTAGACTCCATTCGCGACAAATCAATTGATAAAAGCTCCATACACATAATTAAAAACGGTATAACCGCTTCAAACCGCATTTATCTGACCCCGGAAGGCGACCGTTATTTTAAAGACAATTCATGGAATAGCGGAGTTTACGGCGACTTTCGCATGTCAGATGAAGATATTGAAGTTCTTAAACGTTCAGATGTTGTATTTATTAATTATTATTGTCCCAATTTGACAGATGTTTTGAAATTAAGAGAAACGAATAGTTTTAAACTTGCCCTAGATTTCGACAAGGTCAGAAACTTTGACGAGCTTGAAAAAATCGTGCCATATATTGATTTTTTCTTAATCAGCGGTGATGAAAGTATATTGCCTGTGTTGAAAAAATGGTCGGAGGAGTATGACGGGATTTTCAACGCTACGCTTGCCGAAAACGGAAGTGTTACCTTTTTTAACGGAAAAGAATACCGGGTCAAGGCTGTTCCCGTCACTGAAATTGTTGATACTACGGGCTGCGGCGACAGCTATCATGCGGCTTTCATATGTTCTTATGTAAAAGATAATGATATTATTTCTGCAATGAACGAAGGCTCTGCGGTGGCTTCGAAAACACTCGCGCATATTGGGGGATTTTAGTAAAGATATAAAGCAATATTTACCTAATTGTATTGATAAACAGTTGGTTAAAAATAAATGTACATAGAGGTATTTATATGAAAAAAATAATTCATAAGGTAATAAGTTTACTTGTTGTTGTATTGCTTTGCTGTGTGATATTTTTCGGAACCAAATTTTACTATAGCAGGCAGGTAAATACAGTCGAAATCATTAAAGAGGTTCCGGTTGAAAAGATAGTAGAAAAGGAAATTCAAATCTCCGGCGAGACAATCAGAACCAGTATGGCTAATATTGGGAAGTTGTGTACGGCTGAATATAATTATACCCATATTGAAAAGGTTGACAGCTCAAGAGAAATAAACGGATATACTATTCCTTTCACTACATCTATGTTCATTTACAGTTATGATGGTACTATAATGGCCGGAATTGATTTTACTAAAATCCAAATTGATAAAAATGATGAGGAAAAAATAATAACCGTAACACTTCCCAATGTTGAGATTATCAGTTCTGATGTAGACCAGGATAGTTTCACTCTATATGATGAGAAAAACAATATTTTTAATCCAATCAGCGTAACGGATGTAGCCGATTCATTTGCCGATTTGAAAAACAGTGAAGAAGAAAAAGCCATAGAAAAGGGATTGTTTGACAGAGCCAGAGAAAGCGCCGTAACATTAGTTGAAAACTTTATGCGCGGTTCCTATGATGTGGAGGATTATGAAATAGAAGTGGTGTTTGAGGGAGCTTAAATGCCGCCGTTGAAGAAGCTATTGGAAATATGGTCGGTTGATTAAAAAATGTTTGCAATACTTATAATCGGCAAAGGAGAATATGTATGAATAAGTGGGGAAAAGCGGTTATTGAAAAAGCATTGGAATACGCTGATTTTGAATGGCGGGCGACGGAAAATAATGTATTGCATGGAATAGATAATGACGGAAGATTTGTTGATACTCCCGATATAACTTGGAAAGGGCAAACACTTGATTGCGGCTGGTGGAAAGTCGATGAAATAAATACAGGCATTCCGTATAGTTGGGGAAACGCTTCAACCCTGGAAGAATTTACAGCAGGAATTGCAGAGGGAAAGTATGCAGGAAATGTCCCGGAAGATAAGAAACGATATGGCAGTCATAATACAGTCGGTGTAGATTGTTCCGGCTTATTGACAGTGTGCTGGGAATTACCGAAGAAAATAGCAACAAAAGATATTCCTGAGTATGCAACGGTAATAAAAATAGACGAGATACGGCAAGGTGATGTATTCGCTAAGATTGGGAGTCATGTTATGTTCTTCAAGGAGTTTGCAGACAGTGAAAAAGCGGAAGTAATTATTATTGATGCAACTAGAAGTACAGGAAAAGTTTCGCAAAGAAAAGAAAATGTCGCTGAACTGCTGAGTAGTGGATACGAGATTTATCGAAAGAAATGAGGTTGGGTGATTGAAGAATGTTTACAATACTCGTAATTGATGACGACAATGATTTACGAAACGGTCTTGAATTTGACCTTACAGCCGAGGGTTATAATGTTATCTGTGCCGAAAACGCAAAGACAGCGCTTGATAGAGTGGAATCTGCGGATATTGCGTTACTGGACGTAAATCTCCCTGATACGGAGGGGTTTGAACTGTGCCGTGAAATAAAAAAACGCAAGAATATCCCCGTGATTTTTCTCACTTGCCGCGACCTTGAATCGGACGAGCTTATCGGCTTTGGCTGCGGCGCAGACGACTATATCACCAAGCCGTTTTCTCTTCCTGTTTTAAGGAAAAGAATTGCCGCTGTTCTCAAACGAAACGATGTCTTGGGTGACGTTTATTCCGATGATTTTCTTACCGTTGATTTTGGAAGATTTACGGCTTTTGCAGGAGGGAAAAATATTTCTTTTACACCGACAGAATACAATCTTCTGAGGAATTTTGTGAACAGTAAGGGAAGCGTTCTGACCAGACAGATACTCCTTGAAAAGCTTTGGGACGACAAGGGAAATTTTGTTGACGAGCATACGCTGACTGTAAACATTAATAGAATCCGCAGTAAAATAGAGGACGAAGACCACAAATATATAAAAACTGTCTACGGCATAGGCTATTTATGGAACGGTGAAAATCAATGACTTATATCTTTATTCTTTCTGTTACAGTTATAATTTTAGTGACTGTACTGGTTTACATAATTTTATATTACCATAGAAAGATTTCATCTTTTTCGGAAGAACTGAGCCATACTTTAGACGATATGATTGCCGAAAATAATCCCGATTTTGAAATTACCGGAGATACTGTTGACGGGAAAATCAATGTACGGCTTAAACGCTTGTACGAGATTCTGAACAGCAGGACCGAACAGTCCAAACGTGATAAGGAGAAAATACAGGCGCTTGTTTCGGATATATCCCATCAGGTTAAAACTCCTGCAGCAAATCTGAAAATGTATATGCAGATTTTATTACGTCAGGATATTGATGAGGAAAAACGTCGCGAATTTCTCGAACTGTCTCTTGCACAGACGGAAAAGCTGGAATTTTTAATGAATGCATTGATAAAAATGTCACGGCTTGAAACCGGAATTATTACATTTAAAAAAGAAAAGCTTTCCGTTGCTGAAATTATCGGAGAAAGCCTCGTTCAGATAATTTCTGCTGCGGAAAATAAAAATATCAGCGTACAGGTGAATTGTCCCGACAGTATTTATGCATTCTGCGATAAAAAATGGACGGCGGAAGCAGTGTTCAATATTCTGGACAACGCGGTGAAGTATACGCCCGAAAACGGTTGTATAACTATTTCTGCTGAGACGAACGAGTTTTATACACAGATAAAGATAAAGGACAGCGGAGATGGAATTCCAGAAAGCGAGCAGGCGAAAATTTTCGGCAGATTTTATCGCTCTGAGGCTGTGAAAAACACCGAGGGACTTGGAATCGGACTGTTTCTTTCACGTAATATTATTTCGGGGCAGGGAGGATTTATTATGGTAAAGTCAGAGCCGCCGGAGGGGGCGGAATTTATTGTGAGTGTACCGTTGGAATGAGCTGAGAGGGCAGATTGCACAAAATGTTCGTTCGCGCCTGACTTCGGAATATGGATTTTCTAAATATTCCGGATAGGTTGTTGATAGCGGACGCAACCGCCCGCAATTCGCCGTCCGGGCTCAGTGCGGGCTTTTCGGGACATCCATGTCCCGAAATTGCTGGGTATCTAACGGAATATTAAGAAAATCTCATATTCCTTCTCAAGCCGCTTCGCGAACATTTTGTGCAATCTGCCCGCCGAGGTTATATGATGAAACTTTCTGCTTACTGAATCAATTTGCATATCTGCAAAACTATCTTTCTAAGTCACAAGTTCTGTCAAACTCTTGTTATCGGAAATGTTATCGGAAATTCTTATTTCTAAACTAGTATAACGTTCGCTAATTAACTACACTATATTTTGACCTAAAAGCTGATAAATGTGGGATTTTTTAGGTGTAGTTACTAGTTATTACAAAAACGTAGTTGTACAATATAGACAATATCAAAAGCAGGTACTGTGATGCCGCCGGTCCTTAGGCTGCGTATTTTGCAGCCTTAGTACCGCTGCGGCTGAACTGTAGCGAGAGCGGGCCTGCGTTGATTTGTCTATATTGTACAACGGCCGTCTTGAAAAATCTTCGCAACACCCCAAACTTTTTATAATTTTGAGATATTTTTGTGACATTTCCCGTCTATACTGAAATTACAAAATCTTCATATACAGGAGCACAGCAAAATGAACATACTTAAAACCGAAAACCTAAAAAAATACTACGGCAGCGGCGACAGCCTCGTAAAAGCTCTGGACGGAGTTGATTTTTCCGTTGAGCAGGGTGAATTCGTAGCTGTTGTGGGAACATCGGGAAGCGGCAAATCCACGCTGCTTAACATGATGGGCGGACTTGATAATCCCACTTCGGGGAGCGTCAAAATAGAAGGAAAGGAAATTGCCGGAATGTCTCCCGACGAGCTTACCGTTTTCCGCCGCAGGCAGATTGGATTTGTCTTCCAGAACTACAACCTTGTACCTATGCTGAATGTCTACGAAAATATCGTCCTCCCAATCGAACTGGACGGAAACAAACCCGACAGGAAATTTATTGAAGGCGTTATAAAAATGCTTCACCTTGAGGATAAGCTGGATAGTTTCCCCAATAATCTTTCAGGCGGGCAGCAGCAGCGTGCCGCAATCGCAAGAGCCATCGCTTTCAAACCGGCAATAATCCTAGCTGACGAGCCAACCGGAAACCTTGACAGCAAGACGGGGCAGGAAGTCCTCGGACTTTTGAAGCAGACGGCGGAAAGTTATAATCAGACGCTTGTGATGATTACCCACAACCTTGAAATTGCACAGCTTGCGGACAGAATCGTCAGGATTGAGGACGGCAGGATTGCAGAGAGGAGAGCCTGAAAATGCTGAAGAATAATAACAGTGGAATTATACGCAGGCTTACAATGAGGAGCCTTAAATCGGGAAAAATGAGGAATATTTTTATAATAATCACCGTCGCTCTTTCTGCAACGCTTATTTCAGGCTTGGCAGGGTTTGCTGCCGCTTATGACAAAGCCGGGGAGCGGGAACTTGCGACAATGCCGCAGGTAGTATACAGAGACTTAAGCAATGAGCAGATTGAAAATCTGAGAAACGACGAACGCACCGAGGATATGATACTTTACAAACTTGGCAGCGTAATGGAGATAGAAAATTACATTATCCGTGCGTCCTTTTATTCCGAGGATGGGGAGATTATCAAATATGTCCGTTCATTAATTACAGATGGCAGTTACCCTGAAAAAATCGACGAAGCGGCGGTATCAAAAGCTTACATGAGAAAAATAGGCAAAGAACCTGTTATCGGTACGGAGATTTCCGTGACATGGCTTGACGGAAATACCGAAACATATAAGGTTACAGGATTTACGGACACGGAATCGGAAAGCGGCTTTGACATAATGCTTTCGGAAGAATATGCGCAGAACGGTGCAGAGCTTAAAAACTTAAACTATACTGCAGCGGTCAGAATTATCTGTGCAGATGACATGGACGATGAGACTTTTTTAAATGAGATACGCAGCATGGGTGAGCAGTACGGGATACCCAGACATCGAATCGGAGAAAACAGCTTATTTGCGACAAGACTGTCAGGTTTATCAACAGATGAAAAGCTTTTCACTGTAGTGGTAAGTGCAGGGGTGTTATTTGTTAGTGTATTTGTAATTTACAGTATTTTCTACATTTCGGTAACCGGCAGAATACGCCAGTTCGGGCAGCTTCGGACGATTGGCATGACTTCCGTACAAATTAGGAAAACCGTTCGGTACGAGGGGATTTTTCTCAGTATCGTGGGGGCTCTGATTGGTATTTTGACGGGTACGGTTTTTGCGTATTTTATTATTCCGAAAGGATTCTATTTACCTGACACGGTTAAAATATGGATTTTAACTATAATTGCAAACACTCTTACGGTTATGTTTTCCGTAAGGAAGCCCGCCAAAATCGCAGCGGCGGCTTCGCCTATAGAGGCGGCGAAGATGAACGACTGTATCGGAGAAGCAAAAGGTAAAGTCCGCAGAAAAAGAAAGCTTACGCCTTTTGGCCTTGCGAAAATAAGCTCGGACAGCAACAGGAAAAAATCCGCAATGACCGCCGTTTCTCTTGGCATAGGCGGGGTACTTTTTATTACGGGAGCGACGCTGCTGGCTTCTATCAACCGTGAGGAATTTTCCCGCCAGACGCATTATTATTTTGGCGATTATATACTTAGTATATCAAGAAATACGGTGCAGACAATGGAACACGGTGTTGCGGATATTCAGCTTGCCAATCCCTTTCCAAGGGAACTTGACGAGGGAATCGCAGCTTTGGAGGGCGTGAATAAAATAACACGCTGGGAATGCTTTGATGTGACGTTTGAGTACAATAATTATCAGGCAAACGACTCTGTTATGCCCTTTGATAGAGATGAAACCGATATTTTTGAACAATGCCGGAAAGAAGGCGAAGTTTTTGATTACGACAGAATGGTGCAGAATAAGGAAATAATAGTAAGTGATAATTTTGTGGCAAAAGAGATATACGGCTGGGAATTCAAGACAGGCGACAAGGTCAGATTCAGGTGGTATGACGGTGAAGATTATCGTGATGACTATTTTACCGTGGCGGGAGATGTTGAAAATATTTATAAAATTAACGATGATAGCGCAATGCTGTTTACTATACACTCAGGCTGGTTTTTTATGCCTGAAGAACTTTTAAAAACAATGGTTCCTGAAGGATATGATTTCAGCGGCGGGATGATTATTTCGGTTGATGATTACCGAAATGATACCGTTGTAAAAGAATTCCTTGAAAGCTATACTGATGAAAATCCCTATGTTTCAATGGGAAAATTTACGGACAAATTAAAAAATGATGAATTATCTTATACCTCGATTCAAGTCTTTATCTTTGGACTTTCGGCGTTTATAATCGGGTTTGCGCTTATAAATCTGGTAAATACCTTAGTGTCAAACGCTATGGCTCGCAAGCGGGAATTTGCAATGCTCTGCTCGATAGGAATGACCGGCGCTCAGCTAAGGAAGATGATTATAGGAGAGGGACTTATCCTTGCTGTAAAAAATATCGTCATTACCGTTATTTTCGGAACGGCTGCGGGGTATGTTCTCGTACAGACCATGCGTGAGCATGCTGCGACTTATCTTCACTGGCATTTCCCGGTTTGGCATCTGACTGGGTATGCGGTTCTGATTGTAGTAGTACCTGTGATTATTTCAGGAATTATTTTAATAATCATGAGAAGGAGAACTCTGGTGGAAAGGCTTAGGGAGATGGAATAAAGGCGAAATAAAGGCAGAATGAAGGCGTAATATAGAGCCCTTATCTCGTTGTAAAAACATGCGCTTTATGCTAAAATGATATCCAAATTATGTCAGACTTGTAAAAACGACTATTTGGAAACGAGGCATTTCACATGTACCACATTCTGATTATAGAGGATGACTCAGCGCTGGCGGAAGGATTGTGCCGTGCGCTGACTTCCGAGAGTATTCTGGCACACGCCTGCGGGACGATAAGAAAGGCAAAAGAACAATTGAGTGCAAATACCTATGAACTGGTGATTCTTGATGTAAACCTTCCGGACGGAAACGGCTTTGATTTCCTGAAGGAACTGAAAGGGGAATCTGACACTGCTGTCATTCTTTTGACTGCAAACGATATGGAAACTGACATTGTGACCGGATTGGAAGCGGGGGCGGAGGATTATATAACCAAGCCCTTTTCCCTTGCGGTGCTCCGGGCGCGCGTGAATACGCAGCTTCGCAGTCTGGAGCAAAGTACGGGAAGTCATAAAGAGAAAATCGATGACTGGATTTTTGATTTTGAACGTATGGAATTCTTTTACTGCGGGGAAAAGGTGGAGCTCAGTAAGACAGAGCAGAAGCTTTTGCGGATTTTTATGGAAAATAAAGAAATTACGCTTTCAAGGGAGACTCTCATTGACTATGTTTGGGGACAGTCGGAGTATGTCGATGAAAATGCACTGTCAGTCTGCGTAAAAAGACTGAGGGACAAGCTTCATGCCGGAGACTATATCAAAACCGTGTACGGAATAGGGTATGCATGGAGGAAGCAGGATGAATAAAACAGTCTTGTGCGTGGCGTTTGCCTGTATCGTGTTTTGCCTCTGTCTGGTATTACTGGAACGCCGCCGTGTCAGGAAAGTGATGCAGAGCATGGAGGCTATGCTGGATGCGGCTATGAAAGGGCGATTTGAAGAGTTATTTTATGACGAGACAAGGCTTTCAAGATTGGAGAGTACGTTCGCGCATTATCTTGCCGCAAATGAAGTGTCAGTCAAAAACCTGACTGCGGAAAAGAATAAGACCAATACGCTGATTTCGGATATTTCACATCAGACCAAAACTCCAATTTCAAACTTATTATTATATTCGGAGCTTCTGCAGGAAGAGCCGCTGTCTGAGAGTGCGAGGGAAAGTACGGTTCAGATTCATAATCAGGCGGAAAAATTGAACTTCCTGATTTCTTCGCTTGTAAAGCTGTCCCGCTTAGAGACAGGGATTGTTACAGTCAACCCGTCTGCTAAGCCGGTGACAGGTCTGCTTCATACCCTTTACGAACAATATGAACCTGCGGCAAGAGCGAAGGGGCTTGAAATCATTGTTCATGACAGTAAGGCATGGGCGGTTTTTGACGAGAAATGGACGCTTGAGGCAGTCGGAAACATAGTGGATAACGCCATAAAATATACGGAAAACGGCACTGTTACCATTTCCGTGAAAACCTATGAATTATTCACATGCATTAAGGTAAGCGATACGGGAAAAGGAATAAGGGAGTCGGAACAGGCGGCTGTTTTCGGGAGATTTTACCGTTCGGAGGATGTAAAAGATGATAAAGGCGTCGGAATCGGATTATTCCTTGCAAGACAGATTATTCAGAGTCAGGGCGGATACATGAAGTTAAGTTCTACAGTGGGAAAAGGCTCCGAATTTTTTGTCTATTTACCGGCAGCCCCTTCAAATCTTTCAAAACTGTAATAATTGATTTTTCCGTGGAAAGATTCTGGAAAGATTTCCATGATAGCATTGTATTATCAAAGGAGGTAGACCAGATGCAATTAACAACGGTAAATTTGAAAAAAGTTTATGGAAGTGGAGAAAATGAGGTGAGGGCGCTTGACGGCGTCAATCTCTCTGTGGAAAAAGGAGAATTTGTTGCGGTAGTCGGAACGAGCGGCAGCGGGAAAAGCACGCTCCTTCACATGCTTGGAGGATTGGACCGTCCGACATCAGGTACGGTTACCGTGGACGGCAAAGAGATTTTTTCCTTAAAAGATGAGGCGTTGACGATATTCAGACGTAGGAAAATCGGTTTTGTGTTCCAGAATTATAATCTTGTTCCGGTATTAAATGTCTATGAAAATATTGTACTACCGGTACAGCTTGACGGAGTAAGTCCCGATAAGGACTATATTGACAGTATTATTGAAACGCTTGGAATAGGGAGCAAGTTAAATAATCTGCCTAACAATTTATCCGGCGGTCAGCAGCAGCGTGTGGCAATCGCGAGGGCGCTTGCATCAAAGCCCGCTATTATTCTTGCCGATGAGCCGACCGGAAACCTTGACTCCAAGACAAGTCAGGATGTATTAGGACTTTTGAAGGTGACAGGACAGAAGTTTGGTCAGACGATTGTCATGATTACCCACAATGAGGAAATCGCACAGCTTGCAGACCGAATTATCCGTATTGAAGACGGTAAGATTGTAGAGCGGGTATAGGGGGTGCGGCTATGAATGTAAAAAATAAAAGCTGTATCCGCCGTCTTGGCTTCAAACAGCTGACGGCTGCAAAAACGCGGAATGCAATTGCTGTATTTGCAATTGCCTTAACGACCCTGCTCTTTACGTCACTGTTTACAATATCCCTGTCTATTAATTCCAGTTTCGAGGAATATCAGTTCCGTGAGGCAGGCGGATATTGTCATGGAACATTCAAGGAGGTCGATGATGAAAAAATCGAGGCGCTTTCTAATCATAGCAAGGTGAAAGCGTATGGTCTGCGCATGGTATGCGGCGTAATAACAGAACCGCCTTTTGCAAAAATACCGGCGGAGATAAGCTTTATGGATGACAATTGTGCGAAATGGTCTTACATTTCATTGAAGGAAGGACATCTGCCGTATGGAAAAGATGAAATTGTCATGGATACGACAGCGCTTGATAAGCTTGGAATACCGGCAGAACTTGGAGCCGAAGTGCAGTTGACATATGCGTTGTATAGCCAAAATGGCGGACAGGAAGAGGTACGGACGGACAGTTTTACTTTGGTCGGCTTTTGGGAATATGATAAACTGTCTCCTGTGCATTTTATCAATGTATCACAGGAATATGTAAAAGGGGTAGAGGCGGATTATGTGGAATTAGGCGGGATGCCTTTCCGTACGGATATGAATGTAATGCTTGCTTCCAGTATCAATATCCTTGGAGTTATGGAAAGCATAGATACTGACCTTGGTTATCAATGGGAGGACAGGGAAGCGGAGAATTGTGTCCGTATCGGTGTGAGCTGGGGATATTCAACCTCAGAGCTTGGTTCCAACATAGACCCTGCGATAGTTTTGTCAATTGTTGTTTTCCTGCTGCTTGTGATTTTTACCGGATATTTGATTATTTATAATATATTCAGGATTTCGGTAAGCAGTGATGTGCGCTTTTACGGACTGCTTAAGACAATCGGTACTACGCCGAGGCAGTTGAAGCGGTTAATACGAAATCAGGCTTTATTCCTATCCGTAATAGGGATTCCGATTGGATTTTTGGGCGGTTATGGGGTTGGCAGTGTTTTAACACCGGTGATTATGATAGCTAATACGACAATGGGAGAAGTTATAAAAATCAGTGCGTCGCCTGTAATCTTCATACTTTCGGGCATATTTGCAGTGATTACGGTGCTTCTTTCATGCATGCGTCCGGCGAGGATGGCTGCGAAGGTATCGCCGGTGGAAGCTGTGCGGTATACGGAATCCAATGCCGGAAAGAAAAAAAGTCGTGCAACCAGAGGCGCTTCCATTCCTCATATGGCGTTTGCCAATCTGGGACGCAGCAGGACCAAGACAGTGCTTGTATTGCTTTCGTTATCTTTGGCAGTCATTCTTTTAAACAGCGTGTATGCAATCACTCAGGGCTTTGATATGGAAAAGTATTTGAGCCATAGTATGGATGCTGACTTTATCGTCGGGAAAACAGATTATTTTCGGTGTCAGGCGCACTATTATAATACGGAAGCAGGATTGACAGAGGATATAATAGACGAAATTGCAGAGAATACGGAATGTTCGCTGGCAGGCAGCGGGTATAGCTTACCTATCACGACAGACTGCTATGTTACGGAACAGCAATGGCGGGACAGTCAATTGTATATTACGGAAGAGTTTGCGGATAGTTATCTGGCTAAATGTGAGAGACGGGGGACTCTGGTGCAGGCCGGACTGCTTTTGGAGGGATTGGATGAAGCCTTGTTTGAAAAGTTGACTGTTGTGGAGGGAGATATTGCCCCGCTTTTTGAAAAAGACAGTCATAATATTGCGATTGCGGTACATGTAGACGATTATGGAAATCCGTATGGGAAATATCCTGAAATAGGAACAAAGCTTCCTGTAAGTTATGTAGAAGAAGGGCATTTTTATGACAGCCGTACAGGAGAGCTTTGCAATGAAGATACGCCTGAGGAATGTTTAGAGTGGAGGATTGTTAAATGTAATGATGTAGAATATAATGTTTGCGCGATTGTAACGGTTCCTCTTTGCATGAGCTATCGTTATAAGCTGAGTGGTTTTGATGCGGTACTACCCAAAGAGGTTCTGGTGCGTGACAGCAATGCGGAACCTTGGCCGGTGTTTTATTTGTTTGATACTCCCAATGAGGAGTCAGAGGCGGAAGCGGAAGAATTTCTGGCGGAATATACGGCAGGAGAAAGCTCCGGTCTGATGTATGAGAGTAAAGAGACGGTACGCGAGGATTTTGAGAGCTTCCGAAATATGTTCCTGTTACTTGGCGGAGTGCTCAGCTTTGTGGTAGGATTAGTCGGAATCCTTAATTTCTTCAATGCGATTCTGACAGGAATCATAAGCCGCAGAAGGGAATTTGCAATGTTACAGTCAGTCGGCATGACCGGAAAACAGTTAAAGCAGATGCTTGTTTATGAGGGCGTATTTTATGCGCTTGGCGCCATTGTGCTTTCATTTACCCTGTCGGCAGCGCTGGAGCCGTTGGCAGGCCATCTGATGGAAGGTATGTGGTGGTTTTTCTCATTCCGTTTCACCCTTTTACCCATGGTATTTATCGTGCCGGTATTTATCCTGCTTGGCATCGCCCTGCCGTTGGCTGTACATCACTTTAACTCGAAGAAGTCGATTGTGGAGAGGCTGCGGGAAAATGAATAGAGTAGGGAAGAGGATATAGATTTTTAAATTTATAACTTTTCAAGTAAATCCTTTCAGAGTATAATAAAGTCATGCGAAAGGTAAATTATTTGTAGTAAGGAGGCGATACTATGAGTACGTTGGAGGCTACTGTATCCATGATTGAAAGATGTACAGAAGACGAGCTGCAAGTCGTTCAGCAGGTAATTCGACAGTTCTTTTTAAACAGAGGATCGCAGACCATTACAAAAAATCAATTCCTTGGGGAATTAGAATTTTCCCGGAAACAACATCAAAACGACCAGTGTCAAGAGGCAACTGAAGCACTTGCAGAACTGAGGGATAAATATGAACTATAAAGTAATTTTGTCTGATTTTGCCAAACAGCAGTTGGACGACATACTTTTTTACATTAGTATAACACTCTGCAATGATACAGCAGCTCGCAGTGTTTTACAAGATGCCGAAAATATCATACAGAAATTGTCACAATCCGGTGCTTCTTTGAAACTATGCGACGAACCTGAATTAGCTCAATATGGCTATAGAAAAATACATTTTTCATCTCATCGGTATATCATGTTATATATCATCGAGGGAAAAGAGATTCGCATAGACAGGATTTACCATGAACTTGAGGATTACCAGAATTTGCCGGATTAACTGTGATTAATAGTTAATTTAAAATTGCTTGACAAAATATTTATTATCAGTAAAATTATCAAAAATATTTAGCGATGAAGAGAGATAGTAAATATTTCAGATTGCATAGAGAGGAGTTTGCTGGTGAGAAACTCCGTTGAAGAAATATTGAACCGGTCTTGGAGCTGTGTACCGATTGTATTATGCATTAGGCTTCGCTGGGAACACCCATTATATCGTCAGAGTATCGAAAGAAATTTTCGTACTTACAGAGGTCTATATCCTGAAATATAGATAAATTAAGGTGGTAACACGAAGCGATTAGCTATCGTCCTTAAAGTATATTTTAAGGAGGGTAGCTTTTTATATAATAGGGTATTGCGCCGCTTGGCGGAGGGTATTGGACTCAGCCTGTCTCAGTTATGATGGACAATATTATTTTTTGGTATATACAGATGAAAAGACTAAGAAAGGGCGTTTTGGTACAGGAGCTGATAAGGATGGAAGAAAGACTTTTTTCCTGTAACGAGCGGCCCTTGCGGAAGCTCTGCGGGGAGCGGAAAAAGGTTTATTATGGTTCAGGGATAGGCTCTACGGAAGGTTCTCAGGGCGGACTGCCGGCAGAGGACGGGGATAAAAGAGTGTAAAAGAATGCTAATCAAGGTCGGAAAAGCTGGAGGAACGGAGGAAGCTATGAAATATTGGGATAACAGGACAGAAGATATTCAGATTGCATATATAGGGGGAGGCTCCAGGGGATGGGCATGGACTTTTATGACAGATCTTGCCATGGAAGAGGCTATATCGGGAACTATCCGCCTGTATGATATTGATAAGGAAGCGGCCAGGGCCAATGAGATCATTGGCAACAGACTGAAACAGCGGCCGGATGTGGTAGGAAAATGGAATTATTGTGTGTATGACACCCTGCAGGAAGCGCTTACGGGAGCAGATTTCGTGGTGATTTCCATTATGCCGGGAACTTTCGACGAGATGGAGACAGACGTGCATATGCCGGAAAGGCTGGGCATTTATCAGTCTGTGGGGGACACGGCAGGACCCGGGGGTATGGTGCGGGCAATGCGCACGATTCCCATGTTTGTTGAGTTTGCAGAGGCAGTGAAAGAATACTGCCCGGACGCCTGGGTCATTAATTATACGAACCCCATGTCTCTGTGCATAAAAACTCTGTATCATGTATTCCCCAAAATCAAGGCATTCGGATGCTGTCATGAGGTATTCGGTACGCAGAAGGTTTTGGCTGGAATTGCCCAAAGAGAGCTGGGAATAGAGAGAATAAAAAGAGAGGATATTCATGTCAATGTTCTCGGTATCAATCATTTCACCTGGTTTGATTATGCCAGCTATAAAGGAATCGATTTGTTTTCGGTATACAGAAACTATATTGAGGGACATTTTGAGCAGGGATATGAGGAAAAGGACAATAACTGGGCAAATTCAACTTTTGAATGTGCCCATAGGGTAAAAATGGACCTGTTCAGGCGCTATGGGCTGATTGCGGCGGCAGGGGACCGTCATCTGGCTGAATTTATGCCGGGGGATGAATATCTGAAAGATCCTGAAACCGTAAAAAGCTGGAAGTTCGGTCTGACTACTGTAGCCTGGAGAAAGAACCAGCTTAGGGAACGGCTGGAGCAGTCCCGCAGACTGGTAAACGCAGAAGAGCAGATGGAGCTGAAGCCTACGGGAGAGGAAGGGATTCTTCTGATCAAAGCCCTGTGCGGTCTTGTAAGGGTGGTCAGCAATGTGAACATTCCCAATATAGGCGGACAGATAGCCGATTTACCAAAGGAAGCCATTGTAGAAACTAATGCGGTGTTTGAGAGAGATGTTATCCGGCCTGTATCTGCCGGAAGTCTGCCCAAACCCATTCATGAGCTGATTATGCCCCATATAGAGAATCATGAGCGTATTCTGCAGGCAGCGCTGACTGGCGACAAGGGACTGGTGGCGGAGGCTTTCCTCCATGACCCTCTTGTAAAAGGACGCGCCAAAGAAGAGGAAATCCGCAGGCTTGCAGAGGATATGCTGGCGGTCACGCTGCATTAATAAAGAATTTGACGATATGTTTTATATATTTTTATCAAAAATTCATATTATTATCGGAGGAATCTGTATGAAAAATTATGTCGTAGATACATATGAAAATTATAAGGAAGAAGATCGTTTGACCACCAATAATGCAAGAAAAATAGAATTTATAACAACGACCAGAGTGTTTGATGAAGTTATTACTTCCAAATGTAAAATATTGGATTGTGCGGCCGGAACAGGTATATATGCCTTTTGGCTTGCTGATAAGGGACATGATGTGACTGCTGCGGATATTACGCCAAGGCATATTGATATTATTAATCAAAAACTTGCAGTAACAAATCAATCAATGAGGACAGCTGTTTTGGATGCAACCGATATGTCGCTCTTTGAAGACGAATCATTTGACGTTGTTTTAAATATGGGTCCTTTCTATCATCTCATTACAGAAGAACAGAGAGAAAAATGCTTATCGGAATGTATAAGGGTATTAAAAAAGGGAGGGCTTCTTGTTACTGCTTATATCCCAAGATATTATGTATTCCAATATGTCGCCATGAGTGACGAAAAATACTTAGATGACGCTCTGGCAAAACAATTAGTTGAAACAGGCGTACTGCGTCATAATGATGAAAAGTGTTTTTGGACTGATACATATTATTCATCAAAAGAAGAAATGGAAACTCTTTATTGTAGTCATAACCTCAAAATCACAGACCATTTTGCGCAGGACGGATTAGCTCCTCTTTTGTCCCATAAAGTAGATAGCTGGAATGAGAACCAATTCAGGATATGGTGTGATTATCATTACAGTATATGCCGCGAGCAATCCGTTCTGGGTTCAAGTAATCATGTTATTATAATTGGTGAGAAATCCGATATTAACTTGTTATAATATAAAATATTTGGTATCCTTATAAAAAGGAGCGTGATGAAATGGATTCAGCAAGGCAAATAGAATATCATACAATAGATGATATTTACAATTTACCGGACGGACAAAGAGCAGAACTTATTGACGGTGAATTATATATGATGGCTTTGCCCGGCAGAATTCATCAAAGACTTGTTATGGAGATATCATTTAGAATAAGGGATCATATAGGAAACAAAAACGGAGTGTGTGAAGTATATCCTTCTCCATTTGCAGTTTTTTTAAATGCTGATGATAAAATTTATCTTGAGCCTGATATATCGGTTATCTGTGATAGGAGCAAGCTGACAGAGGAAGGCAGCCAAGGTGCGCCTGATTGGATTACGGAAGTAGTTTCATCGTCAGGCCGTCCGATGGATTAAAATAAAAAGTTATTCAAGTACCGGACTGCAGGTGTCAGGGAATATTGGATAGTTGATCCGATGAAGCAACAAATTACAGTATACAATTTTGAACATGATACTTTTGAAGAGTATTCTTTTACGGATAAAGTAAAAGCCGGGATATATGAAGATTTAGAAATTGATTTTTCGGGGATAAGTATTGAGTAGATAATTGAAAAATGTGGTAATAAGGATTAAAAACATGTCCAGACAAATACGCACTTCTGCAAAAGCAGTTATAATTCAAGACGGCAAATTGCTTGCAATAAAGCTGAATGACGGCAAAGAGGAATGGTATATTCTGCCCGGCGGCGGACAGGGCGGCGAGGAAATGCTTCCCCAGACTGTGGAACGGGAAGTAAGGGAAGAGTCAGGAATAGAGGTTAAATGTAAAGATTTACTTTTTGTTATAGAAGGGGTTCATGGCGAGAGTTTTCATAGGATTGACTTAGTGTTTTCATGTGAGTACTTTGGAAAAGCGAAAAATGCAACGCCTCATAATGATACTAATCAAATCGGATTTGACTGGCTGGATTTGTCGGTACTTAATAGATTACCGTTATTCCCGTCAAAACTACGCCGTCCCATAATGAACTTTTATGAGGGAAAAGAATACACAAAGTACCTTGGAAATGAAGAGATAGGTGATCCGGAATGCTTGGAGTAGATGAATAATACATGGATATTGGATACGAAACTTCTAACATGAAATTTTCTTTGCGGTCAGCCGCACTGATTTTTAATGATAATAGCTTATTAATTGCCAAAAATGACAACTGTGATTGTTTTTATACTGTTGGCGGAAGGATAAAGGAAAATGAAACTTCAGAAAATGCAGTGATTAGGGAATGTTTTGAAGAAACAGGCTGTCATTTTGAAGTAGATAGACTGGTCTTTATTCAAGAGCGTTTTTATAGGGTAGATAAAACTCAATATCAAGAAATTGTTTTTTTCTATCTAATGAAAGCAATAGATTCAAAGCTATGCAATGGTATCAACACAGATCAGAAGAATGAACATTTATATTGGGTACCCGTAGAAAAATTGAAAAATGTAAATCTTGTACCTAAATTTTTGAAAACTGCATTAGAAGATATTCCGCGTGAAATTACACACATCTTATCATATGATTAAATTCTAACCAAAAGTGTTTAATGAGTATATGGCTTTGATGCAGTTACATAGATAATATTATGAGAGCAGTATTTTAATCAGAACTTGTATTTATAAACCATGGTGGCAGATTGCACAAAATGTTCCCGAAGCTGCCTTGCGAAGTCATATGACACAGTCAGGCGCGAGAGAACATTTTGTGCAATCTGCCCTCTAAGATTTATTAATTCTTTCATTCAATCCTCCCCCTCTTTCCTTATTGCCAAGTCACACAAACACAGTTATAATAACATAAGCTGGTCAAAATCAGCTGCAAAAATTTTCACAAACATAATAACGTACACAAAAAGACAGCTAAAAGTATAATGTTGAAAGCAATATTTCAAACTATTGATATGTAAGTGCAAAAAAGCGTACAGGGGGCATAATTATGATAAAAACAATAATTTTCGACATAGGAAACGTACTTGCGGACTTCACATGGAAGGAATTTCTTGAAGAAAAAGGGTGTATCGGAGAGGAGCTTGAGAGGATAACGCAGGCTACCATAAAGAGCGACGAATGGAACGAGTACGACAGAGGCGCTATGACGGACGAAGAGATAATACAATGCTTTATCAATAACGCTCCTGATTTGGAAGCTAAAATTAAAAGTTACTTTGCTAATGTAAAAGGAATCGTGTCCAGAAATGATTATGCGATACCGTGGATTCAGGAACTTAAACAGAAGGGCTATCAGGTATTATATCTTTCCAACTTTTCAAGGAAAGCTGATGAAGACTGTTCGGATGCGTTGGATTTTATTCCGTATACTGATGGAGGAATCCTTTCTTATAAAGAAAAAGTCATTAAACCCATGCCGGAGATATATCAGCTTCTGATTGACAGATATCATCTTGTTCCTGACGAATGCGTTTTCCTGGATGACACGGAAAAGAATCTGACAGGTGCGTCAGAATTTGGAATCCATACTATTCATTTTGAGAATCAGTCTCAGGCGAGAGCTGAACTTAAAAAGCTGGGAGTAGAATAAAGCATACGGAAAAAGAGAGGTACGGTATGAACGGAAAATTTTTATGGAATGACAGGTGGTACTTTTTAAAAACGGAGGCGGGAACCTCGTATGGTCAGGCAATAGAGCGGATACAGGAGTTTAAGCCGGTGGATATTCCTCATGACTGGCTTATTTATGATTCGCTTAATCTGTATGAGAACGGTACGGGCTGGTATAAGAAGAACTTTGTGTATGAGCAGAATCAGGATAAAAAGGTTTTTGTTACTTTTGAAGGCATATATATGGACAGCGCCGTATATGTTAACGGAAATAAAGCGGGAGAGTGGAAATACGGTTATTCTGCTTTTACGCTGGATATTACAGATTTTCTTAAAACAGGAGAAAATGAAATTCTGGTCAGCGCATGCTTTATGAGCCCTAACAGCCGTTGGTATTCGGGAGCCGGAATCTATCGTGATGTATGGTTCAAAGTGACTGACAGAACTTATCTGCCGGAGAACGCCGTATATATAAGTATGAAAAAGCAGTCTGAAAAAAGCTTTCTGCTCCGTATAGAAGCTGAAATTGCCGGAGACAGGAAAGATGAAGCGCAGCTGGAATTCAGTCTTTGGAATAAAAATGGCAATAAGGTCAGGCTTGAGCCGGCTGATGAGACTTTTGATAAAGCCTGCGATAATTCTTTTCCGGATAATGCTGTTCAGGGTAGTGATTTGCAGGATAAAACAGCAACAGCAGACAGTGAAGTGGTTGTGAAGAATTATCTGGTAAACGACGTGGAGCTTTGGGATGTGGATTCACCTGTGCTTTATACGCTTAAGACAGAGCTTTTGATAAATGATGAAGTAATACAGCGGGAGGAAGAAAAAATCGGCTTCCGACATGTTGAATATGATGCGCAGAAAGGTTTCTTTTTGAACGGCAGGCATATGAAGCTGAACGGAGTCTGCGAACATCATGATTTAGGCGCATTGGGAGCTGCCTTTAATAAATCAGCCATGAGGCGGAAATACCGTATTTTGAAGGAAATGGGAGTTAATGCGGTGAGAGGAGCGCATAACATGATGGCGCTAGGGGCCATTGAGCTTGCGGATGAGATGGGACTTCTGGTACTTTCGGAAGCTTTTGATATGTGGGAGCGTCCCAAGACTGCTTATGACTATGCCAGATTTTTCAAAGAATGGTCTGCGCGTGATGTAGAGAGCTGGATAAAAAGGGACAGGAATCATCCCAGCATTATTTTATGGAGCATCGGAAATGAAATATATGACACACATGCAGATGAGCACGGAAAGGAAATCACCGTTTATCTGAGGGATTTGGTGGAAAAATATGACCCTATGAAGAATGCCGCAGTGACTCTTTGCTCTAACTATATGCCATGGGAAAACACTCAGAAATGTGCCAATATATTAAAAATGGTGGGATACAATTATGGTGAAAAGTATTATGAAGAGCACCATAAGGCGCATCCTGACTGGATAATATTAGGAAGCGAAACTTCGTCAATTGTGCAGAGCAGGGGTGTATACCATTTCCCGCTGAAGGCAGGTATACTTGCAGAGGATGATGAACAATGTTCGGCGCTTGGCAACAGTGCAACCAGCTGGAGCGCTAAATCAATGGAGAACTGCGCCACATTAGACCGGGATATGGAGTTCTCTCTGGGGCAGTTTTTATGGACAGGTTTTGATTATATAGGTGAGCCTACGCCGTATCATACTAAAAATTCATATTTTGGACAGATTGATACAGCCGGTTTCCCGAAAGACTCTTTCTATGTATGGCAGTCTGCATGGACGGATTACAGGCAAAAGCCGATGATACATATTTTTCCGTATTGGGATTTCAACGAGGGACAGCTTATAGATGTGCGTGTCTGCTCTAATGCACCATATGTAGAACTGTTTATAAACGGCAGAAGTCTTGGAAAACAGCATCTGACGCATGAAGCGGGCAGCGGGAGCCATATAATTGCAGACTATCAGCTTCCTTATGAGAAAGGCGTCCTTACAGCCATAGCTTATGATTATAATGAGAAAAAAGTCGCAAAGGAAGAAAAACATTCATTTGGCAATTCCAGTGATATTGTAATAACTCCTGATGACAATAAAATAAAGGCGGATGGAAGGGATTTGCTTTTCTTCGCTATAAATACGGTGGATGCAGATGGAAATCCGGTAGAAAATTCATGTGACAGAGTAAATGTGAAGGTTACAGGCGCAGGAAGACTTATCGGGCTTGACAACGGAGACAGTACGGATTTCGACAGCTATAAAGGAGTCAGCAGAAGGCTTTTCAACGGAAAACTGCTGGCAATAGTACAGGCTAATAAGACGCCCGGCAAGATAACAGTTGAGGTAACAGGAAAAGGGTTAAACGGAGCGTCAGTCGTTTGTGAAAGCTATGAAAACAGTGAATATATTGAAAATACTGAAACCGTCGATAACACTGAAATTACCGGTACATATAAAGGCGCTGTCACAACTCTTGAATCCAACAGGGAGATTCCGGTTATTCTTGGAAAAGCCGAAGAAATTCCCGTACGTAAGATTTGTTTGAAAACGCTAGGCGGTCAGAAGTTTACAAAAGAGCATGATACAATTACGGTAGAGGCATATGTGGAACCGCCTCAGGCGGATGATAATGAACTGCTATTCAAGGCTGTAAGCGATACCGGAGCACCGACTAATCTGGTAAGCCTTGAACAGGAAGGAAACAGAGCCGTCATGAAGGCTAAGGGAGACGGAAATTTCCGGCTTTTCGCTGCGTCTAAGAGCGGAACGGAAAAAATAAGAATTATGTCGCAATTAGAATTTTCAATAGACGGATTTGGGCAGGCATATCTGAATCCATATGAATTTATATCCGGCAGCCTTTATACTTCGTTAGCAAAAGGTGATGTTGGATGCGGAAATGAAAGAGGAGTTGCAACAGGCAGAGATGGGGAAACTATAGTCTGCTACAGCAACATTGATTTTGGAAATGTGGGAAGCGATGAGATTACCATTCCTATTTTTGCCCTTAGTGATGAAGAATATCCCATTCAGATTTGGGAGGGCATTCCGGGAGAGCCGGGAAGCGTCATGCTTGCTGATGCAATATATCAGAAGCCTTCAATATGGAATGTATATCAGCCGGAGACATTTAAGCTGAATAAAAAGCTGAAAGGCATTACCACTATAAGTTTCCGGCTTTACCAGAAGATCCATATTAAAGGATTTTCATTTACCAGGTACGAAAAGGCATGGCTTAAGCTTAATGCCGGAGAAGCAGATGCTGTTTACGGCGACAGTTTCGTCAGGAATAACAGCATGATAGAAGGCATAGGCAATAATGTTACGCTGGAATTTACGGATATGGATTTTGGTGCAAAGCGCATAAAAGGAATCGCTATAAAAGGCAGGGCTGTAAATGGCAGCAATACAATTCATATACGCATGTATAACGGTGTTGATGAAATCAAGCAGATTGTGGAATTTCCGGAAAGTGAAGAATATATTCTGCAGGAATTCGATTTAGAGCCAATAAACGGTAAATGGGATATATCTTTCGTTTTCCTGCCCGGAAGTAATTTTGATTTTGCTGATTTTCAGTTTTTGGAGAGTTGATAGGAATTATTATGTATAACAATTATGAATGGCAATTTTCGGGCATCATAAAGCAAAATATAGCGAGTATTATATTACTTATATTTGTATAATTAATGCATAAACATACTTGTTTATATTGTACAACGTATGTCTTGGAAAAACCAAATTTCACTATAACCTAAATATGTCAAAGAAAAGAAAGGAGTAAATTACTACATGGAATTAGTCAGGGACGAAATCAAAAATGCAGAATTTGAAAAACGTGCGCGTGAATTGGTCGCACAGATGACTTTGGAGGAAAAAGCCTTTCAGATGTTGAACGGTGCGCCGGAGATAGAGCGTCTGGGAATCAAAGCTTATAACTGGTGGAACGAAGCGCTTCATGGTGTGGCCAGAGCCGGAACTGCAACGGTTTTCCCGCAGGCGGTTTCACTTGCGGCTTCTTTTGATGAGGATTTTATAGAGGAAGTAGCGGATGCTATTTCTACGGAAGGCAGGGCAAAATTTAATGCCCAGCAGAAATATGATGATATGGATATATATAAAGGACTGACCTTCTGGTCGCCAAATGTCAATATATTCAGAGATCCCAGATGGGGACGCGGACACGAGACATTCGGAGAAGACCCGTATCTGACTTCAAGACTTGGTGTGAGATTTGTAGAAGGTCTGCAGGGGCATGATGAAAATTATATGAAGGCAGCAGCCTGCGCTAAGCATTTTGCGGTACATAGCGGTCCGGAAGACCTGCGTCATGAATTTAACGCTGTAGCAAGTAAACAGGATTTGTATGAGACATATCTTCCCGCATTTAAAGCATGTGTACAGGAAGCTAAAGTGGAGTCGGTAATGGGAGCATATAACCGTACTAATGGCGAGCCCTGCTGCGGAAGCAAGACCCTGCTTACGGATATCCTGCGTGATGAATGGGGCTTTAAGGGTCATGTGGTTTCCGATTGCTGGGCAATCAAGGATTTCCATGGTGGTCATGGCGTGACATCAAGTGCAGTGGAATCCGTTTCACTTGCAGTAACGAATGGCTGCGACCTAAACTGCGGTAATCTTTTCATATATGTAAAAGAAGCGGTAGAAAAAGGAATGATACCGGAAGAAAGAGTAGACGAAGCCCTGGTACATCTTTTCACTACCAGAATGAAGCTGGGATTATTCGATGAAAAAGGTAAGACCCCTTATGATGACATTCCTTTCACGGTGGTTGATTCCAAGGAAATGCAGGAACTTAATCTGAAAGCGGCAGAAAAATGTATTGTGCTTCTAAAGAATGAAGACAATCTACTTCCTTTGGATAAATCCAAGATTAAGACAATCGGTGTAATCGGACCTAATGCCAATAACAGAAAAGCGCTTGTAGGTAACTATGAGGGCACGGCTTCGCGCTATTATACAATTTCTGAAGGTATTCAGGAATATGTGGGTGATGATGTGCGCGTGCTGGTATCCGAGGGCTGCCATCTGTATCAGGACAGAATCAGTAACCTGAGTCAGGGAAAAGATAGGGATTCTGAAGTTAAGGCAGTTTGTGAGGCCAGTGATGTTGTGGTAATGTGTCTTGGACTGGATGCAGGACTTGAAGGAGAAGAGGGTGATGAGGGCAATCAATATGCCAGCGGAGATAAGCCGAATCTGAATCTTCCCGGAAGACAGCAGGATATTCTGGAAGTGGCTTATGCAAGCGGTAAGCCTATCGTGCTGGTAATTCTGTCAGGAAGTGCGCTTGCCGTAAACTGGGCGGATGAGCATATTCCGGCTATCATTCAGGGCTGGTATCCCGGAGCGCAGGGCGGAAGAGCTATTGCAAAAGTATTGTTTGGAGATAAAAATCCTGAAGGAAGGATGCCTGTTACATTTTACCGTACAACTGAGGAACTTCCTGAGTTTACCGATTATTCCATGAAGGGCAGAACCTACCGCTATATGGAGAATGAAGCGCTTTATCCTTTCGGCTATGGTTTGTCTTATACCGAATTTGAATATAAAGATGTATCTGTTTCTTCGGACACTATCGGAGAAGACGGAATTATTTTAAAAGCCGTTGTGACTAATACGGGCAGCAGGGAAGGAACGGAGACGGTGCAGGCTTATGTGAAGGCTGACAGAGAAGGCACGCCTAATGCACAGCTTAAGGGAATTTGTAAAGTTACGCTTAGGCCGGGTGAGAGCCGTGAAGTTTCCATTAAGCTTCCTCTCAGCGCATTTGCATTGTATGACGAGCAGGCTGTAAATAAAGTCGGAGCAGGAAAATATCGTATTTTTATAGGCGGAACGCAGCCGGATGCACGAAGCGAGAAGCTGACTGGAAAGAAGGTCAGCGTGGCTGCTGTGAATGCAGAGAAGGAAATAGTGCTTTAAAAGTAGTTAAAACCGGACGGATGGAGGCACATATATTACTATGAGAGGTGCGCTTTCGCTCCGTTGTGAACACAGCGGTACTAAGATTGCTGAGGGACGCAATCTAAGGACCGGTGTTCACAGAGGATCTCTCATAATAATATATGTGCCTCCATCCTGATGGTTGGTTAAGTCTTAGAACAGGAGGACTTGAACATGGGGAATGAGCAGGCGTGGCTTAATTATGTGAAGCAAACGTCAGATACGGAGATTAATGACATTGGCGTCATTTACGCGGATGTTAAGGATGAAATAATTAAAAACAGTGTGAAAGAGCTGCAGATGGCGTTTGAAGGAATGACCGGGCAGAAGCCTAAAGTTTGTGGGGATCCTGCGTCTGCTGACATATGCCTGATAGTGCAGGATGGAGTACAGAACGGAGTGAAAGCCGATATAAAGGCGGAGGGGTATAGCCTTTTTAAAGAAAACGGACAGATTACCGTAGAAGCGTCCGATTCCAAAGGAATAATGAACGGAACCTTTGAACTGATTCGCCAGATGCAGATGGGGAATAGTCTGAAACACATAAATATTCGTAAAGAGCCCGATATGCCTCTGCGAATGCTGAACCATTGGGATAACATGGACGGCAGTATTGAACGCGGATATTCCGGTAATTCATTTTTCTTTGAAAATAACGAAATTATAGTAAATGACAGGACTGTCACTTATGCAAGGCTGGCTGCAAGTGTAGGTATCAATGCAGTCGTAATCAATAATGTAAATGTAAAAGATGCTGCTACATGGCTTATTACGGACAGGTATTTTGACAAGCTGAAAGCAATGTCCGAGATTCTTTCGGGATATGGAATCAAGTTGTTTTTGAGCCTGAATTATGCGGCGCCTGTTGAACTTGGCGAACTTGACAGCGCTGACCCTCTTGATACAAAAGTGCGGGAGTGGTGGAAAAACAGGATGCAGCTTGTGTTTAAGGCAATTCCGAACCTTGGGGGCTTTCTGATTAAGGCGGATTCGGAAGGACGTCCCGGACCTTTTACCTATAACAGAACCCATGCAGACGGAGCTAATATGCTGGCGGAAGCAGTAGCGCCTTATAATGGGCTTATTATCTGGAGATGCTTCGTATATAACTGCAAACAGGACTGGCGTGACCGTAAGACAGACAGGGCGAGGTCGGGTTATGACAATTTCATGCCTTTGGACGGTATGTTCAAAGATAACGTAATTCTGCAGATTAAGAACGGACCGATGGATTTTCAGGTGAGAGAACCGGTTCACCCATTGTTTGGCGGGCTTACGAAAACCAATCAGATGCTGGAGGTACAGATTGCGCAGGAATATACCGGGCAGCAGAGGCATATCTGCTATCTGGTGCCTATGTTCAGTCAGATTCTTAACTTCAAAACTTATGTCAAAGAGGAAGATGACAGGGTCAAAGATATTGTTTCCGGCAGGGCTTTTAACCGGATTAACTGTGGTATGGCGGCAGTGGCGAATACCGGAAATGATGATAACTGGACAGGGCATGATCTTGCGGCTGCTAATTTTTACGGATTCGGAAGGCTTGCTTTTGACACGGAGCTTACTCCTGAGGAAATTGCAAAAGAGTGGATACGCCTTACATATGGAAGGGATGAACAGGTAGAAGAGATTCTCTTGCATATGTTGATGTCATCATGGCCGGCATATGAAAAATACACGTCACCTCTTGGAATAGGCTGGATGGTGAATCCGAGTTATCATTACGGACCTAATGTGGACGGATATGAATACGACAGGTGGGGGACTTACCACCGCGCCGACCATTTGGGAATAGGAGTTGACAGGAGTCATGAAGGAACAGGATATGCGACTCTTTACAGGGAGCCTAATGCATCTTTGTATGATGATAAGGATAAATGCCCGGATGAACTATTGCTCTTCTTCCATCATATTCCGTATACATGGAGGCTTAAAAGCGGAAAAACCGTAATCCAGCATATTTATGATACGCATTTTGAAGGTGTGGAAATTGTAGAGGATATGGCGCAGAGGTTTGAGAAGCTTAAAGGAAAACTGCCTGCTCATGTTTATAAAAGGGTTATGGAAAGGCTAAAGCATCAGCAAGAGCATTCAAAAGAATGGCGCGACCAGATTAACTCATATTTCTATAGGAAGTCCGGAATACCGGATGAAGAGAATAGGGAAATATACTGATAATAAGGGATGTATCTGAGGGATGCCGCTTAAAACAGAAAGGAAGATAACTCTTTAATACATTCGCAAATGTTTTGGAAAATAGAAACGGAGGCAATATAATGAGATTGGATGAGAAGGGTTTACAAGAGCGTAAGCAATGGGAGGAAGCAGGATATGCACTTCCGCAGTTTGACAGAAAGAAAATGATGGATGCTACCGGAGAGAATCCGTTCTGGATTCACTTCGGAGCCGGAAATATATTTCGTGCTTATCAGGCAAATGTGGTGCAGAACCTTTTAAATCAGGGAGTGCTGGAAGCCGGACTTATAGCGGTTGAAGGCTTTGACTATGAAATCATTGAGAAGATGTATAAGCCGCATGATAATTACGGAATTCTTGTTACACTAAAAGCAGAAGGAAGTGTTGAAAAGACGGTTGTAGGAAGTATAGCCGAGTCATATACACTGGATTCTGATAATGAAGCGGAATTTACACGACTTAAAGATATTTTTGCTAAAGACTCTCTGCAGATGGCGACATTTACAATCACGGAAAAGGGTTACAGCCTTGTAAACGGAAAGGGAGAGCTTTTGCCTGATGTGGAAGAGGATTTTAAGAACGGACCTGACAGACCAAAAAGCTATATCGGAAAAGTAGTCTCTCTGCTTTATGTACGCTATAAGGCAGGCAGTAAGCCGTTAGCCATGGTAAGTATGGATAACTGCTCCCATAACGGAGATAAACTGTATGCCGCTGTTAATGCTTTTGCGGAAAAATGGACAAAGGCCGGTCTGGCAGACGAAGGCTTTTTGCAATATGTAAACAATAAAGAAAAAGTGTCATTTCCATGGACGATGATAGATAAAATAACGCCGAGACCGGATGCGTCGGTTCAGGATATACTTAAGAATGACGGCGTAGAAGAACCGGAACCTGTGATTACTTCCAAGAACACATATGTGGCACCTTTTGTAAATGCGGAGGAGTGCGAGTATCTGGTTATTGAAGATGCGTTTCCAAACGGCAGACCGGAGCTTGAAAAAGGCGGTTTCATGTTCACGACGAAGGAAACAGTGGACAAGGTTGAGAGGATGAAAGTCTGTACCTGCTTAAATCCCTTGCATACCGCACTTGCAGTATACGGCTGTCTGCTTGGATATGAGAGAATTTCCGAAGAGATGAAGGATAAAGAGCTGCGCAGGCTCGTGGAAATAATAGGCTATACCGAGGGACTGCCTGTAGTAGTTAATCCCGGTATCATAGACCCGAAAGAGTTTATTGACACCGTACTTAATGTACGTATTCCCAATCCATTTATGCCGGATACGCCGCAGCGTATTGCAACAGATACTTCCCAAAAACTTGCAATCCGTTACGGTGAGACGATTAAGGCATATCAGGCGTCGGATAAGCTGGATGTGAAGGAGCTTAAGCTGATACCGCTGGTATTTGCGGGATGGCTGCGTTATCTGACGGGAATAAATGATAATGGAGAAAAATTCGAATTAAGTCCCGACCCGCTGCTTACTACAGTGTGTCCGTATATGGAAGGGGTAAAACTCGGAGATAGTATAGATGAAGAAAGGCTTAAGCCGATTCTTTCCGATGAAAAGATTTTCGGGGTAAATCTGTATGAAGCAGGAATGTCGGGAATGGTCGTTGATTATCTTAACGAGTTGACAGCCGGAACAGGCGCTGTGAGAGAGACCTTAAAGAAATATGTTAATTTATAAAATGCATATACAATGCAAGAGGAGGAAATATAGTGAAATTATTTATTAACGAAAATAATCAAAAAGGATATATCAATCCTGAAATCTACGGACATTTCTCCGAGCATTTAGGAAGGTGCATCTATGAAGGTCTTTTTGTGGGGGAAGATTCTGATATTCCAAATGTGAACGGTATGAGAAAAGATGTAGTCGATGCACTGAAAGAAATGCAGATTCCGGTATTGCGCTGGCCCGGGGGCTGCTTTGCAGACGAATATCACTGGAAAGACGGAATAGGCCCAAAAGATAAGAGAAAGAAAATGATTAATACAAACTGGGGCGGAGTCCTGGAAGATAACAGTTTTGGAACGAACGAATTTTTTGAACTCTGCGAGCAGCTTGGATGTAAGACATATGTGAACGGTAATGTGGGAAGCGGTACCGTTCAGGAGATGAGCGAATGGGTAGAGTATATAACCTTTGACGGCGTATCTCCCATGGCGGAACAGCGTAAAGCCAACGGACATGAAAAACCATGGAAACTTGATTATTTCGGCGTTGGTAACGAAAACTGGGGCTGCGGCGGTAATATGACACCTGAATATTATGCTAATCTTTACAGAAGATATCAGACGTTTATCAGACAATACAATAGCGATGCTCCGATTAAGAAAGTATGCTGCGGAGCGAATGCTGCGGACTATTTCTGGACGGAGGGTGTACTTAAGACCTGCTTTGCCGAACCTCATAATGATTTCGCACACGGTTATATGGACGGACTGTCGCTGCATTACTATGTTGTTCCGAATACCTGGGAGAAAAAAGGGCAGGCAACGGAATTTGATGTAAAGACATGGTATAATACTTTGTCAAAGGCGCTCTTTATGGAAGAACTGATTACACGTCATGGCGCTGTTATGGACAGGTATGATCCTGAGAAAAAAATAGGCATGCTGGTAGACGAATGGGGCTGCTGGTATGATGTAGAGCCCGGAACCAATCCCGGATTCTTATATCAGCAGAATACGATGCGTGATGCACTGGTGGCAGGAGTCACTCTTAATATCTTCAATAAGCATTGTGACAGAGTGAAGATGGCTTGTATAGCGCAGCTTGTAAATGTATTGCAGTCGGTTATCCTGACGGAAGGGCCGAAGATGATTCTGACGCCGACATATCATGTTTTCCATATGTATAAGCATCACCAGGGAGCTAAGCTTTTGGACAGCTTCATAGAATCAAACAGGATGGTTGGAGAAGATGAGGAACATCAGGTACCACAGGTAACGGAATCTGTATCTGTTGATACGGACGGTGTGATCAATGTGACGGTAAATAACCTGTCAGTTACTGAGAACGCACCGATTGAAATGACATTTGCGGAACTTATGCCTTCTTCAATAGAAGCAGCCGTTTTGACAGGTGAGATGAAAGCGCACAATACATTTGAGGAACCTGAGAATGTAAAAGAGGCTGAGTTTAAAGATTTCAATACTGATGGCAGGAAAGTCAGCTTTACGATACCTGCATGCAGTGTGATCAGTTTCCGTATAAAATAGAGAACTGAAAAAATATGAGCAATGGAAAGCTGTAAAAACACTTTTTATTGCTCATTTTCTTCTTTTTTCTTTTTTGTTATAGTGTAGAGTTGTATGTATATCCATAGTAAAATCGGTAACCCGACAGTGGTGAACAGGCAGGCTGCAAACAGCCTGTCTGAGTTGGGAAAGTCCAGACAGGCAACAATGAACGTAATAATATACATACATAATAAAATAAATACACAAACAAGCGCCGCAATCTGCTTTGGCGTTCTGGTTCTTTTTTCTTTCATGAATGAATCATATCCTTGCTTACAGTTTATTCTATGTTCAAGCCTTTAATTGTAACAGTGAGATTTGACAGGTTGGTATTGATTTCCTTGCTGGTTTCAGCCATATTTGCAGCAAGCTTCTGCACTTCCGTAGCAACCACTGCAAACCCTCTTCCGGTCTCTCCTGCGCGTGCCGCTTCAATGGAAGCATTGAGCGCAAGCATATTCTGTCTCTGACTGTATTTTGCTATCTGGGACGTGCTTTCGTTGGCAGCTTCAATCTCCTCGACAGCTTTGGTAATGCCGTCTTTAAGCTTGGATAAAATGTGATCGCTCTGACTTTCATGATAGCTGGAACGGACAAACATATTAATAACATCGCCAAGAAGATTTGCCGATGATTCTATTTCGTCCATAGTTTTTATAGAAACATTATGTAATGCATTGATATAAATGTCTTCATCAATACCCAAATCCCTTGCAGTAGCACGGAATTGATCTTCATCAGGAGTTTTGGGGAGCACCTGTCCCCCAATTACGCTTCCAAGCACCGTACCGTCGCTTAATGTAATCGGAATTCCGAAATCAACGAGACCCGCATGACAATTATATACGCCTTTACCTTCCTTGTCGCATTTTTCACAACGCTTGCACCCTTCATTACTTCCTCTGGTAAGTTTGATGCAAAAATCCGTGAAATTGTAGCACTTACTGATGTATTTGCCGTCTGCGCCAACGGCAACCGTAGCCAAACCTGTAGCTTTTGCCCAGTTGCTCATGATACTTTCAAATTTTTTCATATCACAGAAGTCTTCTATCCTCATAAGCGTGCCACGCCTCCTTTATATATTTAAAATTTACTTTTTTAGCTATTATGTGTGCATTTTATTTTACCATATCATTGAGTGAATTGTAAAGCATGAAATCTTGCAATTTAAGGTCGAAAACGTACATAAAAAGTTGTAAAAAGCGGTTGCTATTTTCCTGCTATCTGAGTATACTTTATAAGAAATTACGCCGCAGCGTTTTATGAAGAATGCAATGTAGAAAGAATGGAGACAGGACTATGGAAAGACTTGAGTTGAACCGTAATTGGCAGATGCAGATTATAGGGGAAAATATATACGGAATTTCAAACGAATGGATAGATGCACAGATTCCCGGCTCCGTATATGGCATCTTATTGAAAAATGGATTGATACCTGATCCTTATTATCGCATGAATGAGCTGGATGCATTAAAGCTGATGGAATGTGATTTCTTTTTCAGGACGACCTTCAACATCACGAAAGAACAGCTGGAAGAAGATTTTCTGCTGCTGCGTTTTGACGGCATAGATACGCTGGCGGATATCTTTCTTAATGACGAATATCTGGGACATTGTGATAACATGCACAGGATATGGGAATTCGATATATCGGAAATGGTAAAAGAGGGGGAGAATTTCCTGAGGGTTCAGATATATTCTCCTACGAAGTATATCGCAAAAGAGAATGAGAAAATCTATACAGGAGGTTCCTTAGAATGTATGGAAGGGTTTCCGCATCTGCGTAAGGCACACTGCATGTTCGGATGGGATTGGGGACCGAGACTGCCTGACGCCGGTATTTTCAGGGGAGTATCTCTTTTGTCTGGTATAAAGGCAAGGTTAGAACAGGTTTACATAACACAAGAGTGGGAGCAGATGTATACTGAATCGGCAGCAGTATTCAAGTCCGATGCAGAGCTGGCTAAAGATTCAAGCGCCGGCCATGATATCGTAACGGTGGTCTGTGATGTCACAATAGAGTATTTTACGGATTGTGAAAAAGATGCTGACGGTCTTGTCTTGAAAACTGCGCTTTTTGACCCACAGGGAGGTCTTATTGAGAAAAAATCGTCTGCGCCGGATATTGAAGATTGGGACAGGTTTGTGGTTGAGAATCCTCAAAAGTGGTGGCCGCATGGCTATGGGGAGCAGCCTTTATATACTATAGAGATTATTTTAGAGGATGAGGACGGGAAGCTCCTTGATTCTGTTACAAGACGAATCGGGATTCGTACAATTACGGTGAATACTGATAGAGACGAATGGGGAGAATGCTTTGCCCATGAAGTGAACGGCGTAAAAATATTCGCGATGGGCGCTGACTATATCCCTGAGGATAACATACTGTCCAGAGTGACAAAAGAAAGAACCAAGAAACTGTTAAAAGACGCAGTGGACGCTAACCATAACTGTATCAGGGTATGGGGCGGAGGCTATTATCCTGATGATTGGTTCTATGATACCTGCGACGAACTGGGGCTGATTGTATGGCAGGATTTTATGTTTGCATGTGCATCTTATGAATTGGATGATGAATTCGAAAGAAATGTCAGCGCGGAAATCCGTGACAATATCAGGAGAATCCGTCATCATGCCTGTCTTGGACTGTGGTGCGGCAACAATGAAATGGAAACTCAGACATTAGATGGAACATGGAAGCCTTCTATCAAGCAGAAGTATGACTATATCAAGTTGTATGAATATATAATACCGAAAATAGTGGAGGAAGAAGATCCTGCGACGTTTTACTGGCCGTCTTCCCCGTCTTCGGGCGGCAATTTTGACAACCCTTGGGATGAAAACCGGGGTGATGCGCACTATTGGGATGTATGGCATGGAAATAAGCCTTTTACGGAGTATAGGAAATTCTTCTTCCGCTATCTCTCGGAATTCGGGTTTCAGTCATTTCCCTGTCTGAAAACGGTGGAAAGTTTTACAGAACCTGAGGATAGAAATATTTTTTCAAGAGTCATGGAGATGCACCAGAGAAACAGGGCGGCAAACGGCAAGATTCTGGATTATCTTTCCGCTACATATCTTTATCCGGCTGATTTTGAGATGATGCTGTATGCCTCCCAGCTTTTGCAGGCGGATGCGATTCGTTACGGAATCGAACATTTCAGAAGACACAGGGGCAGATGTATGGGAGCAGTCGTATGGCAGCTGAATGATATCTGGCCTGTGGCATCATGGGCGAGCATTGATTATTATGGGAGATGGAAGGCACTTCATTATGCGGAGAAGAAGGCTTTTGCTCCAATCATGATTTCTTGTGAAGAAGTGGGTGAGCTAAGTGAAAGACCGCATTGTATCGCACAGCCTGCACCAATCGAGAAATCGGCAAGACTGCATGTGGCGAATGAAACAATGAAAAAAGTCAGCGGAAAAGTAACATGGGAACTGCGTGAACCTGACGGAAGTATTATTCTATCCGGAGAGAAAAACGTCGCAGTAGAGCCTCTGTCTGGTGTCTGGCTTGAAAAACTGGATTTTTCGGTTTATGATGAGCTTGCAGTTTACTTAAGCTATGCATTTTCCGTGGACGGAAAAGTAGTATCCGAAAATACTTGTCTGTTTACAGCGCCTAAGCATTTTGCATTCAAAAACCCTGAACTGTCATACCGCAGAGAGGGCAATACGCTTATAATATCGGCGGCAGCTTATGCCAGGAATGTCTGGATTGAGGGTGTGGGCGATGATGTGAAGCTGTCGGATAATTCCTTTGATATGAATGCGGGAGAGAAGCGCGTGGAAATTCTGGAAGGAGATGCGAAGGAGTTTTCACTGAAATCGGTGTATGATATAGGTGGTGTTTAAAAAATATTGTTGTTTTCTTTAGTAAACCCCCATGAATCCCATACCCAGCTGCTGACCTGTCCATCCGGTGCGGTCAGCAGAAGACGGCAGTGGGGAGCTTCTTTACCGTTTGAAGCAATATCCGCCACATCATGACCGATATATGAGGACATCCATTTAGGACGTATTTCACCGGGAGCGGATGCGGGCATTACACCGCTTTCGGAGAGCTTTTTCATTTCTTTTTCGTCAGTTATATCAACATTACGTCCATACTCATATACGAAAATGTGCTGAGACCATTCTTCATCTTCATCATCTTCTTCATCTAACCAGAAGGGTTTATGACTGCCGAAGTGCCCCTTTTTCCAGCATAGGAGTATGAGTTCATCTTCAGAATCATTATCAATGTCACAGGATAGAACCTTTTGAACCATTACTTCATCAGATGATGTCCATATAATGTTGTTATCAAATATGATACTCACGGATTTACGCTTCAAGGATATTTCGTACTGACCGGAGGAGTCAATCAGTGTTCCGTTATTCCACTCCACCCATTCAGGCAGGTTTGTTTTGCCGGAATAAATGATATATAAAACGGCGCCGGTGCATACCAGCGCCATTATAATAATGCATATTATAGATAAATTTAAATTTTTTTTGGAAATATTAATATTCATCCGGATATTTATACCTTTTCTTAATTCTGAATAATAATTCTTGATCTTAATTCCGTTTTTTAATTCCCAATATAAACTCTATACTTAATCCACACGATATCCGGCTGTCCAATCAGGTCTTTGAACCGGAAGGGGATCATAATTGTATTCACCGGTTTCGTCAGCCTTTATCCCTAACATATAGTGCCATTTACTGTCAGTCAGTCTGTCCTGCATAGGCCATTCAAACTGATAAAAAGAATATACGCTTCCCCTTGCAATCTTTAGTTTACCGTCGACTTTTACCACCACTAAGATACTTGACGGATTACCGGTTGCAACTTCGAGAACTGTTCCGCTTTCCGGGTTCGTTGCGATATCTGCGACAATAGCAGCCGGACATTCTTTTGTTGAAATGCCTTCATCGCTTGTGTCTTTTACAGCCTCATACCAGAAATGCTCAATATAGCCGCCATAGTATCTGATAAAATCATACTCATCATCAGTCAGGACTTCGTCTACAAGTTCTTTATTGGAAATTGTCAAAAGTTGGTCTGCTATCTGTGACAGACGTGATAAATTTTCCTCATCACTCTCAGAGAGCATTCCATATTCTTTAAGCCCCTGTGATGTTAGGTCAGTAAGGGCAGCAAATCTTGCATACACGAGAGGTTCAGGCTCCACATATCCTCTGTCGTCATACTCCTCATAGCCGCCGCCCATTTCTGCGATTACCTGCTTGGAATAGAGAATGGTATCATGCTTAAGTTCGGCAAAACTGCCTGCAAAGCATTCCAAATCCTTTTTTGTCCATTCTTCATTCTGCATAAACATCGGATACCCTTCGCCCTTTGGAGTGAGCAGAGGAAGGAGAGTGTTCAGCCAGTTGGCATATAAGCTTGCAGACCATAGAGTATCGTTTTCCTGTGAAAAGGCAGCTCTGAGCTTAGCCATATTCTCTAAATAACCCTCATAATATGTAGCTCCGTTTTCAGCCAAAATGTTTAATGCGGTATCGCTGCCAAGAGCGGCAGTTACATCCAGTACGTCCGGAAGCATACGATTCTCGCCGAAACTATTTGCTCTTACATCACTGTAAATCAGCTTCTGCATGATTGCTGCGTCAATGGTAAACCGCTGCCCCATGAATCTGAAGCCGGGGATGACATTGTCCTCTCCATCTTCAATCGGTATGGAGTTAATCTGCGGAGCGGGAAGATTAGCAGTCAGATTGTGGAAAGTATTAAATGCTTCGCTGTTTCCGATAAGCGCATCTACGGTTAAGTTATCACCATATGCCTCGTTAATTGCCGAAGCATACTCGTATGCCCCAAGGTCATCACTTGCGCCTGCAAAGAATGAGGTTACCGCATAAATTGATTCCCATAGACCGTAAGCCTCCCAGTCATCGGCAAGAGCCTTGGTTATAAGTAGAGCGCTTCTGTCCATATCGGCGTTTTCCTGTGCAAAATGAATCCTTCCGTACCACATCATTGCTTTGAAATATTTTTCCAGCGTCTCGTTACCCTCATAGTACCCGCGGGGTTTATACTGCGAATAGTCCTCATAGTCGTCGGTTATTATAGAAATATCTATACCGGAGGCTTCGTTTATCTTGCTAATCTCGCTTATAACGATTGCATCTACATAGTCCTCCGCCGTTACGCTGTCATCCAGAAGTTTTGCGCCTATGGTAAAAAATGCGACGTTTCGCAATGCGGGACCTTCCCATTCGCTCCCTTTTAACTGCTCATATTGTGCCATGCTGTTTTCAAGCATGTGTATACTTAACTGTGTGAGGTTTTCCGAGAGGTATCCCTTTTCAATATTCTTTAATAGATAACTAAAGTATAGATGATACGTATGCATAAGCGAATCAACCGTCACGAAGTTAGGAATATTGAAATATCTGTTATCCTCATATTCTTCATAAAATTCATAGCCTGCATAACTATATACTACGAAACCGTTTTTTGCCAGTTTATCAACGCTTTCATCGCGAATATAGAACTGTTCAAGATTAGTAATATTGCTTAAATCCGGCTCAATTGTATATTCTGCCACGCATGGAGTCACGCCAATCTCATCATTATATGAAACGCCTCTTATTAATAAGGGTCTGCCGTTTGTAAAAGGCGCGGATAATGTCCTGTCTGTATCTGTAGATTCATCACCGGCTGGATTGGTCAGAACATTAGTTGATGCATCAACCTCCTGATTTGCTGCGTTTTCCGATGATGTATAGGTGTTTTGCTCCGTAGAGATATTGTCCGTGCTGTTATCCGGCTGTTTGGCGCCACAGGCGTTCAAAATGCTCATGACCAGTACAACGGCGAGGACTTTTTTCATTCTTCTTTTTATCATTATAAGTGTGCTCCTTTCTGGTTATATACTGCTAGACCGGTAATTGCAAAACTCACTATTTCCAATATTGTACAACGGTCGTCTTGTAAAATAATGTTTTCTTTCAATTATACTACTGAAATGTCGCATGTGTCCAGTAAACGAAGCTATATTATGCAGTAGTAAGTAAATACAGAAAGTGATATAATCAGATTGCCAAATTGTTTTCTTTATATAAGAGTTTGAGGTATAATCAGGAAACAGCCTGTTGGAAGAAGTATTAATAGGATTAGGGAGAATAGATTTTATGAAAAGAAGTATGTCTCTTTTAAGAGGAGTGATATGTTTGTTTTTGGTTTCTTGCCAATTATCCGAACAAAATAATTCTGATTGGGAAGAAAATGCAAACAAGGAAATACAGATAGAGCAAACATCACAGGATGAAATGGCTGATACGACACTGCCAGATGAGAATGCAGCTGATGCGACACCACTAGAAAAGACGGTGTCTGATAAATTGTCATCAGATGAAGAAGTTGAACTTTTGGATGATGACATGCCGGAATATGTAAAAACATATACGGAATTCCTTCTTTGCGAGGATATTGATAAAGGACACGACTTCCCGATTAGGGGATATTACTTATTTGACTTGAATTTTGATGATATACCTGAGTTAGGTGTACTGCATGATTCGTGGGGTTCAATGGGAGGATATTTTACCTTCTACTATTATGATGGAAACGGAATCTCAAGAATTTTAAATGACAGAGGCGAACCGGTGCAAATCTCTGATTATACACAGATACTTGCGGATTTTGAGCAGAAGAAAGTATATTTGTTGAAAGAGATGTATTTGCTTGAGGGAAATGACAACGGAACTTATGGGTATGTAAGGGAAATCAGGAGTGAAGGACAGGTTCCTTGCGTATATGATATCTTAAATTTGTATGTGGACCAGGAAAGGGCTATGGAGCGTATTAGGGCGGGAAACTATGGAAATCAGTATGAAAATGAAGATGGGTTTCTGTTAGATTCTGAACTTGAGGAGTGTTTGGTCGCACAGCGTTATTCGGGAGAAGAGTGGATTTCGATTTCAACAAGTGAATATTGGATGCTGAAAAGGGAACTGATACCGGAAGATAACTCTTTTGTGGATGTACGGTGGAATGAAGATTTGCAATATCTTGGAGAAGCAAACTATGATGATGATGGATATTTACTGGACGTAAAGATGGAGAAAGAGGAGATTGAGCAGCTTTTCAGACTTTTCATACAATCAAGGTCAAACATCAATGTATGAGAAGCTTTAATTTTCGGGATAGGAATATTCTCCCTGAAAACCCATTTCCTCCAAGGCGGAATAGGGGACGGCAAACTCTATTTCACCTGCATAAAAATAAGGGTGACTGAAAAAGACCAGTCCGTATGTGGAAAGGTACCATCTTTCATCATGAAAAAGCTCCTGTTCCAAAGCACTGTCTTCCTTCCATATGGATTTATCTTCCCACATGATACTTTGATAAATATCTGTAGCAGCAAGTTTTTTCAGGTAGGCAAGAGTGTCTGAATGAAAATTTTTCGGATTTTCAGAAAGTTCAGAAAACACGATGGACTCACCGGTTTTGGCGTTAAAATTAAGTCCAATACTGTGATAGTCTCCGCGTGTGCCGCCCGAATAAGACGAAATTTTAATAAGAAAAGAAATGACATTACTGTCGTTACGGGTAACAACCGTATCAAAATCGTAATAGAAACCGCCGTAAAAATCATTTTCTGGTTTTATTTCTGCATTCGATATATAAAGCTGGTAATCTTCGTAAATTTCTTTGACATATTCGCGTACTGATGTATCGGCTAAAAACTCATCTACTCTTGCCTGAATATCAGCATTAATTTTGTCGGCAGTGCTTTCGTTTCCTTCCATTGCCACAACAGGATAGGTGCAGTGGCTTGTATATAGCGGTTTACCATCCTCAGCGGATTCACTGTCTTCTTCTGTTATAAATGTTATCTGTGCAGATACAGAATCATAGCTTTCGTCATTTTGTAAAGCAGTGATATTATCTGTTGTTTCAGTATTCTGGTTATGCTGATTATTCTGTTCGGTGTCATCTTGCTCTGCGGCTTCATCTGTTTCCAGGGTAATAACAGTAGTATTGTGAGCATTTTCTGTGTCTGCGATGCTGTCATTTACCGTAATTTCGTTCTCTTTGACCGGAGCTGTCTGATTAGAACATGCACTGCATAAAATCGTAATAAATACCACTGCCACATATAACAATTTTTTTCTCATAATATTCCTCGATTCTTATCAATTGGAGAATACTTTCATATTACGTTGTCATCAAACAAATCATCAATGGAAACCAATACCGTACCGTCTTCTTTTGCCCGTTCGCATACCGCATTTGTGTAACCGCCTTTACTGAACAGATAATAATATCGTTTTTCAGGTTTTGTAAATATATTAGAAGCGCAAATCAAATTATCATATTCTTTCATATCAAACGCTGAATTCTTGAATTTGCACTTACAGAAAATTACTGAATCACCATTTTTATTAAGCGCTAAAATATCTATGTCGTCCTGCTTTTTAGTTATGGGATTTGCACCCCACCATCTGCCGATATTATATGGAACAAATGGCAGTTTTTTGTTTTTTGCAAGTCTGAGCATATATTGGCAGCAAATATTTTCAAATATATTACCCATATAATTAGGCAATTCGCCGACAATTTCCTCCGCCGCTTCATGAGCGTCCAAAAGTTCATAATAGCTCATATTTGAAAAAATAAATTGATACCAAAATAAATAATAATTATCTGCAATTTTATACAAGCTTTTTTTCGAGGATTCACCGTCGCCGCATGGCGTAATACGCTCAATCAGTTTTATCGAACGCAGTGTATTTATATATTTTGAACATTTTTGGCTTTCTTCATGAATTTTTAATGATATATCATTTAATCTGCTTGCGCCGTTTGCGATTGCCTCAAATATACTGTTATATACCGAAGGTTCCCGTAGCTCCATTTTTAGCAGCAACTGCGGCTCATCCTTTAAAAACGCTCCGGTTCTTATTATCTGTTCGGCAACATTTTTTTTAATTGAAATCTTGTCGCTGAATGCATTAAGGTAGCAGGGAATTCCGCCCAGTATGCCATATGCCAGAAGTTTATCAATGTTTGAATATTTTTCAAAAAATAGCGAGCTGTCATAATAGTCAAATGGCAGCACTTCAAGCTGACCTGTTGAACGACCGTATAGAGGGCTTTTGTATCCCATAATTTCATTTTCCATAAAGCTTACGCTTGAACCGCAAAGAATAAGAAAAATATTTTTTTCTTTCCAGCTGTGGTCAATTGTATGCTGCAATATGCTTTTTATTGAGGGATTTTCTCCGGCTATAAACGGAAATTCGTCGATTATCAAAACAAGCTTTTCATCTGATACCTTGTCGCCAAAATATTGAAATGCCGTTTGCCAGTCGGAAAAAGTTCCAAAATAGTTTTCATTAAGATGCTTTTGCACGGTTTTTGAAAAATCTTCAAGATTGAGAGCATCATTTTTTTCCTGAGCCGAAAAGAAAATTGTTCTGTATTTTTTTGCAAATTCACACAGAAGTGAGGTCTTTCCGACACGTCTGCGGCCATACAAAACAAGAAATTGAAATCCTTCTATTTGGTACATATCTTCAAGCAAAGTAAGTTCTGCTTTTCGTCCGATAAACATATTTCCACCATCCCCATAAAACATTATTTAGTGAATTACGATTATTATACTCTAAATTCAGTAAAATATCAAGAGTGATAATTAGAAGGGATTTAGGACGGAATTGAGAAAATCCATAATTTCATCGGCAGCAGAAACTACAAAACGGTCCAGTTCCGCTTTTGACAGGTAAGTATCGTGTTCCACAACATTTGCAACACCATTTTCATAAAAATCCAAAATAAATTTTCTGCGTTCTTCAAAAGCATTTTCCGAGAAAAAATCGACATAGGCGTTTCTGATGTCATTGAACTCACGATAAATGCGGAAAGACTCAAATAATGGATTTGATTTCAGATACATAAAGTCGAGGTCGTACCAGTCCTTCTTGATCGTCTGCCAAAACAGTTCGCGGTTGGATTGAAATAGCGCATTTAGCTTGTCCTTTGCAGAATAGGCGATTTCTCTTGCCCAGATTTTATCTGTGAGCAGGTGTGTCAGATAGCCGAGGAAGAAGGCGTATTCTTTTTTGCTGTATGATAGACGATGCGCCGGTGTAAAGTACTGACGGATAAACTGATCTTCATGTATGTTCTTAATTCCGTTTTCATCTAATGAACGAAAGTGCGAAACGGCGGCATCAGGAATAAAGCCCGCGCCGTCTTCAGACGGAACACCGCTGTCAGGTGCAATATTTCCAAGGATAAAAGTATCAAGTTGTTCAATATTCAGTTGTTGGTATAGCTGCTGTGCAACTCTTAAATGAATGATCCATGATGCCATTCTGTCATCTCTTTTCTGACGCACTTTTTATTCATGCTTTTACCCTGTCAAGCTCTGTTACATTGACACCTGATGCAGTGAGTATTGCCGTATCTTTCATACATTTTCTTGTAAGCTGCCGATTTTTTATCTTGCGTTAAAATCATATACTTTTGAAGTCTTGAAAATTCTTCTATATTTCTTTGTATCATTTCTTTTTCTGGCATCTATTCTTGTTGATACTGTGAAAATTAATTTTTCACAGTATCACCGACTTTAAAACTGCTAATTAACTGTTACAATAAGATTATAACAAATTTAAATAAAGAGTGTAAACCCTATTCAATTTTCAAAATCAGCAAATATCGCTTGACACTAAAATAGACCTATGATAATCTACTAAGAATTATTCTAACCGGACAACAGTCACACTTATAAAAACAGGAGGGATTTGCATCATGAACATTAAAATGATTCTCACAGACCTTGACCACACGTTGCTTCGTTCTGATGGCAGTATATCGGAGTATACTAAGCAGATTTTGAAAAAATGTCAGGATGGCGGAATACTGATTGTGATTGCTACTGCACGATATTGGATAGGAGCGGAACGGTACATAGAAGAAATTCAGCCGGATTATGAGATTACAACAGATGGAACGCTTATTCATCAGCGTGGGATGCAGGTCTATAGCTGTAACATGGACACGGAAGGTGCGAACCAGGTCATACGGGATCTGATGGAACAAAATCCTAAGACAGAAATAACCGTGGCAGCAGGACGTCAGGTTTTCTGGAACAGCCTGCACATATCAGAATCAGAAAAATTGCATAAAGCAGTATTTAATGATTACAGCAAGCCTCTGAACTGTCAGATAAATAAAATTGTAGCAGAACTTCCTGACAGTGCGACAGCAGAAGAAATTGCAAATAAAAACAACTGCCGCTTACAGAGCTACCGTGGCGAGAACTGGTATGCTTTTTTGCCGGAAAAATCTGGTAAGATACAGGCAATCCATGAATTAGCCAAATTATTGAACATATCTTTAGACGATATTGTATCTTTCGGTGATGATATAAACGATATGGAAATGCTGCAAATCTGCGGCACAGGAGTTGCTGTCTCCAATGCCGTTAAGGATGTTAAAACCATTGCGGATTGTGTCACCCTGTCAAATGACGAGGATGGCGTAGCAGTCTGGATTGAAAAAAATATACTTACGGATTCAACTGCATTAAGGCATGATGAAAAAGGTATGAAAAATGATAAAAGAAGGATAAAAGCGATTATAACAGATTTGGACCGGACTTTGCTCCGCACAGACAAGACAGTGTCGGAATATACAGATACCGTACTGAAAAAGTGTCATGACAGGGGAATCATTCTCATGGCGGCAACCGCCCGTCCCGAAAGAGCTATTTTAACCTATAATAAACAAATTGGCTTTGAAGCCGTAACTACATTGAATGGTGCAAGAATTGTTCTGCCGCATACTACCATTGAATATGGTATTACGCCGTCCAGCGCGGAAGCAATTTTAAAAAAAGTGATTAAAATACCGGGTTTAGTCCTGTCACTTGAAACAGGAGCCGGTATTTTTTCAAATGTTCAGATTCCTGAATGGAATGCAACAGTTTTTGACGGTTTTCCCGCTTTACCAACGGAAAGTATTATCTTTAAGATACTGCTTAGCAGCGAAGAAAAAAATATACAAAAGGAAGTCGAAAAGGCTTTAACTCCGGATACATACATGACGGTGGCAGAGGGCAGATTAATACAGATTATGAGTGTTGAAGCAACCAAATGGAATGGAATCAAGGCTATGTTGGAAGCTGTTGGCATCAGGCAGAATGAGGCGGTATATTTCGGAGACGATTATGATGATATAGAGCCGATAAAGAATTGCGGTGTGGGTGTCGCTGTTTCCAATGCCATTGATGAGGTTCTTGAAGCGGCGGATTTTATAACGGAAAGTAATGATGAGGATGGCGTAGCGGGGTATATTGAGGGAAATTTGTTATAATGTATTTTAGGTATTCAAAAAATATAATCTGATTGTATTTTGGAAGATTAACGGATATAATGAAGTCAGGAGCGGAGGTGAATGTCATGGATACATTGAATAAAGAAGAAATCTATACGACAGACGATATATATGCTTTGCCGGACGGAGAAAGAGCCGAACTTATTGATGGGAAGATATACTACATGGCGCCGCCGAGCTTAAGTCATCAAAGGATGAGCGGAAAGTTACATCAAACAATATCAAATTATATTGATAGTAATAATGGAAAATGTGAAGCTCTGGCTGCTCCGTTTGCAGTATTTTTGAATGATGATAATATTAATTATGTGGAACCGGATATTTCTGTTATATGTGATTTATCTAAATTAGATGACAAAGGATGTCATGGTGCGCCTGACTGGGTAATTGAGATTGTATCTCCAAGCAGTAAAACAAGAGACTATATGACAAAATTATTTAAGTATTGGACAGCCGGTGTCAGGGAATATTGGATTGTTGATCCAGATAAACAAATGATAATGGTTTATAATTTTGAAAAGGATACAGTAGAACAATACAACTGGGGCGAGGCAGTACCGGTTGGTATATATGAAGGATTTACTATAAGAGTTGAATAGTGTGAAATAAAAATTTCACCATCCTGACTTGAATGCCTGCCTAAGCAGGCAGAAGGGAGTCAGATTGACAAATCTTCGATTTTTCAATTGCAAATTTGGTGCAAAAGCGCTTCTGGCGCTGCCCAAATTCGCAGGTTACTGAAAGGCAGCTTAAAAGCATTTGGAAATAAATTCCAGATGCTTTTATAAGGCAGGTAGCATATGAATTACAAAATTTCTGTTATTGATGACAACTCCTCCGATACTGAATATGTTGCCGCTCTCGCCGAACGCTGGGCGGAATCTGAAGGGCATTCCCTGCAAATCTTCACTTTTCCGTCTGCGGAGGCATTTCTCTTTCAATACGAAGAGGAGCAGGACTTTGACATTCTCCTGCTGGACATTGAAATGAAGGAGATGAACGGTATAGACCTTGCCAAGAAAGTACGTCAGGGGAACTATGCAGTTCAGATTGTATTCATTACCGGTTATCCGGATTTTATCGCAGAAGGGTATGAGGTATCAGCGCTGCACTATCTCATGAAGCCGGTTTCTTATGAAAAACTGCATGAGGTGCTGGGTAGGGCTGCCTCTAATATTGCGAAAACGGAGAAGCGTCTGTGCGTTACTTATGACCGCAGGACGGATTTCGTACCGCTTTCGCAGATTCTCTATGTTGAAGCACAGAAACAGTATGTCGTGATTCACACTTTCGCAGAAACATACCGGATGAAAAGGTCTTTCACCGAGACAGTGGAAGAGTTAGACGAATTCTTTTTTAAATGTCAGAGATCGTTCTGCGTCAACATGTGTCACATCACACGGATTGGCAGCAACAGCGTGTTTTTAAAAAACGGCGAGGAAATTCCAATCAGCCGCGGGATGGCGGAGAAAATAGGAAAAGAGATAATACGGTTGTTTTAATGCCATATCCGTAAGTTAAACTGCTGATTGATACGGAATTAGCTGAATATAGCATTATGAGGTACTTATGTTATTACAAAAATGGATTGACAAACGAATTGAGGATTACCAGAGCGACTTGCTTCAGAAATATTGCGACGAAGTGGAGTCGATGTATACGAAGATGCGGGGATGGAGGCATGATTATCATAACCACATTCAGGCGCTGCAGGCAAGTATGGCGCTTGGCAAATATGAGGAAGTGAACGAATATCTGCGTGAGCTGAATGATGATCTGACGCAGGTGGATACTACGATTAAGACCGGCAGGGTAATGATTGACGCAATTCTGAACGGAAAGCTGAATATTGCGGCGCAGAATAAAATTGCGGTCAATGCCAAGGCAAAAATCCCGGAGGTGACTCCGGTTACGGATGTAGATATGTGCGCCATCATAGGTAATCTGCTGGACAACGCCATTGAGGAGAATAAAAGGCTTCCGCAGGAGAATCGGTTCCTACGTATCTATATCGGACAGAAAAATACCCAGCTTTATCTTGCATTCACCAATGCCGCCGGAAAGAAGCGCGATAAACGCAGAAGCTTTTTTACGTCCGCCAAAGGGGGACAGCACGGTCTCGGTCTTGTCCGGGTGGAAAGCCTTGTGAAAAAGTACGGAGGTCTTTTTTCGGCGGACAGCGAGGACGGCGGATTTACGGCGGAGGTGTTGATTCCACTATTATAGTTTCGGTAACGGTTCAGCCATGCATTCATAAGTTGCCGGAATATACATTTTCTAACAATTGAACAATATCGCCGGCAACTTATTTCATGTCGGGCGTTCGCCCTATAGAATTAATTGTACAATTTGTCCTTAGTGAGTAAACTCCCGCGTACAAATTGTACAATTAATTCTGCATGGCTTATCTTAAACGCATTTCGTTCACCGAAAATGACATTTGGTTGACGGAATGTGCTTTTTTTATTTATTGGGTATATTATTCTTTCAGGTGATTATGAAAGGAGACGACTGGATTACTATGAAGAAAAAGGAACAAAAAGAATCCAAGCGCAAGCCGAAGTACGGCATGTTTTCGTGTGTGGGATATATTTACCGCCTGTTGTGGAACAGTGAGCGCGGGCTGGTGTTTACAGGAATTTTTACCGTGCCTATATCTCTGGCGCTGACAGCGCTTGCGCTCTATACGCCGTCAGCAGTGCTGGCGGTATTGGAGGCGTCGGACAGATTCACGTCGATTGCACTGGTGATTGCAGGACTGCTGCTTGCACAGCTGTTGTGTGACCTTGCCAATAATATTATTTCCGCAAAGATTACCAGTTCAGAGCACTATGTCCTGATGCAGATGAAGTATATCTGGTCAAAATGCTTGCGTGACAGGGACTGGTATCACGATTATGATCCTGAGGTACAGAAACTGAATGAGCGTGCGGATAATGCTGTCCGTAACAATCACGCGGTAGGGGTTCATTTCCCGATGGACTTCTCCAACATGCTCACACAGATTTTTAGCTTCCTGTTGTTTGGGGCGGTTGTCTCTCTACTGCACCCGATCATCATCCTGCTGCTGGCTGCCGGAAGTGCACTGAATGCCGCCATGGGAAAGTGGGAGAGGAGGAAGAACTGGGAGGAGAGGGATGTCCGCAATGATCTTGAGAAAAAAATGAATTGTATCATATGGTCAATCGCTCAGGATTTTAGTTATGCCAAGGACATACGTCTGTATGGCATGAAGCAGTTCCTGCATGATCGGCTTAAATATCTATGTGATATGAGCGAGACTGAACAAAGAAAGCTGAAACGCCGCAGTATCCTCACAGCTTGTGTTAATTTCATCATTATCCTGATTCGTGACGGAGCGGCGTATGCGTTTTTAATTGGCGAAGCTGTGAGGGGAAATGTGGACGCATCCTCATTTGTATTGTATTTCTCGGCAATCACGTCTCTGTCGGGGGTGATGGGCGGTATTCTGGGAACGATAAGCAGAGTCTTTGAGGGGGCGATGCAGGTCTCCGACTTTCGGGAGGCAATGGAGGTGGAGGATAAGCTCAATCGGGGTCCGGGCATTTCGGTACCCAAAGGACCTTTTTCCATAGAATTCAAAAACGTATCCTACCAATATCCCAAGGGTGAGAAAAAGGTGCTTGACAACATCTCTTTTCAGATCAAGGCGGGGGAGAATATTGCGCTGGTGGGACTTAACGGCGCCGGAAAAACAACGCTGACCATGCTGATGTGCGGAATGCTTCTGCCGGATGAGGGGGAAATCCTGCTGGATGGGCACACCTTATACGAATACAACCGCGATGAAATGTATGGGTTGTTCGGCATTGTGCCGCAGAATTTCCATCTTCTGCCGACATCCATTGCACAGAATATCGCATCTGCAATGTCGGAGGAGGAGATTGACCGAGACAAACTTGCTGCCTGTATTGAGCTGGCGGGATTGACGGAGAAGATAGCATCTTTGCCTAAGGGTTCAGATACACCGCTGGGAAGGGAACTCCATGAAGACGGTGTGGAACTGTCAGGCGGGGAGACGCAGAAGCTTCTGTTGGCAAGGCTTCTTTATAAGAATCCATCATGTATAATTCTTGATGAGCCTACGGCGGCGCTTGACCCAATCGCCGAGGATAGGATGTATCGCAGTTATAATCAGATTGCTGCGCAGGCAACGTCCATATTCATTTCCCACCGTCTGGCGTCAACGAATTTCTGTGACCGCATTTTTCTGCTTGACGGTGCCCGGTTTGCAGAAGTCGGTACCCATGAGGAGCTGATGGCGGCGGGAGGAAAGTACAGGGAACTGTTTGAGGTTCAGAGTAAGTATTATAAGGAGGCGAAAAAGGATGATATGGAATGAAAATAAGAAGAAGCGCACTCTTCGGGAAGAGTGGCTGCTGATTTGGCGCGGAGTGAAAATATGGAATGAGATAACGCCGCATTTTTGGCTGTATCAGGTGCTTTGTACGATTGCAGAGGCCTTTTCGCCGTACTTCGGTCTTTATATGTCGGCACAGTTAGTGAACGAACTTGCAGGAGACTGTGATTACAGGAGACTTTTACAGTTAGCCGGGGTTACGGTATTTGGAGGATTGATTGGTTCGCTTGTGATGAAGCTATTGCAAAGTAAGAAGGAGCTTTGCGAAAATATGAGTTGGAATAAGCATGAAGCCTTTCTGGTTGACATACAGAATGATTTCCAGTATGAGCATCTTGAAGACCCGGATGTGAAGCTTCGACGCTCAGAGATTCGAGCCGGTGTCGATGCCACCGGTGCAGGACTTTTTCAGATTATGTGGTGGATTCCGCATTTGCTCAGAGATATTATGGGTGTTGTTTTCTCTGCATCCCTGACGGTATCCATGTTTACAATGGCAGCGCAGGGAGAATATACGGGAGTGCTTGGCTTTATAAATTCGCCGGCATCAGCAGTGGTGATTTTGGCATTGATTATGATAAATGCACTCTGCACCATAAAGGTTTCCGCGGTCCGTTCTATCGATCAACAGAAAGCAATCAGCAAGCTGGCGAGGGAAAATACGCGATATTCTGCTTTCATGCGTCTGTGGGGAGCGGACATGATCGTGTTTGATTTGAACCGTATTGTGATGGAAGACTATAAGAACGGACTCCGTCCCGAGTGGGTTGCAGAGCTGGAAAAGGTTACCATTAAATATAATTTCCAGTCCATCCTGCTGAATGCTGCGTTAAACTTATGCATATTTCTTTTTATTGCAGCCAAGGCATTTATCGGAGTGTTCGGAATCGGCAGCTTTATTTTGTATCAGGGCACAACGAAACGGTTTATCGATGCTGTTTCCGGTATTGCCACAGACATCGGCAGACTGAGACAGAACAATCCATATCTGGTATCGCTTTATGAATATCTGGATCTTCCAAATAATATGTACAAGGGTACGCTTGCTGTGGAAAAAAGGGATGATATAGACTATGAGATTGAATTCCGGGACGTCAGCTTCCGATATCCCCGTACAGATTCCTGGGCGCTGCGCCATGTCAGCATGAAATTAAGGATTGGCGACAAGCTGGCAATCGTGGGTGAGAACGGTTCGGGTAAAACTACATTTATTAAATTGCTCTGCCGTCTGTATGACCCGACAGAAGGGAAGATTCTGTTAAACGGTATAGACATTACAAGATATAGGTACGATGAATATATGGAACTGTTTTCCGTGGTATTTCAGGATTATATGCTTTTAAGCTTTCCGTTGGGCGAGAATGTGACCATTTGCGATACTTACGACGAGACAAGAGTGCGAGATTGTCTGATTCGTACAGGTCTGGGTGATAAGCTGGAAAGTCTTGACAATGATCCGGATGTGAAGGAGAAAGACGCTCTGAAGCGGGCAATCGGGCGGGGGTATGATTCCGAGGGAAGCGACTTTTCCGGTGGGGAGGAGCAGAAAATCGCTCTGGCCCGGGCTTTGTATAAGGATGCTCCGTTTGTGGTGCTGGACGAGCCTACGGCAGCTCTTGACCCCATTGCGGAGGCGGCTGTCTATGAGAATTTCAAAGAACTGGTGAAAAATAAGACTTCTGTGTTTATAAGCCACAGACTTTCAAGCTGCCGTTTTTGTGACTCTATTGCCGTGTTCGACCATGGACAGCTTATACAGCGGGGAACTCATGATACGCTGGTTGCAGATGCAGGCGGAAAGTACAGTCAGCTTTGGCACGCGCAGGCGCAGTATTATGAGAAATGAAATTGAGTCTGAAGAGTTTATGTGATGAAAATTCAATGATTCGGTTGTATTTTTTAGCGGATATGATAAAATAAATTTAAGAAGCCAATATATCATGTTATAAAATACGGATAAGCAATTGCTTACCGGATATAATAAATCAAGGAGGTGTGCGTATGGCAACGTCTTCCATTACAAAATCATTTGTTATAAAAGATGACAGAGCTTGTGATAAGTTAATAAGAGCTTTAAGTGATACCACCCCCAAAAAGGTTGTAAAAACCAACCATTACGAGGAAGGTAAAAAGAAATTAGCACAATACTTTGGTCATTAAAGCAAATGATAGATGTGGTTCCGGCTGAACAATTAGCCGGAACTCTTATTTGTCTATTTTTCTTTTGAATTTTATCCTTAAAATATAGCAATTGGATTTGTGAAGAAGTGCAAACAGATGAGATAGAGCCATGTAAGGAGGTCATATATGCAGATTTTCATATGCGATGATGAACTGCAGATGTTGTTCGATATTGCAAAAAAGGTTTCGGAATGTCTGCCGGACAGTAATATTCGGACTTTTCTTTCGGGCACAGAGCTTCTTCAATATTTGAAAACAGAACTTTGCGACGTTTTGCTGCTAGACATCGACATGCCGGACATAACCGGGCTGGAAATCGCCGGTCATCTTGCCAAACAGGAGAAACGGCCCCTTCTTCTGTTTGTTACAAGCCATGACGAGCTCGTCTATGACAGTTTTCAGTATCACCCTTTCACATTCCTGCGTAAAAGCTGCTTTGACAAGGAAATCAAGGCGGCATTGACCGATTGTGTACATGAACTTGAGCATAGGGAAAGGCATTTTTGCTTTAAAACAGAAGGACACAGGGTAAGCCTGCTTATTTCTGACATTTTATATTTTGAAGCCGAAGGAAACTACCTGAAGCTTTTTTCCAAAGAAGGACAGTATCGATTCCGAAGTACGATTACATCTGTGGAAAATACGTTGTCAGGCTGCGGTTTTATCCGAATCCACAAAGGTTTTCTGGTTAATCAGGCAGCTGTCAGGCTTTGGGGCTCAGAGAAAGTACAGCTTTTAGATGACGCAATGCTCCCAATCGGCAAAAGTTACGCCAAAACGGCAAGAGAACAGTTTCTGAGGTATATGAGAACATGAAACATTATAATCAATTACAAAAAGAGCTGGCGGAACAGGAAGAAAAATACTTAAGAATTTTGTCTCAAAAGTCGGAGTTGGAGTATGAACTTTCCGCCAAGAGAGAGGAAACTGCGTATTTAGAAAAGCAGGAAAGTGACATCCGCGCCTTACATCAGAGTGTTCGCCAACTTAAGCATGACATGAAAAATCACCTCATGGTGATAGCTTCTTATCTGAACAGTGAAGATTATGAAGCGGCAAAAACATATACTTCGCAGATTCTGGACAAGCTTAATACGATTCATAGCTATATTGAAACAGGGAATTCCCTGCTAAATCATATTCTGAATGAAAAACTGGAATTTGCCAGAAGCTGCGGAATTGCAATAAAGGCGGAGATTGAAAACATTTCCTTTGCCGGAATGCGCAGCATAGACTTTTCCGCATTGCTTACCAATCTTCTTGACAATGCCATTGAAGCAAGCAAAAACGAACCGGATGGAGAACTGATTCTTCACATATTTAAGGAAAGAGGATATGATGCAATCAGTGTTAAGAACAAAATAGGAAAGTCGGTTTTAGAGGAAAATCCCGAATTGAATTCTACAAAGGAAGATAAAAGGCAGCACGGAATCGGCATTTCGCAGATAAAGGAAATTGTCGCCTCCTATGACGGTATCTGTGATTTTTATGAGAAAGAAGGTTACTTCTGCTCTCGTGTGTTTATCCCACAATAGACGTCGTTTATCCCAGCCCCTTGCGTTTATCAGATGCAGGGGGTATTTTGTATGTAGGAATTGTATCACAGTGTAAATCATTTCAAAGAAATGATTTTTGTGAGCGAGGAAAGATTTATGATTTTTTTTGAGAATGTTTGTAAGTTTGTTTTATCGGATTTAAGTATTCATATTCCGCTTGGGAAATCGCTGGGGCTTATCGGTCATTCCGGCTCGGGTAAAACCACTTTGTTAAAGCTGGCGTGCGGACTGCTGCAGCCTGAATCGGGCAGCGTTCACACCATGCGGCTGATTCCTGAGCAGAACCGCCGGAAGCTTTGTGGCATGACAGGAACCTTCTTTGTCGATATTCCGTTCTTTCAGGGAGATGATACTGTAGAAGGCAATTTCAGGAGTTTAAAAATAATCTATCATATAAAAGACGATATCTTTGACAAAGAATATCATGCTCTTGCGGAGCGGCTGGGCTTTCGTTCTTTTGAAAAAGAAAAGGTGAAACAGCTCTCTATTGGGCAAAGACGCCGTGCAGAAATCGGCGCTGTTTTTTTGAATCGCCCGAAGCTGCTTCTGTTAGACGAGCCTACTGAAGGTCTGGACCAGACTGCAAAGGACAGTATGCGGGAAATCTTAAAGGAGCGTCAGACGGAAGGAACAACTGTTGTCATAAGTTCACATAATATGGAAGAAATTTCCGCAATTTGTGAGAGAATCGCGCTGTTAGACCACGGTATTCTGCGTTATTACGGTGAAAAAGAACTTTTATTAAAGCACTTTGCACCTGATGAAATGATGGAAATAAGCTTTTCGGGGAAAATACCGGACATGGAAGACCTGCCGCTTAAGAGTTACTCGCTGAATCAGAATAAATTGAAACTGACCTACAATTCCAATTATGTCACGTCTGTAGAATTGCTCCGGCATATTTTGGCACAGACCACGGTTACAGCAGTAACCACGCATAAATCCGGGCTTTCGGATGCGGTAAGCAGAATAGGTGCATGCGAAACTATATTTCAATAGACGGAACTCAGACAGAATAAACAAAATAGAGGGAGGGGTAAACCATGAGCTTTATTGAAGTAAGCGAGGTAAGCAAGACTTTTCGGGTAAGCAAGCGTTCCGCAGGTATTCCGGGTATGCTGGCGAATCTGGTTGTTCCGAAATATGAAAAGAAACAGGCAGTAAACAACATCAGCTTTTCCATTGAACAGGGAGAGATGGTCGGATTTATCGGACCGAATGGTGCGGGGAAATCGACTACCATTAAGATGTTATCCGGCATCTTATACCCGGACACCGGAAGCGTGCGGGTAAACGGATATATCCCATACAAGCAGCGTAAGGAATACGTGGGAAGCATCGGCGTTGTATTCGGTCAGAAGTCCCAGCTTCAATGGGACTTACCGGTTATCGACAGCTTTGAACTGTTAAAGGCAATTTACCGCGTACCGGAAGAAGTCTATCAGAAAAATCTGAAACGTTTCATGGATATGCTCGATATGTCCGGTTTCTTAAACCAGCCGGTCCGTCAGCTTTCTTTAGGACAGCGCATGCGCGCTGACATAGTTGCAGCGCTCTTGCATTCTCCGCAGATTGTCTTTTTCGATGAACCGACCATTGGAGTAGATGTCGTTGGAAAGGAAACAATACGGAACTTCATCTGTGAACTTAACACCAGGGACAGGGTTACCATGCTTTTTACGACACATGACATGCAGGATATTGAGAAAACCTGTAAACGGCTGATTATTATCGATAAAGGTTCCAAAGTATACGACGGCCTTCTTTCCGGCATCCGCAATGCTTATGGAACGACCAGACAGGTTGACGTAGAGTTTGCACAGGACTGCATGGTATCACCGATTGAGCATGTGGAAATCAAAGAACTGGACGCGCCGGGAGGGCGGAAAAAACGCTTTCTTTTTGAGAGCAGGGAAGTACATATAGACTCCCTGATGAGTTCACTGTTAGCCGATTATGCAATCAGGGATCTCACGGTTTCTGAGCCGGAAATAGAAGGACTCATACGAAAAATTTATAACGGGGAGGTGGCGCGATGACAAGCCTCTATCCTTATTTTGCTTTTGCCAA
>CAZRKN010000018.1:0-68335 GCA_964600805.1 uncultured Bacteroides sp. | reverse complement strand
CATTCTCAATGGAATGATTTATGCTGCGGCGTAATTTCCTATAAGATAAAAAATCAGGACGTAGGCTATATATACTTGCGTCCTGATTTGATTACTATTTAGTTATTCCTTGATTTCATCAATGTATGTTTGATTGACACCTGCTATATTCAGAAAACTTTTTAAATATAAATACTCTTTTTTAATTTTGCATATGTCTTAGTGGAATTATCTTCCTTTGCTAACAACATATACTCTTGGATTTTTTAAAGTCCTCCATAGCTTTTTGCGTAATCTCTAAATTTGTAATCGGCATTTAATCACCTCCGAATTAAAAAAACAGTTATCGGGCTAAAATAAGCATATCATAATTCCGGTACAAAGTCTTTTATTAGCTTTGATGCTTACCTACGCAATATCATGCTTTTAAATATCTTTTTAATAAAAAGGCACAGAATAACGGAAATGTATAGATATTGTCCCCATATCCGATATTTCTTCCTGAAAATTTTATTCCATAGCGGATATCCTCATATTTCTCATTTTCAATCAACATTCTGAGCGATTTGGCCCTTCCATTAGTCGATTTTACTTCCACCGGAATCAGTTCCGAAGCGGTTCTGACAAAAAAATCTTCCTCCAATGTGGAATTCTCCCGTTTGTAATAATAAAGCCCATATCCGCTTTTTGCCAGTGCCTCGCCCACAATATTCTCATACAATGCGCCTTTATAAACACCCAGATTTCTATTAGCACGTAGATCTTCCTGCGCTTCTTCATCCAGCATTGCCACTAACAATCCGCTGTCTGCAAAATATATTTTATATTTTTTCTCATCATAATTCCCTTTTAATGGAAGTTCCGGGAAATTCAGGCAATAACAGACATTTATCATTCCCGCATCATGCAGCCACTCAATACATCCGCGATAATCCTTAAAACGCGCGCCGGACGCCACTTTGGAAATCTGAAATTTCTTATTCTCTTTTGCCAGCTGCGGCGGAATCTGATTAAAGACATTCAATATTCTTGTCTGATCCATTCCTTCCGCATATTTTCGAATATCTTCCTGATAATCAGCAAGCAGCTGTCGCTGTATTTCCAGAGAACCTTCAAAAGTTCCCTTCTCTATATATTCCCGCACAACAGCGGGCATCCCGCCTAAAATACAATAATCCAGAAAACACCCCTCACATACGGACATTGTTACTTCATTATAAGGCGTATGACTTTTCATATGTTCCAGCAAATCGTCTATGAACGCGTCATCATACCCCTTTGCCCATAAGAACTCTTCAAAATCGAATGAATACATTTCATAATCTGTTTTATAACCGACGCTGTTGCTTTCAATTCTTCGATACTGAATACCAAACATGGAGCCGCTGCATATTACATCAAAACGCCCGTCTAAATAGAAGAATTTCAAAGCAGTCGCAATCTCCGGAAATTCCTGCAATTCATCAAAAAAGAACAGCGTCTGCCCTTGCGGAAAATGTTTTAAGGGGTCTATACGCGAAATATTTTTCAGAATATCAGCCGTTTTATAGCCATCAGCAAGAATCATCTTATATTTTGGCTCTTCTACAAAATTTATCTCTATTATACTTGTATAATGCCGTTTGGCGAACCTTCTGACAGACTCCGTCTTCCCAACCTGGCGCGGTCCTTTGATAATGAGCGGTTTCTTAGCAGGATTTTCTTTCCATACCTCTAAAAAAGCATCTATTTTACGCCTTAAATAAACCATATCACATTCCTCCTGCCGGATTCTTACAATTAGTATATACTATTTTTTAAAAAAAACAATCCAAATGCAAAAAAATGAGTGAATTTAATCCATTTCGTCATAAAAAAATAGGGTTTTATATATAATTCATCACGAAAATATGAGCGAATCCACGTCGTACAAAAGCATAAATTGTCTGATTTTTCACAAGGACAGTCTATAATATTTTCCAATTTTGCCGATATATAAAGTAGAACTACTAAAGTAAATCCAAGGAGGGATTGTTAAAGCATATGGATATGAGACACTTTTTAAAGTTCAAGCGGTTGAGGTGATACCGCGATTAAGGAAATATTGTTCCGATGAAAAAAATCACCAGTCCAAGCAGAACCCATCCGGTTTCAAAAAAAGGATTTTTGCAGAGGTGCTGGATGAGGCATGTGAGAAGGATGAGCAGAAAGATATTCAGATTTTTACCAGTGGATATACGAAAAACGCTCTTCCCTATTACAACTTTATAAATATGCGGGAGTATTGTCAGGTAGTTCGGCAATAACACAATGCATAAGGGAAGCGACTTTCTTCCCTGGGAATAAAGCTGTTTCCCTATGAAAATGAGAAAATGAGCTGTCGCGCTAAATGAATAATGCGGCAGCTCATTTTATGATGCTATTTTTATGCGATCCTTTATCCTTTTCTCAAGCTGGTCTATTTTTTTGATTAATAAACTTACCGAATCACGCTCCATCTTGCAGGCATTGATTTCATGCTGCATAGAGTCCAGACGAAATTCAATATGTTCAAAGCGCTTATCTATTGCATCAAAACGCGAATCCATTTTTTTATTAATTCGATCTTCCATTCTTCCTATTTCTTCTACAATGGTATTTACCACCATTTTCATTTCATCATCCATACTGAATATCCTCCTGCTTATATTCTATTAAATCAAACTACAAACTTTTATCAAGAAATTTTAAGCTTTAGATGGCACTTTAGATAGTGCTAATTTCCGCCGCAAAATACCTGCCGATGTTCGCAATAAAGCCCAGAACTTCCTGCTTCATTATTTTAGGAAATGTTGTAAGCACAGGAGCAGTCTCAAAACTCAGTACACCATTATACTTAATATCTTTAAGCCCGTTTATAAAACCTTCCCAGTCCGTAGATGAAGTGTTCTCCCTTGTCTTTGTAAAAGTAAACGGTATCTGATGCAAGTCCCTGATTCCATCATTGTCATGGATATGCAGCACCTTCAGCCTGTCTCCCAGTGTTGTAATGAATTTTTCAAAGTCAAGTCCGACAAGGTTGGCATGACCGGTATCAAAACAGAAACCCAGAACCTCCGCTCCGTATTTATCATTAATATAATCAATACGCGCAGCAGCCTTTCCGGCATCACAACATGGTCCTTCTACGATATGAGCGCCCTGACTTTCATATAGGTTTTCAATGCATATCGTAATTCCCATTTCTTTTGCATATGGGGCAATAGAATCTATGAATTTTTCCGTTTCCCGCCATTCCGATTCCTCAGATCCCAGAAAGTACGCCAGTTTAAATCCATGTATTACTATGTATTTGCAGCCAAAAAAATGACAAATTCCCATGCTCTTGGGCACTACCTGATTCCATAAATAATTATTTATTTTCTCATCCGCCCTAGGCACGTAAACCGGATATGGCATGTGCATCTGATTTATTGTAATTCCGGCAGCCTCTGCTCCTTGTTTATGGGGAGCAAAGAAATTCTCCAACTCCTGAAGAGACATATTAAAAAAGTTATTTAGCTCTGATTTATAGAGTGAAGTGTTTAAAAGATAGCCATTCAGGCTGAAATCCGCGCTTGTAAAACCTGCATGTTTCAATATCTCGAAACCTTCTTTAGGATTATTGTCATTTACGACGTTTTTGGTCTGAACTCCGATCTGCAGCATAATCATTTGCCCTCCCAGTACTCAAGCCTGTCAAAATAGTACGATGGCATATATTCATCATTAAAATATTCAATTGGATTGGTAATTCCCATTTCACGCAATTGCTGTTCTATTTCCTTGTAGTAAATGTTACAAATGAATATTGCGCAATCAGGCTCAAGTTCCTTTAGCGCTTCCGGCGATTTGATTTCCAATCCTTCAAACTGTTCTCCCCAACGCGCACTGTTATTGTCACATGTGAAAAAAGGCGGAAATTCCTCGCCATAGCATTTCATAAAATTACGGCACATATTTCCTGCACCAAAAAGTACACGCGTATTGTATTTCTTTAAAGTACTTCTAATGGATATCTGCCACCTAAAAAACTCCGCCACGCTTCGGGCAAACTGTATAAGCTGAGGACGCAGGAACTGCGTGAATGCTGCCACCATGCTGCTAAAATCCATGATCAGTGAACCATCAAAACATATTTCCCGCAGTCCTCTGATTAAATTCAGCCAGTCTGTCTGAAACTCTCCTCTGCTTATACAGGAAAAAGGAATCATCGCATTTTCATGTATTCCGTCACAGTCGCGCAAAACGACCGCTTTAATCCGACTACCGAGCGAAACCGCAAACTCCCTCATATTCTGTCCACATAAACTGCAAACTCCTACATCCATACAAAAGCCGAAACGCTCATCCCCACTCTCCGCGTTCAGACTGTCAATCAATGAGACAGCCTCGACAGCATCCGAAAAAATACCACGAACCAAGTTACCGTTTAAATCACGACACTGGTTTTCTAATAAAATCATTACATTATTTTGCTTCGCTATGTCGGCTAAGCTTAGATAATACTTCCGGTTAATTTCCCATTCGTGTCCTCGTTCAATTCTTGAGAAAAGAGGCTTTACAATCAAATACCTGCATCCAGCCTGTCCACAGACCTTGATGCTCTCCTCTGCCAACCGCTCTAACAAGTCTCCCAGATCTTCCCGTTTTGTATCCCTTTTTAAATACGGTGCTCGCGCTATTGATATGCGTACAGATTCCTTTTTGCATTCATCCAATAATAGCTTCAGACTGCTGCACAGTTCCTCGGGGTGCTCTGAGATTCTGATTATCTCCTTCGGTTGTTGGTTCATAACAAATTTTGAATCAATAATCTCTTTCCCAAGATATTCCAATTCTCCCGTTGAACAGCAGGCTGACAAATCAAGCATGATTTCTTCAAATCCGCCTTCCTTTATTCCGGAAATTCCTTTTTTCGGTTTTTTCGGCCATACAAGCCCTGATGAAGCACATATAATGTCCAATTATTTATCCTCCAAAATCGATTCTTGTTTTCCTACAGTTTTTCTCCACTAATCTGTTCTTTAATCTCCGTCGAGCTTGTCGTCTCCGTATATGGAAAAAAAACCATATCAGCCCCATGCTGTTGTAAAAATGCCTTTTTAGCCAGCCAAACCGGATCATTTGCATAATCACTGCCCGAAAACTGCGCATCAAAATGATACATATGCCAGGCATCTTCCGTATTCGGTTTATCAACAGGAATCTCAACTGCTTCGTCTACATACCTGCATGCCTGTACAATTTCAAGACGTTCCTCAAACGGGATATACGGACGGGTCTTTTTTTTCTTGACTATCTGTTCATCTGTCACTACCCCCACAATGAGATAATCGCATTGTTCCTTCGCCCGCTTGAAAATATTCAGATGCCCTATATGGAACAAATCAAATACCCCCGCTACATATCCGACATGATACTTTTTGGGGACCTCCTCCTTTGAATCACACATATGCTTAAGCGGTCTGTCATACTCAAGACGCGGGTCATACACCGAAATATCACTAATTCCCATCTCTTTTAACTGCAGGAGAACATCATCAAAAAACTTAATACAGATAAACACCTTAAACGGCACAACTGTTTTCTCTAACATTGACGGTGGATAAATTTCAATCCCCTGTAGTTTTTCTCCCCATCTGTCTGCATTATTGTCAATAATTCCTGCAATATCATAATACTGTCCAAACTGTTCAATGAATTTTTCAGAATATTGTCCGGAGCCGAAAAGATACAGCTTTTTACTGCCTATTCCCTTAAAAATATTATTAAACAGACGCTCATATTCTTCCTGAGAATAATCCATCCTGTGTCTGTTTGAAATCATCACCATTGCATCTCTTCTATGCTGCTTATGATAACTGGCAAGTTCCCTGTCATTTCTCAATTTTTCTAGGAATTCATTCCCCCTTCCATACCAAGTCTTCTGATATTCATAAAGTTTAAAATATTTCAGAAGTTCCTCCACCGGATATATTTTTCCCAAATCAGGATTATCCCTATATATAAAATTTATTGTCCTTATGAACACAGCGTTTGCCGGACAATTTTCTATATAGAATTCTTGATCAAAAAATACGAATCCTTTCTCTGTATGGAAACAGTTTATGGAAACCATATCTATGTATCCTCTTTTTAATATTACTCCGATATTTTCTTTTTCTTTCTCAGTGCCAAATGCACGCTTCTGCCACTGATCGATGTTGGGATCGTCTTTCTTACGTTTCTGCCAACGAGGCTCAAACTGTCTCCAATTTACTTCATTATAAGGTACATGCTCCGAGGAAATGAGTATCATTTCGCGAAACTTCTCAAGCTCACTAAGGAATTTCTGCTTATCGGTTCTGAGCAGTTCCCTGAAATAATCCGTTGCCATCTTCCCTTCAATATAAGGCATCACATAAGTACCGCTTTCAAGCCTTCCTTCCACTATAGGAACACCGTGCCTGCGAAGATACTCTGCATTTTCAAACAGTTTTTCTACCTTTTTCATTCCTTCCTGATATAAAGCTTTTTTAACTACCTGCTTATGACATTTTATGACAGTAGCCATGGCTTCCTTGTGTCCGCGGTCACCTTGAACAGTAATCTGGTCTATGTCCGCTATTTCTCCGTCAACCGTACATTCTACGAAAAAAGCATTCGCCATTTGATGAAACATATGATTTTCCATTAATGTTTCATACAAACGCTCCTCCTCAAGAAATAACGTCCCCGGACTTTTATACTGTGGGAACACCCGTAAATCAATCGCTTCATTAGGTATATAATCTTCCGCAATCATAAGCTGCGGTCTTATAAGCTCAGGCATAACGGCATAAAATCTGCGTTTGCAAAATCCTGCATACGACAGCATTTTTTCATACTCCGTCTTAGAGTATGCCCGCCCGCCGATTACCTTTTTCCTCTGTTCGCTTACCTTTATATACCCGTCGATTCCGTCAAGTACATGCCCCGAAAACGAATCCTTGTCGCCGCAAAAATAACGGATTGCAAGGCGGTTTTCCGCCCCAAGCAAAAGCTTACCCGAAGCTTTAAGCAGACTTCTAAGGTTGGTAAGCAGCTTATACGGAGATTCGCTTCTCTCGATAATGCCTGCTGCTACAATATAATCAAATTCACCGCCATCTCCGCTGAATTCTTTCAGTTTATCTATATCTGCTTTTACCGCTTCAATTCCTTTTTCTCTGAGCGTATCAAAAAGTACTTCGCATTCCGGTTTTCCGCCTGAAACAAAAAGCACTTTTGAATTAGTTTGAAAGTAATACCAGTTTATCAGGGCCTTGGGTAAATCCCTGATGATTTCGGTTGCATTCATATTTATACCTCGCATAATAAAATAATTTAGTCAATTCTATAACTCTGTTTTTTTATAGCCAGAATATTTTCAATTCCCTTATCAATATCATACATTCCGCTCCATCCAAGCTTCTCCAGCTTTGAAGCATCGAGTACTGCATATTCGATAGGTGTATGTTCCCTGCGTTCATTTTCATTAGGTGCTTTAATTACACAGTTCACACCTGCTTTATTCGCAAGAATACCTGCAAACTCCGCTATTGTCACCCTTGAAGCTGTATTTGCTATATTATATGCCTCTCCATTTGTGCCATTAAGCATAGCAGTAAATATACCAGATACGCAGTCTGCCACATAAGTATAGCTACGCATCTGCATGCCGTCACTATGCAAAATTATATCTTTTCCGGCTGCCGCTTCATTCAAAAATTGTACTGTTGCACGATTATCATGTATTGAAGTACACGCCCCGTAAACATGGCTCGGACGCGCTACCACAATAGGAATATGGTACTGCTCTACAAAAGAAGCGCATAATGTTTCTGCACAACGCTTCGCCATAGGATAGCAGGAGCGTACATTCATGCTGTCCAAATATCCTGACTCATCTTCTGTAAATGCATGTTCTGTACCCACGGATTTCCCATATATCTCCCCGCTTGAGATATATAAAAATTTTTGCAGAGCATTTTTTCCGGCATATTGTAATAATTGATATGTCCCAAACAAAGCCGGTGTCATCGTTTCCACCGGATGCTCTCTGAATGCTGCCGGAAAACCGTCACCGGCTGCATGTATAATATAATCAACCGGATTCATCATCTGCAAGGGATTCACAATATCCCGAATGATAAAGTGCAGATAACTTTCATGCACGCTTGATGCGAACCGTTCCTTCAGCCTCTTTTCATTGCGCGCAAGAAGATAAATTTCAATTCCTGCATTTTCCATTCTGTTTGTATATAACAGCATGTCTGCAGCAAAAGAACCTATTAATCCGGTAGCACCGGTAATGAGAATACTTTTATGGTATATTTTGTTAATATCTACAATACTATTTAGTGCGGTTTGCAAATCATTTCTATATATCTCATCCTGAAAATACATATTAATAACCGTACCTTTCTATCAACATGCAAATGATGCTATTTCAGCCAATCATCCTTCTTTGCCATAAGTAAAGCCTTAAAAATTTCTATATCTTCTGTCGTTGTGATTTTAATGTTCTTTTCCGAACCGGGGCAGAAATAAACCTTTTCTCCAAGTTCTACCATCAGCGTACACGAAGCTGTGGAATTGCAGATTCCTTTCTTCCCGGCTTCTTCATGTGCCCACAATAGCTTTTGTAGTGAAAATGCCTGTGGTGTCTGGGTTCTGGCCAGCGAATCCCTTGAAATCACTTCACAAGAGCTGTTCGGGTCATCATCACGAAGAAGCATCGCCTCAGCGCACGGAATAACCGTAATGGCAGAACCATGCAGTCTGCATTCTGCAATACAGTTTGATATAATCTCCTGTGATACATTGGGTCTGATTGCATCATGAATCAACACCAAATCAGACATTTCACAGTGCTTTTTCAATTCAGTCAGTCCATTATATATCGACTGCTGGCCATTCTCTCCTCCTGCTGTCACCCATTTCATTTTTGTAATATTAAACTGACGTGCATATGCCCATAGAATCTCCTGCCACCCGTCAATGCACACTACCATAATTGCATCTATCTCAGGGTGCCTTTGAAATGCCTGCATTGTATAAACAATAACAGGACGATCCTGAATGCTTAAGAACTGTTTCGGTATATCCTGATTCATGCGGACACCTTTGCCGCCGGCTATAATCATTGCTATATTCATATGTTTTCTTCTCCTGCCAGCACTTTTTGTACCATCCTGTAAATCCCTTCCGCCGAATTCAAATTTTCAGGAACTATATAATCGGTTTCTATGTCAATATCATACGCATCTGATAATTCCTCTATCAATGTCATAATATCAAAAGAACTCAAAATACCTCCGTCAATCAACGCTTTCTCCGCCTCAAAATCAACATCCGGCCTCAATTCTTTCAAGATTTCCATAATCTTTTCCATCACTTATCATCCTCTCCCACACTTACTTATTTTCTTTACATGAAATATGAGTGACTTCAATTTTTATCACTGACGTATTTGCAACTGCCTGTGAGGAAAAATCCCAACTCAACTTCCCGGTTTCATGTTTCATAATGCAACTAAGGGCGTTCACCTTTTCCGCCTCATCAAAAATCTCAGTTGCTATACCTTCTCCTATGATACTTTTATATTTCATCGTATATGCACAAGCCTCGCTTGACTCTGAAATCCTTGTATTTACTTCCATCGCAAATCCGATTTTATTGTTTTTTCTGATTGCAGTGAGTTTACGCCCCTCATTAGCTCCATGAATATACAAAAATATTTTTCCATTGCATGTATTATAGCCATAGTTTACAGGAACCACATAAACTTGTCCATCATCATTTATTCCAAGATGACAGATATGCGCAGAATACAATGTATCCACGATCTGCTCGTAATCAGTAACTTCTCTATCTTTTCGTCTCATAACCGTTACCTCAAGCCATTAATAAGGGAATAATCCAGAAAATCAGCATAAGCGCCGCCATCAAAACACCAACCATGATACCAAACAACGACCAGTGAAGTGTCTTCCTAATTTCCGCTCTATTACATTCACTTGCCGGAATCTTAAATAGTTTTTCCCTTGCTATTTTTTCTTCATCTGTCACATGAGTCAAATAAGAACCAATTACAATAGCAATTATATTGCAAAGTATACCTATAATAGCCGGATCCAAATATGATGGCAGGTTTATTCCGCCTATTGATTTAACAAGATTAGCAATAAGGCATCCTATCATACCCGCAAGCATTCCGCAAAATGCCCCTGTTTTTGTCATTCTCTTGCTAAAAATGCAACCTGCGGCTACCGGCATCCATGAACTGGCCGCTGTAGCTCCCCCAAGGAACATAATTACAAAAATAGCGGGCGGATTCGTTAAAGCACATAAAAGCACAATTAAACTTACAACAATCATTACTAAACGTCCTATTTTAATTGATTTATTATCTTTCGCAGTAGCCAGATCATTTGCCGCTGAAGCGCCGATCAACGAAAGAAAAGTCGTGGCTGACGAAATTCCGGCGGATAGAACACCTGTCATTAAGATTACACCTAAAAATGTTGGAACTGCATTCATTGCTGCCCAAATCCAAACATGTGATGACTGTTCCAAATTCGGATTTAATACATTAATAATTGCAGCAGTCATACATACGAAAAACTCCAGAATAAAAACACCCAACGCCGCTATAGGAGCAGAACGCACAACCGTATGCTCGTCTTTTGCCATCATGTATCTGCTCGATTGCCAGGGACCGATAGAACATACTGAGCACCATACAATTCCATATGCTACGCCCCATATCATATTGTCTACACCTGTTGCATAAAGCGCACCCGGACGTCCCTCCCATGTTAATAATGCCCTTGTATCCGGTGAATTGGCAAGTGTAGTTATAGCAGAAAACCAGCCTCCGGCTTTACCTGCTATAAAAAATACCGACACCAGCATAGATACTGTAAACAACCCTGCCATTAGAGTATCCGTAATTAATACTCCCCTTGAGCCTGACACTACGGAAATAAAAGTAAATACCACTATTGCAATAGCAATACATACATTATAGCTGATACCGGTAACTATATTCATAAGCGTACCAACACCTTGAATAACAGATAATAAATACACCGACATCATTATTATTGCCGTAACAGCCGAAAGTGTCCGCATCTTTTGCGAGCAAAATCTTTGACCGAAAAATTCCGGTATAGTCATTGCCCCGCTTCGCCGAAGATATCTTCCGAACAAAACTGCACCCAGTATGTATCCGGCTGACTGCATTCCGGCAAATAAAATCATGGCGGATAAAGCCCCTTCATATGCTTCTGCCGCATCTCCCATAAACATTCCGGTACTTGTGTATGAAGCTATCATTGAACCTGTAATTAAGATAAGGGGAGCCTTTCTGCCTGCCACATAGAAATCTTCGGCATTTTTCACCTTTTTACTTATAAGCCAGCTGATTCCCAGAAAGAACAGCATAGCAATACACATACCTATAAAATAAATATTCATTTATCTTCACTCTCCATTATGTTTTCATATTCCTTTTTTATGTGTCTATACGCTATAAACGCAGACACCGATATCCATAATCCGATAAACACTGCAATTGCAATTTCCATGACAGTTCTCCCCCTTCTTATTTTGTTATGTACATTTCTTTAAGTTTTTGTCTATCTATTTTTCCATTTAAATTTAAAGGCATCGTCTCCACCTTATACCATCTGTTTGGTATCATGTACTCAGGAATCAGCTTTAGCATCCTGTCTCTCAGTTCCTGCTCCGCCAAGGCTCCCTTATACACAGCCACAATCAATGATTTCTTCCCATCATATAGACAGCAGCCCGATTCAATTTCTTCCAAAGACAGTAAAGCTGTTTCAATCTCTCCCAGTTCAATCCTACGCCCCATATGCTTGATCTGAAAATCTTTTCTTGTAAGATATACCAATTCTCCATATTCGTTCCACTGTGCCAAATCACCTGTCCGATAAATGACTTCCGGGTACGCATTGTTTAATGGATTCTGCACAAACGCCTCAGATGTCTTCTCAGGTGCATTGTAATACCCACTTGCAAGTCCTGTACCTCTTACACATACCTCACCAATTACTCCCTCGCCAATCGCAAGGTTATCCTGTTCATCTAATAAAAAAACATCCATATTTGCGCATGGTTTTCCAATGGGAAGATTGTCCGTATTTTCAAATTTACGATTTACTTCATATTCTGTACAGGTATCCGTAACCTCTGTAGGACCATAGAAATTTACATACCGTGCATTAGGATATTTCTCCATCCATTTATTTAAATACTTGACCGGCATCACTTCACCGCCAAAAAAGACATTCTTCAGGTCAATGGACAAAGCTTTTTTCAATGCCCCAAGCGCCGCTGGGAAAACCAGTGCCGACGGTACCCAATATAACGTATTTATATTGTTATCCGATATAAATTCCATCAGATACTTTGGTACCTTAAAGCACTGCTGCGGAATTATATACATGCTGGCTCCTGTTTTCACTGTTGCATATACATCCAGTACCGACATACTGAAATAAAGCGGAGTCTGATTTCCCCATACATAGCTCTCGTCAAGATTGAATCTCTGTACAGCCCAATCAATAAAATCCGCCAACGACCTGTGCGATATAATGACGCCCTTAGGTATTCCGGTAGAGCCGGATGTATACAGAACATATGCTACATCCGTATCAATAATCCTGCTTTCCGCTGCAATAATATCTTCAGTAGAAATCGAATTTAACATACAGTCCTCATATTTAATAATAATACTGTCCCCATTACACAAACTTTTCACATGCTCAAAATGTTTATCTGTAGTAAGGATTGCTGCAGGTTGAAATGATGTCAGTATTTTATCAATGCGCTGATCCGGCATTTCCACATCTATCACTGTGTAAAAATTGCCACTGTAAGCCACTCCGAAAAAAGCTGAGAGACATGCAACCTCCTTATCCATAAATATGGCAACCGGTCTTTTTGCAATTTTCTTCTCAATCAGCGCACCTGCGATATGATATGCCTCCTGCTGCAGTTCATAAAAAGCCAACTCTCTTGTTTCATCTGCAAAAGCCCTCTTGTTCTTATACTTAACTGCTGATTCATTTAAATAATCTGTAATCATAATGTCTCCTTTTATTCCCCTGAAAATAAGTTAAATTTCCTTTATAAAATTAAATTTCCCCATATTGCATAACTATAATTCTTCTACGATTACGCCGAATCGTGGTAAAACATCAATGCAAGTATCCATATATTTACGTTCTACCGGATTATCCAGCTCTTTTATAACAAACCGATACCTGATTCCCATAAATCTGCTGAAAACTTCTCCAAATATATCACAATCATACTCCATATCATCATCACAAAATCTATGTTTCCTAATTCCCCTGGAAATCTTTTTTGTAAACAGATATTTTCCCGCCGGTACAACAATAACACTGTTTTCTAAATACTGTAAATCCGCTTTTACCATCTGTATCCGCTCTTCCAAAGTGTACTTTAAGTTTGAATCCTCCGAAATAAAAAGATACAGCCTGTTTACTCTCTGTAAAGCAGCTTCAACTGCTCTCCTGTGTCTGTCTGTAAACGGATCGGCAAGCAATGCCATCGCACCTTTTATATCGGCAGCATCTTCCTTTAGCAAGTCATTACGCTCCATATAGAGTAACACCTCCGACATAATTTCACTGCCAATATAATAATCCTGAATTCGCTTTGTCTCTCCGGATAAGCCTTTTGTATTAAAAAGATTATGCTCTTCAAAGTCATGATAAATTTGATCTGCCAGACGCTCATTTACCTTGTAATTACAGTGTTCCGGACTATCCAGTATATAATTCTCCAAATTTTCTATATGCAAAAATGTGTTTGTCAAGCTGCCCACATAAGCACATTTCTCAGAAATTTCTTTTGTCAGCCACCTTTTTTCCACATAAATCACAGCTATGTCTTTCTCACTCAGTTCATCCGTCATCATCCTTGAGAAAAAATTAGTCATGTTAAACAGTCCTTTATTGATAACCTGAATCTGTGAATATATCCGCGAATTCAACATTCCCTGAAAATAAGATGCAATTGTTTGTCCATCCCTGCCATAGGCTCCGGCAAAAGTACACGGTCCATAAAATATAATACGACTTTCTGGATTTTCAGGATTGTTCAATGTAATTCGTTTACCGTCTACACATCGAAAAAATTCACCTTCCATGTCAACAACTTCCGATACTCCTTTTACCATTTCTGTGTGAAAATTTCCAAACTCCTTTTTCAAACTCTCTACTGCATCAGATTCTCCAAGAAAATCACACCACTGTCTTTCAGATAACCCCTTCCAATAAATTTCTTCACTCTCCCCACTAAAATCGGTTCGTTTCCTACTTACAAGCTCACTATGAATTTCAACTTTATCTGCATAATATAAAACAACTCTGGCTTTCGTATTTGTAAGAAAGCGGTTCAGTTCCCTTCTGTGCCATTGCTCCTTCAAGTATCGGGATACCACAAGTGATGCTATCTGATCCTGCCTTATATCATAACGTATTTCTTTCCTCATCACCCCATCTAACCGACCGCAATTATTTACAACTGGAATTTCAAAAAATGTTTTAAACTTTTCAAAAAATGACTTCGCCTTTTCTTCATCTATTTTGTCAGTATAGGAAAAATGGCTGTTAATCTCCAACTTATCTGCTCTGTTACTATAATACCTCTCCAAATCCCCAATAGATACCATGCCAAGCAATACACCATTCTCTTCAATATACATAGCTTCCTGATTATCATTCACAAAGCACTTATATGCAATTTCCGCCCTGTCACTCTCAGGAAAATCTGAAATATCCAATACCGACTGCAATTTCTGCCTCAGAATATACTGATACATAACTCCTCCTCTACAGAATATAAAAGTTTTCCTCTATATCACTGCCATCCATATATACATTTATTCCAAGTTCTGCAAGTCTTTGCACCATCTGTAAGTACATCCCGCTTCCTCGGATTACTGCTATAATCACTAATGCCCCCGAATATTTTTTTACTGCATCATCTATCATTAATATCTGTTTTCCAGCCTGAACGCTTTTCAAAGGATTTTCCGATACAGCAAAGCAGGCTATCTTATGATAATATCCTTCATTGTATAGACTGCGAAATACAAGATCACCCTTTTTCCCGGCTCCGTAAATTATGATGCTTTCAGAGTTATCCAATCTTCGTTTTATTTCATTTTTTCCACTAATTACCCTTCTGCAAACCTCATCCGGATTTTTCGACACCTCACGAAACCAACCGTCAATTGCCACATTCTCTTTTATGCATGATTTATATTTTCGGTAATCATCTATAAGCTGGTCACAAAATTCCCTTTTATATTCATCAGCTATCCTGTAAAATGTTCCCTTTGCCCGAATTAAACGATAAATATAGCAGTAAGGTAAAAGTTCCTCCTCACCTCTTTGCTTTAATATCATTTCTATATATTCATACTCCTTTGTCATTGCCATCATTTTTTTCTTACTTTTTACGGAAGCTTCAGGGTTATCCTGACGATAATAATATAATGCCCGGTCAATCCACATGGCTCTTTCAGCATACATACATGTCTGCAGCCAAAAACCATTATCCTGATATGAAGCGCCCGGCGATTCTTGAAATCTGATATTTTTCTGCTGTAAGAAATTTCGCCTATAAATACCTGTCCATATATTCATAAAAAAAGTAAAAAAAGTGTTTCGGTCAACTTCCTGCAAAACTTTATTATAATAAGGGTCCAGAACATTCACGTGTTTGTTGCTCAAATAATCTGCGTTTTCCAGCCAGTAATAAGCATCCGCTTTTACCATATCAAGTTGATATTGCTGCGCTGTATTATATAATGTTTCATACATATCAGCAGCAATACAGTCATCACTCTCAACAATACCGATAAATTCCCCTTCTGCCATAGCTATACCGACATTCATCGCAGCGCCATACCCTGCATTCGCCCGATGCACAACGCGCACTCTTTCATCCTTAGAGGCATATGTATCAAGAATCGCTCCGCTACAATCCGTAGAGCCATCATCAATACATATAATTTCAATATCTTCAAGTGTCTGCTCTAAAATACTATCCACGCATTTTACTATGTATTTTTCTGAATTACAAACCGGAACTATAACTGATACCTTTCGCATATTACTCTCCTTCCACGCTCTCTATTAGCACATACCCATTATTCGCAAAAATCTTTCACTGTTTTTATCATCCTGATACTCGTGAACATAATCTCTGACTTTTCTTCGCTGCTCGGCATATAAATCAATTCCGTTTTTCACACAATTAATGAATTTAAACATATCATCGTACGCATACAGTTTTTCTCCCGGCATATAATCAAACGGATTATCTACTGAGAATCCAATCATATAATCCTCAATATCATCTACTGTGTAAGCAATCGGACGGTCTAAGAGCATGTAGTCAAAAGCAATGGAAGAATAATCGGAAATCAGGGCATCAGTTTCCCTCATAAGGGAGTGGATTGTAAAATCATATCGATCCAACATATCCTGCGGAAGAAAAACAATATTTTTATAATTGTCTATTTTATACACTGATAAGTCTTGATGAGGGTGCGGCTTAATTATTAATTTCACTCCTATTTCACCTAAATACTTATCCAATAACTCTAATTCCTCTTTTGACTTTATTAAGGGAATTCCTAAAGGAGCCGTATGTTTCACATCATTACGATTTACAATTTTCGACTGCCTGAGCGTAGGCAACCACAATATATATTTTTTATCAGGTTCCCATTTCCCTAAAGTCTGTAATACATCTTTACGTTTATATAGGAAATCCAGCCTCGGAGAACCGCAAATTATCAGCTTTTCTTTTGAAATGCTCTCCTGTTCCGAGGCTAGCTCCGCATAATTTCGCGAAGTACAGATTGCCCCGTTGGCATCTTTGGGTATACATATTTTTCCTTTTACATTTTTAAGCATAAAAGTCCCATGCTTTAAATATACGGCAATCTGCTCGTTCCTTATTTTTGGTATAATCCAATTTTCATAATACAAATAACGTGCAGTATTATGATAATACTTGTTCTTCCAGATACCAATCAAATCGGGAACTCTGTTATAAAGATTTCTATCCATATAATCTACATGCCTTACATGCGCAAAATTTTTCGGATGGTTGCATAGCCAGACAATTCTATACTTCTTTAACAAACCATGAGCCGACATATATTCATATATGGCAAGTGCGTTCTCTCTATTGTCCCCTTCACCTTGAAACATCACGGTATTTCTTAAAGACAGCTTAGCAATTAAAGCGTCCATTTGCTTCTCTAACAAATAATGATATTTCGGACATTGATATACCGGATTATGCTTTAGCTCTGTATATCCGCTTAGCTGTTTCTCCACTTCTTTATACTGCCATATCATAATCACAATAATAGTTTCTCGTCTTATATGATTTCGCATATATTCGGGTGAATAAATCGGAATCTGAATATCCCCTAATGTCTTAACTGTTTCCCACATTTCCTGATTATTATCCACTATATAATCAACATACTTTTCAAAATGATATTCCTTAAACTTTCTGAATACACCTTCGAGCTTCCTTCCCGCTCCAAAAACAACCATTCTATTGTTTTTAAGCTTACGCAAAAGCGTATGTGCACTAATTTTTCTTGCTTTCATTAAAGTTCCTCTGTATCCGGATATTTTCATAATCTTTGTCAAATACAATATTAAAGAGCCATTGCATCTGGCAACGACTCTATTACTTGTCAAATATTTCTGCCTCCATGCAACTTTATGCTCTCTTCTCCATAACACTAATGTTTATATCGGCATATTTTTACGATTTATTAGTATTGTTCAACTCTTCTCGACATTCATGTATGGCACGCCATATGGTCTTCCCCATATAATATCATCCTCTGCTATTCCCATGCTTTCAAGCTCTTTCTTTATTTCTTCAAAAACTGCTGGATTCCGAACAGCCACAAGGATATAGTCATAATCAGTTTCCTTAATATGCTCTATCGGCTGTACATCAAGCTCATTCTCCTGATATTTCGCATAGTCCTTATCTACCCAGCCACATAACTCAATATTAGCGCAATCTACCAACTGCTTCTTATAATTAGTTCCGACTTTTCCTGCCCCATAAAGAATTACTTTCTTTATTTGTGGAAGAAATGCAGAAGGATCCAGTCTATAATATTCTCTGGAAGGCGTCTTATATATTGGTTTTTCGGCTGTTGTAAGTCCAAGTTTAGTATTTACAGCATGATGCATTTCCTGAAGCAGATACTTCCCCAGCTGCCACAGTAAATGCTCCTTTTTCTCATGTTCTTCGAAAATTTTCTTAACATATTTATAAAAAGCAGTCAATTCCACAAGATAGTTTGGATTCTCCGACCTACATGTGCTTCCTTCACGGATACAGTAATGATAATAAATATCATCCATAAAACATACACTTAGATTTTTAAATACTAAGCTGAATAAAACTGCTTTATCTTCTGCATATCGTATGTCAACATTTACGTTATCAATAGCCTCTTTTAACATATCTCTTGGGTATAATTTTGCCACATTATATGGTAATATCCCATAATAATCTGTATCCTTATAATAAAACAAGTCATTTGCTATTTCATCTGTCTCATATATACCAATTGGTATAGCATTTCTATTTTCTGTTGTTTTGTCCTCATAGTCCATATATACATTAGTGCAAGCAATCGAACATCCACATTCAATGACTGCCTGCACCATTGACTCTAAAAGTTCTGCCTCAATCCAATCATCGGAATCAACAAACATTACATACTCTCCATGGCAAAAATTAACACCATTTCTTCTTGCCGCTAAAGCACCCTGATTTGATTGGTTAATAATCTGTATTCTGGAATTATTTGCAGCATACCCTTCACATACAGACAAAGAATCATCCGTTGAACCATCGTTTACCAATATGATTTCCATATTGGTATATGTCTGATTTGCAATACTATTCAAGCAACGTGGCAAAAATTCCTGAGTATTATAAATCGGAACTATTACTGAAACCAGTGGATTCACTTTTCCAGCCATCATACGGCCCCCTTGTTAAAACACAGCATTAATCTTTTTAAAATTCATCTCATCCAACATATCTTTTTCACTTCGTTCTCCTGCTATATATAGTTCCAGCATTTTATCATATAAAACACCTCTCAATTCATAGAATTTTTGTCGCAGGATTCTCTGTTCTCGATTATTCCAAAAATACGCAAAGTGACATTGAAGTATTTCTCTATTCTTTTCATTTGATTTTAATATTCCATTCTCATAAACAAAAAAACGCAGTAAATTATTGTGACACGCTGGATCCATTTTTGTATCATACATTTCCAAACCTTTAGAAGAAACCATTAATAAATATCTTCCTTCTGTAACAGAATATGCTTTATTAAAACTCTCCACTCTTACAGGTTGTGCCGCATATTCATTCCGTGAAATCACATATTGACGCTCAGATAAATTATCTATTGATTCACCATTTATCAAAGCCATAATCATCTCTCTTAAATCAGAAGTTTGTATAAGTTTTTGATTATGTTCTGGTTCCTTCCTATAAACACCGTCCCATATTATCAGCGGTGTATGAATAAGTAAATTATTAGGTTCAATTGCATGAGTTAATCCATTATGAGCACCATGTCCCCAATAATCATCTCCATGGTCTCCATACATAACAATAATCGTATTATCCATTAGTTTTTTATCTTTCAAAAGCTTTAACAAATCTCCGCAGCAACGGTCCATACATCTGTATCCAGCTTCCCAATAATCTATGTCTATTCCATAATCGCTAAAATTGCTAACATCAACATAACTAGCGAAACTAAAATTACTGATATAATTACATGCCATTAATGCAAAGGGTTGATGCTCCATCTTATTCGACATGATTTCTAAATATTTAGAATACTCATGTATTAATTCCATTTTATTGTGAAATCCTGCTATATGCCTTTTTTCTGCACTTTCACGATCTCCACCTTCAGGATATATGTAGATTCCCGAATGATAGCCTTGTTCCCTTAAATCATCAAAAAGTGATGAAGAATAGCAATACTCCTTCGGAATATCATCAAGTGAATTGCAACTTTCATATTGTTTCATACCACCATATAATAAATCCCCTATAACCATGAGAGTAGATGTCGCAGTAGAATAATATTTGTCAAATACAATACACTGTTTCTCCAGTTCTCTCACCATATGAAATAGATCACAATTCATTTTATAATTAAGCAAATTAAGACTTTCTAAATGCAATAGTAAGAGATTCTTTTTCAATTCTGATTCCCCCATTTATCAATAGAATTAATTAATTCTTCCACCGATATAATCTTCCCTGTCACAAACTTTAATAATAAAGCTTCTATTTCTTCCATATCTGATATCGTTGCTACAATTGCTATATCAACGTCTTCCAGCTTATCAAAATCATCCGGCCTTGCCACATCACTATAAATGTCATCACCCGAAACCTTTCTATCCATTACCCAAGCAATGTAAAAATTATCTCCCTGCAGTTCACGTACAAGGTGTCTTCCCAGCATACCATATCCATAAATACCAACCCGATGAATCTGAAAGATTCTAAGATAATCTGCAAATCTTTTTCCGGCTTCCATATTAAATAACCACTTATCCAAACATAGAGTAATTTTTTTCCGCTTATCTTCAGCAGTCATTGCAAACCTCCATTAACGCTTATTTTATCATAATCAAAAAATGTATCACCTAAACATACCTCTTATTTTATCTTTAATAATCCACCACACTACATATTTATAACTTTGGCATTGATATGAATACATGATATTTAAATCATTCTGAAAGCTCATTTCTGATGACTGATCTTCCTTATGAAATATATATGTAGAATCATTATATATCTGTTTAAGCCCATATCTCTTACACATTAGATATAAAATAGGTTCCTCGCTATATAAAAAAGTTCTATCATAAAATCCGTTATAATACTTAAAAAAATCAGGAGTAAACAATAATGCACATCCATGCAATACATTCACAATATCCCTTTTATCAACCTTGGGGATCATAAAACTCCATATTTTTTTATCATATTTCGTCAATAGCATATGGCAAAATGTATTTAAACTCCCTTTCAAAGAAATATCATATGATATCTCTTTTTGAATTGTATTATTATTTAAATGTATTTTCGAACCTATTATACCAACGCCTTGTCTGTAACAACTTAATAAATTTTCAAAATAATTTTCCTGTTCAAATATAGTATCATTATTTACAACAAATATAAATTCTGAACCAAACCTTTGGCGTGCAATTTTTATACCAATGTTATTCCCTTTTGCAAATCCATAATTTCTATTTGTTTTAACTATTATCATATTCTTTGCTCTTTTATATCTTTTCGCCAATGCGATATATGATTCGTTTTGCGAATTATTATCTACTATCACAATACCATCCAAATCATATCCCATTTTAAAAATGCTCTCTACGCACTCAATAGTATCTTTATAATTTAAATAATTCAAAATAACTATGCTTATTCTTCCCATAACATCAACCTATATCATCTATAGAAATAATTCTTGCATCCGTATGCTTCCGAAGCTTTTCAGCAATATCGTTAAAATAGTAAACAGGAGTAACAATTACGGCATCTGTTTGCGGCAAATCATCGTCTGGTGAAAAAAGCTGATAACCATATGTTTTTACATCTTTATTTCTATCTATTACACATCTAATCTTAATCCCTTTTCGCTCTAGTTCATCGACTAAGATATCTCCGATTTCACCCATTCCATATATCGCTATACTACTAATGCGCTTATCTGCAAAATAATCTACTATATTTTTATCTCCTTTAAATGTTCTAATCAAATGGCATGCTGATTTCATCGTAACAAGACTCTTTTTAGCTCTTTCCTCCTTATTAACTAATTCTTTCTCACACTTTTCAGCCATCCAATATGCTCCATATAATACTCCGACTAGCATACATAGAAAACCCCAAATAATTTTTTTGCTAATTTTTACTATATACATGCTTATATCACGCTCCCGTACATTTGTTTAATAAGATTAGCAAAATTAAGCTCTGTAATCTTATACTTCAAACAATATATCTTCTATGGAAACAATCGGAAAATCTACTTTCTTAACAAGCTGCTGCTTTATTTCTCCATATGATAATATAGGAGTAACAACAATAACATCAACTTTTTCCAGTTCACTACTGGGAGATACCATGAACCTATCCATTTTTTTATCAGCTTTCTGATCTATGAAATATTTAATATTTATATTACTATTAACCAGTTCTTTTTCTACACTTTCTCCAATAGCTCCCTTTCCATATATCGCTATATTTCTATAATTATTTTTTTCAAAATAATTGTTTATACTTTTTCCTTCCTGCTTTAGTCGAAGCCACTGGCTTATTAATTGAAACAACCTATGACTTTTTTCAGCTGATTTCTTGTATTCCTCAAGAATACTGAGCAATACATTTGATACGGCAACAGCACCAATTCCCAATCCAAGGCAAAAAATACATATACAAAATACACATGTCAATATTTTTTTCTTCATGCTTTATCCCCCCTAATTTTAATCATCAATTTCGTATTATACCATTTACAAATATATTTATATAACATCGCATTTCTATTCTGAATACATTTCTTAATTAATAATTCATAATGTTCTAATAATACCCTATAACCACATACATTTATAATGCTTTTCCTGTGCTTATTCACAATATATCCATAACCCAGTATATCTTTTCTGCAATCTTTAGAGATTGTTTCACCATCATGATAGCAATACACAAATAACGGTTTATGTATATGTATAAACTTACTTTCTCTGGCTAATCGTATCGCAGTATCCCATTCTTGATATGCAGGTACTTTTTCATCAAGCAATTTAATTTTAAATAATAATTCCTTCTTTACCAAAATCGATTGAAACATTGGTCCAGGTTTTTTCAACAGAAAAGCATAAGAATTCCCCTCACAATCTGGCAATTGCCACAACCTCTCCCTATTCTCCTCTCGAACAAAGCAGTCCGAATATATAATGCAGTTACTTTCATTATCCAACATTCTGCCAACAGATTCCTCTAACATTTGAGGTAGCCACTCATCATCCGAATCCAGAAAAGCAATATAATCCCCTTTCGCATTAATGATTCCCTTATTTCTTGCTGCCTGTGCTCCTTTATGGTTTTGATAAAGCAAAAATACCTTATCAGATGAGAAATTAGCAACTAACCTCTTTGTATTATCTGTAGAGCCATCATCAATAACCAGAATTTCCATAACAGGATATGTTTGATTAATTACTGATTCTATGCATTTAATGATTGTCTTTTCCCGATTAAACGTAGGTATCACGACAGACACATTTACTTTTTTCTCAGACATATATTTAGGTTCCTCTCCTATATTCCATATTATCTTTATTAAAAATTTACTAAACAAACTGCTAATACCGCTCTAATTGTTCTACAACCTTTTTAACTTTTTCAACCACCATTTCCATCTGAATTTCTGTTAAAGCTAATCCGCTTGGTATATAAAATCCTTTCCTAGCCAAGTACTCTGCATTTATATAGTGTTCTTCCTTAAATAATCCCATTTTCATGTATACAGGCTGCTCATGTATACACCAGAAAAAAGTTCTTACTCCAACACCTTCTTCAGACAATTTTTTTTGTATTTCAAGATTTGTACTCTTAATGCTTTTATCCAATACCAGACCATAAACCCAATATATATTATCTGCATATTCAGTTTGAGGAATTGGAAGAATTAATCCTTCAACATCCTTTAAATGTTCAGTATAGTATTTTCCCATTGAACGCTTTCGAATTATAAATTCATCAATCCTCTCCATTTGCGCTAATCCCACTGCTGCTTGTAAATTGGTAAAACGATAATTATCACTGATTTCATCATGAACATACCTGATATCCTTACGAAAACATAAATTCCTGAGGAAACGGCATCTCTCAGCCAGCTCTTCATCATTTGTAACGACCATTCCGCCCTCTCCCGTAGTTATGTGTTTATTCGGATAAAAGCTAAACGTACTAATATCGCCAAAACTACCGCAAGGTCTGTTTTTATATAACTGTCCATGCATTTCCGCTGCATCTTCAATTACTTTCAAATTATATTTTTGAGCCAAATTAATTATCTCGTCCACTTCTATTGGTAGTCCATAAAGGTGTACGATCATAATTGCTTTTGTCTTATCAGTTATTTTAGCCTCTATCTCATGAACATTCATATTCCATGTCCGAATGTCACTATCTACTAAAACAGGAATCGCACCGACCTTTGTAACTGCCATTGCGCATGAAATAATTGTAAAAGTTGGCATTATCACCTCGTCACCTATTGATATTCCAAGTGCTTTTACAGCGACTTCCAGCGCCGCTGTTCCATTGGATACCGCAATTCCATATTTTCTTCCTACAAGCGCACTCATTCTATCCTCAAATTCTTTTACAAACGGTCCTTCTGAAGAAATCCACCCCGTATCAATACACTCACATAAATATTTTTTTTCATTTCCATTTAAAAGCGGTTCATTTACTGGTATAAAATTCATAAATCCTCCATTATATTACTATATTTACAAATATTTCATGTTAGTTTTCTTTTATTTCAACTTCTTCACTGGATATTCCTGTAAATCTTTTTTTATCCATGTCTCCAGAATACGGTCCCTGCTTCACTTCAATCATCTCTATCTCTTCTATCACTTCAAAACCATGTCCGCCAGAAACAAGCAAAAGAGTATCTCCGGTTTCCAGTATATGACTTTCCAAATAATCCTCATAATCATCATAGAAATCTACTCTTAGCTTCCCTTTTTTTATAAAAAGAACCTCCTGTGTCATTACTACATTTCTATGAACCATATTATGCACATGCGCATCGATAGTTTTTCCTGCAGGATGGTGCATATATGCAACCTGTTGTGAATACTCATTTGGCGTAATAAAATCTACTCCTTCGATCTCATAATTATTCTTTATAATTATTCCTAACAAACGTTGCTTTTTCTTAATCATTTTTATACCAGACATAATATGTATCTCCTTTAAATTTGCGAAAATATTTCACCGCTCATGATATGATTTTTCTATATTTATCAAACAGCTCTCGCTATAAAATAACTTGTCCATGAATCATAATTTGTTTTTTTCAATGTCCTGCAATCTATATTATCAACAAGTTCAAATCCTACCTCTTTAAGATAAAATTCCAGCTCCGGTCTAAAGAAATAGCGCATATGATGTGTTTCGTTAATTATTTTTGTGTATCCGGTATTTTTATCTATTACAAAAACTTCATAGCAAACGTCAACTATATTTTCTTTGTTATGCATAATCGGTCTAGCGATTCTCACAAATCTATTCTGCGTATCCTCTACCTCTTTAACCCTTACTTCCGGCTTATCACTTAATACTCCTGGCCCATACCATACATCAAACAAAAAAATTCCACCTCTATCAAGTGCACGTCGAGCTGTATGGAATGTTTCCATTATATCTTGATTACTATTTTGATAACTAATAACATGAAACAAAGAAATTACCGCATCATACTTATCCTTTGGTTCATATCTGCGTATATCTGCCACTGAAAAGTCTATATCAATTCCCATATCCCGAACATTTTTCTTTGCTATTTCTATCATAAGAGAACTCAAATCAATTCCCGAACACTGATATCCAATTTTAGATAATTCAAAATCATGACATCCCGTTCCGCAGCCATAATTAATAATCTTTGAAACATTCCTGCCATATTTTCTTAACAAACTATCTACTTGCAAGGATTCTGCTTTATAATCCTTATCTTTATAAAATATATTATAATAATAGGCATAATCTTTAAATACTTCCATGTGCATCTCCACCTTGCTAAATTATTATCTTATACTAAAATCTAATTTTTGTAGTTTTTCCATTTTTTAAGACAAAATCTATTGTTTCTATCAGTTTCTTTTCAAAATCTATAGGCTGCCACTTTGCGATCTGTTGATAACCCTTTACTATCATATCTTCTCTAAGCTGAGCGTCGTTCCATATTCTTCTAATACAATACGCAATTTCCTCCGGTGAATCTGGATTAAAAAGCAATCCAGCATCACCTACCTGCTCACTCATCGCATAATTATTCGAAACTGCTACCGGGCAACCTAATGCCATAGCTTCCAACGGCGGAATATTCGTCGGTCCAAAGTAACTAGGCATAACCATAGCTATTGCATGCTTATATAAATACACAAGCCTTTCTTTTGTAACAAAATTATAAATTGTTACATTAGTTTCTAATTTATTTTCACAAATATACTTTTCTACTGATTCTAAAGCGTTCTTTTCCGAACCAACTAATATTAGATGTATATCAGATATATCTCTTTTTAATATATCAATTGCTTTTAAAAGATTCAAATGATTTTTATGCTGCCAAAACTGTGCTGGATAAAAAACATACTTATCGGGTGTTTTAAATTGTTCTCCTTTATCATCAGTAATTTGTTTAGAAATAGTATATGGTAAAACCTGAATAAATGGTCTTTTTTTTCTACCTTGTAAGTATGACTCTATTACCTGAGACTTTCCCAATTGAGAATCCACTAGAACCGATGTCACAAATTTCATCTCACATTGAAATATATTATCTTCTTTTAATTGCGCTCTTTCCGGAAATCTATTCTCATATCTATGCATCAAGTCATGAATAGGACATATCTGCTTAATATATTTATTAGCAAGAAAAATCCTTTGCTGTCCATAAAGCAGTAGTTCAATCCCTTCTTCTTTTATTCTCCTTATCTGGGGTGAAAATAAATAGCTATATAAAATATTCATATATGGACGCTTTACAATAGCATCAACTACTGTGTTCCTGTACTGCTCAATTTTACTTTCGACAAATCTAACATTTTTTTCTATGCACCAATTAATCCAATATGAATTATTGCATATAATAACCAAATTATATCTATCGCGATTATTCCATATTGCTTCCGCAATCATATTTTCATATTGAAATACACCTCCTGCATAAGGCGATGTTGTCAAGACTACTCCTATCGTTCTCTTTTTCATATTAAATATTTCCTTTTCTTTACACTAACCGTACTTATACTTTTATAAATAACATTTTGACTTAAGATTTCATAAAATAAAATAATCCATATCTATAATTTCCATTATGCAAATCATTATCATACTTATGTATGTCCACATTATATTCAATTTTACCATTTGATGTACATGAAAACTCTTTTAAATTTAAAGAGCCAAAGCAATCTATTACAGTACTTGGATAAAATACTCTGTGAGTATTGAACTCTAATCTTTCTTTTCCTATTGGAAGCGATATGTATAATTTACCACCTGACTTTAATTTTCTTTGAATATTATCAAAGCATTTAAAACATGCCTCTGGATCTATGGGGTCTCCATATCGTCCCAATCCAAAGTGTTCCAGTGAGCATAATGCCGAAAAACTTTCAATGCTATTATCCTGAATCTGTCTCAGGCTTGTAGCATCATCTACTATCGTATGTAGACCTTCAACTTTCTCCGGGAATTCCCTCACATCAATCATAGTAACATCTATCCCCGAAGCAAGCAAATGCGTTATAAATCCATCCAGTCTTGATCCAATGTCCAAGTGCTGTTTTACTCCTGACTTAGCCACCAACCTTGCAGCCCATAAATCCTGCCAAAAATAGTTGTTTACTGTTCCTGCCGGAGCATACTTATCTATGATAACCGGCCATAAATACTCTTCCTTGATTGAAAAACTAGACCTCTTATTCAATTCTGTATATACCCTTGCATCATCTTCTATAAATGAACCTTCTGCCAAACTAAATTCTCCGCAATAGTTTGTATAATTCTTTTCAAGTAATATTTCTCTTATCACATTACTATCTGTACATCCAAGTTGTTGCTTGATTCCACGTAAAAAAATTATTTTTGAACAATCAATATTCAATTTTTTAACCAAGTTATATATCTCTGTTGTATGCAAATTTGCCACTACAATATAATCATATTGTGATGGAATATGGCTACTGTCATATACAGGCTTGTCCATATATGAATCTATAGATTTATTTGTTTCTATAAAGCCTATGATTTCACCATTATAACCATTTTCAATAAATCCTTTGGCAATTTTTCCGGTTCCCCAGATTAAAATTTTTTTCATTTAACAGCTATCCTCCCTGCTAATATATAATGTTAATCTATGATTTCATTTAATGAAATCACTTTCAACATTTTATTCTTTTCTATAATCTTAGTTTTGATATCTTCAAATTCATCAATTATTGTGACAATCACTATATCAACTAATGGTAAAGCATCACGCAAATTATATCGTTCTTCTTTACTATAAATTATGCGTTCTCCTTCATCAATTACATAAGCAATCTTTATTTCGGCATTTTCCAACTCATATTTTAGATGTTTGCCTATCTTTCCCATTCCATAAATTGCTACAGTTTCAATTTTATTTTTCTCAAAATAATCTGTAAACTTATTATTCTTCTCTTTGCAAATTAGCCAACGATCTAAAAGATTAAAATAAGACAAATATTTATCTGACTTTTTTTGCTTTTCTTCCAAAATATATCCACACCGATATATCATAAAAATAACTCCTGCAATAAATCCCGTTCCTGCCACAAATAAACTATATAATATACTTTTCATTATTTACCCCACTTATAACAACACCCATGAATCCGGAATAATCTTCTGTCTCCAGCCTCTTGGTACAATCACTATCTTTTCTTTGTTAGGATTTAACCATGCTCCCCAATAACTAAATGTACTGTTCGCTATAATATTATTCTTACACATACTCATAAGAGTTAGTTCTTCACAATCAGAAAACCCATATTCGCTTACCAATAAATACTCATTCTTAAATTTCATGTTGTTCTTAACCCACTCCATATCGTCAGAAAAAATAAATAAAAATAAATTATCTATTTTACTCTGCATATAATTAATAGCCTTCATATAATAATCACTCTCGCTTATATTTCTACCTACTCTTAGAAAATCACCCCTTCTTATATGTAATGATACAGTATTTCGCTTTTTCAATATTTTGCTGATATTATCCGGCAAACATATATCTCTTTTTAATTGAAATTCCCTATGCAATATATCCTCAATGCCTTCATAATTTCTTCTATTAAAGAAGTAACCCTCTATATAATAATTCTGATATCTTGTAAATTTTATCCCATTCTCCCCCAAATCTATTTCTTTTAAGTATACTGTAGGTAACAATCTAAGGTCATTACAATAACGTAAAAATCGTTTTTTTTCATATTTTATTTCATTTTTTGTAGGTAACATATTAGAGGTAATTACCGGTAATGATATTAAGAAATTGTCTAACTGGTATTCACGTTTATCGCACAAATCAACCCAGCCGCTTTCTCTTGCTTTCTCATTTTGCATATTATTAATATCACCAATATCTAAGTATATTTTTTTGGTTGTTCTGTTTTGTAACGCTCTGGCATATGCATATTGGAACATTTGATTTCCTAGCCCATCGGTAATTTTTATTATAATCAATCTGATTGCCTTCCTTTCATATACTTCAAATGACCTAGAATTTTTAGCAATCCAATAACTCATGAATACTAACAACTGTTATATTATTCCTATTATTTCGATACAAATCATTGGCTGAATCTATTGCAAATATAGTTGATACAATTACCAAATACATTTCATTTTTATCATGCAATAAACTATTGGGAGAATTTATCCTATTTCCACTTATATAGCTCCCTTCTTTTTCCTCATCCATATCCAGTACACTCTCAATTGGTAATTCATTATCGTCAAAAAAATCTATAAGAACCTTTCCATTCCTTCCCCCACCAAAAATACATATTTTATATTCGTCGCTAATCCTTCTTTTAATATAATCAATAAAGAATCCTTTCTTATTTTCCAAATAAATGCTCAATTCACCTATCTTCATATACCATTGAGACTCAAAACTATTCTCTTCAAACCGTTTAAACAAGCTTCGAATATAGTCCTCACACTGTTCATAGTATATAGATTTACATTCACACAATTCTCTGATTCCATATTGAATTAAAAAATTATAAAATTCGTATGCCCGTTCTCTGTTTTTTGTTTTTTGAAGAGCCCAAATAAATTTATAAAATGTTCTGTAATAAAAATGTTCATATACTTCTCCAAACAACTTTCTAGCTATCAATTCCTTTTGGACTTTTTCCATTGCTTCATAAATACACATAGGGTCGCGATCATGGGAAATTCTAGTTACAGAATCATGCTCTCTCACATGAACCATTGCTCGCTCCTCGTTTAAAGCAATCAACTTTGATTGAGACATAATTGCCATTTCGACAAAATACGCATCATTACAACTTGAAAGTGTTTGAAATTCTAATTTATTTTTTTGAATAAAAGAATGACGGTATAATTTGTTCCACGGTGGGCTTGTCCATTTCATGCTTTCATTTGGCGTATAATCTCTTATATAAAATGTTTCTTCACAGTACTTTCTTTTATATTCACTGCTATGCCTTTTCTTAATCACTTCATAAATTCTCTCTGTTGGCATCTGCATATATTCGAATATTACTACATCAGCCTGATGTTTCTCTATTGTTTCATATGCCTGTTCTAACATATCCGGTTCAAAAATGTCGTCTGCATCCAGAAATGATAAATATATACCCTTTGCTACAGCCAATCCCCAATTCCTTGATTCTGCAGCTCCCTTATGTACGCTATTTGTAAGAATATTAATCCTGTCATCCGTATTAGCATATCTCTGCAGGATTTCTGCTGACATATCATCTGAAGCATCATTTACACATATCAACTCAAAATCAGTAAATGTCTGGTTTAATACACTCTTCAAACTCTCTTCCAGAAATCCCCCCGCATTGTAAACAGGCATAATAACGGAAATTCCTCTTTTTGCCATAACAAATACAATCCTCCAATTAATTCAATCTCTTTAACTTAATTACACTACATCATGTCAATCAGTTAACTAAAAGGCAAATGCTCTTCATCTAACACATTTAAATCTATTTCTGCAATCTTATCTGCATCAATTCCAAGTTCTAGTAAATACTTTTTTACTTGATTCTTTATATTCGCATAGATAATTGCTATAATTATATAATCATAATTCAAACTCAGAATATCTTCCGGTGCTATTACATCAAGCCCCTTCTCCTTATACAGCTTCCAATTCTTATCCGCCATTCCTACTACTTCGTAATCCGTACTGTTCTCTACAACCCTGTAAACTTGTTTCCCATACTTTCCTACACCATAAATAAGTATTTTGCTTCCCTTCTTTACTTTCGTATAAGGAAATAAAAAATCAATTTTATCGTTTACTAAAATACTATAATCTTTAAACATAAGTGTGTGATAAAAATCTAAAATATTTTTCTTTTTCAAAATGCTTTTGCTATGCTCATCATAATCAGATTCTCTTACTGCATTGTCTGCTGCCTTATATGTTCTAAAATCCAGTTCTGCTATGTCTTTTAAAATATGTAGCTTAGAATTTAAGTTGCATCTATAATGATAACCAGCATACGGAGAAAAGCAAATTGATTTAGCATATAAAAGAGCTATCAAAAGAAGTAAATAATCGTCATTCGTCTTAATTTCATCGCTTATCTTTTGCACGGTAATACGTGCCAAATCTATTTTATATAAATAGCACCAGCCTACATGCGGCAACTCTGTTTCAAAAAAATCATTTTCTTTTATAAAGCGCGGAAATATCTCTTTTTCAAAATCTTTTCTTTCACAATACAGTATCTCCTTATTATTACTGACTTTCATAAATGTGCCATCCTCGTAATTCCTATAATAGCCATACGAAACCATGTCTGCTTCGTTTTTCGCTATCACTGCTACTTTATCGTATAGATCTGAATCAATCCAATCGTCAGAATCAACAAATGCCACATAATCTCCTGATGCCTCTTGTACACCCACTCTCCTTGCACTTGCAGTTCCCCCATTTTCTTTATGGATTACTCTAATCCTGTTATCTTTCAGGCAATAATCATCACAAATTTTGCTGCACGATGCCGTTGAACCATCATCAACCAAAATGATTTCCAAGTTTTTGTATGTTTGATTGCAAATACTTGATATACATTCATCTAAATAACTTTTTTTTTGATTATACACTGGAACGATTACACTAATCTTTTTCTGTTTATATGACATTTTTATTTTCTCCTTGACACGAAGATTATTTCTGTACTCCTGCCGGTATTACACGCGTATTATCAGTGCCGCATCCGCCACACAACATACAAAACCCTATAAACCCTCTTTCACATTCTCCCGCGCAATATCTGCTGACCTTTCTTTTATCCTCTTTATTAGAATAATCAAGTTTTGTAAGGTCAATATAATCCGAACCAGGAACAGTATATAGACCTGCCTTCTCTGCACTCCACACAATATGACAATAATATAGCTTTTTATCATTAACCCCATGGAAAAGTGGAGAACAGTTTTTCATATGCAAACAGACTCCATCTTCTCCCCAATGGAATGGGTCTTCAGGGAAACCAAAATCTTTCCACTCTGTCATAGCATTTCTTCGAAACAAAATACCCCATTCATTCAATTTATCTATAACTTTTTCAATCTTTTCCGCATATCTCACGCCTTCCGTATAGTCGCTAATTGAAACTAAAACATTATATTTTTTTATCTGCAGCAGAGTCTCATCATCCGGGACAATCGTTCCATTGGTTGTTATTCCCATCTGCCCAATCTTATCAGGATATGTTTCTCCTACATATGCAATAATATCTTTTAACTCCTTATTCAAAAAAGGCTCCCCGCCAAGAAAGTTATACCAAAAAATATGGTCTACAAAATTAAGCAATAGATTAATATCTTCCTTTATCTCTGAAAATGTATAATGTTTTCTTTTATTATTCTCATAATAAGGCATAAACATATTGCATTTTGCACAATTTAATGTACACCATGTTGTTACCGCAGTGTTTACCTGTATAATGTTTATCTGGCTTTTATTTGTCTGATACCACTCAACCGCAAACTGTTCAATCCGGCAGAAATCTCTCATCTCCACAAATCCATCTGACTCTAATAATCCACGAATTTCTGAATATACACGTTGAGAAGTCATGACAACAATTTTCCTTTTGTTCTGTTGCAGTTCCTCCTTTACTTTCACATAACCTACTACAGGAATCCCTTTATAATCTCCACCCTGCTTTTTATTATCAATAATATATGACACTTGAAAGTCTGCTGTAATTTTACTAATAAACTGTTCTGCAACAAGTCCCAATCCATATATAATTATCGAAGTTATGTCATTCCAATCCTCTGACAATTGATTTAATTTTCCGTTCATATATCGACGCTCCTTATTCCCAAATAGGTACTTCTTTATTTCCTAATATACCATTATCATAGAAAAAGCTCTTTTTCATTTTATCCGTAGGTTCAAACCCATTATTCAAAAAAATCCCCAGCATATTATCCGTAAAATATCTATCTTCCAAAGCAACATCAACACAATATTCTTTACACAAAAGTATAATTTCCTTTAAAAAATCCTCTATCCCTTTTAGCATATCATATCTAATATCAAAGTTAAATTGGTTCTGCTTTTTCTCTGCATACCTCTTTTTTCCATCATCTTCAATGCATTCTAACATTCCTTCTGGAGATGTGAAAAATGCCTCGATGAATGTCGCATTTTTATAAATATTAGAGTCTTTCCCATCTAATCCTTCTTTTCCTGGGAAACATCCATCCATGATATTTTGTTCTAAATATCTGTTCGTTTTATCTTTGCATACACAGAAATAATAACCTTTGAGCTTTTCGCCTAACATTTTTCCCAAATAATATTGCGTTGTCCCATGAAGTTGCGAATCAATGATTGCAAAATCTGAAGTTAATCCAATAGAATCTAAATAGGTTAAATAATTATTTCTCTCCCTCTCCGCTTCCAATAAAATATCTGATTTAAACTGTTCCAAAACCGCTTTCGATCCCTGCTTATTTTTTACCATCTCAATTGCAGATTTCTCACAATGCTCTAAATCTTCTTTCCAAATACCAAATCTGTCTTTCAAAAAGTTTTTCACACTACCTACATAAGGAAATTCAGCAACCTTCCACATATCTTCTTCATTACATATGGAGGCTGTTAAAACCGCCCGCCTAGATATTTCCATATATTTTATTTGAGGAATATTACTTTCCTTCGACACTTCACAATAGTAGCTAAATAATTTTGTCAGTAAATATCCTTCTCTGGAAAAGAACGCTAACTTTTCAACCGGATCATTCTTAACCTGCTGAGTAAGCCAGTTGCAAAATACATACATCAAACACCCTAACAAACAGAACCCTGCCTCTTGTTCATCATTAAAATAAACCTTTCCACATGTCCTATGTAACGCAAAAGGACTGTTTAATAATTCCGAGCTAATCATCCCAACAACTATTGAAGAATACAATGTATTTATATCAGATATAATATCTTTGATTGATGACTCTTGAAGCATCTGCGAGGCACTCCATATTAAGTAATTATCAATACCATATTGTTTTGGAAGTTCTCCATCTGTTTTTTTATTATCACCTATATGTAATGCCTTTCTGCCCTTAACTATAGTGTCTGCAAAGCATTTCCACAATGCTCCTCCTTCTTTATCCTTTTTATAATCACAAGATACTAAAATCCTCTCTATATCAATCTTTATTCCACATTGCAACAGTATCTCTGCCATAATCTGCTTAGAAAGATACATATCACTGATAAAATATACTTCCTTTGTGTTCTTAATCGCATTGTAAATCTTAACCATGTCTCTGCGTGAAACAATAAACTGTTTTTCTATATCGATTTCGCACTGCTTTACTTTCTTTGTGAATTCGCAATTCCAATTCTGAGTCTTTTCTATTTCGTCATAAATCTCATCTATAGTTGCATTGTCGCAGATACCCGCTGCTTTTTTTCTAGCCTCAACAAAAGAAAAGTTTTCGCCCAATTCTTTCTGCAGTTTTCTTTCTACAATACTAAATATATCTGTTGGAAGATATACCTTTCTCATAATCAAAGTATCAAAAATATCAAAAGATATTATCTCATACTGCTCTATCCTCTTTAAAAGTTCTACACTGTTTTTCTCCCAATACGGATTATCTTCACTTTCATGCAGAAATTCCTTCGATGCCAGAACCCCATTTCTAAAATATATTGGCACTTTAAAACTTTGTATCCGCTTATAAATCGTTCCCCAATATGCTTCTGATACATTTATAACAATAATATCTGCTTCCCGTTCTGCTTCCTCTCTGCTTAGTATTCTTAATCCATACACTTCCTTACCAATCATTGAACTATCTCTGTCAAGCAGTCCAACGATGCGGAATCCATGTAAACGTTCCATCAACGTAGCAGTCATTCTTCCCGTTCCATATATCGCAATCCTTAGTTCTTTTTTATCTTGAAAAGCTATTTCAAAAGCCTCTGCTTCATAATCAAATTTAGTTCTTGCATCAGACATACTCATATTTACATCCTTATTAATATATTTTAACCATAACTAATATTGAGTTTCTCCATCTATTATCGCAAATAATTTTCTAATTTATCAGCCACTTTCGCACTTGCTTTTCCATCAAACACCAGCTGAACATCACTTTCAAATTTCTTCATTTTAGAAATATATTTTTCTTCATCAAAACCTAAAATAGCTTCTTCCAATTCAGCATTGTTTTGGGCAATTGGATATGGCAATACTGTATCAATATTAGGCGTCATAATTTTATTATTTGTAACCTGCTTACTTGAATCCGTAGACATATTCCATAGCATACTTCCACGATCACTGATATATTTTTCAATATCATCTGCATAAATAAAAACAGGCATATGTGCATAGCTGGCATCCATCGCCGCACTAGAATAATCCGTTATAAATGCATCCATTGCTGCTAATATCTCATACATATCATCCTCTTGACTGACATCAATTAATTTCCCTCCCAACCGCTCATTTTTATATTTTCCAGCATTCACTGCCAATTGCGGATGTACTCGTAAACAGATGTACCAATCGTCCCCAAAACGAGCTTCCAAATTATTCAGTAAACGCTTAAAATCTAACGTCCACACCTCTGAAAACACAGTTCGCTTTCCATTCACTTTCTCTTCTCGAAAAGTAGGGGCAAACATAACTATTTTAGCATCTTTACTAATTCCATGTTTTCGACGAAATTCGGTCTGGTATTCTGTTCTATCCCCATATAATACATCACATCTTGGAGCACCTGACCGCATGTAATTCCCACTATATATCATTCCTTTTGGATATACCTCAGCACACCATTCAGAATCAATGACAACATCATCAATCATATCTGAATCATTTTTACTTACCAAGTATGCCATTCTGGAAAAGGAATCCCCCCTCCATAGTCCTATACTTTTAAATGCTATAGTAGCATGCCATGTATTTATGTAATATTGTTTTTTACGCTTACATGTGCCAAAAGGTTTTCTGTAATTATCTATCCATACTTTAGAGGTTGACAGCCAATATGCTCTGCTCCATAAAGTATTGGGTACCTTCTTAATATAGTCGGGAAATTCTTTATTTATATCATTTACAAACCATACAAACTCATAATTTACATTTCTTCTATGTAATTCCTCCACAATATATTTGGGATTACAGCCAAATCCAGTTTTTCCCTCGAAAGTACATATACTAATCCGATTCTTTTTAACCGGAAACACCCTGCAAATAAAAAAACATAATTTATTTCCAAATGCTTTTAATTTCCTATATCGTATATAACTTTTTTCATTCACACCTACAATCTCCTGTATTAGTAATAACGCATCAAATGATTAATCCGTCAAAAGCGTAAATAAATAGCCATTGCATCAGGCAACGGCTCTTCTAATTAATAAATATTCTTGCCTCCATGCAACATTATAAGCTCTTCTCCGTAGAACTAATATATATATCGGCATTTTTTAATAATACATTAGGCTAACAATCTTACTTCCTCTTCCATAAACAGCTCTATCATTCCAGCCATTGTAATGGATTCGCCTCTTGTTAGTTTAAATTCACTGTTACTGCTTCCATTTATCATAGACAAAAAATCACTTATTTCATACCGCAAATCATCTCCTAGAAAAATTTCAGAATATTTGTCCACACGACTGACGTCTTCATAATGCACTTCAAAATATGATGTTTTCCACCACGGAGACTCCACCACAACATATCCATTCGTCCCGGCTATCAGTAATCTTCCCTCTGATTTCACGCCAAGCCCACATGTTGCCGTTGCAATTCCCATTGGAAACTTAAAAGATACTTTTGTAAAAATATCAAATCACTTTTCGTTATGTATGGTATCAAAACGAACCTCTTCAAATTCTTTTCCAAAAATCTTTAATATAGGAAGCATAACATAGCTTCCAAGCTCCGCTAAACTACCGCCATATACAGAATCAATCAGTTCTCTGTTTCCCTTTTTTTCTAATTTTGTAAAACATACCTCCACATTCCTTATACTGCCGATAGTCCCGCTGCATGCTATCCCGAGCAACTTATGAAATCCCAGACAGTAAGCCGTCTTAATCCCCTCAAAAAGAATCAATCCCTTTTCTTTTGCATAAGCGAAATGTTCTTCTGTTTGTCCGCGTTTTAAGACCATAGGTTTTTCACAGAGCACATGCTTCCCATGTTCAAGCGCGTCACGAATATATCCATAATGAGTCTCATGAGGCGACGCAATATAGACCGCATCTACTGCATTAAAAAACTCTTCAATTTGGACATATGCATTTATTTCTCACTTCTGAGCAAATCGTTCTGCGCTCTCTGTATAAGGATTATAGAACCCTGTGTACTGATACCGCTGACAAGTCTTGCTTCCGGAATAAAACGTGCAGCAATCCTGCCTGTTCCAATAATTCCGATATGTTGAATCGGGCTATTCTGTTCCCTTAACATGGTACTGGAAATATTTTTGGTACGCTCCAGATAAACCACCTTGCAATAATCTTTAAGATAATCAAAAGACCCCAGCCAGTCAGAACCTACTGCAAAAATATCCACATGAAATTTACGGATATCGTTCACTTTCTGCCCTTGAGTTTCCTCGATAATAATTTCATCCGCAAATCCAGTCTTTTTTATATTTTCAATACATGTCACCAGCGAATCGACAACATTAAGTTTCCCCCTTGTCTTATCATATGCCTCAGTCGTCACTCCGACAATAAGGTAATCTCCTAATTCCTTCGCTCTCTGTAACAGACGGTAATGCCCTTCGTGGAAAAGATCAAAAGTTCCATATGTTATGACTTTTAACATATTTCTTCCTCAATTCTCTTCGATTATTTTTTTCTTTATACATTCATAGACTTTCTTTCCGCATGTTCCATCTGTATTTGCATTAACTTTAGAAAATGCTTTTAACTGACGTTCCCTATCAAACTGATTTCCTGTTATATTATCATCCAACAAATCTTTCAAAGAATTAAATACATTTTCCGTCAGGCAATATTGCAGACTCTCTGATTCTTCCGCAAACCCCGGTTCATGAGTTAATAAGTCATCATAATCAAACTCTATTTCCACTTCTTTGTATTCTTTCGTGAAAACATTAATATCATACAGCCTACGTTCCGGTGCATACCAAATTTTAATGTTTGGTTCACATGCATAAATTTGCCCCCATGTACGAATAAATTTGCCAATACCAGCTGTCAGATAATATCCATTTTTTCCACGATTTTCATCACCCATAGGGATTTTCCATTCCTTCATTTCACCTGTTTCTTTATTAAGCAATAAATACATATTTCCCCAATTTGGTGTAATAACAGCCAACCTCTGATTGTTCTGCTCAAAAAAGGCTATGCTACCAAAAGGATGCTCATCACATTCGTATTCATAAGGCCATCTTTTAACATTATAATATTCCGGCACACTGCTATATTCTCTAACTTCACCTGTCTTTGGATTCCATCGTGTTATAGTCATTCCCTTTATAGGCAACAGCCACAACTCCTCTTCCTTACCATTCCGTGCAATACTTTGTATTCCTAAATTACTTTCAGACTCAATTTTACATACCCTTTTCTCTAGAGTCTCTATATTCATGAAAAGAATCTGGCTATTTATAGGAGAAGTAAATAAAAGTTCACTTTCATATAATCCATAACTTCCAGCCTTCCATTCATTATTAACCATCCGCACATAGAATGGTTGAATTTCATCAATATAATCAATCTTTCCTGTATTCAAATGATAGCGAATTACCTTAGGATATTGATACGGAAACAGATACAAGTATTTATAATTATCATCATGCCAGCAACTTAAAAAAGCAGTTCCACGTATATTGTACTTTATAAACTCAATTTTTGTAATTTTTTTATTTTCAATTATCAGCATATCCTGTGCATTACTTGGAATCACATAAATTTTTCCATTAAGTTCCATTGCTTGCATATAATATCGTTCCCCGTAGTATCCGGTTTCCAAATCCATATAAAATTTATAGTGATAGTCATTTTTTTCAGAAAACCAAAGCTGATTATTATTTGTCACCTGATACCTGTCATCACCCCATGTATTAAACTGCAAGTTAATGCGCTCACCACGCCAATCATCTTTTTCAGGAAGGGTTTGAATATAATTATTAAAAATAAATATTGGTTTACCAACGACACCGAAAAGCGATGTAACACTTGTCCCTGAATCTCCTATATATACATCCGAAAGAGCTAACGTACTTTCAATATCCGGTGTCTGATCATAAATTCCGATTTTATCTTCAATAAACCATGTTTTCAATGCCTCATAAACAGGTCTATATTCTGTTCTCATTGAGTCAAAAGTAGACTCAAGCAGCGGATGCGGCCGCCAAATAAGGCAAGCATCTTCCCTTCTTTGAAAGATATCAAAAACATATTTCATTTTCTTAAGAAAGTTTTCTGTATTTCCCAGCATTCCGTTAATACTGGTATTATAAAAATATATCTTCCTATCTTGCATTTTCTCTTGCCATTCTGCCGGAGGCTCCGGCGGATTCTGGCATTTATGAATCACGCTGTCAAACTTAGGCGAACCTAACGCAAGAAACTTTTCATCTGGAAGATTCTTATCAAAATACTCTCGGAATTTCTCTGTCTGAATCACTATATAATCCGCATTAATATATGCCGGACATAGACTTTGCCCCTCATTCATTCCACCCGCCGTTGCATAATAAGGAATATATATAAGGCAATCTGTAAATTTTTTTAAATTATCTGAATAAAAGAATGGGTGTACGCTCGTAACATGATTAGCATAATCATATGGATTATGAATATATACCATATCCGGATGATGGATTCCAAAATCAAACTCATCATATCTTGTAACTCGCACATAATCAGGATACATATCTCCCTCATAATGTACTGTTCCAAGACTTCCGTCAGGATTTCTGTCAAAATAAGGAATAGGAATCACATAAGCGTCACAGTCCGGATCTGCGTCCGCTGCCTGCCACACACTCTCCAAACTATCCCACATACTTATCTTATATGGTAGAAAAACCGCTTCAAGCCGGACCTTCACATCATATTTTAAGCTATTAAATATTTTAATATATTTCTGCCTTAAAGGTTTATATACTTTATTGGTCGAAGTTTCACTGCCACTTATTAAATCTTCATGAAGTCTATATATCAGTTCACAGTATTCTTCCAATAATGTAACAGTTGGATGTCCCTCTCCTTCCGTCTTTTCTATTAGAGTTCCAAGAGAAATAGCGCCATTCTGACAATCTTCCAATAAAGTAACGGCATCAGAAATATTTCTCTGTTCTATATCTTTTCTAATCTGCTCATGAGCTTGCTCCATCTGTATCAAAAGTTCTTCCGCCTGCTGTTTCTGCTGTTTTCTCATGGAATTATTTGTCTCCTTTATCATAATGCCAATAACTCCCCTGTATTTCAAGGGGAGCTATTGGTAAAGTTAGCTTTACTATTGTATTACCTTGCCTTATCTCAGTTTAACATCCACTGTAGCTGTTTTCTCAGTACCGTCTACTGCTTCATAAGTGATTAAAGCTTCTATAGTTGAATCACCAGGATACTTGGTCGGATATGGGTCGAAATATTGAGAATCAAAAGTTATTAAGCCGTTTACATCAGTTGCCGCTGCCCATTTACCACTACTAGCATTATATCCGTCATACATTGTTGTATTAAATTTCATTTCAATTTTCTTGATGGATTTCAATGCCACAGATCCTACGCCGCTAGTATAGTTAATAGTACCAACTCCAGAACCTGTTGTAAATGAAGGAGCAGTATCTCCTTTCAATCTGACATCAACTGTAGCCGTTTTCTCATCACCGCCTTCTGTCTCATAAGTAATTACGGCTTCTATAGTTGCATCCTTAGGATATTTAGTTATATATGGATCAAAATATACCGGATCAAAAGTAATTAAACCATTTGCGTCAGTTGCTGCTTTCCATTTACTACCAGCATTATATCCGTCATAAGGATTAGTACCATAAACAATCTTTATGCTCTTAATAGCTTTAACCGCATCATTTCCTGAGCCTTTCCTATACTTAATTGTACCAACTTCAGCACCCGTCTTAAATGTAGGATTAGGATTTACAAACAAAGCACCTGTATTTGTTTCCGGTGTTGCGCCATCAGGTGCATTTTCATTACTGTAAATAGCTGTAATCTTGATACCTTTGGTAAGTTTAGTCCAGTCTGCTTTTGCATTCATAGTTCCGCCGAAAGTAAAAGCTGTGATTCCCTTACCTGATGCTGCAAGAGCGTTTAAAGTAAAATCACCTGCTACATTATTGTTTGTTGCAGAGTCTAAGTCAATTGTTCCGGTATAATCAGCTTTTGTAAGCAGAAAATCTACCTCATTTTCTCCTGCTACCAAAGACTTTGCGCTGCTGGTTGCAGCAGTCATTGTTACATTTGCAAGGTCTGCACCCGTAGTTGTCAGATTTGCATCATCCGGAGTTGCACCAACCTTTACTGGTGTAGCATCTGCTGGAACCAGTGTCAGGTTAACTACATAGTCATCTGCTCCTGCACTTGTTACCTCAGCCGCAGTTTCAACAAACTCAATCTTATCTTCATTCAAATCTTCTACCTTAAGAGTAACAGTGATAACCTTATCTTTGGTACTCTTATTGATAATACCATAATTTTTGGATACAATCTGATCATTAACTGTATTACCATTCTTGATTACATCCAGTCCGTTAGGGTTGAAAGCTACTACATAAGTAGTCGGAACGACTACGTTGGTAATGTCAAATGCATAAATCGGTGCATCTACAGACACTTCCGGTTCAGCCGCCATGCTTGTCAATGTCATACCCATTACCATTGATGCGCTTAATGCAAGCGCTGCAAATTTCTTTAAATTTTTCATTTCTTTCCTGCCTCCTTGCATAGAAATTTTTTGTTTTAAGTTACTTTGATACCGTAATTGTTACTTTAAAACCTACGCTGCTCACCTCCTCTAAATTCTCATCCACCATCGTATACATTACTACTGCATCATACTCTCCGGCCGGCAATTCTTTGTCAAGTTTGAAGTTTGTAATCTCTGTTCCTACCGGAAGCATTGGTGATGAATACAACAGCTCATTCGTAGTTTCCTCATACACATCAAAATAAAGTGTATATAAATTATTTTCTACATTTGCTACATAAGCATTTGGCGCAGTTGATTTACCGTCGTCAAATGTCCATGCTGTTGTCATTTTACATTCGAACATTCCTTCGCTGACTTTTTCAGTCATCTCATCCATAATATTTTCTACATTATCATCATCCACAAATCCTCTGTCCAAGACACTCGAATTCGTAACATTTCCCGAATCCGATGTCGGCGTCTGCTCTTCTTTCTGTTTCGTCAACAGCAGGATTACGCAGACAATCAACGCTGCTATCACTATTACAAGCGCTGCAATTATAATGATAATTATATTCTTATTTTTCTTTTCCGTATTTTCTATCCGGTTAGACATAACCTGTTCCCCTCCTCATTTACATTCAGTCTGTATAAATCATAGCTCCTGTTCCTTCAATAATCTCTTCGCTTCCGTCTGTCGTTTGATATGTATAGACAACCGAAAGTTTGATTCCGCCGGATAACTTCTCCCACTCTGCGTTAGGATTCATAACCCCGCTGAATGTATATGCGCTTACTCCCGCTCCATTCGGTGCAAGCTCCATAAGTTCATTATCGTCACTATAAACAGCTCCGGAGAGCTTAAATGCAATCCTGTTTATTCCGTTATGCAGCGCTACCGCATGTTCCTTTACACCGGTCATTTCCACTTTCCGCAGCGATTCTCCTTTAACCTCTCTGTCTATCGGTTTTCCATTAATCAGTATCTGTTCTTCATTGGCCGGAACGGCTTCAAGATATATGGCGTAAACATTCTCTTCTGCGTTTTCGGCTTCCTCTGCGGAATCAACGAAGACTATTTTGCCTCCGTTACGATCCTCTACAGTCAGTGAAACCGTCACTATCTGGTCTGTAGAGCTTTTATTTACGATACCGTATGTTCCCGATATAATCTGTTCTGTAGATATTGTATCCTTGCCCATTTTGATAGTCAGGCCATACGGATTCAGCGCCAATGTATAAGTTGTGGGAACTACGACATTAATGATTTCAGGAAGTTCCTGTTCTTCATTATTCTCTTCCGTTTCCTCCGGTTTTTCTTTTTCTATATCACCTATATCATTTCCTGAAACAGTATCTTTTTCATCGTCATTTTCTTCTATATCTTCTATTTCTTCATCTTTGTTTTCTTCAGTTTCCGCATTATCATCGGAATCGTCACCTTTGTCCTTATCGGATGTATTATCTTCTGTTTTGTTATTGTCTTCCGAATCAGTATCCGAATCTTCTTTTTCGGTATCAGTTTTCTTAGTACCGGTTTCTGTTGCTCTATCGCCGTCATTATCCTGATTCATATTTTCGCTATCTGATTTATTATTTAAACTGCCGGTATTTTCATCTGCATACGCATATATTGACAAATTAGCAGCCATTAAGCACAATACAATTGCAACCGCTGTATATTTTATAAGGATTTTTTTCTTGAATCTTATAAATTTACACATATCACACCTCCATTTCTGTCGGTATTAATAAATAGCTATAACTTTACTTTAACTTATTTAGTTGTATATCGTCATAAAATTAAGCAAACTTTACCATAAAATAAGAAATTTTTGCAATTACTTACGAAAAAGCAAAAAAATGCTTTGAAATATTATAGCACCTCAAAGCATATTTTCCAACTGCTATTATATTAATCTGTCCAATACATCTCTATCTTTTCATTGGCTTCATTTTCATTCAACGCATACTGCTGAACAAGCTGCTCACATGCTGCTAATTTTGTAGCCCCAAAATTTCTTGCGGATATTATCAGCTTTTCAATCCCCTCTGCTATATCGGCTGACCTTCCCTCCGCTATTCCAGCTTCATATCCCTCTAATCGCATATCCTCAAACGCCTTGCACATATCGTATCTCTCCTTCCCTTCTTCTACTGTTTTAAACTTATCCGGTATCCTTATATTCTCTGCCACTTCCAGCATATCCTTTGTTTCGCTGTCTATGCTGCTGTACACTTCATGGTTTTCTTCCATAACTTTTCTAAGCTTCTCCTTATCTTTTGAATACCTGACCGCCTCAAACACCTGTCTTAATCCGGTATGATATTCATCAAAAGTATCGTGTTCCTGACAATCATACAGATTCAGCCTGTAATTCGTTACATATCTTTTTAGCTCATCATCAATGTCCAGCAGGTCATACAGGCATTTTGCCCCGTTCCATTTATTTTCAGTTCCAAAGTATACCGCCAGCGTAAATATGCAGTTTCCTGCCTTTCCAGATGCGCACCTTATCCACTACGGTTTTAATGCTTTCTGTTCCTTTCTCTTTTCCCGTACTTACGGTCTGCGTATCTTCCGGTTCCAATTCCTCTGATTTTACCACCTGTTTTCCATTGAATAACGCTCCGTTTATCTGGTCTGCAAACCTAGCGTTATCGTCCAGATAATCAAACTGATAATCATCTTTTTTACCCATCAGTCTTCCTCCCTTATTTATTTTTCATATAAGGGATTCAGATTCTACGATGTGCTTTAGAGATATTACAGAATTTCAGATTCCCAGATATGTTTAATCAATCATAACATAATTATTGTAATTTTGTTAAGTATAATCTACAAAAATATTTTAATATTCAAAAAAGAGCTTCCGTCAATCTACAGAAGCTCTTTTCCCTCTGTTATTCCCCAATTTCATAATTATCATAAATATACTTCCGGCTCATTCAAAATGATATCCGTGATTCCCTGTGCCTCAAGCGGTGCAAAATCAAGTTTCGTTCCGGTTGGTTTCTCCGGATATAAATGACCTGACATCCAAGCCCTCACAGTATATCCTTCAAGTTCCTCTACCGATAAATCTATTCCCCTCCAAAACGGATGAAGCGCCGCAGCTCCACATCCGCTTTTCATTTTATACATACAATCAGAAGCCTTACCATCCAGTATTCCAAGCTGCGCCTCTGCATCAAGCATACGCAGTTTTGCAAGCGATCTTGCATAAAAAGTAGAGTATACCACAGCATTCTGTACGCCACGGTCATGTACCATTTTCACTACTTTTTCTTCCATACCTTCATATGGATAAATACTGTTTTTCAGTTCAATATTTAATTTTAAGCCGGATTTTAATCTTTCTTCCAGCAAATCGAAGACTTCAGCAAGTGTCGGAATCGACTGAGTCGTATTATCATCGGCATAAATATGCAGCTTCTTTAGCTGAGACAATGTATAGTCCCGCACAAATCCTGTTCCTTTAGTTGTTCTGTCCACTCTTTCATCATGTATGACTACCATTTCCCCGTCTTTTGTCAATTGAATATCCAGCTCTATTCCTGCTAAATCTGATATCACTGCCGCTTTTTCAAAAGCAAGTATAGTATTCTCTGGATATCTCTGACTACATCCCCTGTGCGCCCATATCTTCATAGTTTCGATTCTCTTCCTTCATAAATTTTTCAATAATCCCCGCCAGCGCCGCAGACTCTCCGCGTGTCAGCTTAAACTCACTGTTACTGCTTCCGTTTATCATAGACAGAAAATCGCTTATTTCGTACCGCAGACCATCCCCAAGGAAAATCTCTGAATATTTATCCACGCGGCTGGCATCCTCATAGTGTACTTCAAAATATGATGTCTTCCACCATGGCGCCTCAGCAACGATATATCCTTTTGTTCCGGATATTAACAGTCTGCCCTCTGACTTCACGCCAAGTCCGCAGGTTGCCGTCGCGATTCCTGTTGGAAAACTAAATGACGCCTTAGTAAAAATATCCAATCCGTTATCGGCATGAATAGTATCAAAACGAACTTCACTAAACTCTTTTCCGAAAATTTTAAGTATCGGAAGCATCACATAGCTTCCAAGCTCCGTAAAGCTGCCTCCATATACGGTATCAGTCAACTCCCTGCTATCTCTTTTCTCCAGCTTTGTAAAACAAGCTTCCACATTCCGTATACTGCCTATAGTTCCGCTGCACGCTATACCAAGAAGTTTGTGAAATCCAGGACAATATGCTGTCTTGATTCCCTCGAATAGAATCAATCCCTTTTCCTTGGCATAGGCAAACAGTTCTTCCGCCTGTCTCCGCTGTAATACCATCGGTTTTTCACAAAGTACATGCTTTCCATGCTCTAATGCATCTCGGATATATTTATAATGTGTTTCATGGGGAGATGCGATATATACGGCATCCACAGCCTCATAAAATTCTTCAAGCTCAGCATAGGCGTTGATTTCCCAGCGCTCGGCAAACCGCTCAGCGCTCTCTGTGTGCGGATTATAAACGCCTTGCGTACTGATACCGCTGACAAGTCTCGCCTCAGGAATGAAGCGTGCGGCGATTCTGCCTGTCCCAATAATTCCGATACGCTGAATCGGGCTGTTCTGTTCTCTCAACATGGTGCTGGATATATTCTTGGTCCGCTCCAGATAGACCACCTTACAATAATCTTTCAGATAGTCAAAAGTGCCTGTCCAGTCAGAGCCAATGGCAAAAATATCAACATGAAATTTTCTGATGTCATTTATTTTCTGCCCCGGCGACTCTTCTATAATAATTTCATCCGCAAAGCCTGTCTTCTTAATATTCTCAATCCGCGTCACCAGAGAATCAACCACATTTAATTTTCCTCTTGTCTTGTCATACGCTTCCGTCGTCACGCCGACAATCAGATAATCACCCAATTCCTTAGCCCGCTGAAGCAGCCTGTAATGCCCCTCATGAAAAAGGTCAAATGTACCATATGTTATTACCTTTGTCATAAAATCTTTCCCTTCTCAAAATCATAAACATTCACTCCACATGTTCCGTCAGGAAATGAAGAATAACCTTATCATTAATGTCATCTATAACTGTTTGATAAATTCATACTCCCTAATAGTTTACAACATCTTAAGTGAAATAACAATCATTTTTAGAAATCCTCTAATCCTCTAATCCTCGGTCCTCTAATCACATATCCTAAAACCATGGCAAAGTTTCGGGGATTGAATTGCCGGTGTGAGTAATCCAATCCCCATTATTTTAAATTATCATTTTCCCAAAAAGTCCTTTTTGTAATAAGTGCAATTATGCCAAGAAAAATTTCATCTATATCTGTTCTTTGGCAACTACCGGAACAACCGTGTTACAAAACCCTCCTGTTCCTGCCGCTTTTTCTGAGTCATAATACGATACCGGCTTAAAGTGTCCTGTTTTTGTTTCTCAGAAACCGCCTTTCCGATATCCAAGTCTTCTAACCTGCTTCTGGAACCCAACTGCTGTAAAGAAGCGTTCGTATTATAATTATAAGTATGCTCTAACCGATTGGTTGACGCGCCAAGGTAACCTCTCTGGGCGGACACTATATTCATCGCATTATCAATATCTTCCAGATTGAAGTCTCCGGTAACATCGAAGTTTTCAATTCCAAGCGCAGCAAGCGTAGAATTCGCCATCCGAATTGACATACCGCTCCCATTCGGGTTCGTTGCCAGACTTAAATCCGCCATACTTCCATCTAACAAACTCTGTTCGTTTAAGGAAGTGTCTTTAGCCAAAGACTGAATACCTTCTTTTAACTGGTTTATCTCATTCTGATAAACTTTTTTGTCGGATCCGGTTGTCAGACCATTCATGGACCTTAAAGCAAGTTCGCGGATTCTTTGTAAATAATCCATAACTCCGCCTAATGCGCCGTCTGCTACATTCAGAACACCCATGCCCGCTTTGGCGTTTTCTGCACCTACATTTAGTCCGGTTTCTTCCCGCTTTAACTTCTGGGCTATGGCTAATCCTGATGCATCGTCAGCTGCCGAATTAATTCTTTTTCCGCTTGCAAGATGGGAATAAATGTCATTTCTTCCACTACCAACTGTCATATTACTCATAATTGCACCTTCTCCTATATGAAAAAATTTCCTATACACCTATCTTCATTATATACAATTCGGGTAAAAATTCAACCCCTATCTGCTTGGGTTTCCGTAGTTTTATCCACGAAGGACTGTTTTTAATTTTCCATTATTCCATCTCCGCCTCCAGCACCACCACCGTACGCGGCGGAATAATAAGGGTATTCCTGTCCCTGAATTCCGTCATCTGCCCCATATCTTTTCCGTCCTCATATTCCACGAAAGTATTGATGCAGACTTTCCAGCGCATACTGCCCGGAAGCTCCGGAAGCTGCATGTTAAGCGGTTCCCAGTAAGCATTCATTCCGTAGAATATAATGTCGTCATCCTTATCATTCTCGTCTCTTCCGGCATACATCACTCCTATAAGTCTGGTATGACCGTCTGTTCTGCCGTTCCATGGATGACCGTTGTGTATGCTTATATCAGGGTATCCTATTGAAGAGATTCTTGTAGGCTTTCTTATGACTGCATGCTTATTACGAAACGCTATCATATATCGGAAGAAATCATGTATCTCACGATATTCGTCGAGTCTGTTCCAGTCAAGCCATGATATTTTATTATCCTGACAATAAGCATTATTATTTCCAAACTGCGTATTGCAGAACTCGTCTCCGGCATAGAACATAGCAGGACCCCTGCTGCACATCAGTGTTGCGAATGCATTTTTTACCATACGTCTACGCAGACTCTCTATTTCCGGATCGTCCGTAGCGCCTTCACATCCGCAGTTCCAGCTGTTTCCGTTATTATCTCCATCGGTATTATCCCAGCCGTTCTTTTCATTATGCTTGATATTATAAGAATACAAGTCATAAAGCGTAAATCCGTCATGGCAGGTCAGAAAATTAACCGAAGCGCTTACTCCACGATTCACATGGTCATATAAATCTCCGGAACCTGTAATCCTTGTTATGGCGGTTCCCGCCATTCCGAGATCTCCCTTCAGGAAACGGCGCATATCGTCACGATATCTTCCATTCCACTCGGACCATCTTTCAAATGCCGGGAAATTACCCACCTGATACAATCCCGTAGCATCCCATGCCTCTGCAATAAGCTTCACTTTCCCCAGAAGAGAATCTCCTGCAATCGCTTCAATAATCGGGGGGGACGACATCGGCATGCCGTTTTTATCTCTGGTCAGTATAGAAGCAAGATCAAAGCGGAATCCGTCTACTCTGTACTCTGTAACCCAGAAACGCAGGCAGTCCATAATGAATCTTCGCGTCATCGGATGATTGCTGTTCAGAGCGTTTCCACAGCCGCTGAAATTATAATAATGACCATCCGGAGTAAGCATGTAATAAATATTATTGTCAATTCCTTTAAAAGAAAAACAGGGACCATGCTCATTTCCCTCAGCCGTATGATTAAACACTACGTCCAGAATCACTTCGATTCCATTTGCTTTTAACTCATATATCAGCTGTTTCAGTTCATCTCCCTCATGGTTGTGCTCTACAACGGATGAATAGCCTGTATTGGGTGCAAAAAAGCACACCGTATTGTATCCCCAGTAGTTATATAACTGTTCACCGTCAACTACTCTGGCATCTTCCATCTCATCAAACTCAAAAATAGGCATAAGCTCAACTGCATTGATACCTAAATCCTTCAGATAAGGTATTTTCTGCCGCAGGCCTTCATAAGTCCCCTTTGCCGACACTCCGGAGGATTCATCCTTCGTAAAACCTCTTACATGCATTTCATAGATTACCAGGTCTTCCATCGGATGCTCCGGCTGTCTGATATTTCCCCAGTCAAAGTTGTTCTCCACTACTCTGGCATGATAGACGAAGTCCTTTCCTCTTTCCGGACGTTCTCCCCATTCTCTCTGACCTGTCACTGCCCTTGCATATGGGTCAAGCAGAATATTATCTTTATTGAAAAGCAGTCCTTTTCTCACGTCATAAGGTCCATCTAATTGAAATGCATATTCAAACTCTTCGATTTTCAGACCGAATACCAGCATCGAATAGGTATTTCCAATATGGTATGATTCCGGATATTTAAGCCTTGCATAAGGTTCTTTTTCATATGGATGGAATAACAGCAGTGTGCAGCTCGTCGCCCCAAAAGAATGAATCGTAAAACTGACTCCGTTTGGCGCCGCCGCGGCCCCGTCTCTATTATAAAATCCCGGCCGCACTTTAAATCCGTCTATCTCGTCTAACGGCTGTAATTTTACTCCCCGCTTCGGTTTGTTACGTAAGAAATCCATGCCTGATCCTCCTGTCTTTGCATAATTAATTATCTTCTTTCCTTATAAACATAAGTCCGAATATTCCTATGCCACAGTTACTGGAAACCGTAGCGGAAGCCTTCTGTAAGATGATTTTTTCAAATTTTACATATTTGTCCACTTCTTCAAGTATTTCATCCAACTGACGAACACTGCATCCGGCATAGGTTAGGAAAAGAAGACGCGTGTCTATCTGCCTGCTGTTGTGAAGCAGCGACTTAACATATTTTTTGTCCATACGCCGCATATTTCCTGTTTCTATTTTCCAAAGTTTCAGTTTGTTCTGCGACATATGGAGAACAGGATGCAGATTAAAAGTATCGCAGAGCTTATGAACCATTCCGCCCAGCTTTCCGTTGCGATACAGCGCCAATGTATTTGGCACAAGGAAGTTTGTACATACTGAATTCTTAAACCGGCTTAACGCTCTGCAGATTTCTTCAACGCTCTTGCCTTCTTCCGCCAAAGAAGCAGCATATAAAACCATGATTCCATGCCCGCTGCTGATATGCTCGGAATCAAATACCGTAACATTGTCAAAACTTTTACTTGCCTGAAATGCATACGGATATGCACCGCTCAGGCTGACAGTCGCAGTTATATGCAGAACATGCTCCGCCTTTTCCAATGTATCGGCAAAGAAATATTCGTATTCTGACGGAGGCGCAGTAGAAGAATGTGCAGTATTCCCTTCTATCTGCAGATATTCCAAAAGGCTGTCGCAAGACACTTCGGAAAGGTCGCAGAAACGTCCCTCTTTTGTATGTACATATGTATACATAAGCCTGATTTGGAATCTGTCAAGCAGCTCCTTTGGCAAATCGCAGATACAGTCGGCAGTAATGGCAACCTTGCGTTTTCTTACACCGGTTATCTGATTAACCGTTCCTATTTCGTCTGAATCCTCCGTGCCTTCATCACCGGCATATTCAATCAATTGCGGCGGCAGAAATTTCAGCAGACTGTTCTCAAGCAATGCGGAATTAACAGGTTTGGCAAGATAACCGTCGAATCCCATATCCCGATATATCTGATCGGCATTAGACATAACATTGGCGGTCAACGCTATCACAGGCGTCTTCTGGCAGAAGCCTTTCGCCTGCGCACGTACAGCTTTCAGAGTTTCTTCGCCATCCATATCCGGCATCATATGGTCCATCAAAATAACATGATAGGCATTCTCAGCTGTCTTTTTCAGGCATTCCTTACCGCTTCCTACCGTATCAACCTTTACCTTAGTTCCGCGCAGGAGCTTAATTGCAACCATACGGTTCATATCATTATCATCCACCACAAGAATACGGGCGTCGGGTGCCATAAAACGCTGTTTGTATTTCGTACGATTGGACATTTGTTTTTGTGCGGCAAAATCTATGATACCGATTGGATTCGGATTAACTATATGCTGTTCTATCTCTATTGTAAAGACAGATCCTTTATGATATACGCTGTCTACCGAAATCTTTCCGCCCATCATTTCGATAAGCTGCTTGGAAATTGCAAGCCCAAGTCCGGTTCCTTCTATATTACGGTTATCATTTTCATCTACACGTTTAAAAGCATCAAACAGACTTTCCAGGCTTTCCTTACGCATACCCTTACCTGTATCTTCTACGGAAATACGCAGCAGAATAACATCCGGCTGCACGCGCTCTCCCTTGGCAGATAGCGTAACAGAACCTGTTTCCGTATATTTTACCGCATTTGTCAGAAGATTGGTAATTACCTGCTTAAGGCGTACATCATCTCCATATAGCATAGACGGGATTTCAGGGTCTATATCTACTTTAAATTCCAACTCTTTTTGCTGCGCACGTATCCAGATTAAATTCACCAAATCGCTGAAAATAGAGCTTACTTCATACTGCGTCATTACCATTTCCATTTTTCCCGATTCCAGTTTGGATAAATCAAGAATATCGTTAATGGTTGTCAGAAGCATCTTGCTGGCATTCTGGATATTAATAGCATTCTCAGCTATCTCATCGGAAATATCCTCCCGCAGCGTCATTTCATTCAATCCGATTATCGTATTAATAGGCGTCCGGATTTCATGGCTCATATTGGCGAAAAATGTATCCTTGGAGCGGACAATTTTCTCCATTTCTTCCTTCTGCTTTTCTATAAGCTTTCTCTCCTCATCATATGCTTTAATCTGACGCTTAAGCAATACTCCTATAAAACAGCTGATACAGACAAGAGTAACATAAGAATCTCCGAAAGTATAAAAACGGTTTGGAACCTGCGAAATAACATCCGGATGCATATAACTGATAAAATATGTAATAAAGAATGAAACTATTGAAACAGACAGGGCTATTACAAAGTCCTTTCCCTTAAATAACAGAAATACATATACCAATCCCAATACAAACCAGATTGGAGTGCCGCTCTCCAAACCACCGCTGAAAACATAGACTAACGGCATCAGTATTACATTAGTCGCAATAACTAACAACCATGATGCAAACTTAGTTTTATGATCGGTTACTGTAATTTTCAGAGCAACTCCGGAAACAATGCACATCGGTACAAGCGCAATCAATACAATGAGATCTGCTCCTATTACGACACGCCCCATCCCGATTATAGAAGCGCAAAAGGCCATCATAAAAACCATTCTAACCAGCTTTTCCTGAAGTTCTAACTCTTTACCGAACAGAGATTGTATAAATGCACGTATTTTTCCTATCATAATTACATATCTCCCTTCCACGAATCAAAAACTTCCGAAGCCCCAATAAAATCAAACTCCTCTGTCAGGTCTCTGATTTTGTCCGCCAGACCTTTCAGCGACTCCCCATTGTGTTCATATTCTGCCAGTTTATCCAAAATATCGCTTAATCCTTCACTTTCAAAGCTGTTAAGTTTCACGCTCAGCATTTCCGTCAATTCAATCAATGACGGTCTTTCAGATCCGTCGTCGTTTTCTGTCGTCACGGCGTTATTTTTTGTACTTTTTTCTGTCCTCTCTTCTTCATGTTGGATATTGTTTTCCGATACGTTCATTTCAACTTCATCCTGAACCGCTGCTTTATCCCCTTCCGGATATATGAATGAACTGCCCGCAAGGATATCAATCAGGGCATCATGCGCTTCAATCAGTTCCTCATGATGCTCCAGAATATAGTCAATACGGTTCTCTTTACCCGCCATTTCCAGATTTCTGGCAAGTTCCGACAATTCTTCCGCACCTATACCCTTTGAATTGCTCTTTAAAGAATGCGCAGTAATTACATAGTTTTTCCAGTCATGCTCCTTAAAGAACTGCTCCAGCGAAGCTTTTCTCTTAGTGCCTTCCTTATGAAAAATACCGATAATCTCACGAAAGCCTTCTTTGTCACCGCAATAAGCAATTCCCTGCTCTATATTTATACCGGCTTTAGCAAGCTCATCAAGTGCCTGATATTCATCTTCTTCAGGTGTTTGAGCCGATTTCTGATTCTTTGACGTTTTTACTGTGTTCGAAGCTGCTGTATCATCTTTACTGCCGAAATATACGTCATTTTTATCATTATCCTGTTCATCCGTTATGGCAACCTGCTTCTGTACAGGAATATACCGGCGCAGCATCCTGTCTAACACGCTGAGTTCAATCGGCTTCGCTATAAAATCATTAAACCCCTCTGAAATAAACATCTCCCTTGCGCCGCCTATCGCATTCGCTGTAAATGCAATAACATTAAGCGTCTGAAAATATGCTCCCGGTTTCTGGCGGATTTTATGCAATGTTTCTACTCCGTCCATTTCCGGCATCATATGATCCAGAAATACGCAGTCAAATTCCATATCGTCCAGTTTATCCAATGCTTCCTTGCCGCTGCTTGCCATATACGCCTTAATCTGATATGGCATAAGAAGCCTTGCCATAACCTTTAAGTTCATGGCATTATCGTCTACAATAAGTACTTTAGCCTTGGGTGCCGCAAAACGTTTCTCATTAGAACTTTTATGTTCTCCTCGCTGCACGACCTTCTGACCGTTGAATACGGACGCTATAGACAGTATGGTAAACGGTTTATATATCCGAAGCATATTACTGCCGCTCTGGGTTTCGTGTCCATACTCAAGGATTAGTACGACCGTAGTCTCTTTAGCCAGCTGTTCAAAGAAATTCCTGTCTTCGCAATATTCTTCCCAAGCGATAAAAACATGTGTGTAGTTCTCACGCTCAATACGGCGCTTAAGTTCCATAAGATTCTTGCATGCAGTAAGTGAAAAACCCAGCTGCTCCGCAATATGGCGGATACAATCTTCATAACCCTCTCGTATAATGGAATAATTATATTTATCCATATTGATATAGCAAACGGCGCGTATATGACCTTTATTTTTGATAGAAACTATAGGAGTTTCATCCAAGACCTTCTGCGGTATGGTAAACTGGAATTCACTTCCACTCCCCGGCGTACTGTTTACCGTAATGAAACCGCCCATATTCATAACCAGCGCACGCGCAATCGGAAGCCCCAGACCTACTCCGCCTTCTTCCCTGTTACGTTTGGAGTTGACCTGACTGAAGCTCACGAAAATATTTTCCATATCGGCAAGATCCATACCTATTCCGGAATCTTTAATGCTGACTAACAGGTTGATCCCATACTCTTCTTTTCTGCTGCTGATGCGCAGTACAATGCCGCCTTCTTTAGTAAACTTAATTGCATTACTCATTAAATTCATGACAATGCGCCTAAGTTTCTGCTCATCTCCCATCAGATTACTCGGCAGGTCCGCATCGCAGTCAACAATAAGCTCAAGATGCTTACCATTGTCCATAGTCAGCGCCATATTAATAATATCAGTAATCGTCGATGTAATATTATAGCTTTCTTCCGCAAGATCCATATGACCGCTTTCCAACTCCGAAAAGTCCAGAATATTGCTTACAGCGGACAGAAGATTCCTGCCGGCAGTCTGGATGTCAATAACATCTCTTCTTACACTTGCAGGAAGCTCTTCCTGAAGAATCGCTTCGCTCATTCCGCATACTGCGTTAATCGGGGTGCGGATTTCATGCGAAACATTGACCATAAAATCATCCTTACTCCGCTCTGCAATTTCCAGTTCATGGATATTTTCAACCAGCTGTTCATTAGTCTCCTTTTGGGCGGATATCATGAACAACGTGATCAAAGAAACTGCATACGATGAAATAATATGCAGGCTAAATCTGATGATATCATTAAAGGAATTTATCATAATTGTACCTGCAATAAGGGCATGATAAAGAATGATAAAAGTGGAAAAAAATACTCCCATATATATAATCTGAGGTATAAAGAAGATTCCAAGAAGTACTATTAACGCTGCCATTGTAGCAAGCAGAGAAGTAAAGCTGACGGCATGTAAGGCATAGATGGCAAAATCCAACCATATCATAACAGCGAAAATTTTAGCACGTGCTTCATGATTCCAGTATTTTTTAATATGGATAATCCAGCCGGCAACTACCGTAACAACGATGATTTCCTTTTCAATCAGACTCCATTTTAACAGAAATGATGAGACTAACATAGAAAGCACGAAAAGAGAAAATACACCCAATACAATCTTCTCCGATTTTTTATTTGCTCTTTCGTTTTTCAACTCATTATTTTCCAAAATTTATTACCGCCCTTCTAATTATATACAATCCGTGCCGATTAATCGATGTTCAATACTTTCTTTAACATCGGAAGCATTTCCACAAACACATCAATTATGACCGGATCAAACTGTGTTCCCCTGCCTTCCGACATAATCTGCATGATTCTCTCAATCGGCCGTATGGGAGGCTTATAGACACGTTCTTCATATAAAGCGTCAAACACATCCGCCACAGACATAATTCGTGCCGCCAACGGAATGCTGTCCCCTGCAAGTCCTGTGGGATATCCGGTCCCATCCCAGCGTTCATGGTGATACATAGCTATATCTTCAACAATTTTTACATAATGTTCGTCTTCTACGTCTCCGATAATCATATGTATAATCTTGCGGCTGTATGTAGTGTGCATTTTCATCGTATCAAATTCTTCCGGTGTGAGTTTGCCCGGTTTTTGCAGTACTGCGTCGGGCACCTTAATTTTTCCTACGTCATGAAGCGGCGCCGCCTTAGATAAATCTTCTATGAAATCTGTTGTCAGCTGTTCTGCAAAAAGTCCGCGTTTATGCAGTTCCTCAGCAATCATCCTAACATATCTCTGTGTATTCTTTACATGCTTTCCGGTACTTCCGTCACGGCTCTCAATCAAATTAGCCATTCCGACTATTACGGACTCCTGAATCATACTCAACCGTCTGGCATTCTCAGTTATCCTTTCAGACTGCTCTTTTACCATATCTTCCAGATTATGCCTGTATTGCTCAAGCTCTATTGTTTTGCCGACACGGCTTAATAAAATATCCGGCATAAAAGGTTTGGTAACAAAATCCATTGCCCCCATCTGAAAACATTTAACTTCGGTCTGCGACAGATTATCAGCTGTCAGAAAAATCACAGGAATCGATGCGGTATCTTCTTTCATACGAAGCTGTTCCATAACTTCGAATCCGTCCATATCAGGCATATTAATATCTAACAATATGAGGTCAGGATGATTATTTTCCAGATATTTAAGCGCCGCAGCGCCGGAATTGCACGCAGCAATACGATACTCAGGCAAAAGAATTTTTTGAGCCAGTGTCAAGTTAGTCTTATCATCATCTACAACAAGAATAATATTTTTCATCTGTCAACTCCATTAATTCCCATTTATGACAATATATTTTAATTATAATGCAAAATGACTATCGGTGTAAAGCAAAAATCTTAGTGATGTTCGGCGAAGTTTGGTTGATTTAGGTAGATTTATTCGAAAAAGTATAATTGTGTGAAGAGAAAAAATAAAGTATAATGGAAATGATTATACAATCAGGAATAATAGAGATAATAAATAAATGAAGAAAAATATAACAAACCTGCTTTTTATTTTATTTTTAATATATATGGCTGTCGTCCTTAGAATCACAGTATTCAGGAACGGTTTCAGCCTAAGTAATCTGTGTCGGAACGGTAATGTGAATCTGACGTTTTTTAAAGGCTATATGATATTCGTCAGGAGCAAGAACTGGTACCGCTTTATTTATCTGTTCGTAGGAAACATTGTCTGGTTCATTCCTTTTGGAATGTATCTGCAATATACAAAAAAATTTAAAAACATACTGACAGTTACACTCTGCGGTATGCTCTTTTCGCTTTGCATTGAAACGATGCAATATGTATTCGGTACGGGAATCACGGAACTGGATGATTTAATCTTAAACACATTCGGCGCATGGATAGGCGCCGTCGGTGTTAAGCTGTATCAAAAATCCATAAAATTTAAAAAATCAGATGATACCCTCAATTGAAGGCTTCAAATCGTTCAATCATAACTGCATACTGCTCTTTTATTTTCAAATAAAGACCGATGGTGCCTTCCTTTGCCTTTTCAAATTCTTTGATAACGTTGTCATAGTTTCTCATCAAAGTATCGACTGCCGCATGATTAATCTTATTATTGTCTGCGTCTTCAGTCATAATCTTCTTAATAAGATCGCTGCTAAACGAATCCTTATAGCTGCGTTTTCCATATAATGCGCTTAAGATATCGGCTACTGCTACAATCTGCTGCGGCATGGTCAGCATATCGCCTGTAAGTCCCTTGTGGTAGCCGCTTCCGTCGAGCTTCTCATGGTGTCTGACTGCGATCTGCAAAACATCATTATCCACTACCCCTTCCAGAATCATTTCCGTAATTCTGACGTGCGCCTTCATGACCTTCATCTCTTCATCAGAAAGCCTTCCCGTGGACTCCAATATATTAAGGGGAATCGCAATTTTGCCAAGGTCATGCAAAAGCGCTCCATAATATAAATCGCGTTGGTCTTTACCGCTGAGACGCATCAGCCTTCCTATCTGCTGCGCGAAATTAACGGTCGCCAAAGTATGTACTACGGTATGTTCACTTCTGAAATCAATCGTGTAGACAAGCATCTCCAGAAAACCTCTTTTGTACTGTTCTGAAAATGCTCTCTTTGCAAGAAGCTCCGTCAGTTCATCTTTGTACTTGCCGTTTACCAGATTAGCCGTTATCCCATATCTGGCTTCAGCCTTGTGAAACAAATCAAGCGCCGCACCGGAAAATTTGATATCACGGTATAAATTAAAATAATCCTTCTCAAGATTCTCTTCTTTCAAATGCAGAAATGTGTCCATCTTATCAGCCAGATTCAGGATTTCAATTATATGCTTGTATTTGCTTTGGATCATTCCGTACCGATTATAATCCAAATGATGATACAAAATAATCTCTGCTTTATCATCCATTGGAGACAAATACTTCAGGAAAAGAAAGCCATAAATTGAATGCGGCCATAAATTCTTAGTCTCAAATTCGGTCACATTCTTTACATTGTCTTCTTTATACAGACCAATATCATGCAGGATGCCCAGCATAGTATAATCAACCAGTTCCTGTTCCGTATACTGCTGCTCATATTCCAGCATCTTATACATAATATACCCTGTGATTTCACCATGATTCATTATTCTGGCATTTATTATACTCAATGTTTTCATGATGATTTCATAAACATCTTTGCTGCTGATAACGCTCATTCCCTGTGTTTTCCCTTCTTCTGTGCATAGTTTAATTTATAAATTTTCTTTATCTCTAATGCTCTCAATGAACTATACTCCATACTATTATAATCTATACCGGGAAATTTTGCATTATAAATTTGTCAGAATCACTACAATTCTTTTTCTTTTTCTGTATAGTCCTCATTCCTATAGCTATTACCGTCCAAATTTATTTCCAACATCTTTTCCTCATCTTTCCTCTCCTCATCAGTTTCATCTGCAAGGTCAATGCCTGAAGTTTCGTCATCAATCTGATGTTTCATCTGCCGGATCCTGGCATCCTCAGCAATCGCACGCATAATCAGATTCACATCCTCAGGAGAAAACATGCCTATTGCTTTAGCCAAGTCATCCAGATTGTCTCTGTTGACAATCAGTGAGCCGCCGCCGGACAGCGGAATGTTCAGACAGTTTTTCGGATTGCTTGTATCGCCAAGGCGTATAGCTTTGTGCTTTTCATCACATACAAATACCACTCCGTTATATTCTATAATTCCGTCTTTCGCCAGATAATTATACGGCACACCGTTATCTATCTTTTTTTTCTTCTCTAACAGAGCCATCTCTAACAGTTTAGTTCCGCTTACATCCGCATTCTCACTGTCAGTATTATATTTTTCTATTGTTTCAAATATTTTTTGTAAGCTCTTCCCGTTGGAAGCGTCAATTTTCTTTTCCTGATCCAGCCTGTCAATCTGTGCATCAGTAATCATTGCGCTCCAATCCCTTGACCGGGAAATGAATTCCTGGGCGTTTCTTGCCACTTGGCCGCCGATTGTACTATTATACGCATAATAGAGCAGCGTGCTATAAGAATTCGATGCATCAGAACTTCCTGACATTTCCATCTTATCCGCATGGGAACACAGAGCCAGCATCTCCAACTGTGTGGCATTGGACCAATCGACCTGATTCACACATACTTTGTATGTCTGCACTCCTCCATTCTTTGATTCCAGACGAATATTTACAACAGGATTTCCAATAGTAGAATCATCGTCATATGATGCCGAATAAATCGTTCCATCCTCAAGTCCGCCAAATCCGATAATGCCGCCTGTGAGACGGGCTTCCATGGCATATGCCGTGATTCCGTTGAAACTGCGGATTTTCCCCTCCATATCATTCCATGAAGCTGACTTATAGGAGTCATTGACAGATTCATCTTCCGATGCCTGCACCGCATTCATGATTCCGCTAAATCCGTTTCCATCATAAGTCCCTGTCTTGCTATTGCCGGATTTCTTTGCCTGCTGATATGGGGTATTAATTACTGCACTGCTATTTGCGATTCCTGTTACTGACATATTAATGCTGCTCCTTTCCTAAATTATCCTTTATCCTGAAAAAGTCCCATCAAAAGCTCCTCTTCTATTTCCGCATTTCTTCTATCCTCTTTAGAATCATTTACAACCTGTTGCCCCTCCGCAGTCTGAGCCTGCCGCTCATTATCTTCCTCTTTCATTCTCTCGAGCATCTCTTCGGTCTCTTCCTTGATGTCATCAATCTGACCGTCTATGCTTTCTAAAAACTTCTCCCATTCTTCTATGGAAAACCCAGAGTTTCCAATCATATATTTAGGCGGACCGTTTTTTATTCTGTCCTCGATGAACTCATAGAATTTTTGTAAAGCTTCTTCCACAGTAAGGTACATATTATCGACATCTTCTCCCGATTTTTCCTCAGATTTTACTTTTTCCCATGCTTCCAGCGCCATCTGGCCTATCGGGTCTTTTGCGCCATTATTCAGTTTATCCATCTTAACATCATATCCTTTTACCGTTCCGTCTTCCATCTTCTGCTCTATGTAAACACTGCGTGCGCTTACATCAACCTGTGCCATAAGTATAAAACCGGACTCCACCGATGTTTTCACAAAATCGCTCTCCTGATAGGAAATATACTTAGCTTCGCGCACAACAATGCCTTCGCCGACATTTACTGTTCCTGATATCGCTGACGCGGAATGTATATTGCGATACTGATAAGCTTTACTTGCAGCTGCTTCAGCTGCCGTATTTACATCCATGCCTGCAGCCGTATTTGTGTCTGCGCTTTTTCCTGTTTGCCCGTTCAGATTTTCTGACAGGTTCCCATAGAAATCTCCTTTACTTTTGCGATTTGATTTTGCTGTACCTGGTTTTTCATGATAAGCCTGATTCTCAATTCCGTTTACTTTCATATAAATAACTATGCCCCTTTCTTAACCTGCGAATTTATGCTCATGGCTGTTTTTTCCCTATATCTTTTTCCAGTGCCGCTTTCAACATTTCCCTGCCGCGCCTTAAGTTTGTCTTGACCGTGTTCTCCGGTATTTTCAGAAGCTGAGCAATCTCTTTTATTGAATAGTCTTCATAATAGAAGAAATAGAGACAGCTCTTATATTTTTCCGGAAGTTCCAGCACCGTCCATATCGTTTCATCTTCTTGTTCATATGGAAGATGAAAATATTTTTTCTCACATTCCTGTATCTTATCAATACTGACTGTCGAGTTGTGCCATTTACTTTTCAGGATATCCTTACAGATATTCATGGTTGTGCGAATAAACCATGCCTTTTCATGCTCCTCGTTATCAAACCGGGGTTGGTATTTCAATAATCTTAGGAACACCTCCTGAAGTGCATCCTCCGCATCTGCATGTCCTTTCATCTGCATGAATGCCACACGGTACACAAGAGAATACTGTTCTCTGAAATATGTCTCAAATATTTGCCTTGTCATATACTCTCATTTACTGCAAGCCTGCGTATGGCAATCCTGCCTGTCCTTTCTCTTATAACTATAATACGAATCATAACGCAAAAAAGTTTCAAATGGAAGCAAAAAATCTGTCTGTACAATAATAAGCAAACATGATAAGATACTTAATAGCATGGTTTATCTTGTTAACTTATTCCATTGTTATATTCTGTTTACAAGAAAGGCAAGATTATCTTTATGAAAAAGGCATATATTATAGGCGCAGGTCCTGCCGGACTGACTGCCGCTTACGAGTTATTAAAACAGAGTAATGAATACGAAGTCGTTGTTTTAGAAGAAAGCGATGCCATGGGCGGAATATCAAAAACCGTGAATTATAAGGGCAACCGCATGGATATGGGCGGACATCGTTTCTTTTCCAAGGTTCCTGAAGTCAATGAATGGTGGAACAATATGCTTCCGCTTCAGGGCGCTCCCACTTATGATGATATTGTTTTAGATCGTAAGATGACGCTTGCCTCCGGTGGTCCTGACCCTGAAAAAGTGGACAGAGTCATGCTGCGACGTCACAGGGTATCCCGCATCTATTATAATAAAAAATTTTTTGATTACCCGATTTCTTTTAAATTGGAAACATTTACAAATCTGGGACTTATAACCGATATTCAGGCCGGTTTCAGTTATCTTGCCTCAGTAATTCATAAACGTAAGGAAAACTCTTTAGAGGACTTCTATATCAATCGCTTTGGCAGGAAATTATACTCTATCTTCTTCGAATACTATACCGAAAACCTTTGGGGCAGACATCCCCGCGAAATTGCACCGGACTGGGGTGCACAACGCGCAAAAGGTCTGTCAATAGCAGCCATTATCAAAGATGTGTTTGGCAAAATACTTCCCGGAAAAAAGAACCGCAAGGTTGAAACTTCCTTAATTGAGGAATTCAGCTATCCGAAGCTTGGACCGGGTCAGCTATGGGATGTGACTGCGGAAGAAATCCAGAAATTGGGCGGTACCATACTCAAAAACTGCAAGGCTGTCAGCTTTCACAAAGATGAAAACAATCATATAACATCTCTCACCTATGAAACAAACGGCGAGCAGATAACCGTGGAAGGTGATGTCTTCATCTCTTCCATGCCAATCAAGGATTTGGTTGCGGGTATGAATGATGTGCCGGAGAAGCCTGCCCGAATTGCCGCCGGTCTTCCATACCGCGATTATATGACTGTAGGTATACTGCTTCCTAAGCTGAACCTGACGAACAAGACCAAAATCAAGACCATAAACAACATAGTTCCCGACTGCTGGGTTTATGTTCAGGATCGTTCGGTTAAGCTGGGGCGTTTTCAGATTTACAACAACTGGTCTCCTTATATGATAAAAGATTTGGACAATACTATATGGATAGGTCTGGAATACTTTGTTTCTGAGGGTGACGAATACTGGACTATGCCTGATGAGCAATTTACCAATTTTGCCGTAGATGAAATCGTCAGTATGGGACTAATCGACAGCCCGAAGGATGTAATGGATTCACATGTGGAAAGAGTCAAAAAAGCTTATCCGGCATATTTCGATACCTACAAGGAGATTGATACGCTGGTGGATTATCTTAAGACAATTGACAATCTCTACTGCGTCGGACGTAACGGACAGCACCGCTACAACAACATTGACCACTCTATGATGACTTCTTTTGAAACCGTTAAAAACATAGTAAACGGCGTAAGCAGTAAAGATAATATCTGGAGTGTCAATACGGAAAAAGAATATCATGAAGGTAATTCAAAATAGTAAGAATTTTATAACGCAAGCCGCCGGGCTTGCGTTTTTTATCTTATAGGAAATTACGCCGCAGTGTAAATCAATCCAATGAGAATGCGAAGCATTCTCTTAATCGTCGCTGCCGAGCGACGATTTTTTGTTTTGCGTATTAACTATTTTTTCTGAAATACCGACTGTCTTGCTCCATGCATTTTTTCATTATGGTTTAAGACATCGTTCACTGCATCCATTCTTAAACCTGCATCAATAAAATCACAGTTCTTACAGAAAGGATAATTCTGTCTGCCGTCTTTCACTGCATCCCTTAGTTTCTTATATGGCTCGCTGTTCCATCCGTCTTTCAAAGGCACCTCATGCAAATCGGCAAGATTAGTCACCTCGAAATTATCACAGCAGCAGATTCCCAGCTTTCCATTCGGCATAATCCACATATCGGTAAAAGGCATCAGGCAGGTTTCCTTTATAACTTTACCCTTTGATTGCTTATTCGGCGCACTGCCTGCACGATTGGTCAGGACTTCTTTTAAATAACGAATCTGTATCAGAATATCAACATCCTTAAACTCATCAGGACGCGCCTTCACATATTCATATATTTCCTGAATGTTCTTATGCAGCTTCATATCCAGACAATAATTATTAATTATGAACTGATCCACATATGGGATAATTGCTTTGACCTTATCAATATCCAGAAGCAGACCATTGGTTGACATAAATATAAATGCATCCGGCAGCTTCTCTCTCGCATATTTATGAAATTCAACAATTCTCTTATCCAGCCACGGCTCATTATTCCCGTATAAGGTCAAATGTCCCTTGTATCCCCATTCCTTAAGCTGGTCGATAATGGAATAATACATCTCATCAGGCATCTTCATATACGGACGTTTTTCAGCATGTATATTTGCAGTGCAAAATTCGCACGTACTGTTACAGCGATTCACTGTCTCAAGATTCACCACTATCGGATGCGGCGTCTCATTCTGAGCATAAAAATACTCTATATATTGCTTCTGCTGTTTCCTTCTTGTTATAAACTGGAGTTTCAGATAACTCTCACTTGCAAGCCGTGGTAAATATTTTCTGGCATTCCAGCCCAGAACTCCCGCAAAATTGTGTACTCTAATCGGCATTTTTTCATCCTTCTTTCTATTATTCTGATAACTTATATAAATATATTACATATCCTATATTCTCAGCGGTATAACTGTCTACTGATTCAATCCCTGCCTCTTTTGCATTTGCAATTTCCAGACGTGAAAAAATATATTTTCCGCCAAGTGCTTTCAGGCTGTCTGCATCTATATAAATATCGTAATCGGTTGCATAGATATTCTTACCGAAATTAACTATGCTTGCATCCGTGCCTGAATACAGATAAGCACGTGCCCCCCAGTCATCATAATATATTCTTGTCGCTTCCATCCTGTCAAGAGCCGGGGCTATTACTTTACGAAAATCTTCCTTATACTGCTGTGAATAAAACCCTAGATATCCATCCAACGTAGATATGCCGTTATACTCCAGCACTGCAGGGTGCAGACCATAAGCTACGGACCACTCACCCTCATAGTCAATATTTTCTTTAATCTCAGTAAATAAATCTACAGCATAAAACTGTTCATAGTCAAGGGCATCCGCCTCACATCCATAAAACAATTCATATGCCCGATAATAGCAGGTATTATAAATATCATTATACCTGTTCGGTGACAAAATGACAACAAGCGCTGACAGACAGATAATAATATTGGCAATCCACATCTGTAAAATCCCCATATTATACAGCCTTATCAGAATCAGAAAAAGCGCTGCATACCATAAAAACGGATTAAAGAATACCGTTCGATTGAACTGCAGACCTTTTAGCGGCGGAAGCAGAGTCGCAACCAATGTCCTGACAGGCTCACAATCGTACAGCCCATATACAATGCAGTTAAACACAAGAAAAAGCATTACAAAATTAAACCTGTCATGCAGGATTTCCACAGCACGTCTTTTCCATAAATAATATATATTATTTACAAAAAAGTAAATAATGCAGATAAACAACACAAACTTAGTGTGTTCACCATCCGCATGGAAAATTCCTTCTTTCCACACGGTAAAAATATCGACAAATATCTCTTTGACAGAAAAGTCAGCCTCTACCATTGTCTCTCGTATTGTCACTTCATCTTTAAGAAGCATCTGCGCAAACAGGCGGTACTCACACACCACATATCCGAAGGCAAGCACTATAAAAGCTGCCATAACAGACCACGCCGGCTTTTTATCTTTAATGGAAAGCCATATTGCCGCAATTACGATGTAACCCAGTATAAAAATCCCCATATATGAAAAGTACGATACCAGCGGATAAAGAAATAATGCCAGATAAAGCGGCACTGACGGCTTTCTGTATATTCTTACCAGCAAATATGCCGCAAGCGGTATCGATGCAAAGGCAAAGCCAAAAGCCGGGAACACATTCAAAATTCCATATACGAAACCTGTCATATATACAATAGGTCTGTAATCATTATACTTTTCCGGATAGAGCTCCTTAACAAGAAGCCTGAAGGATACAATTGCAATCACAACCTTTAACAGCAGACCAAGTATATATGCTGTAAATGACGGAAATACCATATAAAGCATAGTATAAAGCGACAATTCCGAAGGCAGATTATCCCTGCTGATTCCTCCAAGAAAAGGCACATCGACTCCATGCTTCCAAAATGAATTTGTATTTTTCAGCATCTGAAATTGTGCAACGAATAAATCCAGATTATCATGAATGCCAATATAGCTTTTTTCACCGTAATAGAAAAATACGCTGCCCTCAAAAAGAAGAAATCCCGCAACCGGAAATATGAACCAGTATTTTGTAAGCCACAGAAACCACTTCTTCTGCCCTAGTTGTCTCATCGCTCTTTCCTTTCATAAAAAGCCGGAGAGTCATATGTCTCCGGCTTTTATAACTAAACCTGCTTTACATTGATTTACCAGGTTCTATTATACCTGCGCTACATCCTTCATGGAGAAGCTGATACGACCCATCTTATCTTTTCCGAGACAGACAACCGTAACCTTATCTCCGAGTGTCAGCACATCCTCTACATGATTGATTCTTTCCTTAGCAATCTTGGAGATGTGAACCATCCCTTCCTTACCGGGAGCAAACTCGATGAAAGCTCCAAATTCTTTTATACTTACAACTGTTCCCTTGAAAATCTGTCCGGCTTCAAATTCGGTTGTTATTATCTTAATCATATCAACCGCTTTATCCATCATAGCCATATCGGTTCCGCATACGGATACTTGTCCGTCATCCGTAATATCAATCTTAACGCCCGTGCGTGCAATAATCTCATTGATTGTCTTACCGCGCTGTCCGACAACATCGCCGATTTTTTCAGGATCAATCTGAATGGAAATAATCTTAGGCGCATACTTTCCTACTTCTTTTCTTGGCTCTGAAATCGCAGGAACCATGCAGTTTGCCATAATAAATTCTCTTGCATCACGGCATCTTGCAATCGCACCTTCGACGATAGGTCTTGTCAATCCGTGAATCTTGATATCCATCTGGATTGCCGTGATACCGTCATGAGTACCTGTAACCTTAAAGTCCATATCACCGAAGAAATCTTCCAGACCCTGAATATCGGTAAGCAGTACAAAATCATCCTCCGTATCACCTGTAACAAGACCGCAGGAAATACCTGCAACCATTTTCTTAATCGGCACACCCGCTGCCATCAAAGACATACAGGATGCACAGGTAGATGCCATTGAAGTAGAACCGTTAGACTCAAATGTCTCGGATACGGTACGAATCGCATACGGGAACTCTTCCTCAGAAGGAAGTACCGGTACAAGCGCTCTTTCTGCAAGCGCTCCATGCCCGATCTCTCTACGTCCCGGGCCTCTGCTTACCTTGGTCTCACCAACGGAATATGACGGGAAATTATAATGATGCATGTATCTTTTTGCCGTTACATTATCATCCAGTCCGTCTACCTTCTGTACCTCTGACAATGGTGCAAGCGTACATACATTACATATCTGAGTCTGTCCACGGGTGAACATTGCCGAGCCGTGAACTCTGGGAATTATGTCTATTTCCGCAGCCAACGGACGAATCTGTGTAAGTTCACGACCGTCAGGCCTTTTATGATCTTTTAAGATCATCTTACGCACTGTCTTTTTCTGATACTGATATACAGCCTCGGAAAGCACTG
>CAZRKN010000017.1:0-72791 GCA_964600805.1 uncultured Bacteroides sp. | reverse complement strand
ATTATAACGACTTTTTTGAATTAGGGCAACAGAAAATTAACTTCAGTTTCTTCGAAGTTTCTTCGATTTGTGTTTACCCGACGACGATCCAGTCTATACCCTGAAAAAAGTGATGGAGGAGTTGGATTTTTCAGGCCTGCTGGCCTGTTATTCAGATAAGGGAAGAACCGGGTACAACCCAATCATGATGTATGCTGTCGTTACCTATGCAAACATGCGGGGAATAAGAGCTGTTGACCGCATTGTCGAACTGTGCGAAAGAGACCTGGCTTTTATCTGGCTGACCAAGGGACAGAAGCCAAGGCTGGATGCTTTTTATGATTTTAAAAGCAAGAAGCTTACCGGGGAAGTGCTGGATGAGCTGAATTACCAGTTCCTGCGCCGTTTGAAAAAGGAAGGTCTGGTCACACTGAAAGAGCTTTTTATTGACGGCACAAAAATAGAAGCGAATAACAATCGGTATACCTTTGTCTGGCGCGGAAGCATCAACTATCATCTGGCCGGCCTGCCGGATGCCATAGACGCCCTTTACACGCGATACAATACACTTCTGCACGACAATGGATATGGAGAAAAATGCGACCTTTGGGACGCCCGGATGTTTGTCATAGAAGGCATGGAAAAGGTCAGACGCGTGATCCGAGAAAACCGGAGCCGGAAGCTGACAAAGCACAAGAAGTTTTCAAATAATACCATCATAGAGATCGATAACTGCTCTCCCCTTGAGCTGGTAAAGCTCCAAAAGAACCTGCTGCTGATTGCCGACGGGGAGGGGATTGCGTTTGTCCACGGCAAAGGGAAAAAGAAACCAGAACTCCAGCAGCTCTACGAAGAACTCGAACACTGCGGCAGACGTCTGATAGAATATAAGGAATGCTTTGAGATCATGGGAAAAGACCGTAACAGTTATTCCAAGACGGATCTGGAAGCAACCTTTATGAGGATGAAGGAAGACCATATGCTGAATGGCCAGTTAAAGCCTGCCTACAATGTCCAGATAGCGGTAGAGAATTATTTCATTATCCATGGCTATGTGAGCAATGACCGCACGGATTACAATACGCTGATCCCGGTGATCGAGAAGCACCGGAAAGCGTTTGGGGAAGCACTGGAGGAAGTGACTGCTGACAGCGGTTACTGCAGCGAAAAGAACCTGCTGTATCTGAAGGAGCATCAGATTGCCGGCTATATCAAGCTTCAGGACCATGAGCAGCGAAAGACGCGCGCTTATAAAGAAGACATCGGGAAGTATTATAACATGACGTACCAGGTCTTCGAGGATGAGCATTACTATATCTGAAGAGTCCCACGCAAATATACAGAGTGAAAAAGGGATCCTGAAACGACAGATACGTTCTATCCAGACAGAAGGCCACTTTGGGGATATCAAGGAAAACGAGAACTTCCGAAGATTTAACTACCGCTCATCTGAAAAAGTGTACAAAGAGTTCATGCTGTATGCGATCGGCCGGAATATCAATAAATATCTTCGTTTCCTTCATCAAGAAGTTGAAAAATATGAATGGAAAAAGGAGCAGAAAACAGCTTAGGAAACAGCTTGTTTCAAAAAAAGAAACAAGAGGATATTTGCGCCCTAAAATGAGGGTTGCTGAGCAAAAGAAATGATCCCATGGAGATTCAGGGATTTAGAAAAGCCTGAATTTCCATGGGACACGATTTCTGTATTTGAACGTATATAATTCAAAGGCATACCCAACAATGAAATAAATGTGTATCTGTTTCATAGTTGGAATTCATAACAATTCACTCTCCCGTATGTCATAAACAGTTTCTTTATAAAACTCAAATTTCCTGATTCCGCATAATCATATTGTCCTCATTCAGTCAGGATTCACAATTTATTTCTCATCTATAAAGGACAATAAATAATGATATATATTATCTTTTTCATTCTCTGAATATTCTTCAAACATACTTAAAAATTTTCGATATTTCTGAATCAAAATCCTGTCATATGCAATCTCAACATATCCTAATTTCCACTCAGACAGATTGATGCTTTTTAAAATATAGGAAACCAAATATACAATATCTTCTTTCTTTAACTCCATAGAATTAGAATCTTTCATTTTTAGTACACTTAGAAATTGCTCAGCCAGTTTATCGTCGTTACCGACATATTTTTTTTGCGTCAAGGCCGCCAAAAGCCTTACCCACTTTAACGCATTATAATGTATTACCAAATCATCGGTCTCTCGAATTTCTATTCCGGCTTTTTGCAAAACATAACTGAATGCAAATTCCTCACTCATAACAAAATGATATTTTTCCCAAATATCGTTGCATAATCGATATATTTCATTCAATAAATGCCTATTCTCATATGCCAGACCAATGATACCGGAATTATAATAAACAAAATCTGAAGTTATTTCATCAAACAGAGTATTTCCTGAATCCTTAAAAGAGTTAAAAAAACTAATTGACTTGTCCAGTTCATCCAAGTCAACAGCACGTCGTGCATCCGCTTCATATTTTAAATCAAAAAGTTCCATTAATCTACAATATTTACTATTAAGATAGCAAACCGCTGGACCAATCTCGCAATATAACGGCACCGGATCTTTCATCATTATGGTATCGGAATCAATAAATAATACATTCTCTTTGTATTTTTCAAAATAATACTTTAGTCCGATTATTTTAATATTATATACATATCCGTTTAATGCCCATGATTTATTTATATCATCAATATCATCAATAACATCAAAACGTACTTTATTATTAAATGATATACCTGAAAATCTGTCTTTGCTAAAATTTGTGATAATTGTAATTATTATATTATCACCCTGCGCCTCATCCAACAAAGATAAAACAGAATATACGGTTTGTTTAATGAGACACTCTTTATTATATACTATATATAAAAACCTGCTCATGTTCTTCTCCCAATTATAGTCTTGTCACAATCTTTCCTTTATTCAAGAAAAATATACATTATTTATGTCACATATAGGTTCTAATTTTTGAATAAAATTATTATATATCAAATAAAGTATTCTTTAAAAATATAAGCTTTTTATCTGCATAAGCCATCACATGGAATTTTCCATCAGATTCATATCCGTATAAATATGTATCATGTGTAAAGTGCTCTTTATAATAGTATTCTAAATAAATTAAGTAGAAGTCATTAATTTTATGCAGTAGCACATTATTGCCTTGCTCTATTCTTTCACACGAAAAACTAAGGAATCCTCCCCTTTCAAAATTTGAAAAGTGAAACAAAATATTTCTGCAATTCCTTGTTTACGAAAAGATTCTCAATCTGACTACTAAAAATTCAAATCCATTTCTAACATATCGTCCGTATTTGGACAAAACAGTCTCATATTATTATAATGCTCATTCGCTATGCTAGACATCGCCATAATAATTCCCAGAACAAACGCCGTCCATTATTTTATCACCGTTAATATTACGATTGGTAATTTCATATTGAATAGTCCCATGTTCCTTAGCCTATTTGTAATACTGTGCCTGTGCATTCCAGAGTATCTGATACTTTCCATCTTCACTCAATAACAATCTGTGATTTCCTCGTTGTACCAGTGACCCATCATCAAACACAAAAATTTCATCGCAAAAAACACAGGATGAGAGACGATGCGAGATAAAAATCATAGTCTTCGAAGCGTCTACATTATTTAAATTCACATACAAATTACTTTCAGAGATCGGATCTAATGCTGCAGTAGGTTCATCCAATATAATAAGTGGCGCGTCTTTGTAGAGTGCTCTGGCAATAGCAATTTTTTGCTCTTCTCCACCGGAAGGATTTACTCCCTCTGTCTCGTAATCTTTGTACAAAAAGGTACTATCCTGAGACGCAAGTCCTTTTACATAGTGTTTTGCGTCCGCCATTTCAATACACTTCCATACATTTAAATCGTCCCCCTTATCAGACACGGTAATGTTATTTTTAATCGTTTGTGAAATCAAACTGTAATCCTGAAATACTACAGATATAAAGCGTATGTATGATTTAAAATTATATTCGATAATGTTCTTTCCGTTAAGTAATATCTCTCCCTCTGTGGGAGTATATAACCTGCATAAAAGTTTAACAAATGTAGTCTTCCCACTGCCATTCTCTCCCACGATAGCTATATGTTTCCCTTTGGAAATCACGCAGTTTATATCCTTAACCGCCCAATCTGATGCATTCGAATATTTAAATGACACATGCTTAAACTCAATTGTAAAATCACTGTTCACAGAAATATCAAACACCCTTCCTTCCTGCGTTCCATCCGGAAGTTTCAAGAATGATAATACATCCTCCAGCGCTCCATGGTTGGTTTTCAAATCACCGGCAATAACCAGCAATCCGGAAATTGCACCGGACAGTGCGGTAAGCGCACCTAAATACTGCGCTATATTACCGATTTCATATGCTCCAGCCCATGCTTTAATACAAACAAACGCATATATTATCCAAGTGACAATATATGAAACTGCAACCGACAAAGCAAGTCCGATCCCCATGTAACCTTTCGCACAGTTAGCAATCTCGCCTCCCGGTCTAAAAGCATTGTTTTCAAGAAACATTTTTTCACACACATCATTTTGATTATATAATCTAACGTCATATGCACGCGATGAATCGTATGCCAGAAATCCGTAAAAAGAATAGATTCTGTTTGTCAGACCCGCCTGATTTACTTTGCTTGCCCAATATGCCTTTGCTTTATTCGATATAGCTGGTGATATGACAGAAACAAAGAGCATTGCCAAAACAATAAGAACAGCAAAAATGTAATGATTCATAAACAGCAATTTCTCAATATTTACCTTTGATGTAAATAACGAAAAACAAAGTCCTACTGCCCCTCCCATGCTGGAAAGTATTGATATGAGCTGTTTATATATATCGACACTTTTTTGCAACCCATATCCCGCATATTGTTCATTCATGTGAATTTTTGATAATACGTCAAATGTTGAAGAATCCTCTAAGTCTTTAAATTTCAATGACATTAGCTTTTCCGTATATAATGATTCCTTATCGGTCATAAAAATTGAGTTGTTATAATTTTCTGCATGCGATAATTGATTTCCTATCAATCCTAAAACGCAGGTAATGAATATGATATATGCCACCAATTTCCACACCATTCCCATATTCACTGCAACCAGATTATTGATGATACGCGCTGAAAAAAACAGATAAACATATGGTGTTAACGCCGAAAAACAAGCAGACATTCCATATATCACAAAAACCCTAGGATATCTGCGGAACAGTAATTTTATACTTTTCATATTACACATTAATGCCTTAAAAAAAATATTGTTTTTCATAAATCAACCTTCTTGGTAATATTTTCTTTGAGTAACAAATAATTCATAATACTTTCCCTTATTATTCATTAACTCATCATGAGTTCCCTGTTCAACTATTCTTCCGTCATCTATCAACAAAATTTTGTCACAGAATTTTGTTGATGCTAATCGATGTGATATATATATTGACATCTTATTAGCAGATATTTCATTATATTTTTGGTATATATTTGCTTCGGCTACGGGATCCAACGCAGCCGTCGGCTCATCCAAAATCAAAATGGATCCGTTCTTATATAAGGCTCTTGCTAATAATAGCGACTGAAGTTCACCTCCTGACAATTCAATGGAATCTTCATAAACTTCTTTTCCAATTTTTGTTTCAAACTGCTCTGGCAAATTCATTGCCTTATCAAGGAATCCTGCTTTTTCAGAACACTGTTTCACCTTGTCCATGTCAATTTTATCGAAAGCTTGAGCAATATTACAAGCAATGGTTCCCGCTAATAAAGAACTGTTTTGAAAAACGCAGGAAAAAAGTTGATAGTATTGCTTTCTATTGTAATACTTTATATTTCTACCATTTAATAATATCTCACCCGCATCGGGTTCAAGTAATCCGCAGATCAACTTTACCAGCGTTGTTTTTCCAGCACCGTTTGCACCTACAATTGCCAGCTTCTCTCCGGGAGAAATCTCCAAATTAAAATCCTTAATACATTCTTTATTTGAATTCGGATAGGAATAACTTATATTTTTCAACTGAATTCCATAACATTCAGATTGTTCAATCGTTTTTCCTTCATCAAACAAAAAGATTTCATCATAATCCAAACATTCTCTGATATAAGTTATTTGAATACTGTATTCGTTCAATTTTGTTGCTGCGGAAAACAATCCGTCAATCCATGCATCAAAACCCGTTACAGCATTAAGCATCAGAAGAAAAAAAGAAATTGTCAAATGATTTTGCGTCATAAAGAGAATTATATAAATATACGAGAATCCGCTTCTGAAAACATTCAATAATAATTTTTTTATATCGGCCCGCGCGTATTGACCTTCTTTTTCCCGCATAAAACTTTTGTAATTTGCAAAATCCTTTTCCTTGATTGACTTAAGCCAGCTTTTCATATCATACAAACGAATGTCTTTTGCTATGGGTAATTTTTGCGCGACGCGGTTTATATATGACATTTTTCGTGAAAGCTCTGCTTCGCGTTCTTTATTATCGTACACCCATTTATTTGCCTTAATTTTAAATAAATAGCTGCAGACCGAAGTGACAACCGTAATCAAAACCAACCATCCGTCTATATTAGTCAGAAGTAAGGTGTAAATGATTAATCCAATTATAGATTGAATCAATTGCGTAAATACATTCCAAATATCTACAACAGCTCCATCATTGCTTGCGACAGCATTATATGCCCTGTCCAGAACGTCCAAAAAATCTTTCTTTTCCGTATTGGGATAGGAAGTATTAGCCATTTTTGTATGAATTCTGAATGTAAAAAAACTCTTTAATTCAATGCGTCCAAATATAATGTTAGCATTGATATAAGTCTGAACAGAATCAAGCGCCATCCATACAATAATAAACGCCGATACACATAAAAGGAGTGTTATAGGTGATTCAGCATTTACAGTATCTAATATGACAGGAACAAAAATAAGCTTCAGCAAATTAATAATAATTGCAATTAGTGCACAAGTGATGCTAAAAACTATAATACTTTTTTGTATATTGAATGCATTGCAAATAAGATAACACAAATTGTTAATCATTTTTTTCGACTCTGACAATACCTTCTTCAATTCAACTTCCCTCACTCAATTTATTTATTAAGGAATCAATCATACACTGCAAGTCATTCTCATCCCCCAAAATATATACATCCTTATTGGATGCTTCAGAAATTCTTTTTTTTAAATCACTGATATCATCTTGGTGAATTTTTTCCATTTTTCCAAAATTTCCAGACCAGTCCTTTTTCCTATGCATAGGGAAAATAACTAGGCCTAATACCTCACAATCCACGCTGCTCTCGATGAAAGCTATAGTTCTTTTGACATATTTCATCTCATCAAATGGATTAATACACAGAAATACCACATCCGGCTGTGTTCCAACAAGAAACTCGTATTGGCTAAAACAACAGTTTGCTGCGTTATATAAATCATATGTCACTGTTCCAGACTGGCATCCTACTATAATGATATCATTATCTTTTTCAGCTATTCTTTCCATATGATTGTTTAAGTAAATCACCGAATCTATTCCTTTTATTTCCAAAAGCGCATTATAACCTATAGGAAATACATCATCCATACCAAACAAAAGAGAGGATGGTTCTGTTCCCAGCTGACCTATGTTATATCCTAGTTTCTGCAAAGCACCTCGCAACAACAGCTGGAGCGTAAATTTACCTTGCTTTGAGCTGGTACCAAATACTCCTACGACGGGTTTGTTAGTTCTATACTGCATTCCAAACCTGCGTGGCGGCATATCCTCTTTCGCAACATAAGGATAATATAGATTTTCAACTCCTTTTCCTCTTAAATCATCAAAAGAATATACATTTAATTTGCTATTCTTAATCTTTTCTATTAACAAATCATAGATCGCCAACATATTTGGAAATTGCAATACTTCCTGCATATGTCCCAGAATAATTGTATCAATATTGTGGAATGAAATATCTTCAATATTTTTTATTCTGATAGATTTGACATTAGGGTTATTCAGCAATCTGTCTGTATAACCACCGACACGCATCGAATATTTGCTGTCATATACATCACAGATCTGAAAGGGAAGAAGATCTGCAAACCGAAGCAGACTATGCATCTCTTTATTAAACGGGAAAATCGCAGCTTTATGAATTGCAAAGGGCAATTCGCTATTTCTGTTTATTAAGTCAGTTTTCTCAACTTCAAAATACTCCCTTGCGTTTTTTTTAAGTGCATGCATAATATTTCGAGGTTCTACATGCTTCTTCATAAGAAAATACAGGATTATTCTTGTAATCTGCGCACACGCGAGACTATTCCCGCCGAGAAGAATATATCTGTTATTATTCCAGGCCACACGCTGTAATCTTCCAAATCCTCCTATGTTCACAACAGAATCATTGTACATTTCATATTCATCCGCCATGAAAACAGAATCGCAGCTCCTTACTCCAATTACCATCTCAAAAGTGGCAGGAAATGCAAACATCCCATCATTATCAAACGCTGATACCAATATAAAATTATGTTCTACTAATTTCGTGCAAATATTGCGCAAACGCAATTTGTCCTCACAACAAGTTATACCTAAACTCATGTTTATTACAGCCGGAGAACAATTATTCAGTATATAACTTAATGTAAATATCAAAGTTTCTTCATCTGTTTCGAATTCTGTAGTATTTAAAACATTTATCGATAAAATGTTAAGTTCATCATTTTCGTTTGCAATGACAGATGTAACCGCCGTTCCATGCCCATAGGTCAGCGAATGCTGCTTTAGAATATGTAATTCTTGGTCGTCATCACGCACTACCTGTAATGCATCTATCGATATATTTCCAAACGCTTCATGTTTTTCATCTATGCCACTATCTATAATAATAACATTATAATCTTTCATATTTGCTCCATCATTATTCTGTCAAATGCTAAAGCCATTTGAGTGTTTGCTCCGTGATTTCTTTTGAGGAAATCACGGAGCACTTTGTTTTCCTTATGCAAAATATAAATAATAATGTAATGCCTCATTATATACTTATATTATTTAAGCTGTGTGCAACAAATAGTATTACTATTAGCTTCTACAACATAGAATTTCACATTATTCTTGTTTTTCTTAGGTTTCACTAATTTCTTCATTTTTTCTCCTTTCCACTAATTACATTTTTTTCTTTTTAACTTTGTAATATATCATATTTCATAATATAAATAGGGCATTCTATTTAATATTATTCTGTATATACTCAACCAAAATTTCAAAAGTAATTGAAAAATCTGCAAACAAGAAACTATCGGGCAAAGAAATCTTAAAAATCTTTTCGATGCTTACAATGAAATTTACAAACTGCAAAGAATCATCAATATAATCATTAATAACATCTGAAGATTTAGTCGCAAAATTATCTGTAGTGATTCCCATAATACCCATCCGATCCAGTAACTCAACCAATTCTTTTTCAATCATTTCTTTAGACATTCTTTTTCTCCTCTTATCAATCAATTATTGTAAATATATTTGCAGAATCTAATAAAAGTAATATTGAATCTATTGATTTTTTTTCATACTGACAATTCTTTATTTTAGGTTGATTTTTATATTTTTCTTGATATTTCTGTAGTGCACATCCTCCCCCAAAACATACGGGTAGCATGAAACAACACTTGCATCCTTCATCTATGCTTTCCCAACTCTTTATCCACTTAATTTCCTCAAATTTATCAATGTGCATTTTCCCATTCTCCAGAGTCCCTATTCTGCATTCTGGATTCATTTGAAATGTATTACTGCACCTAAAAACATATCCATCCGTATCTATTCCAAAATGGTTTCGTTTTGCAGCGTAGCAAACGCCTTTCCCCGGAGCAAGCTGTAACTTAAGCGCATCCCAATTTAAATTCTTGCCCTTATCGGTAAATTTCTGAATTATTGCATTTTCGATTCTATTATAATCAGCAATTAAGTTTTCCTTCATCTTTTCAATTTCGTATCCGCCCAAGTTTACGGCCGTACGAGGAAAGATCCTAAATCTCCCATCTCCCGAAAAATATCGATTTAATAATTCAATAAATTCATCAATATTCTCATATATCTCATTCGTATAGTTTGTTCTTATATCTATTGAAAATACTCCATAATCCATGTGCTCTTTAATGTCGCACAGATTATCCATAATAACTTGAAAAGTACCTTTTCCTTCCTTATTCACTCTGAATTTATTATGTGTTTTGGCAATTCCATCTACTGTAATCTGATAAGATATAATATTACAGTCAATTAGTCTTTTTAATGTTTCCAAGGTAAGATAATACCCATTTGTAGAAACGCATGCCAAATACGTTTTTTTATGAAAATTACACACTTCAATAAATTGCCGCGACATTTTTTCTATTGTGTCAACTTCCATCAGGGGCTCTCCACCAAACCAATAAACATATAATCCTCGATATTTTGAAATACTTCTTTTCACAAATTTTATAATACTGTCTATTGTATCTTGTGTAATTTTACGCTCTTTATGTTCTTCAAAACAATATGGACAGCGCATATTGCAATTTTCAGTCAGAACAACTAAAATTGTTAAAATGCCATCATTATTTACGCAATCAATAAATTTTTCATGAACTAGTTCCATTTCATCACAGCCTTCCGGAACAAATATGCCTCTATCCGCCAGTTTTTCCAATAAGCCCTGCGTTCTAAAACTCTCTCCGGTTCTTAAATAATGCTCAACAAATTCTGATTTGTTATGGAGAATTTTCAAAAATTCATAATTAAGCGAGTTGTAGATTAACAGATCTCCCTCAGCATTATGTAGAAAATAATTATATCTTGATGTTTTAACATCTTTCACGCCTGCTTTTACCTCCCGATATCAATAAGCTTTTTTAACTGGATATTAATTTTTCCAGAATCATCTTTATTAATCGAAATAAGTGAATGGCGCTGAGGTAAAGATATCAGATCCGCCTTACAGATTACATCCATGTAATTGAATTTATACTCCTTTTCAATGGTCGCGCTTCCCATTTTTCCTAATTGAGTTTGAAATCTATCAGACTCAAAACGCAATATTTCTCTTATGACGACATTATACTTATTATTCTTATACTCATTCAGATATTTTAACAGTAAACATTCAGGATTAATCAGCAAGTCTTTCAATGCTCTGGTTTTAGACAATTCTACTAGTTCAACATAATTAATCTTCACAAAATGCTCATAAAACGCAAGCGCATTTTTCTGTTCTATAAATGAATACATATAATACATGGTATAATAAAACCTTGAGAGCAAAGCCACAAAATGCGGTACATACTCCAATCGATCCCTTAATTCACTGTGATACTCCATAAAATGTGGAAAAAGCTCCGGATGTTTAGTTATAAACTCCTGATTTCGATCGCGTCCAAATCCTTCCGTAACGTCCGAATATTTTGTCGTGAAAACCAACTCGTTCTTGTATCTTTCAAACATTTCCGCTCCCGTTTCAATCGCCAGCAGGTGTGTAATAACAAAATTATGCGAATACTCGGCCAAATTGATGATCAGTTTTAAGGTATACTCTATATCATCTTCTGTTTCTTCCGGAAAACCATATATGAACGATGTTGTACTAAAAATTCTATTTTTGCCCGTAAATCTGATTAATTGAACCACCTTATCCACATCGATGTTTTTATTGATGATTCTTTGCATTCTTGGAGATCCCGTCTCTATTCCAAAAAAGATCTTTTCCATACCTGCTTTTTTCATCAAAAGAATCAGTTCTTCATCTATGGTGTCTACCCTTGAAGAACATGTCCACTTTACATCAATATTTCTTTCTATCATTTCGTTACAAAAAGAAACAATACGTTCTCTGTTTGCAGTAAATAAGTCATGATTAAAAATAAAATGCCTACATCCAGTCTGTTTAACCGCGCTTTCAATTTCCTCAATAATCTTCTTGTTACTCTTAAGACGGTATTTGCGTTTCCAAAATGTTTTGGTGCTACAGTATGTACATCCAAACGGGCAACCCCGCCCAACATCTATTGCAATAACATCCATTTCCCATATACTTGCTGAATTATCATTATACTCAATGGGAACTAAAGAATAATCCACTGCTGTGTTATCATCTAAATTTTTAATTAATTCCGGTTCATCGTTTTCAAAGATCTGACCATTCTTTTTCCATACCAATCCGGGTATATCAGAATAATCTTTTCCATGCAGAATAGCATCCACTATCGGATAAATAGTGGTCTCTCCTTCTCCTTTGCATACAAAATCTATGTAATTAACCTCTTTTATTATCTTTCTTGCTATTATGGAAGATTGCGGTCCTCCTGCAATAATATGAATACTCCTGTCAATAGATTTTATTCTTTCGGCAATATTAAACATAACAATATCAGTATCACAGCGCATATATAAAGATACTATCCGTGGCTTCTTCTTTATGATTGCATCAACCATTTTATTTAAAAATGCATCATAATCATCCAGTTCTTCAACCTGCCAAAATCGTAAAAGTTCTGCATCAACCCCTTTTTCCTTCAGTATGGTTGCCAATAACAATGTGCCTATGCACTCGTTATAAAACCATTTTTCAAATGAAGGTACTACAAATAATATCTGGCACATTGTATCTCCTCCTCAGTCAATCTAATCTTATGCAACTTGTTTTTCTGGGAAATATAAGCGTCAAAACCATATGTACTTATTTAATGTCTGCTTAAAGCAATAAAAAATGTTTGAAAGTCTTTGAAATTACTGCATTTATGCCCGCCTTGCGGTATACAGGAAGTGCATGAAAAACAGCTTATTTCATAAAAACCTTGCACTTGCAGGATGGGTACATGTATATATTCGAAAAATACCGTCAATTAGGTTTGACCGACTTTAATCAACTCGTTGGACTAAAAATGAACCTTGAAAACAGCTGGGTTAAGAAAGCGGCAACTATTCCCTGGAATACTATCGAGGAAAAGTATGCAGTATTCTATTCGTGAAATAAAGCCAGCGAATACAGAAATTCGTCCTCTAGCGAAATTATTTAAGCGATATTCTGTGGGTAGTTCCCATTAAGTATAACCGAAACCAAACATACAAAACTATCTCTTTTTTCTTCTTCAATAGAAGGCAATAAGTTATTAAAATTATTCTTTGCAGATTCAAGGTCTTTGGCAATTGGCAGCTTATCAAAGTTTTGCCTTAATAAATTTATACCTTGTAAAAAATATGCACATTCTTCTTGTGTAATTTCCTTTTTGTCCAAACATTCATATAGAAAATTTATCCCCTTTTCCGCTAAACCGCTTTTCAAATAAGCCTTTGAAAGCTTGTCGATCACAAAGATGGAAGGATCAAAATTGTAATATTTTTCCAAAATATTAACTCTATATATTGGCGGCAAAGTACTGAATACTGTTGGAAACCACGAAGATCCCTGGTTCCCGAAACCATTTCTTTTAAAGAAGGATAAAAATACATTCAACGAAAATTCTTTTATAGACTCAATGGATTTTTCCAGATCGCTTTCACTATAATTACCCTCTTCTCCTGCATGTACTCCTTTATTTCCTATAATCTTTGCAGCTATTAATTTATCAACAATATCTTTATCCAAAAAAACCCTGGATGCATTTAATTTTTTATGCAAGTCGTATTTTCCCCATTTTTTCTTATCCTCTTCTGAAACGAATTCTACTATGATTTCGTCACAAATATATTCAAGGCAAATTCTTATATCTTCAGCCCTATGATGTTTTCGGCTACTTTTTTCGTTAGCATAATCATAATATTTTCTTGATACTGGTGATATTAATGGAATATCTATACTCATGAAAACCATCTCCAATGTATTAAAGCTTTTGTTTCTTAATAATAAGTATACTTATTAATAATCGCCTTTTTCAGTATATCAATTTACATTATTTTCCCCAATTTTTTCAAATTTGTAAATAGATATGGATAATTGTACAACTTTTTGTCCCGATGTACGCATTAGTAAATTTAGAACTGCTTTACAATTTTTATAAATTCTGAAAATTCCAGACGATATCATATTATTCAAATCTTCTAGGGTATTATTTTTAAATCACTTATACGGATATTCTATTGTTCATTTTTTCTGTTTATCCTGAGGATTTTTACTAAATCTGTGTACGTTCATTCTATAGGATATTTTTGCTTGTCAGTATTATTTGTTTATATAATCCGTATCGTATTTTAGGACTATGAGAAAGTCCTCTGAACTCCATTGATGTTTTCTCTTTAGGAAAAGTTATTGTAGACTTCTATTATTGTAGTATTATATTGTACCTGAATGCCTATATGGACTATTCTTGACAGACTTAACAAAAAACTAATACCATTGACTAAAATGAATGGAGGCGGTAAAATATATGTAGATTACCTATTTTTTTAAGTTAATAGGAAAAATCCCTTTATCACAATTTATTACGTTACCTAAATCCAAGCTAAAACATAGCAACATAGCCATGTTCAAAAGTTTTTGTAACTTGAGTTTTCAAGCAATTGATAACTGTGTGAAAAATAATCGAAAGGATACTGGCGAGGGCACTAAACTTAATTCTTTTTTCTTAACACAACTGCCTTGTCGAAAATACTATTATTGTTAATTGAATTATGATATTGTTTGAATTTCCTAAATTTTCACTAATGCATATATTCATTTATATTAACAATATTTTTATAAAAATTTTAAAGTTTCTTGATTTTCAATATATTTTAGTTAGCTTTTAACTACTATTAATAACTTATATATGGAGATACTGAATGAAAAAGATATTACCTATAAACATTAATCCTTACATACGGTCATATACGCACCATGGTTATCATCATTCAGTAATTAGCACACGCGATAAAATATACAATAACGATATTGATGCGGCGGCTTGTATCAAAATAAAAGATTTCTCAAAGTATAACTGGAGCCACCGGCTTGAGGAACTAAATTATAGCGCTTGCGAAGGCGATTCTTTAAAATTTTATGGTAATAAATGGAATATTGATATGAATGCTGCTTTTTGGAGAAAGTGCAATCCATGTGACGAAATTGAAATATGCATAAATAATCAATTTTATACGCACATATGGGCTTCTATTTATCTTTTTCTATCAGATAACACGAATTTGTCAATGACAGATTTTGATAGAGCTTATAATCTGGTATTTGGCAATTTTTCAAAAGATGGTATATATTATAAAGATGATAATCCGTCATACTCAATACTATTTCCTTCTCCAACTTTTCCACTTACAATTCGTTTAGAAAAAACTAAAACAAACATTTTTCTCATATATAAGGATGCCGCGCAAAACGAAAACAAGCTGACATTAGATATTGATGAATTTAATGGTACAAATGAAAGAATTGGATTTGGAGTAAATTACAGATGCAATAGCTACTATGAATGGTTATTTTCCAATTATATCAATACTTACGTCAATCTCAATAACGCGATACATATTGACTTTCTTTGTGATAAACATAAGAATTGGAACTGTCATACTTATAATCCGTTTATAGATTTTAACGTAGAAACTGAAAACGAATTACATATTATGGGATATACATTAATTGATTATATTAAAAAGAATATTGATTTAAATAGGTATGTTGAAACTATAATAAATGATAATATTCATTTAAATAATAAAACAGAAAGTTTTTTTCATCAGGATTTAATATATGGATATGATGATACAGAAGGCTGCTTTTATTTATTGTACTATAATTTGGGGAAAGTATGTCCGATTACCATGTCATATTCCGCTTTCCTTTCCACCGACAATTTTATTCAAAACAGAACACTATTTATCTATAAATATAATCCAGCATATGAACATTGCAGAATTTCTCCTCAGCACATCCTACAGGTTTTGAAAGAATATAGAAGCTCTCAAAATATAACATATTATGAACCTTACTTTGACAACGATTATCATTTTGGCATAGATGGAATGGAATGTTTTTTATCTGACCGCGGACAAGAGATTTTGCTGTCAGATATACGCATAAGTCATTTACTGTATGAACGTAGCAAGTGTAATAACGACAGAATAGAATACTTACACTGTAGAAAATTTTTATCCACTACAGATTATAAAAATATTAGTGTTTTAACACAAGAATCATGCAAACAGGCACTGATTATAAGAAACTTAATTATTAAAAAGAAATGTGGCGGAAAGACTAATAACGATACAATAATAAACTATTTCAAGGATTACATAGCCATTGAAAAAAAACTTACTGATGAAACAATTCAGGCAATTGAAATGTATATACTGCAATAATTTCCGATAAGTGGAGGCTCTTAGCATAAATGCGACAGATATTTTATATCACAATTACGAGGGATTGCTGATTAACTTTAAGGAAACCGTATCTTCATTACAGTGATTAGTGACACATAAAAAAACATGGTTATAAATTATAAAGACAGCATTTTTTCTACCCATTCTCATAATCCAGTGACCATTTATAACGAATCCGCTTCATACTTAATTTATAACTCTCATTCACCAGCCTTAAGATTGACAGCATGATCCTTTTCTGGATTTGTAGATTATTTGTCCCTGCTTTGTTATACTGGTGTTCTTATCTTCCCGAAATGTACAATCCTGCCGCCGATACAGGTTCCGCTTATACCTGTATTATCCTGTCAGGCATTACTAGTCTGTATACGAAACACAAGAATACTGTTTGTCCTGCATATCATTTCTTCTGTATTTCACTTGTTACGTAAAATAATAGTGAAGACTGCATGCTCCAATAATTCTATATTAAAAAAGGGACCGGATTCTTTCGAGGTCTGGCAGTTATTTTTTTACAGAAAAAAAGGATCTGGCACTAAATTTATTATGTGCGACAGCTCCTTTTATCCATATGCTGCATTCTTCAACAGCCGTTCCAGCATCATCCTGTGTTCTCATCTTTTGATACAAACGTATATGTATTTTCCGCCCGCTCCCTGGTTCAGGTCATGCGCAAGTCTTTCATATCCCGCAGGCGGAGCTATATTGGGATTTGTTCCTTTTATTAGTATTATATCCATTATGGGTGTATTATCAACCCGCCGATAACAGAGATAAATATACTTTCCACCGGCGCCTTTATTCAGATCTTTATCAATTTTCGTATACCCATCCGGTACATAAACGGAAGGCGAACTTCCTACCGCAAGATAAATATCTGTAATCGATTCCTGTATAGGACCTTTTTTGTAACATATATAGCTGTATTTACCCCCTGCGCCTTCGTTTGTATCCTGTGGAATCTTTATATAGCCTTCAGGCGACGCAATCGATTCCGAATCACCCTGTATTACCAGCAAATCGACAACCATATCTTCTGCCGGATGATATAAAGCGGAAAAAACCTGAAGTTCATGCTGCATGGAATTGGCAAAAATTTGTTTTGCTTTTGTATCGTCAAATGTATTCCCACCCGCCTTCCATGTAGAAATAAATTTATCGACCTGCTGTGCTGAAGAATCATCATAGCAGCTTTGTATCCAGTCCAGATACGGGTTATTTTCCGCCACTCCATGACTCAGCATTTGACCACTGAACCAGTACCACAGGTAAAAGCATGGCAGCATGGCTACAAGTGCATAGATGGGATCCTCGGTCTGCGCAATTTTCCGCTCATAATCTGAATAATTTTTAATGACAGCATTTGGTTCAATACCTGAAGCGCTTTTCACCCTCCATGTCGTCAAAAAATACTGATTATATTCCACATATCCCTGATGTATGCTTTCAATTAATTCATAAAGATCATGATGCTTTTCTTTATCAGTCCTTTTCAATGCAATATCAAGGGAATCAGCTGCCATATAGCAATAATATGCATCCAGCACTGTCATGACACCGAAATCTGTCGGGGGAAGAATTCCTTTCCAAATGCCGGTAAGATAATTTGTATTCAATACGCTTCTGGCAACAGAAATGTTATCCTGAAATGCACTTTGCAGGAAACTTTCCGTAGTATGCGTACTTTTCAATACAGCAACCTTTGATTTGAACGAAATATTTCTGGTTTTCATTCTTACAATCCTCCTCTGTCAATCATGAATAATCAGCTAAAGTTTTAATTTGCGAGCATCATGTTATTTTAATAATAATATTTAAAACAACATTTGCAATATTCACACATCATGCTTGAAAATAACTGATACAATAAAAATCTGCTTTATAACATCTTCATATTTAGCCATCATACAACAGATCTATAATAATTTTGTCATTTATTTAAATGTTCCTGTAATAACAACATCTCCCGGTATTGCAACATCATCGAATGTTATATAATCATCATCTACAAATAGAAGATTTTTTATCGCAAACAATGATATTTCATCAAAATTTATATTCAAATTTTCTTTTATTTTGTTCGGAATCTGTTGCTGCAGCTGTTGATTAAACTCAGCCTGGATATCGTCACCGCAGCCGCATGGTTCTCCGCCTGACAGATGCCCTGTTATTTGACAATCCTTATTCTCCATCGTCATTGAAATCTTCTGATTCCTTTCACTTCCACTGATAGTTAATGGAATATCAGCTTTAATCTCCAAGTTGTAATCTGATTTTAACGTATGAAGCTCTTCTGTTGTTATTGTTTTAAATGTAAATACCTTTGTTACACATTTTTCTACAAAGCTCTGGTCTTTTGCCACTAAAAAACTTATTTTAACCTTTCGTTTGTCCGGTTCCAGTTGCATACCGCTTACATCCAAGGTTACACAACCGCTATTAACATAATATGTATAGCTATAAGTAACAGCTGCATGCCCTGACGAAGCATTTTCAGTTCTGTACAATTTACTTAAATCAACAGCTGCCGTCATTGATCCATGACTGATTTCTCCGGTCCAACTTTTTAAATTATTCCCCGGATTTACCCCTGCCATACTCCATCCGCTTTTCTTAAAACTCTGAGGCATAATATTTTAAAAAAACGTTCACTGCTGATAAAGAGGCTGCACTCGCTCCCCATTGGAATCGGTTCGCTGACATTATTTAAATTAGCAAGGCTGTAATTTAAGTTTTCCCGGAGATTAGTCATTATAAAAAGCTGCAAAATCTGTGTTCCTTGCGCTGTAATCAATGTTTTAAAGAAGAATTTGCTTGGCTTTAAATCATCTAAAACCGACCTCTGGTTCATATTTAATGAATTAATTATAAATTTAACAGGATTGTTTGCAAAATATTCCTCAAGGGCTTTAGAAAGCGCAGCATTATTGTTATTTATAACTTTCATATTTTTTGCCACAAATGATCCTTTTGCAAAATCAATAATAGCGCTTAATATATTTTCCGATTCAGAGTCGTTTACCATTCCTGCTGCCTTTCCAAGCGGTAAATAAGCTAATATATATGCCTCCTCATCCACATTTACAGGATCATCCCAACTTTCCTCCGTACTCGTTTTCACGCCATTTTGTACAGTACCACTCAATACATGAAGATCAATGAGCGGTGGGAAGAACTAAAGGAAGAGTCCCACGCAAATATCCAGAGTGAAAAAGGGATCCTGAAACGACAGATACGTTCTATCCAGACAGAAGGGCACTTTGGGGATATCAAGGAAAACGAGAACTTCCGAAGGTTTAACTACCGCTCATCTGAAAAAGTGTATAAAGAGTTTATGCTGTATGCGATCGACCGAAATATCAATAAATATCATCGTTTCCTTCATCGAGAAATTGAAAAATATGAAGGGAAAAAGGAGCAGAAAAGGAGATGCGGTTAGAGAACAAAAGCTTTACTAATCTATCCTTGCTCTCCGCATTATATACTTTACAGAAGGATATCTCATGGTTAAAAAATAAAGCATTTAGATTCAGTGCTGCCATATCGCTACCTCCGGGTCGGTGTTTAATGTCTCTACGCTTTATGTCAACTTCCAAATCCTATTATATCCTGCCCCTTTGACAAATTGCAAGACTTCCTTTTTGATATAATTCAAGGGATGAAAAGTTTCTTTATCGATCATCTGTCGCACTTCTTTATTGTACTCGGAAATCCACGCCCTCGGCGCTCCTTGTCCGGACGTTTATTCATTAGAACCACAGGTATTCCCACCACAGGCGGCATTTCCGCCACAGGCATCCCCGCCACAGGCATTCCCGCCACAGGCAGCATTTCCGCCACAGGCATACCCGCCACAGGTATTCGCAGCGCAGGCAGCATTTCCGCCACAGGTATTCGCGGCGCAGGCATTCCCACCGCAGGCAGCATCCCCGCCACAGGCATCCGCGCCACAGGCATACGCGGTACAGAGCACATTTCCGCCACAGGCATCCGCGCCACAGGCATTCGCGGCACAGACCACATTTCCGCCACAGGCATTTCCGCCGCAGGCATCGCCGCCACAGGCAACATCGCCAGCGCAGGCATTCCCACCACAGGCATTTCCGCCACAGACAGCATCGCCAGCGCAGGCAGCCCCGCCACAGGCATTTCCGCCACAGATATTCCCGCCGCAGGCATCGCCGCCACAGGCATCCGCGCCACAGGGACCTACGCTGACAGCCGCAGCACATGCACTGACAATTAGAGCAACGGAAACCGCAACGTTATCGGCCGGATCATTTGTCTTACCGCCCGCCACGGATCGAAGCTCGCTTAAATCGATTTCGTCACCCGTAAAATTCGGCGCAAGATAAGCTGAAGCATAGGAATTATCATTCTCCACGAGTTCAAGACTAAATCCTTCCGGCAGTTCACGTCCGGCCAGTTCCGTCAGCGCGCTTTTTGCGTCAGCGAGTACCGCCTTGCGAAATTCCGGATCGCTTATCGCTTTCTCATTCGCCTTTTGATAAAGTTCCTCCAATTCTTTCTGTGTCCACTTCATGATTTCTACCCCTTTCTGAATTTGTTTTATAATACTTCTATATACCCGCCTTGATACAGCGACTCAATCAAACTGTTCAGTTCCTTACTCTGTCCGGTATGATGAGACAGCAGGTTGTTTATTTCGTTTAAGGAAAGGTGTTCTGAAAACAGGACAGAAAGCTCTTCCGTATAAAGATTCCTGTCCATGCTAAAACCTATGCCATCTCCCGCCAGGATGATCCTGTCCTTTTCGTGACAGACTCTTACATCCTTATTCAGGACTAAACTTCTGTCCTGCGGCACAGATGAAAACGCATACTTTCCAAAAAGCTTTTGCAAACACATCTGAAATTCCGTCCCGTCCGTAAAGCTTATCGTTTCGCGATGGCGACAACCCTCAGGGAAATCCGCGTCTGGAAGAACCGGTTCCATAAATGTGACCTTTCCGCTGCATAAATTTACTCTGACACCCGCAAGACAGCTTACGCTGTAGCGTGTCATCCGCCTCGACGCTGATGACAATTCATGCGCCCTTCCGGAATTCGAAAAACGGTTGAGGGATTCCGGATGGTTGAAAATCAGTTCCACATCAGCCAATTCCTCCGGCGAAAAAGCATCCATGATCCGTCTGAACTGTGAGAGTGTAATGACACTGAACCTAAGCCTCGCTTCTCCCGATAGCCGCTCATCCCCCAGATATGATATCAGGTGCTTTGTACGACTTACATCCCTGTCTGACACTGCGGTCGTGGTCTGTGGAATCTGTCCGGTAATTCTGCATACATCCTCAAGGAAATACTCATAATCCGGATTATCCAATGGCTCAGTGGCAAAATAGAGAGGAGCCTGTCCCAGAATGTCTCCAAAGAAATCGTAGGCTACGGATAGGATTTCCCGCCAAAACCCGCCACCACCATTTCCATAAGCAAAATTATTTTCCCACCTTCCGGCATTGAGCCCGCAAAAGGAGCAATGAACTCTGCATCCCTCGCTCAGTTCAAAGGCAATGGGGACGAAATGAATCTGTCCGTGCATCCTTATATCGGATGATTCCATCCGGCAGCGCCGCAGCGAGCGCCTGACAAACGCTGCTATCTGTCTGTTTTTGTAAGCCGCATCCGACATGGTCCGGGAAGTAAATGCAATTACCGCTTTGTTCCGTCTGGAAAACTCCTGCCAATAAGGATTTCCATCCTGCTCCGGAGGTATCCCTTTCAATATAGCCAGAACCGCTTCCCTGATCTCATACCCGTCTTTTGCCAAAAGTCCATGCTCTTCTGCGGCCTTGCCAGGATTTTCCATAAGTGTGGCGCGAAAAGCCGGATCCGCCTGATAGTATTCATAGATTCTTTTAAAACGCCCAAACTGTGTACGGTTCATGCTTTGTTCCCATTTGACGCTTCGGATTTCTGCCGCATCCTCATTTCATAATGAAGTTCCAGGAGACGCTCAATGTTTCCCTTAAAATAAGTACACGTACTTTGTATATTATCCGAATGCAGATTGTTCTGACGGATTCTATGGCATCCTCCGTTACAGACCGGAAAATAGAAACACTCCCGGCATTCGGCATCATCCAAAAAACTGCATCCTGTCATCCCCTCAGCGATCAATCCCATGTTCCAGTCATTCCGGCAATCCACAGAACCGACGATCCTTTCCGGATTCCCTACGTCGTCCCAACATTTGTAAAGCTCTCCGTCAGGGCCTGCCACAAAAGCGTTTTTCTTCGTCAGTACACACCCGGAGGACGGCTTTTTAGGGTATAGGCACAATGGCGCAATCTGATATTTTTCCATCATCCGGGAAAGGAATTCACCCTGTCCGACAGGATCAAAAAAGCAGCCGCTGTCAGGATGTCCCTCTCCTCTGACAAATCCGGGATAAACAGTGATCCGCCTGCCAAAATCCCGCGGATATTTTTTTTGCATCATTTGATAGACGTAAGCGAACTCCTCATCGTTCCTTCCATCCACATTCACCCTAATATGGAGAGTACCGCGAAAATCTGACTTCATCACCGCATCGATATTGCTGATAATCCGGTCGTATGTACCGGCTCCGCCCGTCAGATATCTTCTGGCGTCATGAGTCTCCTTTTTTCCATCCAAAGTAATCTGCAGATATGAGATGTTGAGTTCATTCAGATACTTTACCTTGTCCTGCGTCAGCAGATAACCATTGGTGATCATGGACGCATCAAAGCGCTTCCCCATATCCTTAAGCCGTTTGTTGATACTTCTCATCCGTTCCAGAGCTAACATTGGCTCCCCGCCATACCAGGTGATATGCAGCATAGGAGAACGGAAACTTTTTATAAAACGCATGACCCTGTCCTCTGTTTCCTCCGACATGATATGCCCTTGATGGTTTGCCTCAAAGCAATAGCTGCAATCAAAGTTGCACGAAGATGTGACCGCAATGGTAAGCGTAAGACTCTGGTCCGCATATAGCGCCGTGAGATGCCGCATTTTGATAATGTTATACAGTTCCTCATCCTTGCCATCTTCCACCAGAACACCTAACGAACGAAGCTGCATATAGAGTAACGCCGCCTGAGAATAATCGTATCCCTCCGGATCATTCATGATCTGCTGTAATGTTTCTATCTGTTCCTCAGAGATTTTCAAAAAAGCTCCGGATGCAGAGGAATACAGAAGCCAGCCGTTCCTTTCAGACTCAAAAAGTCTGCTGTATCTTGACCATTTCATGCAATTATCCTTTCCTTTTATTCATTTTTCTGTTAAGTCTCTCCCATGACAGCCAGTGTCAGATATTTTTCACTGATAAAAATCATATACCGATTTTCAATCAGATAATCAAGACATTTTATAATCTCTTCCTGTGAATACACCGCTCCAACCGCTCCTGTGATTTCTCCCATACTGCGGGGAATGTCACAAAAAAGGCAAAGTTCCCTGGCTATTTCTTTTAAAAAACAAAGTGTCATTTTGCGTATAGGTCTCGTGTCTGACATCAAAAGATAATCCTTTCTGTCAGTCATAACCAGATGACACCCCTCGCTGCTGTTATATTCCCGCCGCCAGTCCTTTATGCACTGTATGAGTTTCTGGTGGAGGTGCGCCGTCTTGCTTTGTATTCGCGCCTCTTCCGCACTGACATCATCATAATAAAGCGCAAATCCATTTATTACCTCTTCATTGTCTCCATAGAGGAAACGATACGATTTTTTGGGAACCAACTGAAGCCCAAACCGTTCCTGACAGATCTCATAAAGGCTGCCTCTCTCATAAAGCACCTCGCCGTATCCCACAGGCGGATGCAAGTGGAAAATATAAGGAAGCAGTGAGAGGATCATCTCATAATCAACCGCTTCTTCTCCCGGAATATGGTAAAGGAAATTCCACAAAGCTTCCATCCCGCTATATTCGCATATCTTAAGAAAATAAATATTCTCTGCGGCGCTGCTTCCCTTTCCAAGCAGAGAGATCAAGTGGTCATTCAGATTTTCCAAACCGCTCTGCAGGCCTTCAAAGCCCGCCCGTCTCATGGCAAGGATATCATTCTGCGTCAGATCAGGCTTCACTTCCCCGAATGCGTGAAAGCGCACATGTCCATTTTCCATAAGAGGCGTAAGCTCCCTGACCGTGCGAAGAGACAGCACATTATCTGTAAACTCGACTTGCGTTACATGAAAATGCTCATATTGAAAGACAAGTTCTTCGTAAATCCGCTTTGGGGAACGAATCCTGTATTTATTCTTTTCTCCGTTTAACGCACAAAATGTACAAGGTTTTTTCTGACCCCACCAACAGCCTCTTGACCCTTCTACCAGAATAAGCTTTTCCAAATGCATGCCATATAAGCTTTTTAATTTTAGCGGAGACTTTTCCAAATAATACTGGAAATCGCTGAAATCCGGTATCGGTATTTTGTCCAGATCATGTGTAATGCGATAAGGATATCCTCCCCCAAAATTGCTTTCTTTTCTGATGTCCTCCCGTCTTAATACACCATAGGGAAGCGGCGCATCTGAGGCCAATGCCCTGATCGTCTCCGGAAATACTTCGTCCCCTTCACCAAAGAAAACCGCATCTACATACGGAAAGAAGCGAAGGATTGTCCCGCCTGACTTTCCCATGCAGTTTGGACCACCCATCAGCGTTTTGGTTCCGGGCGCGAGCTCTTTTACTCTTTTTATGATTGCCAGAGATGCATTCAGTTGATAAAAAACCGAGGATACGGCCAGAACCGTCGGGGAAAGGGTCGCAATTTCCTGTGCCGTCTCTTCAACCAACGTCGATGCCGCCTCCATTCCATGCCGCAAAAGACTTCTCATCCGCTCCCGATTCAACAAAGGATTTAATCCGCATAAATATTCTATGTAAGCCTCAAGATTATCTTCTTTATTTATTCCGGTGAGTCCGGAAAAAAGATATTCCTCATACATACACATGTCGGGAAGCCCGGACAGTTCAGACATCACATCAAGACCAAGAAGCTCTGCCATCCTGAACATCGCATAAATTGTGTAAACTGTCATCCCGCTCTCCGTCAGGCAGACCTTGAAGATAGAAAGGGCCAGGGACTGACGCGGCGGAAAGTCATAGGGTGCTGAGAGCAGCACTACATCCGGATACTGATTTAATTTGTCCTTCATCTATATTACTCCAAATTACTCCAAAAGTACGACTTACAAATCGTAGACTTACAAACTTTAAAAATAATTTAATCATATGGTATGTTTTTATCAATAAGTTTTTCACTTGATTTGAATGAGATAGCTATTATTTCTAATATTGTTCATTACTCATCTTCTTTGTTAGAATAATTAAATATCCTTTTTTATATAACAAGAATGTGATTCGTCAACTTCTTAAAATTTGTTAATAGCATTTTTCAAACGTACAACTTTGAGACCGGACGTACATAATGGCAAGCTTAGGATTTCTTTATGGATTGCAATTTCCCAATAATAGTCAAAAGAGTGTCCGTAGTCACCCCAATTGTATACAGTGTAATAAAGTATTCAGCCTTTAAACCGATTGTTACGATATAGACCACAAAAAAAATCACTGACAATATCTTAAGCCTATGTCTAAAATATTCTATATCTTCTGTATCCAGATTCCTGTTGCTGTTCCGTACCGGCGACAGTATTAACAATACGATTATGTCAAGAATTGAGATCATTGCCGCAACCCGCCAGCTAAAGATTAGCTCTGTTGCAAAAAGAGATAAAAAAATAACGACGCAGGAAAACAGGTAGCATCCAATTCTCGTTTGGGCATGGTAACCACCTGTATTGTGCCGAAATATGTAAAACACAACAAAAATAACAGCAAACTCAAGAAGTTTATTCATACATAAAGCTATTGCAATATAAGAAACATAATGAAATGTCTTTAGTATGGTAACTTCCAAACCAAACTTATAGGCTTCTACATCAGCGGTATCTATTGAATTATCCGCAACTAACCCATATGTAATTTTATCAATTAATTTTCTATATTTCTCGCTCACTACTTTTTCTTTCTGTTTATAAACTTTTTCGCAGAATCCGGCACAACTGGCTGATAGCCAATAATCATACATGCGCTATCCATCTCCTTTTTAATGTTCCGGTTAACTACTTTCGCAAGGATCTGTGAAACTTTTATCATACTTATTACCCCTTTCCTTTTTGTAATATTTTATAAAAATATAAATTGTAATTCAATAGCAATTAGTGAATGTACAACTTTTCGTCCCGATGTACAACTTATTATTCCTATAAAAAATCGTCGCTCGGCAGCGACGATTAAGAGAATGCTTCGCATTCTCAATGGAATGATTTATTCTGCGGCGTAATTTCCTATAAGGTAAAAAATCGTCGCTCGGCAGCGACGATTAAGAGAATGCTTCGCATTCTCAATGGAATGATTTATTCTGCGGCGTAATTTCCTATAAGATAACAAAACAAATCGGGATAGGTATTATATCGACCTATCCCGATTTGTTTATTCATCCAGCCTGTTTAAAATAATATCACAAATAAGCAATTGATCTGAACATTTATAAATAATGTTTCCTAAATAATCTTCTATACATCTTTGTATATTTAATAATCCCACGCCTTTTCTTTTAACTTTTGTATCATCTATTATTCCATTTTTTATAGGTACTGGTTTATCAATGCAGTTTTCTATTCTAACAGAAAGCATTTCATTATGCTCTTTAATAAATAAACCAATATATCTTTTCTTACTACACTCCTTGCTTGCCTCAATCGCATTATCAATCAAATTTCCAAATAAAGTAGTTATGTCAATAGGTTTCATAAAATCAATAGTGGCTTCATCTGTTTCTATTTTAAATAAAATGTCATTCCTATCTGCTTCTCTCTTTTTATCTGATAGAAGACAATTTAATACAGGATTTTCGGTATACCTGAAAGGAACAAGCGGTTGAAGCATTTCTCGTATCTGGTTGGTATAATTGAGAGCTTCTTTTTTAAAATCTTCCTGATACAATTCCTCAATCATTTTCATATGCTTATCTACATCATGCAGAATAGCCACTGCTTCTTTATACTTCTCACTCTGTATCACATAATTTTCATACTGAATCCTTTCTTGTTGCTGCATCATTTCGACCTGAAGCTTGTAATAATTGCGCTCATCTGAACATTTCATAAAATACAGCAGATACATATTAGCAAAAATAGTGCATCCTATAGTAACCATCAGCATTAATGGATTTTCACTTTCAGAAACTGCTACTGTAAATAAAATATTAGCAACACTATATACAAACATTATCAAATATAATATATACTGCGTTTTTGTTCGCAATAAACTTTTTTTCCATAATCGGTTAAAAATCACATAGTATAAAAACAATAATACTATTTTTGAAAAGACGGTTTCTATACTTTTTTGAATCTCGACAGTCTGAGGCATTATATGCATAATGCTCATAATCACATCTATTACATAAACCCCGAATGCCTCCGCCGCACCTCCTACCATAAACAATGCTTCTGATTCAAAAACACGTATAAGCTTTTTCCCTGTATTTTCATAATAGAAAAAGAAACTTACCACTCCTACCCATAAAACATTAACAATCAAATTTAAAAAAGGATTAATGTACATATTTACAGGTGCAACAATTAGAATACTTATAATTGGTAACAAGAAATATAATAGTTTGCTGTTAAAAGTTTTTGAATATCTATCATTAAAAAATTGAAATAATATATTAACAAAAATCACACAAGATATAAATGAGCAAAACAATAAAATTATTCTATCCATATCCTAATGGAATGAATCATGCAGAAATTCATTCATCCTTTCCCTAAATTCTTTGACTCTCCTTTGTGACAGCGGGACCTTTCCGCCGGTATCCAACAGAATATCATACATTTTAATCCGCATAACTCTTTCCAGATTAACCAGTATTCCTCGGCAACACATTTCAAATCCCAAAGGACGCATTTTTTCCTCAAGACTGTTCATTGCCTCGGTATATATGTACTCAGTTGACCTTGTCACAATCTTTATTTCTTTCTGCATTTTTATATATTCAAAATACACAATCTCTTTGACAGGGATTGATAAGATAGATTTTACCACTTCTTTTCCTTCAAGACTATACCTCACATTATGGAAATCCATCAAAAGATCCTGCATGCCCTCGCTGTCCTCAAAGAACTCCTTAATCTGTTCCTCAACAGCGGGAGCCTTTAAAGGTTTTTCCAAAAACGCAAACGCGTGCGTCCGGTTCATTGCATCCCTGCAGTAATTTCCGAAGTTTGTCTGAAAGATGATTTTTGTAGAGCGGTTTTTTCGATGAATGTGCTTGCCAATCTCTATACCATCTTCTTTATTCATTACAATATCCAGAAAAATTAGATGGAAAAGCGACGCCGACTGCAATAAGCTCTCGCCTGACTCGTATTCCTGAATACTATAATTCACGGAGTATTTATCCATTACCTCTTGAAGTATTGATTTCAAATGCACAATATCCTTTTTCTCGTCATCGCAGATCGCTATGTTAATCATACTTATTCCCCTATCATAATCTAATAGCAATTTTCACTATTATACATTGTTAATCTACATAATTCTACATCTAATTCAAATTAGATTGTGTATGGTTGCAAAAATCTATTACAAAATAACTTCGTAAATAAAAGGAGCCTAAATAATAATATGGAAATCAAACGGGATTTTTATCTGGATAAACTGATCAAGCGAAAAAACAATGGATTGGCTAAAGTAATAACCGGAATCAGAAGGTGTAGTAAATCCTATCTTCTTAATACGCTTTTTTACCACCATCTTTTGGAAAGCGGTGTATCAGAAAACCACATTATACGCTTTGCTTTTGATTCTGCAGATGACCTATATATGATTGAAGAAAACCTGATTGAACTCGAAAAGAAAAACAGGAAAGCCAATCCTGAAAAGCTAAAAAACACCTTCCATACCGTCAAAAAATCCAATATTACAGAAGCAACAATTAAAAAGTATTTGGATTATTTTGAGGATTCCTTTTTAATGGAAGCTGCACAGAGATATAATATACGTGGAAAAGCATATATTGAGACACCTAAGAAATACTATTTTTCAGATTTAGGTCTGAGAAATTCCCGAATCAATTTCCGACAAGTTGAACAGACTCATATGATGGAAAATGTACTCTACAACGAACTGCGCATGAGAGGTTACAACGTGGATGTGGGGGTTGTAACAACTGCCCAAAAGGATGCTAACGGAAAGGTAATCCGTAAACAGCTTGAAGTCGATTTTGTCTGCAATGCCGGTTCAAGCAGATATTATATTCAATCTGCATATACGATGCCTGATTTAGCAAAACATGAGCAGGAAATCAGACCATTCAGTAAAATCGACGATTCCTTGAGGAAGATATTGGTGACAAAAGATATCGTTCCTTTCCACTATGATGAGCATGGCATCATTATAATGAATATTTATGATTTTCTTCTCGACCCGGCAAAGCTTGAGCATTGAAAGGATATAGATGATTATTAATCAAAATTATTTACTGTATCTTTTCTTCCTGATAAAATATAACGCTCCAACCACTACAAAGCTTATTCCTATAAAGATATTAGATGCCCTCATATTGCAAACGCCCTCAATCAGTGTAAGTATCCCCGCCAGCGCAAATAACGCTCCTGTTAATATGTGCATTACTCTGGTATTCATAATTACCTCCGTATAATATGTTGTTTTATGTTAACTTTATTGTATTATAGCCACAGAAGCGATTAACGTATATCATTCCGATAAGAATTAAAAAGTAATTCTTGTAACGCAATCTGCTGAGCTTGCGTTTATTGTATCATACGGAGGTCAAATTTTAAAATATCAATTTTTTCCACTTATTTGTCTACTTATTTGTTCTAATTAATTTATTCTAATCAACAGTCTCTATCGGCACAATATACAGGTTCTCCTTTATGAATTCATATTCTCCGTTATTTTGTCTTATCGGTATGTCTTTTACAAACAGCAACGCATCTACCTGACTCGTATCTATTACACGGACAGATGCATGGGCTGCCACATAAACTTTTTCGCTTTCATCACGGTATCCGATAACTCCGTAATCTGCAACATATAGCATATATGTACCGTCTTTTAAACGCACACCTATGAATTCAGGCGCTTTTGCAAAAGTCTCCGATGCAATAGCTGCGCCGTTTCCATCAATCGCATCTGACGGCTCTTTCCTTAAAGGAAAATCATACTGTACGTAGAATGAAATCGGGGATAATTCTGCATAAACTACCGTAGCGCCGCTATCTCCGAGGGGTTCGGATAATGTTACTTTTCTGACCTCATCCGAGCCTTTTAACTCTATGTCAAATTCCCAAACTGCCTCCAGATCCATACAGAATTCTCCTTGATAATATGTACCTAAATCCTGAAGGGTGACATGAACGGAAGAACCGATCAGACCTTTTTCATACCTGCTGCCGTCTATCTCGATGATATATTCCATATTACCTTCTTCATCCACATAATTTTCTATATGGCTGCCATTCGTCTCTTTTTCCGGGGCTCCGCCTTCATAGAACAAAAGGCTTCCATCATAATCCCGCCCTTTATAAAATTCACTATACGCATTAACGAGTGCCTGCTCATTACCATCAACAACTATAGACATACTGTGAATAAGCGGCTGCATACCTTCTTCAAAATCATATCCTTCAACTTTAAATGAAAGCCATGCAAACCTGTTGTCTGAAATCATCTGCAAAGGCGTTATTGTCACACCTCCTGCCGTTACGCCCGCCGGCATTTCATCTTCATTTGTTATATGCGACATATACTCCTGCTCCTCTAAAAACTGCCTTTCTTCCTGCGTCATAAAAAATTCAGCCTCAAGTCCGCCGTTCAAATGTATATAAGCAGCCGCGCATATAGTCGTTCCAAGCGCCACCGTGACAGCTGCAACAGCTATCCACATCATCTTCCATTTCCTTTTCCCTGAATGCATTCTTGTAACTTTACTGTTCTTTTCATTAATCCTCTGAAACGCACTATTGACTTTTTCCTGCACGATATTCGGAATTACAATATCCTGCTGCATTTTATCCATAATTTCTATTTCTTTCATTCTCTATTTCCTCTTTTCTGCGCCATATAATAACGCCATCTGATTTCTTCCCCTTGAAAGTCTCGTCCGTACCGTGCTGACAGGAATATGCAGCGTGGAGGCTATTTCTGTCGTATTGAGTCCGTTTACATAATACAGAATCATGACCAGTCTATACTTTTCATCCAGCCCGTTCATCATCTCCACCCACTCTACATTTTCATATTCATAAACAGTCCCGGCGGTTTCTTCCACTTCTTCAACCGGACGGACTCTTTTTCTCTGTCTTAGGATATTATTACATTCATTAATCAGAATCCTTGTCATCCATGTTTTGAAAAATTCCGGCTTTTTAAGCTGCTTCATCTTTTCCCAGCATATTAGTATCGTTTCCGATATGGCGTCTGCAACATCCTCATCATTCTTAAGCATCGCCCTTGCCGTCTTGTACATCTCCTGCATCTGAGCCTGCATCAACTCGGTAAACGCATCCGCATTTCTTTGCTGTGCGAGTTTGATTAAATCGCTTCCCACATCCGCTTGCATTTTTTATCTCCCTTGTGATGTTCTAATCATTAGATGGATAAAAACAAAAAAACGTCCCAGCTAAAGTATAACCGGAACGTTTTTTCAGTTCAAATATTTACCCTCATTTAATTTTCCTCCTGTTTTGGTACTCCGCATACATCATAAGAATCCCCGAAACAGCTCCCAGAAAGATAAAAGACTGAATAAGCGGCATAAAATTATATGTTCCTCCCTGCCAGAAGTCCGCGAAGTCATTACTTATATATGTCATAGGCAGGGTTGCCGCCGCTTTTTGCAGCATTTTCGGAAGCTGCTCTGTGGATATTCCCATCATACCTGTCAACACCATGAGTGAAAAATATACACACATGGTAATTCCAAAAGTAATACTGAACTTCCTGCATATATTGGCAATAGAATGAGCTATAACCAGCAGCATTACTCCAATCAGATATAACGACACGAGCAGACAGATTACGGAAGAAATCGCCGGCTTAGGAATATCCATTGTAAGCAGCTGAAAAATGCCATATATTATTAGTGCAATAGTCATAAAAATCAGATGCGCAATTACCTTAGCAGTCATCAGGCTTCTCTCCTGAAATCCAAACAGACGCATCCTAAGCGGCACCTCATTCTCAACTTCCTGCGCATACACCGCGCCATAACCTATGAGCATGATAGCCATCGGTATGACTAACGACATACTAAGCATAATGGAGGTAGTAACATTCTGACGCATCGCTTCAGGCACCTGACTGCCTATCGTCTTTGAAAAAATCAGACTCATCACATTCGGAAACACGATACCGAAAAAGTGCGTCATAAAGTTTCCGTTTATGTTCCTAAGTTCATATAGAACCATATTTAAATTGCATTTTTTCTTATTCATATTATATAACCTCTTCCTTTCTCAGCTTACAGATTTGTGTTTATCTACTATCTTATATAATCTGACTTTATGCATTCTCATAGAACTGCGCCCTTGCATTGATAGACATAATCTCAATATCCGAATTACTTCTTTTGAAATTTACATCATTATCTACCAGAAGTGACAACAGTTTTCCTTCCTCCTCCTTATTCCGGCATGACAAAGCGAGTAAATGAGCCGGAGACTTCAGGGTACGTAATCCTTTAGTCAATCTCCTGTTTGACTCATTATTTTGCAGAATAAAAATTGAATTTCCGCAGTATGTCCTGAATAGCTCCTCCGTTTTTCCATAGGCAACTACCTTCCCCTTATCTAACAACAGGATTTTATCCGCCAGCTGTTCCAACTCTTCATAATAATGGGAAACAATGAGCAGTGAGTCTTCCTTATCGCGATACCATTCTGCTATCCTTTCCATCATATTCTGCCTTGTCTCGAAATCCAGACCTGAGGTAACTTCGTCATAACATGTAAATTCCGCCTTTTGCATCATTATCATAATAATTGTGAATTTCTGCTTCTGTCCTCCGGAAAGCTCTTTAAATCTCTTAGACAGGCATCCTTCAAACTCAAAAAATTCAATTAAATCCTGCAGTTCTTTGTTTTCCTTAATCTTTATATTCAGTACCATTTCCATTATCCGTTTTACAGGCATAGTGGTAACATATGCATTAACCTGCATGTGCACCGCTATCTGTTCCGGTTTCAGATGAGTTACAATCCTGCCCTCATAATCCGTAAGCCCAAGGATAGACTTCACAAGAGTACTCTTCCCCGCGCCGTTAGAGCCAATTACTCCGATACGCTCACCTTTTTCAAAGACAATGGGACTGTCAATCTGTAATGCTACCTGATTTCCGTATTTTACCTGCAATTGTTTGATTGTTAATAACATTTGAATCTCCTTTCTGCCTAACATAAATTAATATAAAAACAGCAGTTTTGCGCGCACACCGTTGTTAATATTCTCTATTTTCAGTCTGTATCCCATAAGTCTGCTGTAATATGACGCCACATATAGTCCCAGCCCTTTACCTTTACTACTTCCGTCGCTGCTGACAAATGGCTCGAAAATATTCGGAAGCAGTTCATCATCTATAGCCACACCATAGTTTGTAATGCACAGCTCTTTATCGCTTATTTCTATGCTAATCTCCTGCTGACCGGGCGTATACTGCACTGCATTGGAAAACATATTATCCACGATTTTCTTAAGCATTTCCCTGTCTGCTGAAATGATTCCATGTCCTTCTATCGTCACATGCAATTGTTTGTTTTCTGTCTGAACAGAATAAGACTTTACCAATTCCTCCGCCAGCACTTCTACAGACACATCTTCCTGCATCAGGTTTTCCGCATGAAAATTCAGATATAGAATGTCTTCCACAATTTTGCGCATGGACAGAAGCTGTTTCTTAACCTCAGGCAGATACTTCTGTGTGTTTTTGTATTTTCCGACCTCATTTATCATTCCCTCCACTAAGAGAAGCGCTGCCGCGATTGGCGTTTTTAATTGATGTGAAGATGCTTTCAGGAATACTTCCTGCCTTTCGTTTTCTTCCTCCAGAATGCGGTTCTTATTATCAAGCTCCTCATAATTATCACGAAGCTTTCCATACAGTTCATGCAGATTCCGTCCCAATGCACCAATTTCATCTTTACTGTCCGAATCAAATTCATCTGCCTCAAACCCTTTCGTCAGTCTGACGTTTTCCGCGTAGTCTGCGAGACGAATGATGGGATTGACAATTTTACCCGAGAAAAAGCGTGAGGCAACAAGCACTACCAAAAATATAACCGAAACAATCATAGGAATACTTCCCATTACAATCGGTGAAATTTCCTCCATCTGCGGAGTCATGGTCGGCAGTATGGTAACAACAAAAGAATCCTCTGTCCGCCCCATGGCAAAATAGGTTGTATAACTGTTATTACCGCCTGAAACCCCTGATTCAAAAATAATGATGCCATTTGACATGGAATGATACTTATAATACTCTCCTGTATAAATTCCCGGTTCCCCTTTACCCTCTACCTTTACTTCTATAGGGTAATCCTCAACAATAGGACTTTTCTTTGCTAATATATCTTGTAGATCATCTTTCCATAAGGCAGCAAGCTCTGCAAATTCACCGACCTCTAAATACTGCATATCTTCCGCGTGCTCCGTACTGCTTAATATGTTTCTGATATCATCTAAAACGGTCTGTAACCTGTCATCCTGAATCGTGAGCTCAGCTCTGAAAAATTTTCCCGTTACATAAATCTCACTTCCTTCATCCGGAACTTCCAGCGAAAAAGCTGACGTAAGATTTTTGACAATTATGTTATCATACGATTTATTCTCCATATATCCTTTCTGAATATCCCAAGCGGATTCCAGATTACTATTCATCACATAATCAACATACAGCGACGGCAGCATCAGGACGAAATAACCTATGACAAAAGCAGTCATAATCACTGCAAGAGCGATACTATACAGAAATGTTTTCTTTCTTAACCCCATGTTTATTTATTAAGGCGTTTCCAAAGCCTTTTCCTCCTCCCTGAATTGATATCCGACGCCGATTACCGTCTTAATATAGTTTCCAGGCAGCTTTTTGCGCAGATTCTTGATATGGGCGTCAATAATCCTGTCATTGCCGACATAATCTTCATTAAAGATTCTGAGAATCAGCTGTTCTCTTGTAAAAACACGCTTTGGCTCCTTCTTTAAAACCTGCAATAACAGAAATTCACTCAGCGTAAGTTCCAACGGTTTCCCGTCATAGAACGCCTGATATGAGTCGTCATGAATCACAAGTCCTTTTTCCTCATTAAGCTCCGTTCTCTTCACTCTCCTAAGTATAGTCTCCATTCTTTTTAACAAAATAATGGGTGAAACCGGTTTGATAACATAATCATCCGCATAGAGATTAAACGCCTGCACCTGTGTCTTCTCATCGTCCAGCGCAGTCAGCATAATTGTCGCAACGTCCGGCTTATTTCTCTTGATATATTCAAGAACCTCCAACCCGCTTACATTTGGCACCATAATGTCTAACACTGCCATGTCAAACCTGTATTCTTTCAATAATCTCAATGCCTGTTCGCCGTCCTCCGCACATGTGACATCATAGTCCTGCATTTTCATGTATTCTGTCAGAACTTCGCGTATTGTGGGTTCGTCTTCCAAAAATAAAATGTTCATATTCAATATCTGCTCCTGTATAATTGTAGTAGTTATGTTTATAAGGGATATTGTAAATTTTCTACAGATAATTTGCACTGCAAATTTTCTACAGATAATTTGCACTGCAAATTTTCTGTTATTATAATACCATAGACATATGAATTTGATATGAAGATGATGTGCAGCTTGCTACAAATTTTCTATAATATAAAAAATCGTCGCTCGGCAGCGACGATTAAGAGAATGCTTCGCATTCTCATTGGATTGATTTACACTGCGGCGTAATTTCCTATAAGATAAAAGAAGAGGCTGAATCAACCTCTCCTTTTTCAAACTATAATTATAATTTAAACTTTCCAACCTCATTATTCAATCTGCTTACAATCTCCAGATTGAAATCTGCCTCTTTTCCTATATCGCTTATATCATTTGCCAGTCTTACAGCCGTTCCTGTTACATTTGTTACCCCTGCCGTGCTTTCACTCACCGCAATTTTTACATCTCCCAAAGCTTTTCGGATTTCATCCATATTCATCTTTAACTGCCCGCTTTCCGTTGTGAAGCGCTGCATTATCTCATTCATGTTTCCAACATTATTTTGATAGCTCTCACTGGTTTCCAGAAGCTTTTCATAACCGCCCATTGCAGTTTCATTCATGAATGTTATCATTTCCTCTGCTTCCGCTGCCAACTCATCTACTGTCTGAATTACATCAGCGGTAACATTCTGAATCTCTGTTGCTGACTCCGCAGAATTGGATGCCAGCTTCCCAATCTCATCCGCTACAACCGAAAAACCTCTTCCCGCTTCTCCTGCCCGCGCAGCTTCGATACTCGCATTTAATGCTAAAAGATTAGTTTCTTCGGTAATGTGGATGATATTTCTGGTAAGCTCCTTGATTTTCTCTACATCCCTGGATTTTTCAATTTTTTCCTGAACCGACGACGCCATATTAGCAGCCTGCACCATAGCATTCTGTTTTTCTTCTACTGCACGGTTATATATTTCCGAAGCGGTTTTCATAATTCCATCAGAAGAAATACTACCCTCTTCGGCCTGTCCATAAATGCGCTCTATTGATTCAAATATCTGCCTTATTGATTCATTAATCTGATCCAGCGAAGCGCTGGATTCCTCCATTGCTGCACTCATTTCTTCCATAACGGAAGAAACATCTGTAATCTCATCCTCACCATTTGACAATTTACTTGACACTTTACCGGAGGATTCTTTTAAATGCTCTGAATTCTCTGATATATTCAACATAATTTCCCTTATATGCTGAAGCAGTTCATTGACATTGTTCGCTATCGCTTCCATTTCATCGCCCGTATGGACATCCAAAGTCTGCGTCAAATCACCCTCATTATGCACCAGTTCATAGATTTTACTGTCTACTTTATGCAGATGCCTTATCACTTTACCTACCACAAAATTGAGAACAACCAGAGCAATAATCAGACAAATAAGGGAAATCTGTATCGTCCTTTTTAATGCCAAATCCAAACGCTCCACCACTCCGGACGCATCATAATCACAACCGACAATGCTCACTACATTTCCCTGACTGTCAACAAGCGGCATATATGCCGAAATCAGATCGCCGACATCCGTATAATCAATATAATCCTGCACAAACATATCTCCGGCAAAAACAGATTTTAATTCCTGATATGATACCTCAAAAACATTACCAAACCCATTAGCACTACTCGTATTATCCGCATCAATTCCGTAATATACCCTATTGCCATCCGTATATAAAGTATACAGATATTTAATACCGCAATCTTGTTTAATACCAATCATGGCATTAAATACAGCGTTATATTCATCACTGCCTTTTTGCTCCGCTGATAGTTCTGCAATCTGATCTGCATCTATGGCTTTAGTAGCAACAATTGCTGCCATCTGTGCTTCCTCAACACCCATAGCTACCAGTCCTTCTTTTGTACGCTGATATGAATTTATCCCCATAATTGTACATAATAAAACAATCACTACACTTGTCGGAATTAATATTTTAAACCTGATACCTATTCCTCTTGTTTTTATTTTTCTCATTTTCTTTCCCCACACCAATTAGTATGTACTAACTGTTTCTGTAAATAATCAGCTACCGCCAGTCGGCAACTTTTAATCCTGTTTCAGTATACTCCCTTTTCTTGACCTTTGTCAAATTATCGTTACTTAAGATTTAGAGATACTATTTCAGAGAAACGGATTAAAATACCGGCTGCCGTCCCAGAAGGTCACTACAAGATCGATAATCAGAATTGCCAGCACAAAAGCAATCGTCAGCCAGTCATTCCTTTTCATCGGTCGCTTTGCATACCAGGTACGTTTCTTTTTCTTACCGAAACCGCGAAGTTCCATCGCATTGCTGACTGTCTCAATACGGTTCAGACTTGACAAGATAAGGGGCAGAAGAATTGCTACGGAATTTTTTAATCTGGTAAACAGCTTATCCTTGCCTGACAGATCAATCCCTCTTGCCTGCTGTGCCTGACTGATATTGTGGTATTCCCTCTGTACATCCGGTATATATCGCAAAGCAAGGCTTACCGAATAACCAATCCTGTAGCTGACTCCTATACTGGCTAAAGACGCTGCAAACTCACTGGGATCCGTACATGCGATAAACAAAAGCGCCACCGGAACAACACAGATTACTTTCATTGTCATATTAAAATGATAAAACAACTGTTGCAGCGTAACAGTATAAGGTCCGGCAATGGTAAAAAGAACTGTCCTGCTCTCATATAGCCCCACTCCATACTCTGGAGAAAACAAATACACAAACAGATTGTTCATAAGAAGAAAAACCGCTGCCAACCCAAGCACAATACTGATGTCACGGATTCTGATCTTACTGACTTTAAATACCACAAAACTAATAAACATCATACAGACCAGTACTCTTGTATCATATGTAACCATACTCGCCAGACTCCAGGCTATGAAGAAAATCAGCTTAGTCGTTCCCGTCAGTTCATGCACGAGGCTCTTTCGCTTAATATAGCTTAATATTGCAATCTTGGCCATAATATACCTTTGCTCCTTTCTCAACCTGCGAATTTGTGTGCCCAAGACATCTACGATGTCTGCACAAATATTGCGCAACACATGCAAAGCATAACACATACAAGTATGTGTGTGAAAAATCTATTTTTCACACTCCCGCACCTTCTTGTTCTCATACCCGATAAAGCACTCCGTAAAGACCTGCGGCTCATCGATGCCACAGGCAAGACTCAGCGTATACAAACTGGTTTCTTTCAGGTTTGCCGCCTGCACTAATTCCGGGTCATTTAATACATGTGCAGCCGTCGTATCAGCCAGCATCCTGCCTTCACTGAATACGATTGCACGTTCCGTGTATTCCAACATAAGATGCATGTCATGTGTTATCATCAATATCGTATATCCTTTTTCGTTCAATCCCTTAAGGAAATCCATAATTTCCGTATAGTGATGATAATCCTGCCCTGCCGTGGGTTCATCCAATATAATTACCTGCGGACGCTGAACGAGAATGCTGGCAATCGTCACACGCTTCTTCTGACCGTAAGACAATGCGGAAACCGGCCAGTTCCTAAAAGAATATAAACCGCACACTTTCAGTGTTTCTTCTACCCGTTTGGTCCGCTCTTCTTTAGGCATACCGCTCTGCACAAGCGCAATCTCCACTTCATCCCAGATCATCGGTTTAGAAATCATCTGATTGGGATTCTGCATAACATAACCGATTCTTTCCGCTCTCTCTTTTATGGTATCATTTTCTATATCTCTGCCTTCCATATAGATTTCACCGGATACCGGCTTTTCAAAACCACAGATTAATTTTGCCAACGTACTCTTTCCTGCTCCATTCCGGCCTACAATGCTTACCATTTCTCCTTTGTGAATCGTAAAATTGACATCCTGCAAATTATACTTATCAGGCGTATAACCAAAATTCACATTTTTTACGCATAATAATTCTTCTCCGTGCATCACTTTTTGTATTTCGGTTCTCTGCTTCTTATACCAGCTTTGCACTTTTTCCTTATCTTCCGGTTTAAGAACAAGCTTGTCTACATGCTCAGGATGCAGTGCCTTATTTATCTCAACACCGGTGTAACGAAGCGCCGTCAGATAAAGAGGTTCTCTTATTCCATGCTGAAGGAGCAGATTGCCGGTAAGCATTTCTGTCACAGACATATCAGCTGCAATCTCACCTTCATTCATCAGTATAATCCTGTCCATACTGCGCCATAAAACATCCTCCAGTCTGTGTTCTATAATCAAAACTGCCGCTCCTGTACGTTCATGTACCATATCAATCAGTTCTATTGTAGAACGCCCCGCCGCCGGGTCCAGATTCGCCAGCGGTTCGTCGAATAACAGTACCTTAACGTCTTCCACCATCACCCCTGCCAGACTTACACGCTGCTTCTGCCCGCCTGACAATTCCTGCGGCGAATATTCCAGATGATGGTCAATATCCACAAGCTTGGCTACCCTGTCTACCAGTTCTTTCATCTCAGTCTGCGGTACACAGTCATTCTCCGGTGCAAAAGCTATATCCTCTCCTACCGTCAATCCGATAAACTGTCCATCCGTATCCTGTAATACCGTACCGACGGTATGGCTTAATTCAAAGATACTGCTCTTTTCCGTCTCAACGCCGTCTACCAGAAGGCTTCCTGTACTTTTACCCGGATAAGCAAACGGTATCAATCCGTTGACGCAGTTTCCTATTGTGCTCTTACCACTGCCTGAAGCACCGGCAATCAGTACCTTTTCTCCTGGATATATATCCAGATTGATATTCCTAAGAGTCGGTTCTGCCTGCGCTATATATTGAAAGCTATAATCTTTAAAAGAAATAACGGGAGATTTCATGTTATTACTCCTTTTTATATTTTTTGAATGATTTACGCTGCGGCGTAATTTTCTATAATATAAAACAGAAAGAGCCGCCGTATGATAAACGACCGCTCTTAATGATTACCGCTGTTAATCAGTCTTCCTTATTCAGGGAACCTTTCTTTACAACAGTCTTAGCATATGCAGCTAACAGCAATGTACCGACAATTCCGGTTGTAAGTAAATTTGCAACACCGGCCACAAGCCCCTGTGCGAACAGCTTCTCGATAGGCTCCTTATAAATCATAATATCCAGACAGGGTGCAACAACTCCCCATGCCAGCAGATGAGCAATAACCTGTGCAAAGTTGAATTGAATAATCTTCTTAACATCAAACCCATCATTGACATCCAGCTTCATCGTAACAATACCGATTAAAAGACCTGCAAATGCGGAAGCAATAATCCAGCTCCACCACGGACCGTAACTTGTTGCATCAATCAATGTATGACCTACAAATCCAATCAGCAGACCTGCTATAGGTCCAAACAGTGTAGCAAACACAGCCTGAATTGCATACTGTAAGCTGATATAAGTATTCGGCACCGGTGTAGGAATCGAAATCTTCCCTAAAACAAAAAATAAAGCTGCACCGATACCGATTGCAACAACACTTTTAACAGATAATTTCTTCATTAGAATTTCCTCCCTCATTCTCTCTAAAACACATTAGTCTATAATAACCAGACATTTTTATTATAGACTAATGGTTATATTGTGTCAACCGAAACTCAACCTGACTTTACACTGACTTTACACTTGAGTTTTCATCCTGGTATGAATATCCGCAAGCCTTTCCAATGCCGCATTCAGCGTGGCATCCTGTTTGGCAAAGTGGAAACGTATATAACGGTTCTCCTGCTCTTTGAAAAAGCTTGAACCCGGAACTGCTCCCACGCCCACCTTTCTTGCCAAATCTTCGCAAAACAGTATATCGTCTTCATAACCGAATTCACTGATATCCACCAGCACATAGTATGCACCCTGCGGATTGGTAAAGGAAAGTCCGATATCTTTTAACCCATTAGTAAACAGATTTTTCATATGCGTATAATGATCACGCAGGTCTTCATAATAAGAATCAGGAAATTTTAACCCCACAACCGCAGCTTCCATCAAAGGCGCTGCCGCTCCTACCGTCAGGAAATCATGTACTTTTTTCACTCTGTCGGTAATTTCCGGAGATGCCATTACAAATCCCAGACGCCAGCCTGTAATGGAATACGTTTTGGAGAGAGAATTACAGATAATCGTCCGCTCTCTCATTCCCGGAAGTGTGGCAATACAGGTATGTTTATTAGGTTTATATACAATATGTTCATATACTTCATCGGTTATGACATATATGTCATATTTTATTGCAAGTTCTGAAATAACTTTTAATTCTTCTTCCGTAAATACTTTTCCACAGGGGTTAGAAGGATTGCACAGAACAAGCGCTTTTACCCCCTGCTGCTTTATTGCATTTTCCAACACGTTTCCATCAAAAGCAAACGCAGGCGGGTTAAGCGGAACATAAATCGGCTCTGCACCTGACAATATTGTATCCGCACCGTAATTTTCATAAAACGGCGAAAAAATGACAACCTTGTCACCTGGATTGCAGACCGACATCATAGCTGCCATCATAGCCTCTGTACTTCCGCACGTAACAACTATTTCCCGATTCGGGTCCACCTTCATTCCATAAAAATGCTCATGCTTTACTGCCAGCGCTTCTCTAAAATTCTGCGCTCCCCATGTCAGCGCATATTGATGCGGTCCCATTCCTGCCACTTCTGCAAGCCTGTCCGTAATCTCTTTAGGGGGGTCAAAATCAGGAAATCCCTGTGATAAATTGATTGCATTATATTGATTTGATATTCTGGTCATTCTCCGTATAACGGAGTCTGTAAAACCTGCTGTTCTTTCACTTAATTCTTTCATTTTACCACCTGCTATTTTATTATTACTAAATCATTATGTATCTCATTAGAAAAGAAACTAAAAATCACTCTCACACAGCGTAAGCCTCTCTCCTTCCTGCAGAATTATCTCACGCTGCTTTTCGCCCAGAAAAAGTTTTCTATGGATTGCTTTGTCTGCGGTGATTTCACATTTATATAATTTACCGTCCTCCCATGACAGGTCAACGGAAGCGCAGCCTTTTAACCGAAGTCCCCTCACACTGCCTTTTCTCCATACGGAAGGCAGTGCAGGCAATAGCACGATCCGCTCATCCGTATTCTGCATGAGCATCTCGGCAATTGCTGCTGTCGCTCCGAAATTACCGTCTATCTGAAAAGGCGGATGCTTGTCAAAAAGGTTCGGATAGGTGGAGTTTGCAAAAAGCTGCTGTAAATGATAGTATGCAGTGTCACCGTCCCACAGCTTCGCATAATGGTTTATAATCCATGCCCTGCTCCAGCCCGTGTGCCCGCCGCCGTGAGACAATCGAAACTCCAATGTCTTTCCGGCTGCTGCTGCAAGCTCCGGCGTACCGTCCATGGTAATCTGCTCAGAGGGGTGCAGTCCGTAAAGATGGGAAATATGCCTATGCCCCGGCTCCCATTCTTCATAATCTTCCTGCCACTCTAAAATCGTCCCTCTTGACCCAATCTGTGTGGGTTTTAGCCGCTCCCGCATCTTTTTCACGTTTTCTATAAACTCTTCCACATCATCAATACAAGCTTCTTTCAGCGCAGTTTTTACGCCTTCTGTCAGTGCTTTCAACTGTGCAAGCTCCTGATATGCTGCCACACATTGCCCAAACAGATCCCGCAGAATCTGATTATCCATAGTCACACCATAGCCGTTTGCACCCTTCTCACCGTTTGGCAGGATGTATGTATTCTCCGGAGAAACGGAAGGACAGGTTACCAGATAACCCTCATGTTCCACCAAAAAATCCCGGAAAAACAACGCCGCCTCACACATGATGGGGAACTGCTCCTGTAAAAAGTCCATATCTTTCGTGTATTGATAGTGAGTCCACTGATGAGTGCACAGCCATGCCGCCCCCATGACCCAATAAGTTCCCGGAATCCAGAGATCCTGCGGAACGGTATCACCGTGAATATCCGTATTGTGATGGCATACCCAGCCCCTGCAGCCGTACATCTCCCGTGCTGTCCGCCTGCCGTCCGGCACCATTTTCTTTATCAGTTCAAACAACGGAAGATGACATTCTGAAAGTCCGCAGCTCTCTGCCGGCCAGTAGTTCATCTCTGTATTTATGTTAATGGTATATTTGGAGTCCCAAGGCGGGGTCATGTCCTTATTCCACAATCCCTGTAAAGTTGCAGGCAGAGTCCCCTTTCTGCTGCATGCAATTAACAAATACCTTCCATAATCAAAATACAGCTTGCTCAGTCCGATATCCGCAGTCTGCCCAGCCGACTGCTGCACTCTTTTACATGTTGGAATTACGTCTCCTTTTTCCTCTCCCTCAAGATGAAGTTCCGCTCTCCCATACAGGCTCCGGTAATCCGTTACATGGACATCTAACAGCTTCTCCCATCCCATTCCCTGTGCGGTATCCAGACATTCATCCATATGGACGCACAAAAGCCTTTGCAGCCCCTGCTGCATCCACCATTCCTGTTCCTCATAGTATGATTGATTCTCTATATCCACAAGGCATCTTTCCCGGTCAGCCGGAAGCTGCCCCAAAAACTTTTCAAGAGCCTGCTGCTTCTCTTCTTTTGTATAATGATAGGAGGTATCCGCCGTAAAATACAGCGTTACTTCCTCCGCGTCTTCCACCACCAGACGCTCACCCACTGTCTTCACACTGCCGCCACGTACTTCTGCCCGCAGCTTCATTGCAAATTCATAGCCTCCTCTGCCCAGATTTCCATGGAGATAAATCTCATTGACAGCGGTTTTCTCTATTCCGTCAAAAAATTTCCATCTATCCAGACCTGCCCAAAAATCAATCTTTCCTCCGGCTTGCGTGGTGATGTGCATGACGATAGCATTCACCGGGTTAAGGCAGATCGTCTCCCTTTGATACAACACTCCGTTTTTCCGAAATGAAACTCTGTGCAAAGCCTGCTCTAAATCCAGTTCTCTGCGATAGTCTGTAATCTCCCCTGACTCTCCAAATGCATCAAAATCAATCGTCATATCACCTAAGGTCTGATAAGGATGCTGACCGTTCGGGCAGCCTGACATAACTAACCACATCAGCTTCTCCGCCTCTGCAATCCTCCCGGCAAAGATCAGTTCCCTGATTTTCGGCAGATTTTCCTTCATATCCGGATTCAGGCGATTCACGGGACCGCCATACCAGATACTCTCCTCATTTAACTGCAGATGCTCACTGCCGGAACCGCCGAATATCATGGCGCCAATACGTCCATTCCCTACAGGAAACGCTTCTTCCCACTCTGCTGCTGCCTTATCATCCCATAATATGCTCATACGCTTCTCCTTTTATCATGTCCTTTCCGTAAATCAAAAATGTATCAGCTTAGACTCTCTGCCGTCATCAATGTATTTGCAAAAAAGGAGACCGGAATTCCCCCAATACAATGGAGAAAGGTCTCCTTTCAAAAACACCTCATGTTGCTGTTTTTTCACTATATTTCTTATACTGTAAAGCTGCTGACACTTTTCTCTATATCAGAAGAAACAATGTTCAATTTATCGGACATATTTGATATATCCATAATCATTTTCTGAACCTGTTCCGCCGAAGCCAGAGTTTCCTTACTGCTTGAAGCATTTCCTTGTGCAATTTCCAAGAGTTTCTGCACAATATTCTCAACCATAATTCGCTCATCATCCATATTTATCACGGTACTATGAATTGCAGTAACGCTCTTCTTTGTAATCTCTATATTCTCATAAATTTCCGTAAACTGCTTTTCTGTCTGATTCAGTTGTTTACTCTGCTCTAATATGACATTTTTGGTTTCCTTCATGGATTCCACTGCCTTGCCTGAATCTTCAAACAGAGCATTAATAATTGTATCAATGTACCGTGCCGATTCGTTTGACTGCTCTGCAAGTTTCTGGATCTGACTTGCCACTACTGCAAAGCCTCTTCCCTGTTCTCCGACACGCGCAGCCTCAATTGACGCATTCAATGACAACAGATTGGTTTCCTCTGCAATCGAAGTAATCAGCTGAGCAGCATCCCTAATCTCCATCGCAGATTTATTGGTAGATAATATCTGAGTTCCAATCTCCTCTATTGTCTTTTCCGTATCCTCATTTATCTCTGTTAATACTTTCACCGTGTTACGCATTTCTTCACTGGATTTTTTAATATTATTCGTATATGTATCCAGCGCTTCTGCTTCTTCTCTGGTGCTTTTGATAATCTCACCTATATGCAGGACATTTTCCGCAGCCTGATTTGTATCAACCGCCTGCTGTATAACGCTTTCAGAAATCTCATTTATCGTTGCTTCTACATTATCAACAGAGTCTACCGCACTATCTACTCCCACACGCAGAGTTTGGGAAACATCCATAAGATCCACATGTTTTTCCTTAATCATCTTAACTGCGTTGCTGACAGATTCAGCCAGATACAGTGTTGCCTTTGCAATCATTCCCACTTCATCTTTACGGGAACTATAGACATTTAACTTATCCTTTGTTGTTAAATCCAATGTGCCTATTTCATTAATAATGCGTGCCACTCCATTAATATCTCTGACAATCAGCTTGATTGTAATCCATATACATACGGACAGAATCAGCAATATAGATACGCACATTATGAACAGCATTACATTCATCTGACTGATGGGGGCAAATACCACATTACAGTCTGTCAATATGACAAGCACCCAGTCCCTTTCAGGTAAATATCTGTATACTGCCAGCATCTCCCCACCATTATCCTCATACTCATAATATGAGCTTGCTGTCGTACTGCTCTTGGAAAGTTCCATTATCTTTAATATATTTGCATCTTCAATTTCAGTACCCATTTTCTCTTCATCATCACAAAAGATATAGGCATTATTTGTCACATCCAGCAATACATAATTTGTTTCATTTTCATCACCTATTGCTAAATCATTCAGCGTAGTTTTCAAGCTCTCCGCATATATGGCACCTCCCACATATCCTAAAGGCTGTCCTTCATCAAATATAGGATAATACATGGAAATAACCTGCTGCCCCGTTGACGGAGACTGCATAATTCCCAAATTCCATATTTCTTTGGAACTAAACACCTTATCCTGCAGCTGTTTCAGGCTGTCTCCCTCACGAAGAGTTACCCCGATAGGTCCTCTGACATAAGAATTTAATACAGTAGAACCATAATCTGCCAAATATATATTTTCCAGATTTTCATTTACCAATGCATAATTATCCGTATAGCCCTGTGCATTTGTAAAAATATCTTCATCAGCAGGATGCCAAAGCGCTTCCTGCAGTTCTAACGACTGCCCGTAACCAATCAGATAGTCTTCCGCTGCCTGAACATACTGTTCGACAATTTGGACACGTGTATCCACTGCATCATTCATCTCTTCCAGAATCTGCTCCCGCATCAATGAAGATACCCTGCTGTTCGTACTCCACCAAAGAACCAGAAGTCCTACTGTCAGAATTGAAATAACCATAACACTTATTTTTGCAGTAAACTTAATATTTTTCATATTCATACCCTCGTTTCATGTTTATCAAATTATTCTTATTAAGAAAATTTCTTAATGAATATTGTAATTTGACATTAATTTTTTTTGCATTTATACTAAAAATATTAATTACAGAAAAGGAAGCATCCCCCATGAATCAGGAAAATCTTTATCGTTTAACTGAATCGCAGCATCAAAGCTATCTCATTCAGCCCGACCATTGCTCCGGAGGCTTTTTCATAGAAAACAATTACACAGAATCTCTTACTTTCTTAAAGAAAGCCCCATTACGTTTCTGGTATAATACCCAGATATGCGGGTATGGTACCCATTGCCACAGCGCTCTTGAAATCGTAACCCCGGTTTCACAGGTATTCACTATGATTGTCAGCAATGTAACTTATCATCTTAAACCCGGAGATATCCTTATAGTTCCTTCAGGTACGCTCCATTCATATCCTCCCCCAGAAGGCGGCGCCAGATTTATTTATACATTTAAACCGGATTTTCTTCAGTCTCTCCCCGGCTTTCCTTATATTCTGTCACTTTTAAACCACCCGGTTCTGATAAACAACGATACTTTTGAAAGTATCTATGCAGAGGAAATCGGGTTGATTCTGCAGCTTGCTGCAGATTACTGGCAGCAGACCCCTCTCTGGGATATGAAAGTCTATTCCGATTTTGCGTCTTTCTTTGCCTGCCTTGGTAACAGCTGCATGAATCATGCCAATCTGGAGTCCATGGACAGACAAGCTGTATCCGAATGCCTGAACAGATTGTTCGAATATGTAAACGCCCATTTTTCGGAAGATATTTCTTTGGAGCAGGCCGCAGACATTATGGGTTACTCCAAATACTACTTTACCCGGATTTTTAAGGAATGTACCGGGCAGACTTTCATGGAATATCTGCGCTGCGTCCGAATATCAAGGGCTGAAAAACTTTTGCTGAACAAGTCATTTTCCATCAGTGCCATCGCGTTTTCATCAGGTTTTTCCAGTCTCACTACCTTTAATCGGGTTTTTAAACAAATGAAGGGCTGTTCACCTTCCGAATATCAGAACTACTATACCCATATAAAAACTGTCTGATATCTGCAATATTTCTTTTTCTAAATACTCTCATAAGAGAACAACGCAAAATCTGCAAAATTTTCCTGATTTATACCGTTTGCAGAAGCGTACATACCAATCGTACATCCGGTAAATCCGCCGCTGCATTCCGTACTCATCTCATGGACATCGACGTTTTCCGCTAACTGCCTAAACCCGCCATCATACTGCTGATAATAGAACTCCGCATTCTGTCCGCGGTTTACTATTTTTAATTCAATTCTTCCTTTTTGCACTTCTTCATGTGCCAGAGTCTCTTCCACTCCGTCTTTGCAGTAAATCAGATACAGTTCTTCCTTATTATTACAAAGGCGTTTTACAAGCCTCAAATGCCATCCATCCCCGCACAAGATACAGAGTCCTGCCTCTTCCTGTCCTTTAGGTTCAAATTCCATGACTGTTGACACCTGAAAGAAGTAATCCCTCTGACGTAAGCCCACATATGCCGGATTTGCTTTCTGCAGCAATGTCTGCGGCAATGTATGCAGTCTTAAATATCCTTCACGCTCCGACAGCGAAACAGCTCCGTTTTCCGGATTGCGAAGCATCACGAAATCATACGGCAGTTTTTCCCTGAAAAAATGATATGCACGGCTCTGTGGCACGACATAGGAAGCTTCACCTTCAAATACCACTACATCCTCAAGTTTTCCGATTCCCGGATTCACTATGGGCCAGCCGTTTTCCCAGATAACTTTTGCTAAGAAAGTATCTCTTCCCGTATTGACATATCCTTCACATTTTCTTGATGCCAGCATGACCATATACCAGTTACCATGTCCGTCATCCACTAAGTCCCCATGTCCTACTGCCATAATCGGATACTGAGTCCCAAGATGCCTGTGCGTTAAAATCGGATTATCCGGATTACCGACATACGGTCCCCACAGATTTTCGCTTCTCGCTATGGCTACGCAATGATCCGGTCCGGTTCCGCCTTCTGCGTGCATGATATAATAAAAATCGTCTTTTTTATACAAATGGGGACCTTCCGGCCAAATAACCCCGTTCATGGCGCCTTTCCAGACTTTTTTGCCATCACCCTTTAACTGCATAGTCCCTAAATCCAGCTCTTCAAGCCAAATCTCCCAATCGCCGTTGTAGGAGACTCCGTTCGAATTCGGTCTTGTTCCGATATAATAACAGTGGGTATTACCGTCAGCATCATCTTCAAAATAGAGACTCGGGTCAATGCCCTTTGCTGCATCACCTAAAAAATAAGGTTCCGACCATGGTCCTTCCGGCTTCTTGGCAGTTACAATAAAGTTCCCGCCTCCTGAGATATTCGTGGTAATCATATAAAATGTTCCTTTATGATACCGGAGTACAGGAGCAAAAATGCCTTCCGAATGCCCGCATCCATTCAAGGGAAGCTGAGACTCTCTTGTTAATACATGTCCAATCTGTTCCCAATGTGCCAAATCTTTGCTGTGATAAATCGGAACACCCGGAAAATATGCAAAACTGGATGTTACTATATAATAATCATCCTCTACGCGGCATATGGAGGGGTCCGGACAAAATCCCGGCAAAATCGGATTTTTTGTATAATACATCTTAATAACTATACTCCTTTCTCAACCTGCAAATTTGTATATGTGCTCTGCACATATTTCCCAAGACATCTATGATGTCTGCACAAATATTGCATAACACATACAAAGCATAACACATGCAAGCATGTGTGCGAAAAATTTATTTTTCACACTCTCCTTTATTCTACATATCCAAAACCCAGAATTGTAAAACTCTTATCTTCATCTCCCTCCGACATCCGAATTCTGACAATGTGTTCTTCAGCGGATTTTTCATTAAACAGTATGACAGGGTTGCAATGTGTCCATCCATTAATATGAGGGTCCGCTGTCAGTATATTTTCTCCATCTACAAAGACATCTGCTTTTCCGACTGCCATATCTCCTGAATCTTTATAAATCAAAAGCAGCGCTTTACAATAAATTTTTAGTTCAAAATAATCTTCTTTCTTATCTACCTTTCCGTTATACATCCAATTATACGGGAATTCCGGTGTGCCTGTCAAATCCTCATCCATTTCAACGCGCTGCAGTTCTTTGTCTTCCCACTTAAAACTACCACAGTTTATTTCTTTTATAATGTCTTTCCTATCACAATTTTCTTTCCTGTCTAAAAGCCTGACTGACTCAAAATCGCATCCGATTACCGCATCCTGCAGCAATAACTGCTCCGTCTCATCATATTCCGCTTCATTTTGAGCTGCCTGTTTAAAGAAATATGTCAGGCAGTCCGCCATAATCGTATGCCCATGATTGGTTGGGTGAAACATATCATAAAAGAACTGGTTCTTGGAAAGCACTCTTCCCTCACCGGGCTTTAACTTAAACTGCGGTGTGACGGCATCAAGCACACTGACCATCGGAAGTTTATATTGATAACCGACTACACCCAGACGCTCCTGCAAATTCCAGTCATTGGCAAATACGGCAAATAACAGTACCACCGCAGGTTTATTGGGAAGCCTTAAAATCTTACGCACCAGACTCTCATAGCAGTTACCCTTTGTTTCGTCACCCTCATCATTTACTGCAAATTCAATCACGACAATATCAGGAGATGCGCTTCCGCCCCTCAGGATATCACGCTCAAACCTCAGCATTCCAAGCTCTGAGGGCGTACCGCCCACGCCGGCTTTAATAAAATGCACGTTTTCTCCATTTCCAAACAACTCTGCAAATGCCCGATAGGACTTGTACGCATAACACTCATGATTAATCGGCGTTGCTCCTGCTCCCTGTGTAATTGAGCCGCCGATATAAGCAATCGTTACATCCTCTCCGTTTTTTGCCTTTTCGATTGCCTTACGAACTCTTGCGGTATTTCCTGCGTTCATAAAGGAACGCTTCAACATTTTCCGGTAATCTTCAGAATCAAAATCAATTTCTTCTTCCCCGATGACCTCCGGCGCATCAAAACCGTCATTTAGAAAAAAGCGTACGCTTACCGTCGCCAGAAGCTCCGGCTTTTCAAATTCAAACCGAATCTGCCCGGGTTCCTTATCGTCTTCCGACCATGCCACATCTTCCAACCGAAGCCTGGTTTCCGCGCCGTCACCCAAAAGCGGGCAGCGAAGATTGCTTCCGCCCCCCATGGCATCTTTTTTTCCATACATCTGGAAAACAAAATCTATTTTTTCCTCCGGATTTTCCGTTTCCACACAAATTCCGATACTATGTACCAGCTTGCGGAAGCCTTCCGTTTCTTTTAATAAATCCAGTATTTCAGGTTCTGTAATATTACCGACAATCTGCGCACTGCTTATCAATCTTCCGCCGTCTTCATAGATAAACTGTATTCCCCGCCCGTCCGGTTGTTTTAGGCCGAAGACTTCTTTGTCTCTCATTATGTAAAAATACGGTCGTTTCTTTTCGGGATCTTTTGGCGCTGCCGGTCCTTCCATTTTCATAATCACATCACCCTTTTCAATTAATCACTATTTTTATCATACCACACTTTTCTACAATTTGCTATAGAAATGTCAAAACAGGAAAAAGGAAATCGTCGTTTTATGCAGGAAATGCATGGACATGGCAATTCTCTCCTAATCCCTTATAAACTCTGATATCCTTTCAGCATCATGGTATCCCTTTTGATATAGCTTTTGCAAAGCATCCTTATCACGCCTAAGGGTATCGACCCCGCAGGTATCATCCGGCGCAATGATCAGCACCCTGCCCTGCTTTGCATACTCCTGTGCCTGCGCAACGCACTCATTATACCTTCGCGCCCGATCACGCAGTTTTTCTGCTGCCTGCGGATATCTTTTCCGGATTCCGGCAGCAAAGCGTTCATCCTGCTTGGATGAACGGAAAACTTTCTCCGGTCTCGTCAGAACCAGAACCACCCGGTCACAACCAAGTTCAAACGCTTTTTCTATCGGAACAGGATTGCCCAAAGCCCCGTCATAGTAAGGAATTCCGTCAATTAGATAAGGTTTGCAGACAAAGGGCAGGGTTGAAGACGCTTTTAGGATATCGTAACAATCTTTACGCATATCAGTCTTATTAAAAAATTGAGCCTTACCCGTCAGCGCATTCGTGGCAACAACATAAAATTCCATCCTGTTATTTTGAAATGCCACATAATCTAATGGGTCTTCACCTCCACTGTTGCTGAGTGTCCCATAGATATAATCCGTATCGACATAGGAGCCTTTCCGTATAAAATTTCCGAGACTCATGTACTGCTTCCGAAAGCCATATTCTGTGTAAAAACGATAATTCCGACCTTTTTGTCCGGCGACGTAGGAGCATAAATTCGCACTTCCTGCCGATATGCCTATACCAAGATCAAAAGAAATCTTCTGTTCCATACAGTAATCAAACACACCTACAGCGTAGATGCCCCTGAAACCGCCGCCTACATCTATAACACCTGTTTTCATGACCAGTTCCTTCTTCCTAATTTACCTAACAAAACAGCTCTGCTTCTTTTCTTTCACTGCACACCTTTTTTATTGCCAACGCGGCAGCGGATACCAGCGCACCGTTTACCTTCCGGGCAGATTTGGGACATCCGGCAACACATCGCATACAGGAAATGCATTTTTTAGAATCCGCTGTTTTCCACGACGTCCCGCAGTTCAATGATAGTAACTTCATATGCACGGTTTCCATATACACAGATAATCACGCAACTTTCCCGGTTCCTCCAGTCGGACTAAAAACAATCTGTACCAATGCCATACTGCATCCTCCTGTAAATTTTAATCTTACACCCAAACAGTATATCAGTCGCCAGGTGTAATGTCAATATTTACACCTCCCGACTTTTATGATAAAATGTCTACATAATTAAAAGGAGAATACTTAGCATGCACATCAGCACGAAATGCTCTATTGCCATCCATTGCCTCATTTTTATCAACGTCTATGGAGAAACAAAGAAAGTCACCAGCGAAATGCTGTCACTTTCCACAGGAACAAATCCTGTCACCATCAGGAATATCATCAGCACATTAAAAAAAGAAGGAATACTCTCCGTAAAATTCGGCACAGGAGGTACGAAGCTCAACTGCCCTTTGAATGAGATTACATTATACCGGATTTGTAATGCGTTGGAACCTGATTTTCTCGATAAATTGATCGGGATTCATTCCATACCTTCGCCCTTGTGTTCGGTAGGAAAAAACATCCGCAGCGTTTTAGATACCTCCTATATGAAAATTCATGAAGATCTGCGCAGCAGCCTGCAAGGTATCTCAATGAAGGAGATTATGGATAATTACAATAGTATTTAAAAAGCCAAAAAGGTAGGCACACCAACCCTATACCCTCTGCCACAACAGCATACTGTCCTGGAACGCAGCTTCCAGTTTACCAGTGTCTTTCAACCATGAAAGGTAAGAACGCACCGTGCTGCCCACCAGCACATACTGCTCAAAATTCATTGAAAGCCAGTAACCTTTGAACACTTCCTGTAGAATCTTTTCAAAATACAAAGGCTCCTCGCAGACGGATAAAATATTCTCCGCTATCTCATGTACTTTATCCCTGTTGTAACGGACAAGTTCTTTGATATCGGCAGATGCTTCCGCATGAGCCGGGACGAACATGGCAGCTTCCATCCCCTCCACCATTTCCAGTGTTTCCAAATAGGCTCCCACATCATAAATAAAAGATACCGCATATTTCTCCAGCGTTTCCCTGCTGCTGATGCAATCCGCAAGAAACACCACTCCGTCCGGCATACGAAACCCAACCATGTCAAAGAAATGCCCAGGCAACGGTATCACTTCAATCTCCTTTGGGAAACTTTCATCTGAAAAATCCGTCACACTGCTCTCCTGTGCCATCAGGAACTTATGCCGTAAATCTTTACAGGGATAACCACCGTAAAGGAAGGATGGCTCCAAAACCGGATATTTTGTAAAAGCCGCCTCAATGCCGCCGGAAAAAATCTTACATCCCGTCTGCCCCTGTAAGTAACGGTTACCTCCGATATGGTCTGCATTGGAATGTGTATTCAGTATGGCAGTGAGATGCCAGCCATTCTTATCCAGTATCTGCCTGACTTTTCTCCCTGCATCCTTATCATTCCCACTGTCAACCAGATAGACATTATCTTTGTCCGCAACATAGACACCTATTTTCGCCGGGCAATTTATGTAATAGCATTTCTCACTGACCTGCACTAATTCGTACATTTCTGATTCCTCCGTAAATTTGCAATTTGTCTAAAGTTATTTTACCTCTTTTTGTTTCATTCCGCCATAGCTTGTGCTATAATAAGTTCAGGCTTGGCAGCCTGAGAAAACACAAGTGTTGCTTGTGTTACAAGAATTACTTCGTAATTCTTGCAAGGTAGTTTTCAGACGATTAGCTATAGATGCACTTATATATGGAGACGAAAACTAAATGGAGAATGCAGTAATAACGCAAGGCAAAAGAGGATGCCTTAACAGAAACCAGATAAAATATATCGTGATTATCGCTATGCTTATCGATCACATTGCATGGGGCTTCGTAGATGCCATAAATCCACTTCTTGGTGGGGCAATGCACTTTATCGGCCGCCTCACCGGACCGACAATGGCATACTTTGTCGGCGAGGGATACCGCTATACAGGAAATGTCGGTAAGTATCAGCAAAGACTTGCTGTTTTCGCCCTTATCTCATGGTTTCCGTATGTGTGGTTTGATTATGGACGCCTACCGTTCTATTTTGAGCATGGGAAACTTATGTTCATTCCTGCTCAAGGCGTTATTTTCACACTTTTTCTCGGTCTGACCGCAATCAGACTCTGGGAGAGTGAAAAAGTCGGAAAACCGCTTAAAATAACCGGTATCATACTACTCTGTATGCTTTCCGTTATAGGCGACTGGGCTGTCATGGATGTGCTGGGCTGCCTGTTTGTTCATATATACAGGGATAAACCCAAAGCAAAATGGACGGCTTTCACGCTTACATTCCTGCTTCCGAATGTCTTTATCACAATACTGTCCGGTTTCGAAAATATGTGGTTCCAGTTCGGGGTGATTCTTGTTCCCCTCATGCTGTATTTTCTCTATAACGGACAAGGCGGCAGCAAAGCAAAGATACACAAATGGTTTTTTTATCTGTTTTATCCGGCGCATTTGATTGTTCTGGCACTGTTTAGGTGGATTATTCTTTAAACAAGACACATTAGTCCATATATTATCAGGCATATTAATAAACTGATTATACTCGCTTTGCTTGTCTTATAATTTGTATTTGGGGGATTCCATTTTTTTATTTTGTTATTTTCCAATAAAAAGCCTATTGTTGCACTAATTATACCCAGAAGCAGCAATCCACACATTTTCATTGCAGACAAAGTATTATTCTCAATTCCTTTTACCTCAAATACCATACCCGTTATTCCCATTCCCACACATAATAACAGGATATATATTACAGTTATCGGCATACTGCGTTTTGCACGTTTCTTATCATCTTCCCTAAGATATATTTTATCTGTCATTTTATAGTTGTTCATCTCTATGCTTGTGAAAAAAATCAATATTTTTTCCGCATGAGATTCGGATGTCAAAAGATGCCTTTCATGAACTGAGTGGGCAGATTGCACAAAATGTTCCCTCACGCCTGGCTTCGGAATATGGATTTTCCTACGCAAGGCACTTCGCGAACATTCTGTGCAATCTGCCAGCGTTGTTTTATATAAACACCTTTTCACACCCGAATCCGCATAATTAAAAAATGCAAAAACACAGAACCTTTGTTATAATTGAATCACCACAAAACAAAAAAGCAAAGGAGTGTTTTTGCATGATTAATTATAACAGATTAGGTTACGAAATTAAAAGGGATTTGACAAACTTTTCTTTGAAAATTTCACAGGGTTTAAAACGTCCGCAGCAGAAATTCATCCACCAGATGCTCTACGGCATTCTTGCAGGGAACAAACTGCATCTGAGTGAGATTTCCCGTTCCCTTAAGGAACACATTTCCCTGAAAAAGACGATTGAGCGTCTTTCAAGAAACCTGAATGCTTTTGATGAAAAACAGGCCGTCATGCAGAATTATCTCTCCCTTGTAAAACAGCATGTGAAAGAGGATTATGCAGTTATTGTCATTGATAATTCTGATATTGCAAAGCCTGCAAGCAGAAAGCTTGAGGCACTCTCACAAATACGTGACGGAAGCACCGGTGAGATTACACAGGGCTACATGACCATTGAAGCTGCGGTACTGTCTGAAACCGGAAAGATGCCGCTGCCGGTATATGAGAAAGTATTTTCAGCGGCAGAAAACGGCTTTATAAGCGAGACTCATGAGAACCTGTGCTGTCTGAAATCACTTTCCGAAAATTTCACACCCAAATGTGTCCGTACCCTCGACAGGGGTTTTGATGCCAATGATTATTACCGTTATTTCCTAAAACACGGTGAGCGTTTTGTCATACGTGCAAGGAAGAACAGGAATGTTATTTATAACGGAAAAACCTGCAGCATCATGGATGCGGCTGCCAGATACAAAGAAAACTACCGCATGGATTTCAAGGACAAAAGAGGCAAAAAGGTATCTTGTAAAATGAGCTGTATTCCCGTAAAACTGTGCGAATTTCCCACAAAAGAGCTGACTCTCGTGGCTGTCTGCGGTTTTGGAGCCGAACCGATGCTGCTGTTAAGTAATCTTAAAATGCAGGAAAAGAAGCGTTTATGTCACATCGTGGCAAAAGTATACCTTATGAGATGGCGTATAGAGGAATATTTCAAGTTCAAAAAACAGCAGTTTGAGCTGGAGGACCTGCGGGTGATGTCCCTGCAGTCCATCCGCAACCTGAATCTGCTCGCCACCCTTACAACAGGATATATCGGTCTGACATCGACTGTCCACAGTGAGAGTATCTTCCTAAAAGAATTAAAGGAATGTTCAAAACGTATTTATGAGATTCCGAAATTCATATTTTACGCGTTAGGCTATGCACTGGAGAGTATCCTTTCCATGAGCCGGAAAGGAATAAGCAGCTTTTTCCCGGAAAAGGCTGCACGATTCCCTCAAAGCGGTATGCTTCAATCCTTAATTCATCATCATATACCACGGCTCTTGTTTCTTTTTTCATGTGGATTACCTCCAATTTCAAATGAAATTTGTTAAGAGCCATTTTACTTCATATTTTTTCCTGTGTCTTGTAAAATATCTTCATTTTACTGTTTATCGGCTCTATATCCTGTTAGGAATTACCTTATATATAGATGGAATCATACATATTTATATAATTACATATTTGGCATGAAAATCATTCCCGTCATAATTACCCCTCATTTTAATGCTTGCTCCTTAATTCAAATCGTAAAATGCACCCTGTCGTTTTTCTATATCAGCATCTCCATTCACTCCGCCATTTTTAACCGTCCATACTTCGAATTCCGTTTCCTCAGAAAAATATACAGTAACTAACACTTTCTCGGAATCTTCATAAAAAACCGCTATATTTTCTGATGGATAAAATTTTTGATTAACTACCACTCTGTTATCATCAATACTCTCTATGCTGCCGTCCAGTTCGGAATCCGATTGCAAATGTTCATTATCCGACTGCAACCGGCTGCTGTCCGACTGTGGTTGTACATAATCCGATTGTGGTTGGGTAATATTGGGTTGTTGAACCTGAACGCTGTCTTGCTGATTATCAATATTTTCCTCAGTGTTTTGATTATTACTATTATTATCCTCTGTCTCTGTATCAATTACATCATTAAAATTGATCGTATCTAACGTTGATACACTTGAATCTGTATCAGCATTACTACAACCTACTGTCATTAACAGTGCAATAACCGCACATAGATATACTGCTTTTTTGAAATTTCTCATCATTTTATTCTTCTTTCTCATATTTTTTAAAAAACACAACACATTAATCTTTAAATTATCTCTAAATCATCTTAAAGAATACATGTCAAATATCCTGGCAGCAAAGATTTAGACAAGTTAACTCAGCAGCTCTACAGCTTTACCAATTCACTTGCTGATCAACACCTCAATAATTAATAAAAATTGTGTCATATACCGGTCATCGAACCTGTAAATAGACAGACTGATACACTAAAGTGCTTTTTTCTCGGATTGCACGAAACGGCTATTTCCATGAATAAAGAAGCATAAAACGACCAAAAAAAAAAGCCGTTGCAGCTTCTTATCATTTTCTCATTATCCTTTTATCAATTCTCCCCTACATACAGACTGATTTTCCTCATTCAAAAGGCTTTATTATGTACTTTTGAAACTTCACCGACACTTCATAGGTTTTGAGATGTTCATAGCCAACCAGTTCTTTGTTCCCACTTGAATCAACACGATAAGCCAGCTCATCATACCCTAAAGGATTATGCGCCCCTGCCTGTGGTGTGACCCCGAATTGGACAGAAATCAATCCCGGCTCTTTCTTTCCGATATCCACAATCGTTACTTCATAATTGTAAATTGCAATTTCTCCCGCATAATATTCTGAATAGAAATTTGTAACCTTCTTCGTAATATCCTCAATAAATAGTGCTATGACAAGTTCATCTGTAACTTCTTCCTTCGTTGCCGAATCCATATTGAATGTTTCTACTGTTGTTTTTCTATTCCTATTACATAGGTTGAATAGTAAAAAGACCGACAGTATCAGCAGACCGTTAATTATTAGCCTATATTTCCTCATAAAGTTCCATGTTTTTATTACTATATCTATACCTTGAACCACTGCAATATTCATGGTCATTGACAGATTGCGCATACCTTTTAGCGTAATTTTAAACGTTCAAAAGGTGAATTTGCCATATCATAGCAGCCTTAAAAGCTGTACCAGTTCATGCGGCTCATCCATATCTGATGTGGTCTGTCTGGTGTCAAACTGTGAAAAGCGGTTTGCCTTATAGAAATCCAACAGTTTTCCCTCATTCTCTGCTTCTAAGAATACTACCATGCCACCAAACGCATATTGTGTTGCTTTGATTTTATCCCATGCCAGTTCAAGCAGTTCTGCGCCAGTAATCATTTTTCCATCATTTTCAGAATAATTTTTACCTAATTGTGCAATCAAATAGGCTGACATGGTACATGTATCCGTTCTTTTATCAAGTTCACTAATCCGCAACAATTTTCTCTTTACAGTATTACTTATCGTTTCGCCTCTTACAGTCAGCGGCTTTAATGCAAGAGTAAAATATCCCAACAGTCTTCCTCCAACAACAGAAAACACAAGATATGTAACAGACTGGTTCTTTTTTGTAAATTCGATACTGCTATGTTTCAAAAACCGTTCCACGTCAGGATTCAACGGACAAGAAAACTCGGAGAGGATTTGAAGCAGTTCATCCTCCCCAAGTTCTGGATTCTCATTACCAATATACCTCCGGATATTGATAATTCTATATTTGTTCTTTTCTGCCATTTGCCTTTTTCCTCATTCTCATAAATTCAAGCAGCTCTGCTTCGTCTGTTATCTCATCTGCAGCTACTGGTATATGAACAGGGCGGTTTTTGGCAGATTCTTCAATCGCATTGACAAACATCTCCACCTGTTCTTTGCCGGAAATAACAAAATTTTTTGTGATACTTGAAGTTGCCATAAAAAACACCTCCTTTGGTTAGTTATGCTATAATCTACTTACAGATTATAGCATGGCTTTTATTCTGCATTTCATACTCTCCTATCTACATTTTATTATCTTATTCCGTTTAATGCAATAAAACTTTTTATGAATTTTTCACAACTTTTTCTGCTTCTAATTTCTCTTTGTCATATACCCAAATTTTTTTAATCTGCGTTTCAATCTCGCTGAAAGTCCATCTCCTGTATTTTTGACCATTTTTATCAGTGCGATAAATCCCGAACCCAAAGAGAACATTTTGGACTTGAACTCAGCATAGCGAATGAGCTGGTGAATAAGCTGGGGGGAAGAATTCAGCTATTTGATACTGTCGGAGAGGAATGCACTTTTAAAATATTTCTCCATTAATATAATGGCAGCCGCTTCTGTATGATCATAATTCCATTATCTTCTTGCCACATTGTCAAGTTGTGAATTTAAAATTATGGTTCTCAATTGTTTTATATGCTTTTTTGTGTATAATCTAATTATGAAAATAATTGAAGACTGCCCTGAACCAAAACGGAGTCAACTCTTAGACTATCTGGAACAAATTAATTACACATTAGTCCAGATTAACAACAATGTTGCAGAAACAGCCTAACAGATTATTGAAATGGGTAAACTTACAAAGAAAAGCTATGATGACTGTCAACATATCGGAGCCGCAATCATCAGTGAATGCGATTGTATTATATCATGGAATTTTAAACATATTGTAAATATCAAAACAATCAGAGGTATACGGGCTATAACCAATTTGAAAGGTCATAAACCGATTGAAATTCTAAATCCATCTGTATTGTTGGAAAGTGGGGAATGAATATGGATAAGCCAATTTTAAGTCCCAATTTTACAATTGACGACATTCACAAATTAAGAGAATATAATTATTATAAGACAAAAGATATGCCCCTGCAGGAGCGAATTGACTATTACAACAAACGTGGATTGGAAGTTCACAAGAAAATTCAGGAACATAAATCGCAAAAAGCATTATGAATGCCTAAATCCAAATTGCGTTCTACTATGATCTAAAAGTATCTTAAAAACAAGATACTTTTAGATTATTGTGTTTCAGTTTCCATTCATCCCATAATCTGCTGAATCCATTTTCAATCCTTCCAATGATATCAACAGGAATACCCAGCTGATGATGTCCGGGCAAAATCCGGTTTATGCTTAGACCCTTAAATTTCTCTTACCTCTTTTCAATTTTTTAAGCAAATGTTTTGTCAGACAGCCGACGGTGCTGATTATCCTAAAGATTTCAGGTTCCTGCGGTATTCCGCCATTTTTCCCGGCTTACCGTGTCCATGATGTGCTGCACAAAAGTTTGGATTTCCTCAAATATCTGTGAGTATCCCTGTCAAATATCTGCAATGCATCGGCACCATCATAAGTGGGAATGATGTAATGTCCTGCCGCTCTTAGGTATTCGCAAATTGCCTCAAATCATTTGATTTTGCAGAACTTCTATTTCATCTCCCTGAACGTGTCTGCTATTCCTCCCACAAAGCTCCACTGGCGCTGCATATAGGATTTCAGATTTTCCGTGCTTTGCCGATAAGCCTCACAAGCCACCTGCGGATTATCAAAATGCTCCATGATTGCGCAGGCGGCACAGTACCCGCTCTCCATCCCGGCTGATATCCCTTCTCCCATAGGGTTCAGAAATCCGGCGATCTCCCCGGCGAAAAGAACACGCCCCACACCGTAGTCTACACGGCATCCCGGACGGATATGCGGCATCAGCCACTTTTCGCTCTTGGTCTGCCTGCTGATACGCAGGCGGTGCTTTTCCTCCATATAAGCAATGAAGCGCCCATAATAATGGCTGATCTTATCCATATCTTTCACGGACACCCCAAGCACCAGCAGGTCATCCTTTACATTGAACCACGCATCATATTCCGACAGTTCCGGCTGCAGGTACGCATAGAAGTAATGCGGGTCTAGATCTATACTGCCCTCGTTGAATGTCTGGAATGTAGTTATGTATCCGGGAACCTCCCCAGTAATCTTCCCGGCATATTGCCCGACAATTTGCCGTTTTAATGTTCCGACAACGCCCTCGCAGTCCAATATGTACCTTGCGCTTTCCGTATAATTATTTCCCCCGTGCAGGCTGACTTCCACAAATCCTTCCTTCTCTGTGTATGAAAGAGCCGCCACGCCATCCCTGACCTCCGCGCCGCTCTCCTTCGCCTTCTTTGCAAGCCATCCGTCAAAATGGCTGCGCCATACATTAAGCCCTTCCTGCTCGAAGCGGTATTCCTTCCCCTTGTCATTTGTGAATATCATGCCCCTGTTATCTGTCGGGGTACACATGGCAGACTCCGGCACATCCTCCCCGAAATAGGTCTTCACAAGCTCCATTGATTTCTTTATCAGAACGCCCGAACAGGACTTATATCTTGGCATTTTAAATTTCTCTATCAGAAGAACCTTATAGCCTTTTTCAGCTAATACTTTAGATGCTGTGCATCCTGCCGGTCCCGCTCCTACCACTATCACATCATACATCCGCATACCATCCCCTCAGCTGTTTCCTATTACTTCGGCATAATATCGTTCCTGCTAAATTAAAAATCCCTATTGATTATACCATAGTAATTTCTCGTGTATAAGCGTCTCCCTTAACCGCTTATTGTTTACTCGAAATGATCAAGATAATTCTGCAAAACATTTGCCAGTTTTCCGATATGCACTCCATCTACAAAAGAATGATGTACCTGCACTGAAAACGGAAGAATCACCCTATTATCCCGGATAAAATATTTCCCCCAATCTATCATTGGAGTTGCATTGTCCTTTTTGCCGGATTCTGTATGGGAAATATGCGTGAATGACACCCACGGGAATGAAGAAAACTGGTAAATGTCATTTCCCATAGGAGCAGTAAAATATTCCTTTTGATTCCTTACAGTATCGGCGGCAAGCGCAACATATTCTTCTATTGCATCCTGCATTTCCACATTGACTACTTTGAAAAGTTCGCTGATTTTATCCAGATAAGTGAATGATGTATTGATTTTGTCGTAAATAACAGGCTTCCCGTCAAAAAAGCGGCAGCGAAATTCTTCTATCTCATTTGCACATTTTGTTACAGCATATACAAAAGAAAAGGTAAAGGAATATCCCCGCTCTTTGATTCTTTTCAAAAAATTTGTAATATCCAGTTCAAAAGTTACGCAATACTGTGGCTGCACGCTGTTTCTGAATATCTGATAGTGCATAGCCCTGTTCCATGTTGTTACATCAATTTCTCTCATAGATATTCCCTCCTGTCTTACTTTTAGATAATGCACGTCTTTTTCTGTCTCAGCATAATTTCTTCACTGTTATTATAAATTTATTGTTGTATTATGTCAATATGTTGTATGATGTCTAATAATAAAAAATTAGACATACACATTCCGTAAGTCCAATTGTAGAACGCTATTCAATTCCCAGTTCCCGTATTGCGTGCATGATATGGATTCTCATGGCATTTTTAGCCCCCTCCGCATTTCTCTGCTCTAAAAAATCCATAATCATTCGATGGTCACCTACTGTATCTGAAACGGCTTTCTGGCTCATCGCTGACAAGGTAACACCTTTTGCAATCGCTTGATAAAGAATAGGCATAAGCTGATTCATAAACTCATTGTGTGTTGCTTGTGCAATCGCCTTATGAAATGAACGTTCATTGTCTGTACGATCCTGTCCGGCTTTGATTTCCTGCTCAATCCTTTCGCCATATTCCAAAATCCTTCTTATCTCTGCATCCGTTCCCCTGATAGCCGCCAAATATGCAGCCTCCGGCTCAAAAATCAACCGTATTTCATACAGATCTTTTGCATTTACTTTTATATCGGATAACCGTCCTAAATCCGGTTCTTGCCTGAACGCTGTCTGGGTGACAAAAGTTCCTTTTCCTCTTTGGATTTCAAGAATATTATAAGCTACCAAAATCCGTATGGCTTCTCTCAGGGTTGTTCTGCTGACATTCAGTTCTGCTGACAGTTCATTTTCATTTGGTAGTTTATCTCCGGCTGTAAAGCGTTTTTCTATTGTAATCATGGATAATATCGTGTCTGCGATACTTTGTGAAAGCATTTTATTATTCATCGCTTATATCACCTCGACCTTTTTTGATATTATACTATGTATGGCGGTCAACTTCAAACAAAAGCGGATCTTCCTTTGTTGTCGAATCCATATTGAATGTTTCTATGATTGGTTTTCTATTCCAATAAAGGTTGAATAACAAAAAGATCAGCAATATCAGCAGGCAGACAATAATCAGCCTATATTTTTTCATAAGGTTCCATACTTTTTATTTATATATCTATACCATAAATCTCTGCAATATTCATTGTCATTGACAAATTTTGCAAATGATTGCGGAAACCCTTGACTTTTGCCTTAAAGTATACTTTTTCCAAATTGTGTCAATCGCCACGTTATCATCGGTATCAAGAAAGCCAAAAAGAGAGGCTCACCAGTCGCCCCGGTGAACCCCTCCAAACCTATAAACTATGTCTTTTACAATATAATCCCAGCTTCGCGATTGTCGTAGGGTACTGTATTTTTTCTATATAGGGCATTTTGTTTTATCCTCTTCGGCTTTCGCCTCAGTTACCTCTACTCCATGGTGATTCTAACCGTACAAACCGCTCGGTATACGGCGCTTTCAATTCTGTGATAGATTACTGTACGATAAAACTCTTACGGCATTCCCCGGTATAGTTCCCGGTTCCTGTAATGATCACCTCGGCTTCTCCCTTGACACCGTTTCTTAAATAACTTACCGTGAAATCACGTTCTGCCTTCAGCGTATTCTTCCCGACTTTTACTTTCGGAATGGGAGTGACTGCGACCCCTTTCAGCGTCTGGTTCGATATCTTTCCAACGACTGCATCCGTTACGTCCGCCGGTTCGATCTCAAAGCTGACCGTGATCGGAGTCATATTCTTTAACTCCCCTTTTCCGGTGATCGTAGCAGTAGCAGTGCCTGCGTTCTTATTGTCTTTATATTCAATCTTTACCGCTGTTCCCGATTTCAGCGTGACAGCTTCCCCGCCTGTATAGAAAGCAACCTGCGGTTTGATGGCCTTGCCCGTATATACCTGTTCTTCGATACGTGCCTGCAGATCATTGTAATCCCAGGATACAATATTGAAACGGATCGTATTATAACTGCCGCTGTAGTTTCCTATGCCGGTCAGAGTGACCGATGCAGTTCCGATCTTTGTATTATTCTTATAGGAAAGCTTGTAGTCAGTTCCAAGTACGAGCGTCTTCCCCTGATCCTTAACGACTACATCCGGCTTCAACGCATATCCGGTATATTTCTCGTCCGGAATCTGCCCAATCTCAAATCCCTCTCCAAGGACGGCTTTATTGCCAATCGACCGTTTGTCTATCTTAAAGGTCACATCCTTACTTCCTGCATAGCTGCCGATGCCTTTTATCGTGACCGTAGCTTTCCCGACATTAACACTGTTCTTATAGGTAACTTCATAATCCGTGTCCTTTACAAGCGTAATCTCATTTGTTTTATCACTCTTATCTATGATGCGGACAGCAGGTTCCAGCCTCGCGCCCGTAAATGTCTGCGTCGGAATCGCGTCAATCTTTATGTTGGAGGCCGTGATCATCCTCGCCTTCTCCACAATTCGGAACTGAGCCGTTGCCGTGCCGGTATAACCGCCTTTTCCGGTGACCGTCACCGTGCCGGTGCCCATCTCGATATTATTTGCATAGGAAATGGTATAGCCGCCGGCAGGTATCTTTTTTTCTTTACCATCTGTCACCTCATATATCTGTACTTTCGGCTTTACGGCTTTTCCTGTATAAGCAATATCGCTTACTCTGACGTCTATCTTCCCTGACGTCTGCGCCTGCGCCAAGTCCAAGGGGCTGATAGCAAACGGCAGCTTTACTGTGCCGCTGTAGTTTCCTTTGCCCTTCACCGTCACTGTGGCTGTGCCGACCGCCTTGTTCTTGCTGTAGGAAACGGTATAATCTTTACCAGCTGCCAGCTCCGCACCGCCATCTTTGACCGTAACAGCCGGCTTAATCGTGCTTCCCGTATATACTGCGTCTTCTACCCCGGAGATCATCGCCTCCGTGAGCGGCTTTGCCACCACCTTGTAGGTGAGTTTCTTCGTCCCGGTATAGTTGCCGTTGCCAACCACGGTCACTGTCGCTGTTCCTTTATTGACCGTATTTTCATAGATCAATCTGTAGTCGGCTCCCGCCTGAAGCTGTGTACCGTCCTTGGTTCTGATAGTGACAATGGGTCTGGTAGCACTGCCATTGTAAGGAACATCCGGAATCTTTTCAAATACCATCCCCGTAATGGCAGTTCCCTTGATCTGGAAGGTCACCGTCTTGGTCCCGGTATATTTCCCTTTTCCTGTAATGGTGATCCCTGCAGTTCCTGCATTGCGGTTATTTGTATAGGTGACTGTATAGTCGGTATTTTTTACAAGAGTCTTTTTGTTGTAAGTAACCGTCACATCCGGCGTATGATTCTCCCCGGTAAAGTTCACTGCCGGGATTGCCTTGACGGAAACTTTACTTATGGGGTACAGGATTGAGAAAGTCCGCGTGATCGTCCCGCTGTATTTACCCTTTCCGGTGATCGCCACAGTGGCTTTTCCCTGTTCCTTATTGTTCAGGTAACTTACCGTATAATCCTTATTTACCTTAAGGACTTCGCTTCCCCACTTCACCGTCACGGCAGGCTTTAACGCCTTTCCGGTATATAGCTGTGTCGGAATCTCTGTCACCGAACAGTTCTCCAGAGAGATGTCGGTCTGCCCCTGCACAAATCGCGCATACAGCGTCACATCCGACTTGATCGGCGTCTCCTCCGTATAAAGGGTTCCGCCCGCTTCATCCCGGGTATCATACCAGCCTGCGAAGTAAGCGCCGTCTTTCGCAGGATTCACCGGAAACTCTACTGTTTTCCCATAGCCGGCATAGACAGTAGAATTTTCCGTATCTGTCACGAAGTTCACCTCATATGAAGGCGCGGTCGCCATCACGAAGTCACTCACGGACTCTACGCCCTCTTGGTCAGGGGTCACCACTACCTCCAGCGCTATAGAATCCTTCTGCTCAAAAACAGCATTATCAACAGCGATCTCCACAAATACAGTCGTCCCTGCAACGATTGGATCAAACTCGCTGCTGCAATACTCCGTTCCCGTCTCTACATCTCTTACGCTCACGGTGCCGCCGCAGGCTTTCAGGCCGGTGTTGCGGATTCCCACCTGTACAGTTCTGGTATCTGCAACTGCGATCATCTCTGCATCGACCTGTAACGAAGCCTCTCCCAATATAAGGGAACTGCTGTTATTCTCTGTGCTGCTCTCAGAGACGCCTGGCATAGACACTGTAAGTGTATACTCTGCTGCTTCCGTGATCTTACTCAGGTCAAAGACCGCTGTGCCATACGCAGTCTCTCCCGGCTCCAACACAGTGTCAATCGATACTGTCTCCAGTTCCGTTCCCTCAGCGTCGGCTAGCGTCAGGCTTAGATTCTCCGCACGGATCGTTCCGTTATTGTACAACCGGGCATTGATTTCCAGAACATCCTCGTTCGTTTCCGTATCCTGCCATATCATACTACCGGCGCTTTGCATGACGATGTCATAGTAACTATGCGAAATCGTTCCCGTGTACAGGCTGTTACTTATCTCCTCCAGCGTGTCATTATCTACTTTCATCCTGTTATACACAAGGATCGTCTCATCTCCGTCGATGAAACCGTCCACATACTGGATATAATCCTCCTGATCGGTCACCTGAAGCGCCGCCTGGAATGCTCCATTCTCATAACCGATACGATACAGATTCGATTTCCCATCCCTATTTACCGGGAAAATCACCTCAGGGTTCCCTGCACCGTCTGAAAGCAGTGTGTATGAGGCTGTGGAAAGTCTGCTCTCACCAAACAATGCCGTTTCCGTACCGTTTTCCGCCAGATAATAAATATCACCGTCTTGATACCAGCTTAAAGTTGTGTCTGCATATACAGGAGTAAACTTCACCTTACCGATTTTTCCATCTCCCAATACAGAGGATTCTCCACCCTGTTTCAGGAATATGACCTTGCCGGAAGATATGTTATACAGCGCATCCAGTTTTCCTGCTGCATAAGCATAACCTATTTCGCCGTTTACTTCACCGGCATCTGAAGAAACGATACAGTCGTTTTCTTCCTGCAGGAAAGTGACTGCCCATGGCTGTACCGCTCTGTCATCTGTACTATATAGTGTATTCTGTATCGTATTTTCAGAAACGGTGTTTCCTGAGACAGTCTCCTCAGGTTCAGTTTCCTCTGAAACAGTTTCTTCCGGTGTAGTTTCCTCCGGTTCGCTCTCCTCCGGTTCAGTCTCTTCCGGCTCAGTTTCTTCCGGTAAGGTGTTCCCGGATACGGTTTCATCCGTCTCATTTTCTTCCGAAACGACCGTTTCCGTATCAGTCTCAACAGCCACATACTTTTTGAAAATACCGTTGTATTCGACCTCCTCCGTGTCAAGGTCTTCTACATCGACATCCTCTGCATCAGACTCTTCCTCTACACTCTGTATTTTCATCTTATCAGAAACAGCACCTGCATCCTGCAATATCGCCTGATAAATCTTATTTGTGCCGGAGAGTCCCAGCACGTTATCCTCTTTATTCTCATACCAATAGACAGATACCGTATCCCCATCCGCCACGATCTGCGGATTCTGCTGGAACAGTCCGTTCTCACTCTCGATACTGCCCAGATCTGTGAACTGATCCTGCTCTTTGTCATAGACCGCCGCATGCAGTGTCAGACTGTCCGTGATCTCATTCAGAGTCATTTCATCTGTAAGTCTCTCCTCTGCGTTCTGCCATACTGCGTAGATCTTCTCTCCGTCCGTATAAAAATCCGGAGAAAAATCCGCCGTGCCGTCGTCCAGTACAGCCTTCGGTTCGCTCCAGTTCTTCGTCGTCCCATCCCAGAGGGAATAGACTAACAAGCTCCTGTTCGCCGCATTACGCTCCGTACCTGCATCTGTCAGATAGAACAGCATGACCGTATCACCCATGCGTACTACCTGCGGAACAATATCCAGGCAGACAGCGCTCTGCAGAGCTTTTTCATCCACATTTCCATCTGTAGTGGCCTGCGCATCCGCCTGCCATTCCGGCATTTCTCCATCCGCCGTCAGATAACTGCGGTCAAGACTCGTATAGGCTTCATAGTTATCAAGAGAAAGATCGTTTCCTCCGGCTTCATTGTTAACCAGAGCCGCTTTCTCATCTCTGTCTATAATGTACCATTTCCCTTCCAGCAGCGGAAATGGAAAGTCGTTGCCAAACACCTTGGCTTTCAGTCCAAGCTGACCGCTGAGATATAATTTATCCACACCGCTTTTATCCACCGGAAGAATAACCCAGTGTAACCCAAACTCACCGCCACCATAAACTCCCGCCGAAGCCACATTCGCGACACCTACACCGGCATAAACCTCGAGTCCGATACCGCCGCCTATACCGACGGAGCCTCCAATGCCCTCTTTAGCAGACCATTTGATACTGCCGTCTGCGTTAATCTTTCCCTCGATTGTCAGCTCTACAACAACCGGAACAGGACCTACTGCAAGCTGATATTCATTGGAAAATGCCACAGAAAATTCTGCAAACAGTTTTCCCTGCAGATAATCCGGATTTTTTACATTGCTTTCCAGATATCCTACGACTTTAAAATCCGGTTTGATACTGGTCTTTAATTCAGGCTGGACACTTACCCCCAGAAAACTTGAAACGGTATCTTTATTTAGCTTTTTGACTTTGGAGTAGATTTCATCAAAATCTTTTTCAAAGATATTAATTCCCACTTCCAATGTACCATCTGATTTATATTTACACGTAACCGGAAGATACTCTGCATCTATCTCAAAGTTCCTTCCGCCTACAAGCGGAACATCATCCGGAAAGACTACCTTAAAACCATCTGATATAGAAATCCCGTCCATCGGAGGCATCGGAGGTTTATCATAAACTATGTTCAGATTGAGTTTTTTCCGTATTTGCCTATCTCCATCATAGATATCCAAATAAACAGGCTGCCCTACAGTAAAAGAACCGGAACGGAGGTTTGAAAAAATACCATTGCTGCTCTCATCGATCTTCTTACTGCCCGAGTATAACAAATATTTATCATACGGATAATACGATGATAATCTAATCGAAAATACCTGATTGCTGTAATATGTATTAATCTGCGCTTCCTTAGTAAGCAAGTCGATGCGCTCATTATCCATCGACAGTATGACGCTGCCCGTGATATTCGCTAATTTATCTTCTGCAGGAGATAACATATAGGTAGACCGACCGCTCTTACTCTTGATAAACGGGAAAATCATGTTCGGTATATAACCTGTTTTGCTGATTGTCAACGCCTGACCCTGTATGTAATTATCCAGCTCTGCAATTCCTCTTTCAGACGTCGTAAAGGTCTTGCCATTATATGTAATTTCCGCATCAACGATTACATCCCCATTTGAATCGACCACTTGAATCTGCGGTTTCGTAGTCACTTCCATATTAATAGGCGGTTCAATCGGGGCGGGCGATGAGCTGTCTGGTACTTCGACGCTTCCGGGAGGCATGATCTGAATGGGGATTAAGCTATTTTCCTCAGTTCCGTTTCCCAATTTCCCGTAACTATTATTTCCCCACATCCACAGACTGCCGTCGTTCTTGATTGCTGCACTATGAGAAACTCCCAAAGATACGGCACTCACATTCTCCATTATTTGCATAGGGACGCTGCTGTCGGTTCCGTTTCCCAATGCACCATAATAGTTACTTCCCCACATCCACAGACTGCTGTCTGTCTTAATCGCTGCACTATGTCCAGCTCCCAGAGATACGACACTCACATCCTCCATTATTTGAATAGGGACTCTACTGCCTAACACGATTCCCCGTCCTTCGCCCCACACCCATAGGCTTCCGTCTGTTTTAATCGCTGCACTACAATTAGCTCCCAGAGATACGGCACTCACATTCTCCATGATCTTGATTGGCGTGTCACTGCATAGCGTAGTTCCGTCTCCCAATTCCCAGGAACCATTACTTCCCCACATCCACAGACTGCCGTCCGTCTTGATTGCTGCACTATGTTCAGCTCCCAGAGATACGACACTCACATCATCCATAATCTTGATTGGTGTGCGACTGTCTTTCATAGTTCCGTTGCCCAATTCCCCCGATTGATTATCTCCCCACATCCACAGACTGCCGTCGGTCTTGATCGCTGCACTATGATAATCTCCCAGAGATACGGCGCTCACATCATCCATAATCTTGATTGGCGTATTACTGTTTTGCGAAGTTCCGTTTCCCAATTCCCCCGATTGATTATCTCCCCACATCCACAGACTGCCGTCTGCCTTGATCGCTGCACTATGCTGATATCCCAAAGATACGGCGCTCACATCCTCCATTATTTGAATGGGGACGCTGCTGTTTTCCTCTGTTCCGTTTCCCAATGCACCATGATAATTACTTCCCCACATCCACAGACTGCCGTCTGCCTTAATCACTGCACTATGAAAACCTCCAAGTGACAGTACGCATGCATCATTCATCTCTCCGCTTTCTGCCGCCTGCGCCGTGATCGTCAATGTCTCCGCATGACTCCCTATAACGCCAAATAGCAAGGACGCTGCCAGTATCCTTGCTATTCCTCTCGTGATTTTATTTTTTCTTCTTTTCCTTATGCTATTCATATGCAGTTTCTCCTATCAATTTGATTTACCGCTTTCGTTCAATACAAAACCGATTATATCCGAAATACTATACTTTTTCACAAATCTTAGTGTTTCCTTTTGTTTGATTCATTTTATCAATATTTGCGCATAATAACAATACATTTTAAACTAAACTGTACCCCTTGCCAAATATTTCACCTCAAAATTATACGCATTTATCAGATAAATACTTGGAGGATCTTGAACAACACTAAAATAAAAGTTTATACAAATCAGTACTCATAAACCCTTGCCTCATAAGGCTTTAAAATTCCCCGTTTGGGATTTTTATAATTGCAGATTGCAAGACGTCCCTTCCTACCGCGAAATTCCCTGATATTATGCCATCTCAATTTATGCGGACTGAAAGAACATACAATGAGCAGGTACTTATTTTTATAGCTTCTCCGATATACGAAGAGGCGCTCGCTTGCCTTATAATATTCCACATAATCACCCCAAAGCGCCGCTTCGCTCTTTTTTCTGTATCCCAGACATTTGCGGTAAAAATTCAGAATACTTTGAGGGTCTTTTTCCTCGTCGGCAACATTGATCTTATTGTAATTCGGGTTTACATAAAACCACGGAGTTCCGGTGGTAAATCCTGCATTCTCTGAGGAATCCCACTGCATAGGGGTACGCGAGGAATCCCTGCTTGAAGCATGAA